>NZ_JBWKLQ010000018.1:86371-90996 GCF_056429965.1 Streptomyces sp. NPDC046122 | reverse complement strand
CTTCGCACAACTGAAGTCCTGGCGGCTACTACGACAAGCCAGATGCTCCACCCGCCGCATCGGCACCATCGTCCAAGCCGTCCACACACTGCTGATCTGCAACTATTCAGGATGAAAGAGGCTCACCGAGAGTCCCATGCCTGCAAGGTTAAGAGGAGGGTCTGACACTGGCAGCTGCAGTTCGTGACGCTGACGTATCCATGCTGGTCAGTGGGTAGGGGCACCTTTCCCGGCGCAGACCCAGCCGCAGCTGTGACGCTGGAGTCTTGCACGCCAGTCCGTCTGCCCGGCCGGATGATCGAACCCTTCGGCATGCAACTTGTTGATTCCTCATGCCGTTCGCGATCTCCGTACTGCCCCGCCCCTCGGCGAACATACCGACCGCTTCCATCCGGACCCGCTCACGGAACGCTTGCCTCCCCGCGGTCAGACTCCCACCCTGCGGATACCTCATACCGCCGGCATACCGCGACGAGCAACACCCGTCAGCCCTCACGACAACCCGCCTACCAGGTAGGTAACGCCTCAACCTGGGCGAGCAGCGCTACGAACAGCAATTTGTGAAGTTCTTATGGGCGCGGCTTCGTTGGTCCGCCATAACCGAGGCCCACTGCTCCCCGCCGGTGCGCTGCCGCATAGCCCTGACGGCACGGATCCGGCAGCCGCACAGACACTCGTGTACGCCCAGTCCGCGACTGTCGTATAGCCACGGAGACTCGCGGGTTCGCGATCGCCGCCGCCCTCTTGCTTGCTGCCGGTTGCAACTCGTCACCGAAGGACGATCTCGAAAGCTGGTACACCTCAGGCAGCAAGGACCGGATCAACCGCGTGCTGGACAGCGCCGGCCGGGTCAACGAAGCGAGCATGTCTCCGATCAGCACACTGGAGCCCGCCTGCAAAGAGCTCACCAAGCAGACGGCTGAGGCCGAGGCCCATGGGTCCATCCCGCACGAAGGCGCTCAACTCGCCTGGGCAACCGCCCTGAAGAGTTTCCGAAAGGGTGCCTCGGAGTGCACAGCGGGGCCGCCGCGCAGGAGCAGCCCCGATCTCCAGCGGTGTCGTCGAAATCCAGACCAACGGGCTTCCCGCCCTCCGACGCACCGTTTCTCACATCAAGGACAACCTGGGCGACGCCTCTTAGCCCTCCCTGCATCAGGCCACGAGACCGTTCGGCAGAACGAACTGGCCGCCTCCGGCACTCTTGCGGCTGGATGGCCCCGCACCACGTTGGCCTGTCGGTGCCACTGCGGCACCTCCGCCAGGGTGCCCCATCGCAACGGCCCTGACCCGACCGAAACGGCGCTGCCCGTCACGCTTTATGACGGCCCGCCACCCGAGCTCCACCCCCGTAGGGGGCCGGTCGGAGCGTGCTCTCTCGGATCTCGGATGACCACTCAGGGGCCCCGAACGGACCGTAGGCCCCGACCCGCGAAGACTTCGATGAGGACCTGGGGAAGTTGCAGGGCCAGCAGGCTTCCCGCCAGGGACAGCGCGCTGCCCAGGAGGATGCCCGGGGCGGTGCGGCCGCAGGTGGGTGAGGACGAGCCAGGGTCGCGTCCGCTCGCCGCGTACGGCTGTCCCGGGGCGTGCGCCGCCTGCCGCCGGGGAGCCGCTCGGCCCGGGCTTCGGCGGCACGGACGGCTCCTCCCCGGCGGGCGGCGACTGTCTGCGGCGGTCCGTCGGCCCGGCTGCGGGCGGTCGGCGGGGAGGCTCCGCGAAGTACGGGGAGGAGGCCACCTGCGTTCAGTCCACCATGAAGAACCGCTGGAAGTAGTCGGCCGGGGCTCCTTCACCGACGAGGATCCCGTCGGCCTCCACCCACGCGTGCGCGGCGAACGGCGGCTGGGTGCGCACGCCGACGCACCAGGTCGGCCACTGACCGCGCAGGCGGCACAGCAGTACGGTGGCCAGCGACCGGGCGAGGCAGCCCTGTTGCCCGCCGGCGGCCAGGCTGACGGCCAGGACGGTGTCGCGGGCACGAGCGGCCTCGGCGAGCGTCGCCGGCCGGGCGCCCTTGCGCAGCCGCCGCAGTACGTCGCGGATTCCGGCCGGGGAGCGGCGTGCGAGAACGTGGGCGCAGACGACGACCAGCCGGGTCACCAGCCGCCGGCCGAGCGGAACCGACCGGGGGTCGTACGGGACGACTTGCGAGGTGGACACTGCTCTACCCTTCGGACACGACGACGAATGCGGGCGGGACACGATGACGGGCACAAGCCGGGGCTCGGGCCGGACACGATGACGGACACGGGCGGAAGCCGGGCATGGCGATTCTCACGAGAACGCCGGGGGTGCCCGACGGCGACGAGGCGCGTGCCGGGACGCGCCAAAACTCACCCCGTCAGCAGCCGGGCGTCGCGCAAGTCCTGCAGAATGCGGGCGATGTCCTCCTCGACCTGCTCGGCGCTCACGTCGTACTGGTCGGTGAGCGCGGTCACCGCCTGGTCGGTGGTGGTGCCGTCGAGCAGGGCGCGCACGATGACAGCGGCAGTGGGGTTCAGGGTGTAGTACTCGCCGCTGCTCTGGTCGAGCAGGGCCATCCCGTACTCGGTGTCGGCCGTCACCACGCCGGGGCGCAGGGTCATCGTCATACGGGCATGCCTCCTGTGTCGGTTTGGGGCCGGCCCCTTCGGCCGGCGGAATTCTCCCGGGAGCGCAGCCAGACCTCGCAGCCGACGGTGGCGTGCAGCAGCGCGCTCTCCAGGTCGGCGGCGAGTGGCCGGCGGCACCACGCCCGAACGGCCTCCACGTCGATGAGTCCCAGTCCGTGCAGACGGGCGTCGTCCCACAGGGCGAGCAAGGAGGAGCGGTGCTTGCGCAGCCCGGTTTCCTCCTCGAAGGCCGCGTGGGCCTTGGTGGTCCGCCGGCGGCTGGCATCTGGCACGACGCCCCGCATGGCCTCCTCGATCAGCGGCTTGTACCGCCAGGGAGTCACACGCTCCTGGGGCCGGACCGCGAGTGCCGCCTCCACCAGCAGGTCGTCGTAGTAGGGAGAGGCGAAGGTGATGCCCAGAGGCTCGGACATCTGCTGTACGTGCCGGGCGAAGCGGGCAAGGGTGCGCATCGTGGCCAGCTCGCGGTGCACACCGTGTCCGCCGCCGAGCGGCTCCGCCTCCGAGGCCTGCGTACGGATGAGCTCCCGCACGGCCTCGACGGCCCGGCCGGTGGCCCAGGGGGGCAGCCGTGGCGGGGTGCCCCACTCGAAGAGGGGCACCGACATGGGCGGTTGGGGCAGTGTGAGGTCGCGGGCCACCTGGTCCAGCCAGGCCCCGTAGGAGCGGCCGTCGAGCAACTGCCGCAATGCCGTCCGGCGGGACCACCGGTGCCTCGCGACGAAGCCGCGAGTGTGCCGCCAGCCCGTACCAGGATGCCGGCGCAGCAGGCCGTGCACATGGGCGCTGGCGCCGCTGAACAGTTCGTCCCCGCCCATCCCGCTCAAGTGCAGTGAGGAGCCGCGCTCCGCGGCCCGCTCGATGATGTACATGCGCCGGTGGCGGTTGACGGAGTACAACGACGGAGTGTCGAGCACGTCTTCGAGTGCGTGCACGCCGTCGAAGGTCAGGGGGACGGCGGTGGCGGGCACCACCTGGTGTTCCAGCGAGTCGAGCGCCTCCGCCGTGCGCTGCGCGTAGGTGACGTCGTCGCCGAGGACGTCGTGGACGGCGGCCGTGTAGGCGACGATCTTCGATCCTTGGCGGGCCGCGGTGCAGACCACCGCGGTGGAGTCGACCCCTCCCAGGTCGGCGGTGACCGGTGCGCCGCCCGCGACGCGTACGGCGACCGCGTCGGCCAGCCTGTCGCGGACCAGTCGGGCTCCCTCGGCCAGCGACAGCTCGGCCGGCGGCGGCGCCCAGTGCCGACTCGTACGGGCGTGCCCGTCGCGGTCGAGCGTCAGGCGGTGGTCGCCGGGCACGACGTCGACTCCGCGCCACACCGTCTGTGCCGTCAGGGGGTGCAGGATCCCGGGACTGAGCAGGTGGACGGCCAGCCGGCCCTCGTCCAGCTCCGCGTCGACCAGGTCGGCCAGGACGTCGGCGCGGTCGGCCACGACGCACGCGCCGTCCGCACTGCGGGCCGACGCCACGAAGAGGCTGCGTACGCCGGTGACGGTGCCGAGGGCCAGGGTTTCGCCGTCGAAACTGGCGAGCAGATGGTGACTGCCGGGCCAGGTCCGGGCGAGCCGCTCGGCCGCTCCGGGGGATCCGGCGCCGGCGGCGCGCGCCGCCTCCTGCTCCGTCACCGCGTGCTGTCCCAGCACACACAAGCGGGTCCTTCCGCGGACCGCCGTCGTCACGCTGTCTTCCGGCCAGTACCCCAACAGCCAGGGCCGGCCCGAGGCATGCCTGATCTCCCGTGCCGCACGCGAGCGAACCGGTGCGGCCAGGGGCGCGACGGCGTCGGTGTCCGGAAGGACCACGAACCAACTCGCCCCCGTGGGTAGTGACGTACCGGTCGCCATGCACAGGCCCCTCTTGGTCGATGCGGACTCAGCAGCGGTACGGGGACGAGCGTGGGGGGGGGGGGGCGCCCCCCCCCCCCCCGAACCAAAATGCCCCCAAAAATCGAGTTCGTGGTTCCGGTCCCCCAGGGCAACGGTGGGGACGAACCAAAAAAAAGTTGGGCCC
>NZ_JBWKLQ010000018.1:5335-86361 GCF_056429965.1 Streptomyces sp. NPDC046122 | reverse complement strand
ACAAAAAACACCCTGTCCTGGGGGGGGGGGGAGGGACGGGCGGCAGGACAGGGCCTTTTTTGGGGGGGGGGGGACGGGGAGGGGGGGGGGGGGGGGGGGGGGGGGGCGGGGCCCCCCCCCCACGCTCCGGACCCGACGTGCCCCAGGACGTAGCGTCGGTGCTCAGGTCACCCGGGGCCGATGGCGGGCCGGATCAAAGCAGGCTGTGGCCGCCCAGCAGGTCGGGGCTGCCCGTGCCGGCCAGTCCGGTGACCTTCTGGAAGTCGCCGACCTTGGTGAGAGTGGGACGCTCGTAAGCCATCGTCATGCCCTTTCGTTGCGGGATGAACAGGACTCGTGCCGTTTTCGTACGTCAGCCGGCGAACCGGCCCGATCGAGCGGGGCGCCGCCGACGCAGCACAAACCTAGGTGCGTGGATTTCCTCCGGCAAAGGCGCACACAAGCCATCCAGCAAGGTGCTCCCGCAACATTCCGTGCGTGCCTCACGTGCGTAATGCATAAGTGGGCCGGTATTCGGTCATAGTGCTGTGCAGGCGGGGTACTAGCAATGCCACTTTCGGTGGGCGCGCTCTTTTCGAGACACGTGCGGCGGGACGACGGCGGCGCAGTTTCCGGGCCGCCCCCTGTCCTGACGTGGGGTCATGAACCGTTGGATCGTGGCTGGACGAAGTCGATCCGGCCAACCCGCCCCCGCCGTCCTGGAATGCGCACTTGCGTGTGTCCGGCTCGCAGCAGGTGGCCACACCGTACGCGCCGCGCCGAGTGGTGTGATGCAGAGGCGCTTCGACGCTCGTACGGGGATATCCCCTCCGCCTGTGCGCCAAGCGCCACCGGGGCGTTCCGTGGTCGCGGCAGGAAATCCGCCCGTTAATCCCGGCGTCCTTCATCAGATGCTGCGCCGGGTGAGGCCTTCGCGGGCGGCCTGTGCGCTGCAGGAGCAGGAAGTGGGGCATGTACTGTCCGGGGCCGGGGCAGAGGATGTACTTCTCGTGCGGGATGGCCCGCTCTCCCGGACCTTCTCGAACGCGGCCGCGCACAGGGCGGCCACCGTCGGGTCGTCGATGGGCTCCTTGCCGTTCTCGGCCGAGCCATGGACGGCGGCGGCCGGACCGCCGCCGACGAGAAGGCACTGGTCGACGCACTGGGCGACAACCCGGCGATCAACGTCATGAGCAAGCAGGAATCCGTGATGAGTTCGGCGCTGGCGGTGTGGCGCCTCTCGGAGGCTTCGGGACTCAGGCGCGCCGCTCGCGGCAGGCCTCACGGACTCGATGCAGATCCCCACGCCCATGGTGAGAAGGCCTACCACCTGGATGCCGGGCACCAGCCTGGGCGGCAACGTCACCCTGACCTACGGCGCGTCGAGTGGTCGTGACACCTCTCGCCCGCCCGTGAAGATCACCCAGGACACGGCCGGGATCCCCGGCGCGTCGGAGGCCGAGGACTTCTTCGGTTCCGCTGTGGCGCTCGACGACATCGACGGGGACGGCAGGGCCGACCTCGCCGTGGGCGCACCCGCGGAGTCGATCGGCTCGGCAGAAGGCACGGGCTCGGTGACAGTGATCCCCGGATCCGCCGGGGGTCTCGCCACCGCGTCCGCGTACGGGTACAACCAGGATTCAGCCGGTGTCCCCGGAGCGGCCGAGCCAGCCGACTACTTCGGAGTCGCCCTGGCTTTGAAAGACACCAACGGCGACGGCAAGGCCGATCTCGCCGTCGGCGCTTCCGGAGAGAACAACGGCGATGGCGCCCTGTGGTCCCTCAAGGGACGCGCCCCGAAGCTCACCACCACCGGCGCGGTCAGCTTCGGGGCAGCCACCATCGGTCTGCCGACCAGCGGATACCCGGACTTCGGCTCCTCGATCGCACGCTGACGCCTGCACCCCGCGTCGCGTCTGCTCATCGCAGACATCGGCGCGGGGGCATCGTTTCTTCGGTGAACCGCGCCACCCTCGTGTGCGCCGGAGATCCGTTGGCAGAAGCGGGCGAGTGAGTCGAGGGTCTCTCCTACGAGATCTCTGCGGAAGCGAGCGCAGACGCTTCCGCAGCAGGCTGGGGGCGGGCCGACTCAGCCACCCCCCAGCCGGCACGCCGAGTGCGGACCTTGGTCCTCGCAGCATCCAACCACTGAGCCGGAGCTGATGCTCCAGGAGGAGGTGTACCGATGAAACCGGTACTCCCATTCGGAAGAAGTAGGCACCTGTGGGTACTGCTCGCGGCAGCCGGCGCGACGTTAACCGCGGGCTGCACGGACGGATCGAATGACGGCGGTGGGTCCGCGTCGTCCTGTGCGTTCCTGGTCGAGTACGACAAGCGTACGTACCTCGGCACCGAAAACACCGACATCCCCGTCGGGGACAATCTCGGCGCCGCAACCCGTCCGCCGTGCGACGACACGCCGAACGATGATTCCGACGGCAGGACGAAGGCCTCGTCCACGACCGCGTACACGGTCGAGGGTGTGGACCCCACCATCGCTGTCGCGGTGGGCGACGAACCTGGTGATGCCCGCCTGGTCGTCATCGACTCCGACACGGAGCTCCCTGCCGAGGTCAAGAAGCTGATCAACGGCTCCTGACGGGACGAGTCTGCAACTTTGGTGCTGCCCGAACGGTGGCACCGGAATCTTCGGTGTTGTGGTCCTTCTCGCGGTTCCAGCCGGCGATCAGGGGTTGAGCGACTCGGCGGGGGCCACCGAGGAGAAGGCGTGCTGCCGGGCGGCGCAGCCGCTCGGCCGTGAGATTGAGGGCGACGTCCGTGCGGGACTCCCTCAGCGCCCGCGGCGCCGTCAGGTCGATCGTCTCCCGGCGCCGGCCTCGCGATCCTGGTCGAGGTGCAGACGCAGCCCCCAGAAGTATCGCGAGTGTGATGCGCAGTAGCCGTACTGGGCCCAGCCTGCCAGGTCCGAGCGTTTGGCCGTCTCGCGGGAGCAACCGCAACCGACCGGTGTGGAGTCGACCAGCCACACATCGTCGCTCCACAGCGAGGTATCGCGGGCCACGATCCGAATCATGCTGGTGAGCAGTGAGAACGCGGCGCTCAGCCGCTTGTTGTAGCCGGACTGCTGGGGCACGTAGGGAAACAGGCGACCGAAGTCCCGCCCGACGCGGCGTAGCCAGCGCCGCTCAGAGGTGTATCCGAGCAGCGCCGACATGACCCCGAGGGTGATCAGCTCGGCGTCAGTGAGCGTGGGCGTGATTCCGACGGCAGGCCGCCACAGCGCCGACCACGGCGAAGCCTTCAACTCGTCGTCGATCCGGGCATAGAGTGCCGTTGCGAGGGTGTCCAGGTCGTTAGTCACACATCAACGTTGGACGCCCTCGTCTCATGCCCGCAGGCGATCCCTTGGACTCATTAAGGGATCCGGGGCGGTGCCCACTGCGGTGTCTGTGCGTCACGGTCATTTCGCAGGGCCTGGATGAGCCAGGGGTACACCGGGATCAGGTTCGGTGCTACCTGCCAGCCGTTGACGATCCACACCAGCCTCCAGTACCGGTCCACCCTGGGATCGTGTGCTTCTTCGAACTGCTGGGCCATCCAGTCCCGGAATTCCGTGTCAGGGGTGCGCGCGAACACCTCGGCGAAGCGGTGCACGAGGTCGTCGATGACGGGCGCGCTCCTGTCGCTGAGCGGGTCGATGCCCGACTCCATGGCCTCGGCCGCCCTCTGACGGGTGAACTCCATCAGTTCCTCGCCTGCCACGCTCTCGATGTCGAGCGTGCGCCCGGCGGCCTGGTATCCGGCCGTCCGACGCATCCGGGCCCGGAAGTCCTCGTCGCCGACCAGCTCGGCGAGTTCCACCCACGCGGCGACCTGCTCGCTGGACGGATCCTCGGGGAGGTCGGGAGTGGCAGCGCGAACCATGGCCACCGCGGCCGGGTCGGCATCCGCTGTGCCGAAGGTGCCATCCATGAAATCGTTGATCAAACGTCGGCGTTCCTCGCCGGACAACTGCGTGAGCCTGTGCATGAGCTTGGTCTCCTCGGGACTGGACCCGCGTCTGGCCACGACTCGCAGAACGTTCCGACGCAGTTGCAGCACCCGGATCTGGACGTCCATGGCGTCGGCATGCGCCGCGGCGACTTCCGCCACCGAGAGCTCGCGTTCCAGTACCCGTTGAATCGTGGCCAGGTCAATGCCCAGCTCGCGCAGTGTGCGGAGGAGTTCCAGACGAAGCAGTGCGTCGAGGTCGTAGAGCCGATAGCCGGCGGGACTACGGGTGGTGGGCGCTACCACCCCCGAATCGGAGTAGAAGCGGATGGTCCTCACAGACAAGCCGGTCCGCCGGGAAAGCTCCCCGATCGAGTAGAGAGTCGTAACGTCCATGTCTCCCACTCTGCTGTCTCCAGCCACTGGAGACTCAAGGCCATTCCCCCGCTGGGCCCCGACCGAGACCTCCTGCGAGTTACTGAAGCATGCGTCGCGTGCTCTCCGCTCGCTGGCGGCCTACGGCTACGAGCCCTTGGACTCAATCGTCTAGTGATCGACAACGGACTTGTCACACGCCCCGGGTGGCGCTGTCGCTTCCCCTTGCCCTGCCTGCGTCCGCTGTCCCGGCCGGTCTGGCTCCCGAGCAGGGTCATGGGCCCCCCAGGGTTGCGCCGTAACAGACCGCGGTAGCTGAGGCAGCCCCGGCCGCCGGTACGGACAAGGGCTCCGCCCCGCTCCCACCGGGCGGATTAGCTTCCCGGGCCCTACATCGCCCGGGAAGCTCCGGGGGCCCGCCCGTGCCCGAGCAGCACACCGAGGGCGTGTCGGCAGCCCGCGGGATGCATGGCGTTGATTAGAACCCAAGCGCCCGCTACCGGTCCACTTTTCAGCCGTCGCCGACATATCATCGCTGGCGCTGTGAGCGCGCTTGTTCTGCTGGCTCTCACTTTTGGTCTGTTCGGTCCTGGCGCGCGGCGTCGGCGGTCCGGCTCCTACACGTGCCGCACAGGTCCAGGGTCCTGTTCCTGCCCCTGTCGGGGCGGCCTGTCTTCCAGCGGCCTCGGTGAACCTCACCCTGCGGCCGGCGCACACCAGTGCGGGCGGGGACTCGCCTGCGCGACTGCGCTCGGCCAGACGCTGCTGCTCGACTCGGTACGCGGTCCCCACCCTCTGGCAGTGCAGCGCTCACTCCCCTGACCGCCGAGTGAGGGGAGCGTGAGCGCGAGCGGGGTTAGTGGAAGGTGATGTAGCCGTTGTTGTCGCGGTCGTTGCCGCTCTTGCTGTAGGAGTGGACGTCCGCGCGGCTGCCGGAGGGCTTGTAGAGGTAGATCGTGTCGCGGTCGTTGTTCCACATGAAGTTGCAGTCGTCGCGGTAGACGACGTTGCCCGCGTCGGAGTCGGTGCCGTGGCCGCCCCGCAGCTTCACCGAGTCACCGGGCTGCAGGTAGTGGTTGGCCGTGAACTGGAAGCGGTTGCCGGCCGCGTCCTTGACGACGTAACCCTTCAGGTTCACGGTCGCCGTGGCCGAGTAGTTCTTGACCATCAGGTACTCCTCGCGGGTGTTGCCCGTCGAGCAGCTGTTGGAGTCGCGGCCCGGTGCGTCGTACTGGATGCCTCGGACCTTCAGCGCCGAGGAGTACTCGGCGGCCTGAACCGGGGCCGTCAGAGCGGCGAGTGATCCGACCGAAATGGCAGCGGCGAAGGCGGCATGGGTGATGCGCATGGTGAGGTCCCCCCTCAAGAAGGTTGATGAGCAGCGGAAGCCCTCCGAGACGGCGAGCTTCTGATCACCGCTTCAGGTAACGGATCGGGCAGCTGACGTCGCGGTGAGCGCAGACGGGCGAGGCTGGCTTCGGTGCCCGACCCGGCATCGCGGGCCTACTACGACAAGAAGATCAGCCAGGGCAAACACCACACGCAGGCTCTACTCTGCCTCGCAGACGGCGGGCCGATGTCCTCTTCGCAATGCTCCGTGACGGCACCTTCTACGAGTCCCGACCTGCGGCCGCGGTCACATGACCAGCGGTTCAGCCAGAAGGACGACCCGATCGGCCTCGACATCGAAGCCGAGCACCGGATGGCCGTAGTCGCCCTCCGGATCCATCAGGACCGGCTTGCCCAAGCGTCGCCCGATCTCCCGGAGGAAGCCGCAGAACACATCGAGTCGTTCCTGGCCCTGCAACTCCCGCAGGTCGACGTCGAAGTCGATGACCTCGTCGTCTTTGCAACGGAAGATCGCCACCACGTCGGGAGTCGGCCAGACCCGCAGGTCCGGGCACTCAGCGTCCGCCGGGCGGGACAACACGGTCTCCGCCCGCCCGGGGCACCGGCAGCACCGTCTCGCCTTCCGAGTACTGGCACTTCCAGCCCCTGGCCTCGACAAGATCGAGGACCGCCTGCCAGTCCTCCACCGAACAATCCGGGACACGCACGTCCGGCAGCGACCCCATCAGGTCCGGGTCGAAGAAACAGCGCACGTCATCCCACAGAAGATCAGCCACACCGCCATGCTGCCCGGCTCTCCCATCCAACGCAGCCCTTTTCCCAGCGGCGACGACTCCTGCGAAGGCATGACCGGCGAGGCCCTTCGCCTGTGCCAGGACGCCGGGGACGTCGGTACAGCGATCGGCGTCGGCCAAACGCCGCTGCCCGACGATGGCCGGCGCTTACGCAGCAATGCCGGCCCAGGGACCCACTCGCCGCGCCACCGACTCATACCAGGGCTACCGCGAGCATCGCTGAAACGACTGTGCACACGGCCACCGACAGCATCACCATGCGCGCCAGTCCCGCCACCCAGTCGTCCACGAGGGGCAGAGGGGCAGCAGACTCAGATGTGCTGTTCGACACGGCGGACTCCCCGGCCGCCCTTCCGTGCGTGCCTGGGGCACTGTCCTGCCACAGCCCGGCGCACCAGACGCAGTCGCCGTCTGCGCGCGGTGGTGCGTACAGCCAGTACGCGCCCGGCAGCGAGGCGACGTTCACCGGGACGGGATCGTTTCCGAATGCCTCCATGCGCGGCTTAACGTTTCACCCCGCCTCCGGCACCGTCTGACAGCCGTTCCGCAACCCCACCGTCACCAGCCCGTTACACAGCCGTCCCGAGCGTCGTCCGCTGACGGCCACGACCGGGGTGATCCCGCGTCGGCCCCAGGTACGTCCCCGGGGCGGCCTGCGGGGGAACCCGGCTTCGTCCTCGAAGCAGACGTAGCCCCCCGCAGGCCGCCCGGGTCCTTTTACCTCCGCCCAGGTCGCCTCCCGCCACGCGCTCACGGCCTGCTCGTCGCGCTCGGCGACCCGCCGGGCGGGCACCTGCGGGCTGAAGCCGAGCCGGTGCATCAACCGTGTGGCGCCCGAGACGCTGTAGGTGACGTGGAACTTGCGGCCGATCAGTGTGGCCACCCTCGACGCGGTCCACACCTGGTCCTCCACCCAGCCATGCGCAGCCGGACCCTGCTCCAGATACACGGCCAGCTTCTCCAGGGACCGCAGGGACAGGCGGCACCGCGACCCGCTCGGACCGCGGGAGGCCAAAGCCTGAACACCGCCCTCCCGCCACAACTGGTGCCACTGATACGCCGACTTCACGCTCACCCGCAGCCGCTGTGCGGCCTCCGACGGCTTGATCTCCTGCTCGAACAGTTCAGCCGCCTGCATCCGTACCGACTCCCGACGCCGACGTCCCGTAGGAGTCAGCCCGCCCCCATCCGCATATCTCACACACCACGGATACAGCCAACCACCCACGCCCATCGGGGACTTCTCAACGATTCACCCCAACGAGCCGAAGTCAGTAACGACCCAGGGCCACTAGATCTGGGCGCCGTGACACGTGTGCACCGCCGTCACGTCAACATGCTCGGTTGGAACTCCGTCCAACTCCTTGAGCTGCCTGGGGACTGAGACCGCCGCGCGATTCCGGACACCGCCGACGAGGAATGACCCCGGCAAGAGGGTGTCAGAGCCCTGCGCTGCTGACGATCCCTCGCCGGGCGTGAAATCAGAACCCCTATCCAGCCGCCGCTTCCGCGACTTCAGGGGCAGTCGACTTCGCGGCAGGAGGCGGCGTGCGGTAGGCGCGAAGAGGGGCGTTGGTCGCGGCCACGGCGGCGATCGCAAGGATGGCGGACAGTCCACCGAAGACGAGCGAGAAGGAGGCGGAGGTGGCCGAAGCCAACACGCCGCCGCGGAAGTTGCCGAGTTCAGGGCCCGCGACACCGATGACGTGCTCTACCGAGGAAACCCGCCCGCGATACGCGTCTGGGGTCTCCAACTGAACCAGGGCGCCGCGGGTGACGACAGACACGGTGTCGGCAGCGCCCGCAAGGGCTAGACAGGCGAGCGCCAGCCACAGCGGCCCTGCCAAGCCGAAGCAGGCCAGCGCCAGGCCCCAGACGACGGATGCCGAGAGCTGTACCAAGCCGCTGCGGCGCCACCGTGTGACCGTGCCGGAGAGCAGGCCGGCCGTGATTCCACCGACCGCGACGGCCGAGAGGAATAGGCCGAGGGTCTGCGGGTTCCCGCCGAAGCGGATCTCGTTGACAAGAGGAAAGAGCGCGATGGGCATGGCGAGGAGCGTTGCGGAAACGTCGGTGGCCATCGAGCCCCATAGCGTCGGGCGGCGCAGAATCCGCCAACCGCCACGCTCTGGTCGGCGCCTGCCGCCAGCCGCGTCGGCACCTTCTGGCTGCAGGGCAGGCAGGCGAATCAACGAGAGCGCCGAAACTACCGTGGCCACGGCCTGGGCGGCGTAAGCGACCGGGAGTCCCCAGCTGGCGATGATCAGCCCGGCCATCGCGGGTCCAGCCAGCATCGCTGCCTGAAAGGAGACGTTCAGCAGCGCAAGGCCGGCTGCGACCCGATCGCTTGGCAACAACCGGACGGGGAAGGTGCGCCGGGCAGGAGCGCCGAGAGCGCTGCAGCTCGTCCCCACGGCCACCAGGGCGAGCAACAGGAACACGCTGCGGCTGTCCGCCAGGGCCTGGGCACACAGCCCTGCGGCGGCCAGCAGTTGGCCCGCAGTCGTGGCCCGCACCACCGCACGACGGTCAAAGGTGTCGGCCAACGTCCCGCCGAGCAGCCCGAACAACACCATCGGCAGGCCCGTAGCGAGCCCGATGACACCGGTACCCACCGGGCTGCCGGTCAGGTCCCAAACCTGGGCCAGAACCGCCACGGTGGCTATCTGTCCACCGAGTTGAGAGGCGGAGGTACCGATCCAGAGGTCGCGAAACGGCTGACTGTTCCGCAGTGGGCGGGTGTCGAGGAACCGGACACGGACACGCCCCCTCATCGCGGCGGCTCGACAAGGTGGTTAAGGATTCGCTGCCGCATCGACCGGCGTCCCAATGCCCGCCGCACGTCCTCGACAACGGTGGTTATCGCGTACGGGAGCTCACTGTCGAGCTCGGCGACCGTCCGATGGGTAGCGCGCCACTCCGCCTCCAGGAACGGCACCAAAGATCGGCCGCGCTCGGTCAGGTCGATTCGCCGGGTTCGGGCGTCAGGCCCCGGCTGGGAAGTGACGAGATCCTCCTTCCGCATGGCGGCGATGGTTTGGCTGATCGCGGAGTGCGAGCGGCCCAGGGACTTCGCAAGCTCTCGAATGGTCAGCGGTCCGGTGTGGGCGAGTCGGATCAGTGGATAGGCGAATCGAGGTCGTACCCCCTCGATTCCACGCTCGACGTAGAACTGCTCGATTTCGGCATCCATGGCTGCCAGCAGCTCGTGCATGGAGTGCCAGGGGTCGGGTAACGCAGTGGGATCCGAAGGTGTCACAGCGCTAATATAACAGCGCTGCAATAAATGCGGCACGTGATTAATTGAGTGGTGCCAGCGAAGGGCCCATACGTGCAGGGGCCCGATCCGCGGCATAGCCTGGCGACGTACTCCACGCCCCTCGCCGCGCGCCGCCGTCGAGCGGCGGAGAGCTCGGTGGGGTGCCCACTTGTGGTCGCCGATCCTCACCGCACCGTGGCATGTGCCGAGCCTCAGCCGGGAGCTGCATGCATTCGTCCGCCAGCACGGACCCCGTTTACGGCAGGGTGCTCCTGCTGAGGGGTGAGCGCCAGATCGCCGGGCCTCTGCGGGATCCCAACCTGGGTGGGGCCACCCACTGGGTCCGCCAGACCACCGCCACGGCAGCAGAAGAGGCACTTGCAGAGCAGGGGGCCACCGGCTGGGAGGTGATCCTGCCGGGTGAAAGCGTGAGCTACGAGTGGTACTCCCCCACCCACATCCGGCACTACGCCTACGAGGTCGACATTGCCGACGCTCAGGTCGCCCAGAGAGTCTGGGTCGCGCGGAGATCCTTGCCGCACAAGTCCCGGTCGACGCCGTCAGCAACGCCTCTGAGCAGGGCAACTCCCTCGCGCAGCCCATCAACGCCTGCGCGGCCGCCACAGCGCAAGCACGGGCGGAGGCACCGGGGCCGGGGTGGACCGATGCAGGACTTCCCAGCACCCTCGACCGGCACGCCCTGCGGGCGTTGTCCTGACACCGCGCACAGGCGAACGGCACGATGTGGTGTCGCCTTGGCCGCCCGCCACGGAAGGGATGCGGACGTACACGGGGCGGGCAGACGCCGGGGGCACGTCGTGTCCGGTTGAAGCGCCCTCCGGCAGCCGACGTGGCGCCCGTCTCTGGGCGGGCCGCGGCGCAGAACGCTTCACCGCGACGCGTCAGTGGACCACAGCAGACAGGCGGTTCACCCGGCCTCCCCTCAGGCGGGAGGAAGGGAGATTGGACAGAGTGCGGGCACGGAGGTGGATCCGCACTCCAGCGGCCGGGGGCTACCGCCGGCACTCCTCCACCCTGCCACTGATCCGAGCGAAAAGCGGTTCAGCACAACGCGGAGACGAGACTGCTCAAGAGATCGGCCGGGCGCACCGCCAGGGGCTGGTCCGGGCGGCCACGGCCAATGGCCGTTATGGGAACGGTTCGCTTGGGCGGTTGGAAGGCCATCTGGGGCCGGCCCAGATGCCCGCTTGCCTTCCGCCTGACTGCGACCCATCGGTACCTGGGGCGGCTTACCGGCCGGGCTGACTGCCGCTTGCAATTGCGCCGTGCGGATGAGCGGCGGCCACCTCCGACGCTGCAGGCAGGACAACGCCCGGCTGAACACAGAAGGCGGGCGTTGGCAGCATGAGTGCGCGTCATGGCCGTAATTGACCCATGAATTGTGCTCCCGAATGAACCCCGCGCATGGGTCTTTGAGCGCCGTAGATTCATGGTCGAGCGGTGACAACCAGGCCCGGCCGCCCGTCCAAGCAGCGGCCCGGCCGGCACCTCTCCCTTCCCCCGGCGTCTTCCTCAGAAAGCCCTTCTTGCCATGACCATCACATCCGAAGTGCCGCGACGTCGCCCGGGAGCGACCCTCGCGCTACTTGCGTTCGCTCAACTGATCATCTCGATCGACTACAACATCGTCTACGTCGCTTTGCCCGAGATCGGCTCGGGCCTTGGCTTCTCGGCTCACCACCTTCAATGGGTGGTCAGCGCGTACGCCGTCGCTTTCGGCGGTTTGCTCCTGCTCGGCGGGCGGGCCAGCGATATGTTCGGGCCGCGGCGGGTGTTCGCTGCCGGGCTCGGTATGTACGCGGTTTCCTCGCTGCTCGGTGGCCTGGCGGCATCGCCCGCCGTGCTCGTCACCGCCCGGGCCATCCAGGGCGTCGGCGGCGCACTCCTGTTCCCGGCGACGCTCATGTTGGTGTCCGTCGGCTTCCCCGAGGGGCGCGAGCGCAACAGGGCGTTCGCCGTGTGGGGCACCGCGGGCGGCAGCGGATTGATTCTCGGCTCGCTGCTGGGCGGTGTGTTGACGAATGGGTTGGGTTGGCAGTCGGTGTTCTTCGTCAACGTGCCCCTTGCCGGCGCCGCCGCCCTGCTCGCTTTCGTGCTGATCGCACCGGACAGGACTCGCAGGGAGCGGCGTCCGGTGGACGTCCGGGGAGCCCTGTCGTCGACGACCGGCGTGACGGCCGTGGTGTTCGCCCTGGTACAGGGGCCGGAGTCCGGATGGCTGTCGCCACAAGTGCTGATCGCCGCCGCCACGGGAGGGATCCTGCTCGCCGCGTTCGTCGTGGTCGAACACCGGTCGGCCGACCCGCTGTTGCCACTGCGCCTGTTCACCAACCGTAATCTCACCGTGGGCACGGTCGTCACATTCCTGTACATGGGGACCTTCGGCACACTGCTGTACTTCTTGACCGTCTACTTCCAGGGCGTCCACGGCTACGACGCGCTGGACACCGGGCTGGCGTTTCTAGTGCCGATGGCCGCCATCGTGGTCGGGTCACAGAGCGCGGGTCACCTGGCCACCCGGTACGGGATCGGGCCGGTGATGGTCGCCTCGCTGGTAGTGGGTTGTGCCGGCGCGGTGACCCTTGGGGCGACCATGTCGACGAACGCCTCGTACGCATCGCTGGTTCCCGGTCTCCTCGTGCTTGGCGTCGGCCAAGGCGCCGGCTACACCCTGATGTTCGGCGCGACCACCCTCGGGGTGGCCGCCGAGGACCAGGGCATCGCCTCGGGCGTCGCGTCCACCAGCCAGCAGGTGGGCGGCGCCGTCGGCCTGGCGCTGTTGGTGGCACTCGCCAACGCGGGTCTGGACGGCCTCGACGGCGAAGCGCTGCGCACGGCGACGGCCGCTGGGTTGCGCACAGCGGTGCTCGTCGCGGCGGCGGGCATCGCGCTGACCGCGCTGGTCGCACTCGGATTGCGCACCTCGCCCACGAAGCCGGTAACCGGGCACGAAACACGGGCGGACGGCGGCCACGCGGCCGCGCGCGTCTGATCGGGAGCGCGGCCGGCACGTATGGATGACCGGCGCGGCTCCACAGTGAAGTGCCGCCCCATTCCGGAGCGGCACTTCACTGTAGGTGCGCCGACCCGCGCCCACGGAGTGACGGCAACGGCTCAGACGTCGGGCTGAGGCGGCAGGGCTCGGCACAGCGTGTGGAGTGCGGCTCGGTAGCGATGGTCGGGGGGCGTGGCGTAGCCGACGACCAGACCGTCCTGGTGGGGGTCCGGGCTGTCGGGGTGGCGGAACATCCCGAGCCCGTCGAGCGCAACACCCAGCCACGTGGCCGCCTTCACACTGGACGTTTCGGTGCCCGGCGGCAGGCGCAGGACGGCATGCAGCCCGGCTGCGACTCCGGTCACCGCGATGTGCGGGGCGTGCTCCGCCAGTGCCGTGACCAGCTCTTTGCGGCGCATACGATAGCGCTGGCGCATGCGCCTGATGTGCTTGTCGTACTGCCCGGATTCGATGAACTCCGCGAGCGCCAACTGGTCGGTGACACCGGTCCATGCCTCGCGCAGCCCCTTGGCTGTGAGAACGCTGTCAACCATGTGCGGTGGCAGGACCATCCATCCGAGCCGGATCGCCGGGGACAGGCTCTTGCTGACCGAGCCCATGTAGACGACGTGGGCGGGGTCCAGTCCCTGTACGGCGCCCACAGGTTCACGGTCGTAGCGGAACTCTCCGTCGTAGTCGTCCTCCAGCACGACCCCGTCCCGGGCCCGAGCCCAGTCGACGGCAGCGGCACGGCGCGTCGCGTGCAGCGGGCCGCCGGTCGGGAACTGATGGGCCGGGGTGAGCAACACGGCACGAGCCCCGTGCCGTGACGACGTTCCAGGGTGTGTGCCCAGCTGGTCGGTCCGGGCACCGTTCTCGTCCAGTCCCAACGAGATGGTGCGCACGTCGACATCGGCCAGAATGCCGCGATGAAACGGAAGGCTGTACGGCTCGACCGCCAGCGGTCCGCTCAGCACACCGCCCCCGAAGAGAAGCCGCAGCCCGTGCGAGAACCCCGCACAGACGACGATCTGCTCCGGTACGGCGCACACCCCGCGCACCCGGCCCAGGTACTCGGCCAACGCGCGCCTGAGCTCCGGACGCCCCTGCGGGTCAGGGGGACCGAAGGCGTCGTGCGGTGCGGCGGCAAGCGCACGGCGGACGGCCGCGGCCCACGCGGCGCGAGGGAAGGATGTGGCGTCGGGCTGCCCCTGGCGGAGGTTGTGGACGGTGCCGGGGCCCGTGTCGTGGCCGGGGGCCTTCTTCGGGACCCGGTGTGCCTTGGCGGAGACCCGCTCGGCCACCCGGGTACCGGATCCCTGCCGGGCGGTCAGCCATCCTTCGGCGACAAGTTCGCCGTACGCGTCCGCAACGGTGTTGCGGGCCACCCCCAAGTCGACGGCGAGCGAACGGTACGGTGGCAGCACAGTGCCCGGTGCGAGCCGCCCCGTACGAACCGCCTCTCGCAGTGCTGACGCCACAGCAGCACGGCGAGGGCCGGAGGGCGGCAGTTCAAGATGCAAGTCGGTGCCGGCCACAGGGGCGGAATTGACCCGGGATTCAAGCACTCAACTGCACCTATCTGTTGGTCATTGGATGCCTAGGCTAAACCCATGATGAACAGCACGGCAGCCGCCCGCCCCTCCCGCGTCGACTTCGCCGCGAGCGCGCCCCAAGCGTTCACAGCGCTCATCGGTCTCGACGCCGTCGCCCGCAAGGGCCTGGGCCCCGCGCTGGTCGAACTGGTCCAGATCCGCGCATCACAACTCAACGGCTGCGCGTACTGCCTCCACATGCACACCTCCGACGCGCGCAAGGCCGGCGAGAGCGAGGATCGCCTCCACATGGTGCACGTGTGGAAGGACGCGACGCACTCTTTCACAGCCAAGGAGCAGGCGGCGCTGGCCCTGACGGAAGCCGTCACACGGATCGCCGACGGAGTCCCGGACGGCGTCTATCGCCGTGCGGCCGAGCACTTCGAGGACGCGGAACTGGCCCAGCTCATCGCGGTCATCCTGACGATCAACACCTGGAACCGCATTGCCATCACGACGGCCAAGGCCCCGGGCACCGAGGTCCGACGCTGAGTCGGCACCTGCGATACGGCTCCGGCCGGCGAACCCCACAGGCGGGCGTGGCCGGAACGTGGCGACCCTTGCCCGGCGGAAGAGGTGGAAGGATTCGTCTTCTCCGGCTCCTTCCCCTTGCGATCCCTGAAAGGGCGACCTCACCGTGACTGACCAATGGCCTCATCACCTTCCGGTTGGCTCCGTGCGCTTCGCGCGGCCGACAGCTCGCTACCAGGAGGTTGTCGCCTTCTACGAGGATGCTCTGGGCCTGCCCATCCTCGCCCGCTGGCGCGGTGACGACGGCCACGAGGGATACGACGGCGTCCTGATCGGGCTGCCGGGCGCGCCTGTGCACCTGGAAATCACCCAGCACGGCAGCCCGCCGGTCATCCCTGAGCCCCACCCGGAGAACCAGCTCGTGCTTTACATGCCGGGTCCGGAAGCGGTGGCTGCCGCGACCTCACGACTCGCCGCTGCCGGACACCGCCCGGTGCGGGCAGCGAATCCGTACTGGCCAGATCGCGGATGCGTCTGCTTCGCAGACCCGGACGGGTGGGTCGTCGTCCTCGCGCCCTGGGTCTTCGGCGTGAACCCGCCTCCTGCACCCCAGCCCGCTTGACGACCACAGGCTGCGAGTGAACCGGCGCTCGCCGGTCGGCTGCAGCGCTGCTGCAGTTCCGCCGGCGCTGCTGCCCATTCCATCCGCAGTCGGAGCTCTTCTGCGGGCACCACGCGCGACGTGCTCGGCCGTGCGTTCCCGGTCAGGCCCAGAACGCGTCGGTGACGGTGATCTGGGGATCGGCGTGACGGCGGATGAAGGTGAAGATGAGCCAGCCGCGGCCGCCTGCGAGGTCGGCGATGTGCGGGCCGCCCGGGCTGGTCGAGGCCAGTGGGCGGACGGTGAGCCAGTGCGGCAGGGACCGTCGGCGTCGATGCCCCGGTAGTACGGATTCGATGCTGTGATCAGCTCGGCCCGGGCCGCTACGAACAGCCGCTTCCCGTCCTCGGGCATGGTCTCGAAGTCATGGAGCGCCTCTGCCGTCCAGTCCATCTTCCAGGGCGGGCGTGGGAGCTCATCGCTCACCGGCCGGGCTCCACGGCGGACGCCTGGCGGCGCAGCCGGCTGTACTCGGCCAGGAGGGCGGCGGACTCCTGGGCGTCCTCGGACTTCGCGGCTCGGGCTTCGAGGTCGCGCAGGTGTCCTTCCAGGTTGGGATCGCGGGCGATGGCGTACTGGGTCCACCACAGGCGTATGAAGGCCGGTACCGGGGTGAGGTTGAAGGCGTCAGCGATCGCGCGGCGCCAGTGCGCCTTGAAGTCGGGCAGCAGGTGCGGGGCGTGTTCCTGGATGGCCAGGCGCAGGGCCTGCGGGGTGCGTTCGGGCATGGGCGGCACCAAGCGGGGCCCGTCACCGCCGGGGGTGGACGATCCGCTCGAACTCCGTCACCTCCCCCGGAGCGGCGTCGCTGGCTTCGTCGATCGCCTTCAGCGGCCGCATCGACCGCTCCTGGTCGGCTTTGGCCCGTGCCGAGGACGGCGGCCCCGGCACGGGGACGGCAGCCGGCGGGCCCGTCCACCGGTGATGGTGACCGACTGGGGAAACGCCACAAAGCGCCCTTCTTGCTCACACCCCGGCGCCACGCCGCCCCCTGCCCAGGACGGGCACCGCGGCACTCACCCACACACGCATATCGGCACGGGCTGCACCCCACCTCTAGTTCACGACGGGGCCGGAATCAACCGCTGCTGCACAGCCAGGCCTCAACGCCCTTCACCTCACGGCGGCTGCCGTTCCCTCACCGAACCCAGGCACGTCCTGCGCGGCGGTGTCCACGCGCAGCGACGACGCAGGCTCCGACGGCAGCGGCACAAGCGGCGGCTCCGGTCGGCGCCATCACCGGCAGCCTGGCCCACCCCAGATCCTCGATCCCGGGCCGCTACGACAGCCTCGGCCACCTGCGCGCCATCGAGGATCGCCTCGGTGGTGTCGCGGCGTCTGATCTTGTACCAAGCGCGCTCCGGGCAGGTAGCGCTGCGGCTCACTGGGCCGGCTCAGGCGCGATGGCGTCGTGCCCGTGCGATGAAGTCGATGTCTTGGCGTCTCAGCTTCGGTCGATCAGGGCGGCGAAGGCATCGAGGACGCGTTGCAGGCCGAAGGCGTAGGCGTGGGCGGGATCGTAGGCACTGTTGTGTGCGGCGCCTGCGGCTGCTCCGACGCGGACGGCAGTGGGATAGGCGTTCTCGTCGAGGACCCGGGCGAGGAGCGGGGCGTTCAGCTCCCACCATTGTTGGTCGTTCAGGGCGCTGTCGTGCTGTGCGGCGCGGGCGTCGGCGACAGCACGGGCGCATGCCTGCACGAAGGTGAGCAGGTGGGTCAGGCAATCATCCATCTCGACGTCGCTGAGGCCGAGGCCGTCGAGCCCGGACAGTTCGTGCTCGTACTTCGACATCTGCCCCGGCCCCAGCGGAGGCCTGACGGTGGAGACGGCCGCGGCCCATGGGTGGCGTTCGAAGAGGTCTTTGTTCTCCTCGGCGATGGCGGTGACGCGTTGGCGCCAGGGCTGTCCGGTGGTGTCGGTGCGGGGCATGCGGGCGTAGGCGGCGTCGAGCATGAGGTCGAGGAGCTCGGCCTTGCCGGGGACGTAGGTGTACAGCGTCATCGGCACGACGCCGAGTTCCTTGGCCACCCGGCGCATGGTCACCGCGTCCAGGCCTTCGACGTCGGCGACGGCGGTGGCGGCCTCGACCACCGCGTCGACGCTCAGCCCCCTTCGCGGCCCCCGACGTCGGTCAGGGGAGGAGCCGCGCCACAGCAGTTGCAAGGTGTGGGCCGGGTCGCCCGAGCTGGTTCGTTCCGTTGGCACGGAGTCATCCTCTCGCATCCGAACTCTGTACAATGTACATTGTACGTCGTACAGAGAATATGCTCAGCGCCGATCTCTCGGAGGACTTTTCATGAAGATCACCTCTAGTGCCGTGTCGCTCAATGTCGACGATGTCCCCGCGTCCAGCGCCTTCCTCATCGAGCACTTCGGGTTCCGCGAGGAGATGGCAGCCGACGGCTTCGCGTCCCTGACGCGCGACGACGTCGGCATGAACGTCATCTTTTTGCGGCGAGGGCTGGACAGCCTCCCGGCGGACCAGCGCGACGAGCACGCCGCAGGTCTGATCCTCGCCTTCGTCGTCGAGGACCTCGAAGGCGAGCTGGCGCGCCTGCGCTCCGAAGGCGTCGCGATCACCATGCCGCTGACCGACGAGGAGTGGGGCGAGCGCGCCTTCCAGGTCCGCGACCCCAACGGCGTCATCGTCCAACTGGTCGACTGGAACGCACCCACCAGCCGCTGAAACAACCGACGGCGCCCCCCGTACCCGGTCTAGTGCTCCGACCGCATCGGTGCGCCGGCTTCAGGGCAGGTGGAAGCGGCCCTGCGACGGTGACCGTGCCGGTCCACCAGTCCGTTCGAGCGGGTGCGTGCCAGAGGAGCCGAGCCGGCGGTGGGTGAGTTCCTCCGCCTTCTGAGCCAGGGCCGCCTGCGCGATGTCCGGCTCGGACGAGGGCGGAAGACCGGCGAGCGCGCCGTCGGCGATGCCGGCCGGCCCGGTGAAGTGGACGGCGTACCTCCACCCGTCCGGAGTCCGGTACAGCACGAGGCTGATCGGCGCCCGAGGGTGCGCCAGTACGGCCGCCGTTTGCTCGCCATGCCGGCACGGTAGTGCGGACTCACCGCCCGTCCGGCGCGTCCGGCGTCACCGCGGACGTACGCGCCCCCGACCGTCCGGATAAACGGATGGTCGGGGGCGAGCGTGACGCGGCAGGATGCTCCGCATGAGCTTGCCCACCCCCGAGATGCACACCGCCCGTCTGCGACTGCGGCCGTTCACCGACGCCGACGCGGAGTCGCTCTACGCGCTGCACAGCAGCGCCCACGTGCTGCGCTACTGGGACTCCCCGCCGTGGACCGAACCGGCCCGCGCCCAGCACTTCATCGCGACCTGCCGGACGATCGAGGAGGAAGGCACGGGAGCGCGGGTGGCCGTCGACCGCGTCTGCGACGGCGCGTTCATCGGCTGGTGCGGCCTGACCAGCTGGAACCCGGCATTCCGCAGCGCGTCCCTGGGCTACGTCTTCGACGCCGCCGCATGGGGCCACGGCTACGCCACGGAGACCACGCACGCCGTCCTGCGATGGGCGTTCGACACCCTGGACCTGAACCGCGTCCAGGCCGAGACCGACACCCGCAACGTGGCATCCGCCCGGGTCCTGGAGAAACTCGGCTTCGTCCGCGAAGGCACCCTCCGCGAGGACTGCGTCGTCAACGGCGACGTCTCCGACTCCTGGGTCTTCGGCCTCCTCCGCCACGAATGGCACCCGACGGCCACGCCGACCGCCAGCCGCTAGTACCGAAACCTGCCCGCCCTTCGGTCCGCCCCCACCAAGGTCACTGGGCCGCTCCGACGAGCTCAACGTCTTCCTTTGCCCCACCGATCCCAACCATCCGGACCGCAGGAGCATCCAGTAGTGGATGCTTCCGCTGGCCTGGGTACCAGTGGGGGCTGGACGGCCGGTGGACCTACGTGCTTGAAGGCGGGGCCTGACAGCGGGTGCTGCTCCGCTTCGCCGCGCCCAGGGACCCCGTGATGGTCGCCAAGTGGGTCAAGTTCCAGATCCTCGACACCGAGCGCCAGGACTGGACGCATGGATACGACGCCGCCCGCCGCTACCACGACCAGGAAGACAGTCTTGATGTGCCCTACGCACACCAGGAAGGCGCCTACCCCCTGGGCCGGTGGCTGAGCGACCAGAGGCGAGCGTTCCGGACCGAGACCATGCCCGCCACGCGGGCTGCCGAGCTGGAAGAGCTCGGCATGATCTGGGACACCGCCGACGCGGCGTTCGAGGAGAACCTCGCCGCGGCCCGCGCGTACTACGCCGAGGCCGGTGCCCTGGCCGCCCCCCGCCACGCGACGGCGTTGGACCGGCCGGTAGGGCAATGGCTGGCCAATCTTCGGCGTCCCGGCGGGCTCGGCAAAGACCCCGGCCGCGCAGCCCGGCGCAGCGAGCAGCTCGTCGGGATCGACCCCGACTGGAACCCCGGACAGTTGGGGTGGACCGTCGACTGGCAGCGCCACTACGTGGGCCTGGCCGCGCTCCTGCAGGCCGGGAACGCGCTGCAGGACGTCCAGCCGGGGGGTGACCTGTCGCGGCGAGGACATCGGCCGCTGGACAGCGCGCCAAGCCCGCGACTGGGGCCGGCTGAACGAGGGTCCATGTTCGATGCCAGATGAGACGTGACCGGCGTTCGACGGAACGGGTGAATGAGCCTAGTGGTGCGCGAGGTGCGGGTCCGGGGCGGATCGGGCGGGAGTGGCCAGGACTGTGGCGATGCTGCTCGCGAGGTACGGGATGCGGTGGGCGGACATGCCGGCGATGTTGATACGACCCGATCCCGTGCCGTAGACCGCGAACTCCTCCCGCAGGCGGCGCATGTGCTGCGAGGTCAGCGGCAGCATCGAGAACATGCCCTTCTGCTGCGCGACGATCCGCGCCGGCCGTTCGCACCCGAGCGAGTCGAGGTGGGCCACGAGGTCGGACCGGTTGGCGTTGATGCGGGTGCGCATGGCATCGAGTTCGGTGCGCCAGGTCGAGTACAGGCCCGGATCGTCGAGAATCGTGGTGACGACGGCGGCGCCGTGCTCGGGCGGCATCGAGTAAAGCACCCGGGCAACGTTCTGCAATGTCGACTCCACATGCCGCAGCGCCTGCTGGGAAGGCCCGAGAACGATCGCGCAGCCGGTCCGCTCGCTGTAGAGGCCGAAGTTCTTCGAGCAGCTCACGGCGATGAGCATCTCCTCGACCCGCGAGGCCATCGTGCGGGTGGGTTGCAGATCCGCCTCCAGACCGTCGCCGAGTCCGTGGTACGCGAGGTCGATGAAGGGCACCCAGCCGTGGTGAGCGGCGAGGCCGGCCAGCGCGTCCCAGGCTTCGGCCGACAGGTCGACGCCCGTGGGGTTGTGGCAGCAGCCCTGGATCAGGACGACGTCGTTGCGCCGGGCCTCGCCCAGGTCGCGCAGTAGACCGGCTTGGTCCGGCCGGCCGTCGGCGTCGAGGTAGCGGTACGTGCGCACGGACAGGCCGGCGGATTCCAGGATCGGCCGGTGGTTGACGTACGACGGGTCGCTGATCCAGACGGTCGCACCGGGAGCGGTCCGGTGGACGAACTCGGCGAGCAGGTTGAGTGCCCCCGTACCGGCGACGGTCTGTACCGCCGTCGCCCTGGATATGAGGTCGTCGGTGCCCAGCACGGTGGAAGTCATCGCGCGGTTGAACGCCCGGTTGCCCGACAGACCCCGGTACTCCTTGGATTCGCCCCGCTCCGCCAGCCGCAGTTCGGCCTCGCGGACCGCGGCCATCACCGGTGTGGTCCCGGTCTGGTCCCGGTAGACGCCGACCAGGAGGTCCAGCCGCTCGGGGCGGGCAACGGCGCCGAGTTCGGCGACCAGGGCGAACAGCGGGTCGGTGGGAGGAGGGCTGAGCAGCTCAAGCATCGGGGAGCACCTTGGGACGAGAACGGGTATTAGCGAGGACGACGCCGAGGGTGATGAGTGGTACGCCGAAGAGCACGGCCACAGTCAGCGGCTCGTCCAAGAGCGGAATGGCCAGCAGAGTCGCGACGACAGGACTGAGACTGCCCACGACGGCGCTGCGCTCGGCGCCCAGGCGCCGGATGGCGAAGGCGTAGAGCAGGCCTGCGCAGAGGCCGACGCCCACGCCCTGCATCAGCAGGAAGAACGTCAGATCGGGCCAGGTCGCCGCGGCGAGGTTGGTGGGGAGTACGCCGGTCAGGACAAGCAGGGCCACCACTACGAACGAGGGCGCGCACAGCAGCCCGATCGACCCGATGGGATCGAGGTCCACCTCGCGCAGCCCGACGGTGTACAGCGCCCACAGCCCGCTGGCCACAAGCAGCATGCCGGATCCGAACAGGACGTCCGCGTCGACCGCGACGACATACGGCGAGAGGAGAGCGACGACTCCCGTGGCGATCAGGCAGAGCCCTGCCGCCTGCATCCGCTTCGGGACGCCGCGCCCGGTGGTCATCATGAGCACCGACACGAAGAGCGGGACCATGCCGGGCACGATCGCCCCCACGAAGGCCGTCGAGGTGAGCGAGCCGCCGTACATCGCGGCGAGGAAGAAGGGCACTCCGGCGCCGCCGATGATTTTGAGTGCTGTCCATCGGCCGACGGAGGTGAAACGCCTTCGGCGGCGCCACAGCGCCGGCGCCAGGACCACCAGGGGCACGCCGAACCGCAGCAGCGCGGCATCCGCCGGTTCGAGCGTCGACGTGCTGAGGGCCCGGGCGCTGAGGGCGAACCCGGCCCAGATGGCCACCGTCAGCAGCAGCGCCGCCATCCCCGCGACCTCGCCCGGACGCCTGCCGCTCGGGCTCCCGGCGGCCGGTGAATCCACGGGGGCAGGTGGAGCCGCGGGGGCGCGCTCGGTCGTACTCAAGGAGGTTCCTCCGGCGGGCATGGTGGGCGGCGCGGCGATTCCGGCCTCCGCAACGTTATGGCAGGTGGCGGGGCAGACGATTGCTATTTGCACCTCGGATTCCTAGCCTGGGGGCAGAATCTGCCAAGGAGTGCCCGATGGACGCCGTAGACCTACAGATCATTCGCGAATTGCAGGCCGACGGGCGGCTCTCGAACCAGGAGCTGGCCGACCGCGTCCGGCTGTCGCCGTCGCCGTGCCTGCGCCGCGTCCGGCGGCTCGAGGATGCGGGTCTCATCCGGGGCTACACCGCGATCGTGGACCAGCTGTCGTTCGGCCTTCCGATCACCGTCTTCGTGAACATCCGCCTCGAACGGCACACGTCCGACATGGTCGGCACTTTCGAGGAGCACGTAGGGCGGATCGAGCACATCCAGGACTGCTACCTCATGACCGGCGACAGCGACTACCTGCTCCGCATCGTCACCGAGAGCCTCGAAGCGTACGAGCGCCTCGTCCGGGACAGGATCCACGCCATCCCGGGCATCGCCTCGATCCAGTCCAGTTTCGCCTTCGGCAGCGTCAAGCAGTCCCGGATCTATCCCCGTCCCGCGCCGCCGCGCCCCTCCCCCTGGCCGGCCTGACGCGGCCCGGTCCCGGCCTTCCCCGCGAGCGACCGGAGCCCGTCCGCCGGACTTCCCTCCTCCACTCCTCCATGTGCGGGCCGGGTTCGAGTCGCCGGCATCGGCGAGCACGAACGCCATGTCGCCCTTGATGGCGGCCCGCTGGTGAAGTGGCTGGAAAACGCCGCACAGGGTGGCGACGAAGGCGTGATCGACCCTTACGCCGAGGCGGTCGCGCCCGGCAGTTGGGCCCTCGGGTACGCGGTCGACCGGCCTCTTCGTGGCCAGTCCCGCGTGACTTGAGCTGACCGTTTCGTCACCCGGGGGAAAGGCACGGCAGTGCACCAGCAGGACGGCGCCGGACTGGCACCGAGTGATGCTCCGATCTACGCGCGCCTCGTCCTGGAACGCGGAGACGTGCCGACCGAGGTGCGCCGGGTCTCCGAGGCGGTCCTCCGGGAGGCGGACAGGGCCGTCGACTTCAGGTCGGTACGCCCCGCCGTCGCCTGAGCGTCTGCGCGAGCCGCAGGCGCCGCTTGGGGACTCAGCACGTGGGGCGGAACTGCGCCACGGTTGATTGTTGACCCTACGGAGCCGCCCCAGGCGGCCAGTGCGGCGAACTCGTCAAGGGCCAGGACGCATCGGGGGCCGGCTCGGTACGCAGGGCGGGACCGTCGTGGTGTTCCTCCACCCAGGCGCGGTCCGCCTCGGTGATGTGTCGTGGATCCAGGCGAAGGCCCGGCACTCCCGAGCGGCAGCAGCGAATCCGCGCCGAGGCCGCACTTCCCACTCTCAGGGGAAGCGCCGCGGCTCGCACGCCTTGGTGATAGCGACTGCGGAACGGCTCCGCCTCGGAGAGGCGGAGCCGTTCCGGGTGGGACTTTGTCGCTCAGGCGCGACTGTGGTGGCGCTTGTTGCCGGTGATCAGACGGTAGAGGACGGAGAGGATGAGGGATCCGATGATGGCGGCGATCCAGGTGGAGAGGTCGAAGAAGCCGTCGATGGAGTCGACGCCGAAGATGACCTTGCCGAGCCAGCCGCCGAGCAAGCCGCCCGCGATGCCGATGAGGGTTTCTGGGTTCCTCGGTCACCCGTTGGTGATGCGCTCGATACTGACGGTCCGCACATCACCCGAAGGGACCCGAGCGGCCCAGAAGCCCCCCAAAGCACCTGACGGTCACGATCGACTTCGACCTCCAGACGGAGGGGGCGACCGTCACGTAGCAGCGAGCCGCCATAGCGTACGGGCGGGCCTGTCGCAGATCCGCCAGACTCTGATCGACCTGCACGCCGAAGCGCGATGGGGCCTCTGCACTGGTGGGCACGGACGGAATCGAACCGCCGACGTCACTGCGGTCCGAGTGTGGCACGCGTGCTCAGAGCTCGACGCGTTCGATCGCGACGTCGTCAGCAGGCGCTCCGTAGCGGCGCACAATGTGTCGCGGCCGAAACGGAAGCGCGCAAGCCAGGCTCCAGCAGCTGGCACAAGCTACAGGGGAGAGCCCCGCCACGCGCGGTCGGACCGCAGCAACATCATCCGCTACGCAAAGCCCAGGCTGTCCAATGGGCCGGGGCTCATCCTCTCCGGCACCTTCCCTGAGCTGCCCGGTGATCCACTCGTCACGAACTCTCTGTGAAACGGACGGACCAGGCGTACCCGCTCAAACCGTTGTGCGGAACTCGCCTGACCTCTCTGACCTGGCAACTGTCGTGGGCGTACTTGAGGGCGAACCGGTCCAGGCGCTGCGCGTCGGTGAGGTCGTCCATGGACAGAGGCGCTCCGACGACGAGGTCTTCGTGAAGAACTTCACCCGGGGCGGCTCCGTTCGAGCAAGCCGAGCAATCATGCGTATTCGATAGGGCCATACGCCTAGTGTCCTCCACACGCGGGGCCTATGACGGCTTCGGAGCCTCAGGAGAGGGGTTTCGCAGTCCCGGGCGGGGCGCTGCAGCACGAGACCTTGAACTGTGGGCAAGCGCAGCGGGCTGCGGCCGGGTCACCCCTGGCGGGGCGTACGTACCCGGTGTCGCTCGGGTCAGCCGTACCCGTGACCGGAGTACGACGCCTCGTCCGGCGCTCGGTACGTCGCCGATACGACCAGGTCACCCCGCTGGCAAGCCGACCTCGGCGCCCGCCGGCGCGACTATGCCGCGGACAGTTACAGGACGCTCCATGAAGGCCCGGGAAGGACGGGTGCCGTGAAACGTGGCCTGATGTCCGTCGACCAGTGCGGGTGCGTCACTGAGCGCGACGGATACGGATCGGACCACGGGCCTCGGCCGGCTCGACGGGGTGGCCGCCTTGGGTGATTTCGACCTCTCCGGCTGCGACCAGCCGCCGGGCCGCGCGACGGGCCGGTTCCATGAGCGCCCGCCAACCGTCGTCGCCCCCCGCGTACACCGCCCGCGCGGCCTCGGAGGGACAGATCGTCGCGGACGGGCCGCGACGCTGCAGCAGCTCAACGATGGCTCGTTCCAGGCGCCGGTCCATCTGCCGGTCGATGTCCGTCACTCCTTCAGTATCGCCACCACGGACGGACACCAGGACATCGGCCGCCATCATTGCCTCCGGGGCGGTACCTGCGCAGATGCGCCTGCTGGCGACGCGCGGACGGCCCGCTCGTGGGGCGCGGTGGGGCCGGGGCTCATCTATGCCCGCAGGAGGTGCCGACTGGAACGTCCGGATCAAGCTTCCCGATCCCACGGGACTCGACGGGCCACCGAGCGCGGTCCGCAGTCATTTCTTTCGCTCGGGAGCTGGGCGTAGCCGGTGCTGCGTGTCCTAAGCCGAGCAGGATTGCCCAGGAGAGGCTCAAGACAGCCCGGGCGCCCCGGCCCGTGCGGCCGGGGCGTTGACGGGCTACTGGTCGCGCATGCCCCACGGGGAGCCGTACGCGGTGAGCAGGTCCAGGTAGGGGCCGGGCGCGAAGGCTTCGGGGCCGAGGACGCCGGTGCCGGCCCAGCTGCCGTTCGCCAGAAGTTCCAGGGCGACGACCGGATTGATGGCGGTCTGCCAGACCACGGCCTGCGAGCCGTATTCGGTCATCGACCACTCGTTGTCGACGACGTGGTACAGGTACACCTCGCGCGCACGGCCGCCCTTGGTTCCCTTCACCCAGGTGCCCGCGCACGTCTTCCCGCGCATACGGTCACCGAGGGTTGCCGGGTCGGGCAGGCAGGCCGCGACGACATCACGCGGGGAGACCTCGGCGCCGCCGGGCAGGGTCACCTTCTCGGTGCGGTCCAGCCCCAGCTTGTGCAGTGTCTTCAAGGTCTCGATGAACTCGTCACCCAGTCCGTACTTGAAGGTGACCCGCTTGGCGTCCACCCAGCGCGGGATCAGCAGCACCTCTTCGTGTTCGACGTTGACACATTCGACCGGCCCGATGCCCTCGGGGAAGTCGAAGGCCTCCGGCTCGCTGAAGGGAGCGGTCGTGAACCAGCCGCGGTCCTTCTCCCAGACCACCGGCGGGTTCAAGCACTCCTCGATCGTCGTCCAGATGGAGAACGACGGAGCGAAGTCATAACCGTCGACCGTCAGGTTCGCGCCGTCACGAACCCCGATCTCCTCGATCTCGTCGAAGAGTTCCTCGGCAGCGTAACGTGCGAAGACGTCCGAGAGACCGGGCTCCACGCCGACGCCGACGAGCGCGAGCAGGCCGGCCTTCTCCCACTCGGCGGCGCGGTCGAACTGTCCGTCGCCGAGCTTGGTCCAGCATTCCTCGTACGGTCGATCGGGGTGGGGTGAGGACAGTGACATCGCCATGTCCAGGTAGTGCGCGCCGGCCGCCAGCGCGGCCTCGAACAGCGGCATCACGAACCGCGGGTCGGTCGCGTTGAGCAGCACATCGCACCGCTCCTGCCGCAGCAGGTCGGCGACCGCCTCCTGGTCCGAGGCGTCGATGCGCGCCGCGCTGAACCGTTGCCCGCCACCGGGCAGTGCGGCCACAGCGGATTCGGCCCGGGAGACGTCGTAGTCGGCGACGACCATGTGGTCGAAGAAGGAGCGGCGGGCGGCGATTCTGGTTATTGCGGTGCCCACGCCGCCCGCGCCCACAAGCAGTACTCGCATGTAAAGGTGCCTTCCCACGGGGAGGCCGAAGCCCTGGACGGCTCATGGAACGGGCCCGCCCCAAAGAGCGTCAACTGCGTTGGCATAAGGTGGGGCCGAGACGAGACAGGGAGTCGCCATGGCGAAGAAAGTGGTGCGGGAGACAGACCGGCGACGCAGGAAACCGACCAAGCGGGGCGTCGTCCTCACCGAGCAGCTGATCGTGGAGACCGCGCTGCGCATGCTGCACGAGCACGGCCGGGAAGGGCTGACGGTGCGGCGCCTCGGTGTGGCGCTCGGTGCCGATCCCAGTACCCTGTACCGCTACTTCCGCGGCACGGACGACCTGACTCTGGCCATCGCCGACGAATTGATCGGGCGCGCCATGCGGGGGTGGCGGGCCACCGGCGACTGGCGCGCCGACCTGCGCGAGGTCGGACTGCGCATCCACACCGCCTACCTCAACCACCCGGAAGCGGCCGTCCTCACGGCCAGCCGCGTCAGTGGCCGGGTCAACGAGATCGCCACCGACGAGTCCGTCCTCGGCATTCTGCGCTCCGCCGGCTTTCCCGATCCCGACGCGGTACGCATCTACCAGGCGTTCATCGACCAGACCCTCGCCTTCGCCGCTCTCGACGCCGCCAGCCTCGCTCTCCCCGCATCGGCACGTGCGGCCGACGAGGAAGTCTGGGGCGCCACCTACGCCCGGCTGTCCCCCGAGACCCACCCCAACATCGCGGCCACAGCGCCCCTGTTGGTGGCGCGCATGAACGACAGTGCCTACCCCACCGCCCTGGAGATGCTGCTCGACAGCGCGACGGCACGGCTCGAAGCCGGCTGAGCCGGCGGGTCAGGCACTTTCGCCACCGCCGGCCCCATGCCGTTCCCGGCGGCTCCCCCAGCGACGCCGCCGGGGTCGTCGCTCGCGAGGAAGGCATCAGGCGACTCGGCTCTCGCTACGACGAACCACCCACCGCCGAAGACCACGCCTATCGGGAGTCAGCACACAGAACTCGTGACCGTCCGGGTCGGCCATCACCACCCGGTCGACGTCCCCTTGGCCGATGTCGATGCGCGTCGCCCCGAGAGAGGCCAGCCGGTCGACCTCCGCCTGCTGGTCACCGCCGGCCGGCGGAGCGAGGTCGAAGTGCAGTCGTTCCTTCCCCGTCTTCGGCATCAGGGGTGGACCACCCCACGTCGCCTTCGGGCCGCCGTGCGGTGAGCGGATCGCCGTCTCCTGGTCCCGGTCCCAGACCAACGGCCAGCCCAGCGCTCGGCTTCAGAAGTACCCGGCCTCCTGGGAACCGTCGCCCGCCAGCGCCCCGACGAATCCGCACTCGGCCAGGAAGCGGTTGCCCGGCTCGATGACACAGAACTCGTTGCCCTCCGGGTCGGCGAGCACCACATGCCCATCCTCCGGGCGTCGGCCGATGACGATGTGCCGGGCGCCGAGTGCGAGCGCCCTCTCCACCACTTGCTTCTGGTCGTCCAGGGACGTGCTCGTCAGATCGAAATGCATGTGGTTCTGGCCCCTCTTCCTTTCCTGGGTCGGGAGGAAGCGGAGCCGGAAGCCGGTGTCGTCACTGGGCAGCAGCGTGATGCCGGCGGAGGAGTCCTCGGTCTTCTCCCAGCGGAGAAAGGCCGCGAGACCGTCCGGCGCGGCCCGCACCCAGCGCATCCGGCGCTGCTCCGCCTCGGCCGCTTCCTCCGCCAGTTTCTCCTGGACCCGCCCGGAGCCGGTCAGCCCCCGATCCGCCAGGCATGCCGTGAGCGCCGGTCCGTCCAGCAGTCCACACCCAAGGAGTGGGCGGGGATCCCCTCCTGGGAGTGGCATCGGGCGGGCGTAGAAGACAAACGCGCCTCGGCAATCGTGCGGGCCTGCCGCTGCGCATCGCGCTGGAAGAGGCCGCCGGCATAGACCTGCCCGACGCCATGCGGCGCATTCAGCTGGTGCCCGGGATCGGACCGTGGACCGCCGCGGAGGTGCTACAGCGCTCCAACGGCCCACCTGACGCCCTCACCCTTGGCGACCTGCACCTGCCCGGATACGTCGGCTGCGCCCTCACCGGCCGCCGCGGCCTGGCGACGCAGGCATGCTGGAGCTCCTCGCGCCCTATGCCGAGCAACGCCACCGGGCAGCCCGGCTCATCCTCCTCAATCCTCCTCAGCGGAGGCATTCCCTCCCGGCGCGACCCCGAGCACCCCTTGGACACATCACGCGCCTGTGAAAGGCACCCGGCTCCATGAACGTGCAGCTGCGTGTTCATGGTTAGAGCGGGGGCCGACAGGCAGGCTGACGGCGACCCCGTTTGATCGTGGCGAGAGATGCGCGCTCAGGCGCAGGCGCCATGCACGTCTGTGAGAACCATGGTGCTTCGGGTGAGGCTGAGGGCTTGGAGCGGAAGCGGGGTTTCTTCGACCAGTCGGCAGCCCCGTAGCCCGACGCCAGGGTCGGAGTGGCGAAGCAGCTGGGGTTCTCGTCCTTGGTGACGCCGTCGGCGGAGAACGCAGGCCCGCGAAGAGGACGGGCATCCTGTCCCGCTGGGGGAAGGCGGTCATGCTTTGAATTGCGTGGCCGTGCCCTCGGCCGGAAGCTCGGTATGGCGTCGATCTCCGACCGGCGTGACGTAACTCCCGCCGGTCGGAGATCGACGCCACCGCTACTGATCGGTACCGTCCACGGGAACAGCGCATGCCGATCCCGGTACACGGGATGACATCGCCACCTTGAGGCCGCCCGCCCGCACACGACAGGGGACATCGATGTTCCGCAAGGTATTGGTCGCCAACCGGGGCGAGATCGCGATCCGCGCCTTCCGCGCGGCGTTCGAGCTCGGCATCTCCACCGTGGCCGTTTTCCCCTACGAGGACCGCAACTCGCTCCACCGGGCCAAAGCCGACGAGGCCTACCAGATCGGCGAAAAGGGCCACCCGGTGCGGGCCTACCTCTCGGTCGAAGAGGTGATCAAGGCCGCCCGCAAGGCCGGTGCCGACGCCATCTACCCCGGATACGGTTTCCTGTCGGAGAACCCCGACCTCGCCGCCGCATGCGCCGAGGCCGGGATCACCTTTGTCGGCCCTCCCGCTTCCGTGCTGCATCTCACCGGGAACAAGTCCCGCGCGGTGGCGGCCGCCCGCGAGGCCGGAGTTCCCGTACTGAAGTCGTCGGAGCCGTCCACGGACGTGGAGACGCTGATCGGCGCGGCCGACTCCATCGGGTTCCCGGTGTTCGTCAAGGCGGTCGCCGGCGGCGGCGGGCGGGGAATGCGGCGCGTCGCCGAGCCCGGCGAGCTGCGGGAGGCGATCGACGCGGCGATGCGCGAGGCGGAGTCGGCGTTCGGCGACGCCACCGTCTTCCTGGAGCAGGCCGTCATCAACCCCCGCCACATCGAAGTGCAGATCCTCGCCGACGCCAACGGGAATGTGGTGCACCTGTACGAGCGTGACTGTTCGGTGCAGCGCCGCCATCAGAAGGTCATCGAGATCGCGCCCGCGCCGAATCTCGACCCGGAACTGCGCGCGCGTATCTGCGCCGACGCCGTCGCGTTCGCCAAGCACATCGGATACGTCAACGCGGGGACCGTGGAGTTCCTGGTCGACGAGCGCGGCAACCACGTCTTCATCGAGATGAACCCGCGTATCCAGGTGGAGCACACGGTCACCGAGCAGGTCACCGGACGGGACCTGGTGATCGGGCAGCTGCGGATCGCCGCGGGAAAGACACTTCCGGAACTGCGCCTGACGCAGGACGACATCGTCCTCACGGGCACGGCCCTGCAGTGCCGTATCACCACCGAGGATCCCGCCAACGGTTTCCGTCCCGACACCGGCACCATCTCCGCGTACCGTTCCCCGGGCGGCCCCGGTGTACGGCTCGACGGCGGCACCGTCCACACCGGCGCCGAGGTGTCTGCCCACTTCGACTCGATGCTGGTCAAGCTGACCTGCCACGGCCACGACTTCGCCAACGCGGCCCGTCGCGCACGGCGTGCGATCGCAGAGTTCCGTATCCGCGGAGTCGCCACCAACCTGCCCTTCCTGGGCGCCGTGCTCGACCACCCCGGCTTCCGCGAAGGCCGTATCACGACGAGCTTCATCGCCGAGCATCCGGAGCTGATCCGGGCGCGCCCCTCGGCCGACCGCGGAAGTCGCATGCTCACGTATCTCGCCGAGACGACAGTCAACCGTCCTCACGGCCCGCGCCCCCAGGTCATCGACCCGGCCGCCAAGCTCCCTCCCGCCTCACTGGGCAGAGCACCCGCCGAAGGCTCCCGGCAGCGCCTCGCGGCGCTCGGCCCGGAGGCGTTCGCAGCGGAGCTGCGTGCGCAGCGGGCCGTCGCGGTGACGGACACGACCTTCCGCGACGCGCACCAGTCCCTGCTCGCCACCCGGGTGAGGACGCGCGACCTGCTGGCCGTCGCCCCGCATGTCGCTCGCACGGCGCCGGAGCTGCTGAGCCTGGAGTGCTGGGGCGGTGCCACCTACGACGTGGCCCTGCGATTCCTCGCCGAGGATCCCTGGGAGCGGCTCGCGGCCCTGCGGGAGGCGGTGCCCAACATCTGTACGCAGATGCTGCTGCGTGGGCGCAACACCGTCGGCTACACGCCTTACCCCGTCGAGGTGACCGAGGCCTTCGTCGCCGAGGCAGCGGCGACCGGCATGGACATCTTCCGGATCTTCGACGCGCTCAACGACGTCTCGCAGATGCGTCCCGCCATCGATGCCGTCCGGTCCACCGGCACCGCGCTGGCCGAGGTCGCCCTGTGCTACACCGCGGACCTGTCGAACCCTGCCGAACAGTTGTACACGCTCGACTACTACCTGCGCCTCGCGGAGCAGATCGTCGAGGCCGGCGCGCACGTACTGGCCATCAAGGACATGGCCGGCCTGCTGCGGCCGCCCGCTGCCCGCACCCTGGTGACCGCACTGCGCGAGCGCTTCGACCTTCCGGTCCATCTGCACACCCATGACACGGCGGGCGGACAGCTCGCGACGCTGATCGCCGCGATCGACGCCGGCGTCGACGCCGTCGACGCCGCCGTCGCCTCGATGGCGGGCACCACCAGCCAGCCTTCCTTGTCGGCGCTCGTGGCGGCTACCGACCACACCGAGCGCGCGACCGGGCTCTCGCTCGACGCGGTCGGGGGACTCGAGCCGTACTGGGAGGCCATGCGCAAGGTTTACGCGCCCTTCGAGTCGGGACTCGCCTCGCCGACCGGGCGGGTCTACCACCACGAGATCCCCGGCGGACAGTTGTCGAACCTGCGTCAGCAGGCCATCGCGCTCGGCCTCGGCGACCGCTTCGAACTGATCGAGGACTGCTACGCCGCCGCCGACCGGATGCTGGGCCGGCTGGTCAAGGTGACCCCCTCCTCCAAGGTGGTGGGAGACCTCGCCCTGCACCTGGTCGGAGCCGGCGTACAGGCGGCCGACTTCGAGTCCGACCCCGGCAAGTTCGACGTTCCGGACTCGGTGATCGGATTCCTGCGCGGCGAACTGGGCGACCCGCCCGGCGGCTGGCCCGAGCCGTTCCGTACCCGCGCACTGAAGGGCCGCCCTGCGCAGGCCGAGACCCCGACTTTGTCGGACGAGGACCGCGAGGGACTGGGCCGGGAGCGGCGGGCGACGCTGAACCGGTTGCTGTTCCCCGGCCCGACCAGGGAGTTCGAAGCCCACCGCGAGGCCTATGGCGATACGTCAGTTCTGCCCACGCAGGACTTCTTCTACGGTCTGGAGCCGGACACAGAGCACACGGTCACGCTCGGGGCCGGTGTCACGCTTCTGATCGAGCTGGAGGCGATTTCCGAGGCCGACGAGCGGGGCTTCCGTACGGTGCTGGCCACGCTCAACGGCCAGTTGCGCCCGGTGTCGGTGCGGGACAAGTCCGTCGCCACCGAGGTCAAGGCCGCTGAAAAGGCCGACCGCGGCAACGACCGGCATGTCCCCGCGCCGTTCGCCGGTGTCGTGACGCTCCAGGTGGACGAGGGCTCTACGGTGTCGGCGGGTCAGACGGTGGCCACCATCGAGGCGATGAAGATGGAGGCTTCCATCACTGCCCAGTGCGCGGGCACGGTCGCGCGACTGGCGATTGGAAAGATCCAGCAGGTCGAGGCGGGCGATCTGCTCATCGAGATCGGCTGACGTCCGCTCGCGCGGGTGTACGCGGCCGGCCCGGGTGAGTCCCTGGGCCGGCCGCCCGCGTATAGAAGTTGGCCGGCCGTACGCCCCCCATCGCTGCGCCGCGGGTGCCAATGCTGACCTTTTGTTGACCCCTGCTTGTTCGGAATGTCCCTGACCTGCACGGACACGCGAAGGTCGCGCTACGCGAGTGCGTTGACCTGGCGCTTTGGGCATTGGCCTCGTTCTCGAGAGGTGTGGGTGTCGGGGCCCTTTGCCCGGCGTGTGGAACCGGCGGCCATCACGCGAGATCCAGCCCCCGCCCATGTGCGAAATTCGTTTGGCGCACCGGCGCCCGCTCATCCACTTCGGACCTGACCGCCCGGGTACGGCGATCGTGTCCCCTGTCGTGGTGTAGGGGATCAAGGCGGTGAGCCTGGGCCGGTGCGCCCAGCATGTGCTTCCGCTGCTCCGGTTCGTGCCCCCTGAACAGGCGACGGCCATCGTGCAACGCTCCGGGAAAACGGCTAAGTCCAACCCGGGGAGTGCACGATGGCCTTGTCCCAGTCTGACCTGTTGCGGCTGCTGGAGTCACTACGTGCGGCGGATGGAGTCGAGACAATCCGCGCGGTGTGCGAACGCATTCTGCAGGAACTGATCGAGGCGGAGGCCACCGCCCGGATCGGCGCCGAGTGGAACGAAGCACACCGAGTCCCGCACCACCTGGCGCAACGGGCACCGCGAGAAGACGCTGACCACGCAGGCCAGCGATGTGGAGCTGGCGATCCCGAAGATCCGGGCGGGGAGCTTCTTCCCCTCGCTGCTGGAGCGCCGCCGCCGGATCGACCGGGCCTTGTATGCGGTGGTGATGGAGGCATACGTGCTCGGGGTGTCCACCCGCCGCGTCGATGACCTGGTCAAAGCCCTGGGCGCGGACACCGGCATCTCCAAGAGTGAGGTCTCGCGGATCTGTGCCGGGATGGATGCGGAACTGACGGCTTTCCGTACCCGGCCGCTGGATCACACCCGCTTTCCCTATCTGTTCTTGGACGCCACCTACGTCAAGGCCCGGGTGAACCACCAGATCGTCTCGCAGGCCGTGGTGATCGCCACCGGCGTCAGCGAGCAGGGAAACCGCGAGGTGGTCGGGGTGATGGTGGATGACAGCGAGAGCGAGGCGTCCTGGACCGCGTTCTTACGCAGCTTGCGCGAGCGGGGGCTTTGCGGGGTGCGGTTGGTGGTTTCCGACAGCCAGTCGGGGCTGGTCAAGGCCCTCCGCAAGGTCATGTTCGGTGCCGGCTGGCAGCGCTGCCGGGTTCATTTCGTGCGCAACGTCTTCTCGGTGATCGAAAAGGGTACCGGGGAGATGGTCGCCGCGACCATCCGCACCATCTTCGCCCAGCCCACCGCTGAGGCAGTCCGGGCCCAGCTGGATACTGTCGCCGACATGCTCGGCAGACAGTTCCCCAAGGTCAAAACCATACTGCTGGAGGCGAAAGAGGACCTCACCGCCTTCGCCGACTTCCCCCAGCAGCACTGGAAAAAGATCCAGTCCACCAACCCGCTGGAACGGATCAACCGCGAGATCAAACGCCGCACCGACGTCGTCCAAGTCTTCCCCAACCCCGAGGCCGTCCTACGACTGGCCACCGCAGTGCTGGCCGAAATGCACCACGAATGGATCGCCTTCCCCCGCCGCTACCTCTCCGAAGAGAGCATGGCCACCGTCTACGCCACCGCTGACACCGAGGCCCTCCCCGGTACTACCGAGGGCTGATCCCCTCCACCACGGCAGGGGGACACGATCGACTAAAACCGCTCATGTGCGATGCCGGACCATGTGCAGCTCACCCGGCCGCACGGCAACCGGGTCAACTCGCCGGGCTGGTCAGGACGCAGTTCGGATAATCGTTGTCCGGATCGCCGACGGCGGTCCAGAGCTTCAGGACCTTGCCTTGCCTCAAGGCGGCGTAGGAGTCGGGCTCCCGCTCACCCGTTTCGGGGTGAGCGACGTCGAAGGTCACACCGACGAAGCTTTGCTTCTTGTTGGAGTCTTGCTCCCAGGTGCCTGTTCCGGACCCGGTCAAACCCTCGTCCCAGCGGTAGGCAATGCAGACTTTATCGGCGATGAACGCCCCGTCCGGCTTCAGCGTGAGGGTGCCATCGTGGGCATCGGTCCACGTGGTCGAAAGTTCGGCCGACTTCAGAACGACCGGTTCGCCTTCGGGCGGCGGCATGACGGTCAACCTGCCGCAGGCCGTCAGGGCGAGGGCCATGGCGACCAAGATCAGCGCAGTACGACAGGAACGCAACACACTCAACCCCTAGCGGTTTCCGCAGGCCGTGCGTGCGCGACCGGTGGGCTCAAGAACTCATGCCGTACCCTGGCACAGAGTTTGAACACGTTCAAGTCGTAATTGACGGCGGCCACTCTTCACGAGGCGTGAGGCGGTACGGCAGCGAAGTACCGCAACCACAGCGGCCGATCGCGGTCGGGCCGCAAATAGCCCATGGATCACCTTCTTCGTGAACCGCTTCCTGGCCCGGCGCACGCGACGGTCCATGCCATCACCACTTGACGCGACGGGCACCGCGACAGGTTGCTGACCACCCAGGGCAGAGAACAGCTGCCCGCCGCTACACCACACCAGGGGACATGACCGGTACGGCCGCGACGCGGAGTTCTCCGGCGGGCCGGCCCGACAGCCCGTCAGGGCAGCCCGGTCAGTCAGGCGGGGGGACGACATCACCGCGCTGCCGCCGGGCGCGGAGCACCATTTCCAAGTGGAAGCGGCGGTCCGGGTCGTCCAGGTCCTCGCCCCACAATTCACGAAGCTGTCTCAGCCGGTAGCGCACGGTCTGCGGGTGGACTCCGAGCCGGTCGGTCACCCCCGGCGCGCCATCCCGCGTCTCCAACCAGGCCAGCAGGGTCTCGGCGAGACGGTGGGCGTGCGCGGGGCCGCCGGTCTCGCTCAGATGGGCCAGCCGCCGCGCCAGATCGTCGATCAACCCACCTGAGGGCGCGGCTGCTCGCCCTCCATGTCGAGCAGCAGGCCTCACTGTCAGTGCGGATCGCTACGCTGAATGGCTGAAGGCTGCAGTCTCCTAGATCTCAGGTCCCGACCGTCGCGGGAAGACCGGTAGGCATGGGGGCAGTTGCGAGGATTGCTGGCGAACGGGCTGGCGATGTGCTTTGACAACCGGCAGATCCAAACCGCGGTGCAAGGTGGCCCGGAGTCTGACGAGCCGTTGCTCTGTCCGACCGATCCGGTCGATCTCGACTTCTTCCGTGAGGAGTACCACGGTGAGTCGGTCTGGTGTGGTGTCCTGCTCGGTTGATGCGGTGGGCAACTGACGACGAAGCGGTGCAACAGCCGCGTGAGCCACTTCGCTCACTTCCCCTGGTCCTCATAGGCTGTTGCCCGAATGCGGGGCGTCGTGCCCGCGGGGCCAGAAGTGCCGACCATCTGTACGCCAAGGCCGCCAACCACGCGTGGTTGCGTCGTCAGGGGCACACGCCGCGATACCACTTCATTGTGCGAGACGACACACCCGTTGGCTCCGTGGTGGAGATCGAGTTGGACGGCCACACCCTGCGCTGCCAGCATCGCGGCCGGGCACCCGGGGCCAAGGAAAGGAGCAAGGCCGCCGCTGCCGCTGCGAGCAACTCAGGTACGGAAGTTCCCGCGCAGACTCCCGTCAACGCCTGACTCCTGTGGTTCACAGGCGGCGGATGCCCCGTTGCGGGCACGGCGGGAGGACGCGCGGTCTATCCGAGCCGAGGTTGATCAGTGGGACCGCGTCGTGCGGCCGATGCGCCCGTCCTCACCCCCGCGATGGAGGAATCGCCCGCTTCGGTGTGCTGGCTCAGGCGGACAGGGTCGCGCGTCGAACGCCACGGCGCCGAAGGAAGGTCCATACGAGTTGTCCTCGCCAGCGAGCGGGGCCAGCGCATGCGTACGTGTACCCGAAGGTTCGGCCTGTCTCTCGCGGGCAGCCGGTCGGCGCGGCGTCAGGCCGACTCGTCATACACCACCGACCACGGGCGGGGCGGCCCGTCCGGCGAGCGCGGGCCGTCGTCGCGGCGCAGGGATGCCGCCGTACGGTCGCGGGCGAGCACGCCGGCCGCGAGTTCCGCGAAATGCGGGGCGGCCGGATGGGCGGACCGGCCAGCGGGCCAGGCCCCGGTGGTCCGCTGGGTGAGGGGGCGGTCGGCCAGTGGCCGCCAGACGACGCGGGGCTCCTTGCGGGCCAGCGGCCCCTGGCCGAAGGCGAGGCCGTGGCCCGCGTGGACGAGGGCCAGCACGAACTCGGGGTTGGAGGCGTGCCGGAGGCGGCCGGGCACGAAGCCCTCGGCCCGGCAGGTGTAGCAGGACCTCGAGGTCGTGGTCCAGCCGAAGTCCAAGCACGCGTATCTCGCCTTCCAGCGCAGCAATCGCGACCGCGCGTACGCCTGCTACGACGGTCGACAGCAACGGTGCACCAGCACCGATCACACCGACCGCGTAGAGGTGAAATAAACCGCATCGACGAGAAACGACAGCCGACCGTTCCTGGTCTCGGCCGGGTGCCCGGCCTGCCGCAGCACGCGGCTGCAGGCCAGCCGCGCCTGTGCTCGCGATCTCCTGCCCTGTCGGGCCACCGGGCATCCCATGAACGTGTGGCCTCCTCGCCTGAGCAGGGCCGGGGCGCAGGATTGGAGCCTGTGGCCCGGTCGGAGGTGCTTCGGCTGACCGAGCAGCTGCGCGCGGCGATCAACGAAGAGCAGCAGGCCGCCATGGTGCCGGCGCAGCGCATGCGCGACGCGCACCGGATGCGGACCTCGGCGCACGCCTGCAAAACGAAGCGCCAGGCCCTGGAGGTCCTGTTCCACCACGCGTATCCGCCAACGACCCGTGCTTTACCGACGCCATCGCTCGAGTTCTGGGCGCGGAGTCGAACTGGGATGAAACGTTCAGCTGTCCGGGGACAGTTTGCGGTTGGTTCCCGAGCGGCCGATGTCGAGGTCCAGGAGTGTCGTCAGTTTTGTCCCGCTGTTCCAGAAGCCGAGGAGGTCAACGTCGATGAGCACAAGCCGGTGCCGGGCGGCGAAGGCGCGGGCCTGCTTGGTGAATTTGCAGGAGGCGACGAAGAGCGGGACGTCCGCACCGTGTTCGTCACGGGCGGTGCCGTTGAATTTCTGAAGGTCGGGGCTGCCAACGGTGCGGTGCTTCGCGTAGCGCTTGCACTGCACCACGACCTTTCGGCCGTCCGGCAGCCGGCCCATCACGTCCGCGCCCAGGTCGTTCGCGCCGCCTACCCGGCGGACCTCGGTGCAGCCGTCGCGGCGGCACAGCTCGGCGACGTACTCCTCGAACTCGCGGTCCCCCAGCAACCAAACCGCCTCCATAGAGCGAAGGGCCTGGATCCGGGCCTGCTCCGCGGCCCGCAGTTTCTCCGCGTGCGCCTCATGCCGCCCCGCCCGCACCAGGCCCCCGACCACACCTCCCACAGCCAGGACGGCTAACACCACCAACAGCACCGTTTCTGTTCCCATGCCTTGCTCCTCCCCCGGCCGGATGCCTGCTCTACAGCTCCCCAGCAGCGAGCGCGTCTATCCGGTGATCCAGGCAGAACAAAGTGGCCCCTGACACGAAGAACGTCGGCAGGTGAGCTGGGACTGACTGTCCGGAACTTGGACTCAGGTAACCGAGGACAGGGCGAGACTCTGCACGAGAACAGCACATCGGTCCACCGCATCGCCCTGACTGCGACAACCACTGGAACCTGAGCCCGTGCGGGTCAGTGCCCCGGCCCTGCCGAATCAGCAGTGCTCGGCGAGTTCATAGATCGTGATCTGTGCTCCGTTGACTTGTACCGCGCCGCACCGTTCGAAGTGTGCCGCGAGCGTCTTCTCCTTCATGGTGTCCGTCTCGGTGCTGGGCACTGCGCGGCCCGGAGGCTCTGTGACCACGAATATCCGCGGGCTGGCGAGCATGCGACTGCGGATCTGGGAAGGAGGAACTTCGGTCCCGTACAAGCTGTGGGAGGCGACGGGCGTGCGTGCCTGGGCAAGGTCGGTCAACTGGGTCTCGCTCGGGGGGTATGCGAGCGTCCACGCGCGGCGTTTCACTGACAGATAGAGCACGCCGTCGCCCGGTGTGCCCTGTTCGCGAAGAACGGTTGCCAGGGCAGTGACATTGTCTGACCGGCTGTCTGCGGTGCGCAGTTTCATGGACTCGGGTATCAGCAGCGCGGTGGCCACGGCGGCGACGGTTACGGCGGTGACGCGCAGGGGGCGTCGTTGTCGCAGCATCCGGTCGAGTGCGGCTCCTAGGGTGAGGGCAAGGCCCACGAGGCCGTAGAGCACGTAGCGTTCCAGGTACAGCGGCTTGTACAAGGAGAGCAGCATGAGGAGTGCTGTGGGCAGGATGGCGAGCGGCAAGGCGATCGCGCGCAGAGTGACCGCTGTGCCCGCAAGCGCCGCATCACTCTGGCCGGAGGCCGCTTCACCCACCTCCTGGCCCAGTACCTGGGCCTTCACCTCATGCAGCTACGTGACGAGATTCGCTTCCTGCCTGACCGGCCGGTCGAACGAACCGCCGCCCTCGCGCAACTGCACCGGCGCGACGTTCTCGTCCTCTTCGACTACCGCCGCTACGAGGACGACAAGGTCGCCATCGCCCAACTCGTCCGTAACGCCGCCGGCAAAGTCATCGTCTTCACTGACCCATGGCTCTCCCCCACCGCAGCCCATGCAGACGTCGTCCAGCCAAGCCAGGTCGGAACGTTCTCCCCCTACGACAGCCTCGTACCCACCCTCGCCATCATCGAAGTTCTCATCGCCGGCGTCATCGACGCCCTCGGCCCCGACGCCCACACCCAGTTGCGCCACAACGAGGACCTCGCCCACAGGATAGGACTGGTGTAAGCCATACCTGCCTGCAGGCGTTGAAGCGCCAAGCCTCGCCGGGCTGCGGCCACGGGGCGCGTCGTTCCGCACGGACCGCCCTGGTGGTGTCGTCGGACCTCTTGCGGCACCCGTGACGGACGGTGTACCAATGGCGACGGAACCTGAACACCGTTCATGTTCCCGCGGTCGTCCGGTCGCGGGATTCCCCTTACGAAGCGTCAGGTCCCCCGGCAGGGCGGCGAGAGGGGCGGGTACACCCGCACCGCACTCAGCCCGTGTGCCGCCGGGCCGGCCGAGCCGGAGGAGCAGCAGATGTCCGCGGAACGTCCCGTTCACAACCGGCGCACGGTCCTGCGGGCGGGAGCCGTCACCGGTCTTGGGCTGGTGGGTGCGCAGATGGCCGGCCGGGCCTCCGCCGTGCCCGCGGGCGGGGCCGCCGGTTACCTCGTCGGCCGGGGGCTCGCCGATGCCACCGGTGAGGTGGCGGAGGTGGGCATGATGGGCTACGGCCGGTTCGACCAGCAGGCCGCCGGGCTGCACACCCGTTTGCGGGCGCGTGCGTTCGTCGTGGCCGACAGGGCGAGCGGGCGGCGGGTGATGCTGATCGTCGCAGACTCGCCGATGATCTTCTCGAGCGTGCACCAGGCGGTGCTGCGGCGGCTCGCCGAGCGGTACGGCGGCCTGTACACCGAGCAGAACGTGCTGATCACCGCCACCCACACCCACGCCGGTCCGGGCGGCTACGCGCACCACCTGCTGTACAACACGACGACCTTCGGGTTCCACCGCAAGACCTTCGAGGCGGTGGCGGGCGGCCTGCTCGAGGCCGCGCAACGGGCCCACGACGACCTGGCACCGTCCGAACTGATACTTAGCCACGGCACGTTGACCGGCGCGAGCGTCAACCGTTCCCAGGCGGCCTTCGCGCGCAACCCGAAGGCCGACCGCGACCACTTCCCGGACGCCGTCGACCCCCTCACCACCCTGCTGCGGGTGGAGCGGGACGGGCGGGCGGTGGGCGCCGTGAACTGGTTCCCGGTGCACAGCACCAGCATGTCCGGGGACAACCGGCTCATCAGCGCGGACAACAAGGGGTACGCGGCCTACCACTGGGAGCGCGAAGTCCACGACGTCGACTACCTGGCCGGCGGCTCCCCTGCGTTCGTGTCGGCGTTCGCCCAGACCAACAGCGGCGACATGTCGCCCAACCTCGACTTGAAGCCGCCCACCACGCCGGAGGACTTCGAGCGCGCCCGCGCCAGCGGACTGCGTCAGTATCAGGCCGCCGCGGCCCAGTTGCAGCGGCCCGGTGTCAGACTGTCCGGCCCGGTGGACTCCCGGCTGGTGTACGTCGACCTCTCCGACGTCACGGTGCGCCCCGAGTTCACCGGTGACGGACACACCCACCGCACCTCCAAGCCCTGCGTCGGCGCGTCCATGGCGGCCGGCAGCATGGAGGACGGCCCGGCCTTCCCCGGATTCAAGGAGGGCGAGAACCCCTTCTGGGACGCGATCTCCGACTCGATCGTCTACGCCGTTTCGCCCGAACTCGCACAGGCGCAGGCGCCGAAGGACGTCGTCGTGCCCCTGGGAGAGATGAACCGCCTCTACCCCTGGGTGCAGGAGCGGGTGCCCGTGATGCTGGTGAGGATCGGCCAGCTGTATCTCATCGGCATCCCGGGCGAGGTCACCATCTGCGCGGGCCTGCGGCTGCGCCGCACGGTCGCCGCCATCGTGGGGGCACCACTCGACGACGTGCTGGTCGCCGGGTACGCCAACGCGTACTTCCACTACGTGACCACCCCGGAGGAGTACGACGCCCAGCACTACGAGGGCGGAAGCACCCTGTTCGGCCGCTGGCAGCTCCCGGCGCTCCAGCAGACCGCGGCCGCACTGGCCACCTCGCTGCGCGACGGCACCCACCTGCCCCCCGGCCCGGGGGCGCCGGACCTGTCCGCCACAGTGCTCGCCCTGCAACCGGGTGTGGTGCTGGACACGCCGCCCATCTTCCGCAAGTTCGGGGACGTGCTGGTTCCTGCGCGGGAGACCTACCGGGCCGGTGAACGGGTCGAGGTCGTCTTCGCGGGCGCCCACCCGGGCAACGACCTGCACCGCGGCCGGACATATCTCAAGGTCCAGCGTCAGGAGCCCGGCGGGGCCTGGCGCACCGTGGCCGACGACGGCGACTGGGCGACCCGCTTCCACTGGAAACGCGACGGCATCACCGCCTCCCGGATCACCATCACCTGGGACATCCCGCCCCACACCGTCCCGGGCAGCCACCGCATCGTCTACCACGGCGACGCCAAGAGCCTCACCGGCACGATCACCCCGTTCACCGGCACAACACCCCCCTTCACCGTCCGCTGACAAACCCCGACGCCGAGCGCGGCTTCGACTCCTTCACAGATGGCTGCCAGGGGAGCTCATCGTCCGGTGGCGCGGTCAGGCCACAATCCCTAGGAAGCGGGGCGGGTCGCCCAGGGACTCATCTTCCTCCGGGACGCGTCGAGACGCTGGAGCGCAGCGAGTCCGCGAGTGCTGGGCGACCGTCTCGGGCGGTAGCAGGGCCTGGATGCAGCCGCGCCGCACGGACCCACTCGAACGGTCGAACCGTCACAACAGTCACGCCCGACCAGGGCACTTCAGCAAGGTCTTGTTACGAGCTCCAACAGACCCGGTACTGGGTATCGGGTACGGACGGCAGGGTGGGCAGGCGGCCACCAATCGAGAGTGGCGCCGGGCCGGCGGGGGCCGTTCATTGGTGGTGCCCGCCTCCCCCGCTCGGCTCCCACCTCGTCACCAGTTCGACGGCGAGGGAGTCCATGGTGGCTTCAGCGGCTTTGTTGACTTCCGCAGGGGTGGCTCCCCGGAGCACGACCTGTCCTATGCGCCCGAAGTCGTCGTAAGGAGCTCCCACGTCTTCGCCGGGCATTTTGAACAGGCACGTCGCGACGATCCGCTCGCCCCGTGGGAGGGGACTGAGCCATCGGAGGGTTCCGGCCTCCGGCGAGGTGATGAACCGGATGGCGGCAGCCCCGTCGCGACGCGGTATCACGTCCGGTCGTTCGCCCAGTGCGGTTTGCAGGTAGGCCCGCGCCTCGTCGATGCCGAGCGCTTCGGTGATCAGCGTCATGATGTCGTCGTCCGGCGGTCTGGCTCCGACTTCGATGACGAACGGGTTTCCGCGTGTGTCGACCTGCACTTCGGTGTGTGCTACGCCATTGCGTAGTCCCAGTGCGCTGATGGCCCGGGTCACGACGCTGAGCACGGTCTCGCCGTTGGACGCAACTTGCCATGCCGGGTTGCAGCTGCTCGCGCTCTTGGAAGCGCAAGACATGGCCGCGGCTGAGGCGGACGTGGCGGCGCTGGAGTTCGTGGGCGGCAGCGGGGCACAGTGCGCAGTGGTGGAGCCGAACGGCAGGGCGCCTCTCCGGGGGCGAGACTCAGGCGCGCCGCTCCCGGCGTGCCTTCACGAACTCGATGCACACCCACACCGCCATGGTGAGAACGCCAGCCAGTGCGAGGGTGCCGACAAGAAACGGGACGATCACTCCGACAGCATGACAGACGCTCGCCCAGCGACCTCCATGACCCCCAGCTCCAGGCTTGGCGCGCGCTGCCGCGCCGCCGACGGGCGAAGGTGCAATGGGCGGCCCATGACCCCCCCGGCGCCTACGTCGGCGAGATCCTCGTATGGACGGACCGCGGAGCCACGCTCGCGGCCCTGGAGTTCGCCTGGGTCACCGATGAGATGCCCACGTCTCTCCCGGCCGTCGTGGACGGCCAGCTCAGCCGACCGTCCTGACGGCTGCGCCCGCCCTCAGCGCCATGGGGCCGCAGGGAACGAGATCGCCACGTGAGACACCGTCTCGGCACAGAGGATGCTAAGCGCGCAGGCCGGCCGTGGGCGTGAATGGTTTCGGCGTCCCAGTCCTTCACCAGCATCGCCAGCGCCTTCGGATCGCGGTCCGGGAGAAGGCGCCGGAGAGACAAGTTGCCGTTCGCTCGCCTGATGCGACGGCGCGGTCGCCTACCCGCGCACTCGTCGACTGGGGCACCCCAAACATCGCCACCGTCGGCGTGCCCACCACCGAGTCCCCGCCTTCGGCAGCAACCTGGCCCACTGAGGCCGGCCCACATCGTTCACGCCCGGCGAAGCAGCCGACTCCCCCTCCAGTTCCGCGAGTTGGCAGCACAGCCGGACCACGGGGGACGCATGTCAGTTCTCGCCCCGGGCACATGACTCACCAGGGCGTGGGGAGAGTGTCTCGAAACTTGACCCCGGCCTCAGAAGTTCGGCCGTCATAAGGAGGCATCATGACAACCGCTCCCCCACGAACCAGCATGGTGACCGGCTGCCACGACTGTGCCGGCCAAGCCGTCGAGACGATCACTGTCGTCTCCGCATCCAACCACAACGCCGGGGGCATCGGTCAGCACATCGCCGATCAGCACGGTGCAGGTGCCCACACGCACTTCAGCACGGACGGCGACTGCATCGTCGTGCGCCCCCTGCCGCAGCAGGGCATGGGCTGACGGCGGCGGGTTCGTGACCGTGAAAGGGCCCGGCCTCCAGGACTGTGCCAGCAAGGACGGGGGGTTTGGGTTTGGGCGCACCGGCGCTTCTGCACGTCGTGCAGGCCAGTGGGTGGCGGACGCCGGGCACCGGTGAAGAGCGTCGCGTTGACAGTTCGAACGCTGGGGGGAAGAGCTGTAATTCGCCTCCGCCGGTGCATTCGGCCCTGCCAGCATCATCGGGACCGCCAGCATGCTCACTCTCGTGGACGATCCCACCGCGGCCACCTGCCAGGGCAGGGTGTACGTCATGTACCGCACAGAGTGCCGCTGACCATCCTTACCCGACCGCTACCGAGACACCGACGGCCAGCACGGCCACGGCTCCGCGTCGGCCGCCCCGCCCGGAGGAAGGGAACTTCTTCCTTGCCTGTTCACGCACGAACCAACCTCCATGGAAACGTCGAGAGCCGGCGGTAGCCGCCGGGCCCGGCATTCCCTGCCTTGACTGCATGGCGCGAACCCGCTGGCCGCCCGGCTATCAGTAGGGATAACCCCCGCTCTGGAGCCACCGGGTGTCGCCGCAGCGGGCCGTGGTTCAGCCGACCTGGCTGTTCACAGGTTTGGGCAGACAGAACATCAGCGCCCACATCATCACGAAGGCACCGCCGACCCACCAGAGCACCCCGGTGAACGCGTCGCGGTTGATCGCGCCGTCGGGTGAGCCGCCGGTGGCGGAGAAGAACACAAGGGCGGTCAACGCGGTACCGAGGGCAATGCCCAGATGAATCGCGGTATTGAAAAGACCCGAGGCGGACCCGGCGTTCTCGTGGGGGACGCAGGCGAGCGACATGTCGGCGATCGGTCCGCCGATCATGCCGAAACCGAAGCCGAGCAGCGTGAGAGGGACCACCATCGCGAGGAGGCTCAGGTCGGCCTGTCGGCTGCTGACCTGGAGCCCGTAAACCACCATCGAGGCGAGTGCGATCACGACTCCGTTCTGTGGCAGGCGGCGCCCGAAGCGCCCGGCGGTCTTCATCGCGACCATCGCACCGGCCAGTTCCCCGAGCGCAAGCAGAACGAAGGCCACGGCCGCCGTCAACGGGCTCATGTCCAGGCCGCGTTGCAGGTACAGCGTCCAGGTCATGAAGAACAGGCCGCACAGCAGGCCGAGCATCAGCTGCGCTGACAGGCCGGCAGAGAACTGCTTGTCCCGGAAGAGGGACAATTCCACGAGCGGTGCGTCATCCTTCCTGCGAGCCTGGTGGCGCAGGAAGACGCCGAGCACGAGGAGACCGCCTGCGAGCATGGCGAAGCACCACAGCGGCCATTGGTGGGCGTGGCCCTCGGTGAGCGGGAAGATGATCAGGACCACGGCCAGTGCGGACAGCAGCATCCCGGTGAGGTCCAAGCGGGTGGTGTTCTGCGCGGTCGACTCGGGGATGAACCTCCGTCCGAGGATGATCACGGCGAGGCCGACGGGCACGTTGATCAGGAAGATAGGCCGCCAGGACAGGCCGAACAGATCCACTTGGGTGAGCACGCCGCCCAGAACCGGCCCCAGAACGGAGGCCATCGACAGCACGGCCCCGTACAGGCCGAAGGCCCTGCTGCGGTTCCCGCCGTCGAAGGTGACGTGGAGGGTGGCCAGGACCTGCGGAATCATCACGGCGACGCCGGCGCCCTGGATCACGCGGGCGGCGATCAGCACGCCAGGGCCGGTGGCGATGCCGCACAGCAGCGAGGCGAGGGTGAATACGGTGGTACCGAGGAGAAGGATCTTGCGTCGGCCGTGAATGTCACCGAGTCGCCCGCCGGTGATCAGTCCGACGGCGACGGTCAGCGAGTAGCCGGCGGTCAGCCACTGCACCGCGGCCGGTCCGGCGCCGGTCGACTCCTGGATGGCGGGCAGGGCGGTGAGGACAACCGACTGGTCGAGGATGTCCATGAGCTCGGCGACCAGGACGACCACGAGGGTGATCCGGGCGGCCCGGGTCATTTTCGACGACCGGCCCCATGGGGCGTGTGCCGAGGGTTCGGTTGGGTGCTTCGGCTCGTTGCCGATCGCGGGGGAAACCACGGTGGGACTCCTGGTTCAGACAAGCCGGGGAGCTCGCCATCAGCCGCGCAGGGGGCGAAAAACACGAAACCCGGGGCAGTCGGCAGAGCTGCACCCGGAAAACGACAGGGAAATGCGGGGGTGGGTGACGCAACTCAGGCCAGCGCGACGTCCGCCCCCGGACACGTTCGAAGAACTCAGAACGCGGGGAAATGCGGACGGCTACAGGGCCTGGGGATACAAGCTCACCTCAAGATCGCGGAACGGGGAGTCCGAACACTGGCGCCGAAACCTCCGGCACAGGAACTCGTTCACGATACGACACCCCAGGGAGCCGTGCACATCAAATACCACGGCCGTGCGACTCGTCGAGCGTGGTCTGCGCAACACCCATTGGCCTCACCATCGCAAGAGGCCGTGGGCGTGCCGGTGGTGACCGCCGCGTTCTGGTGGGACGCCCCCGGATCGTCCTACTCGCCGTAGTCGTCGCGGTAGTCGCGGTGCTGGCGTTCGGCGCGCTGACCCGGCTGCCTGGCACCAACCGGGCGGTGCTCGCCGCGGCTGTGACAGGAATGATCGTCGACGCGGCCTCCGCTAAGCCGGCGGTCGCCACCCGGTCCCCGACGAGGTGGCCCATGTCGGCGCATTGGCCGACGAAGTGGTGGACTCGCGCATCCCGGGCCGGGAGCGGCAGCCGCTACGTGGTCATCCCCGCAGTCTCACGAGGGCGTTCACCGGGCGGCAGCGGCTTGTCCGCAGGCGTCGTACAGCATGCCCGTACGGCTCTCACGTCGGCACGGGTTGTTGTCACACACCGGGCGGCCTCGTCGGTCAGACCAAGCGCCTCATCATCTGCGACGACGCACGCCACTGGCCCTCATCCGGTGGCGAGCGCCACCCCCAGGCGTACTCCACCGGCGTCAGGGCCAGCACGGCGGCGGGCAGGGCCCGCTTGGGCGGGTCACGGTGGCAGGTGTAGGGCGGCACGAGCAGGCATCTGCAGGACAGGGACGTGCTCGTGACCCTTGATGCCCGCCCCCAGTCTCGCTGTTCAGCTCTTGCGGGCCAACGGTTGCCCGGCGAAGCTCACCCCTTCCAGGCCGTGGGCCATGAGGTTGCGAATGTTGCCGTGATCAGTGTCGTTCGGCGTCGCCAGCACACTGCGATAGTGCTCACCGAACGCCCACAGCGCCTCCTGGTCGCTCAGCCCTTCCAGCAGGGCCAGTCCCAGCGTCTTGCAGGAACCCTCGTTCTCACCCGCGGCGTTCTCCAGTTCCCCGTTGCGGAACGCCTGCGGCTGATACTCGTAATGCGCAGCGACGAAGGCCAATGTGTCGGCGAACTCGTGCTCACCTGACGCAAGGCTTGCCCGCAGCGAGTTCAGATCAGTCATGTTGGTTCTCCTGTGTTGAACAGACGATCTGATTGCCGTCCGTGAGCGAACGACGATACCCCCTGATTTACAGCCGGTAAGAGTCGCACGCCACGTCCGAACGAGCGGCATCTCCGCAGGTCACGATGTGTGTCTGCGCGACTCGCCGAGAGCCGGTTTCGGCCCGGGTGATTGGTTGCGAGGCGGTGCCGTTCAGCATGACCTTGCCGTTCCCGCCCGGTACCGCAGACGGTCGGTTGCCTGCGGTGGCAAGGCAGCGGCCGGGCGGTGGCGTCAGTGCGGGCACGCTGATGACCACCATGACACCCAGTGCCCTGTCCCCCTGCTGGAGCACATGCAGTCCCCGGTGGAAACTGTCGTGAGGCCTGGGCAGCGGAACGTTGGCGACGGACCGTCTCAGCGCCCGCCGGCGCTCAAGGGCGCCCGTACCGCTTGCACAGGAGGTACGTGACGGTGCCGGAATCGAAACTGACGTCATCGGACGGGCTCAAGTGCGGTCCTTTGCATCCCCGGCGTCGGGCGCCTCGTCGTGCAGGAAGACCTTTTCGTAGCGGCGGTTGCCCTGCCTCTCGCCCGTGGCGGGTGAGGCGCGGGGCGCGTACACCGGGTGCAATGGGGCAAAGCGGCGGGGCGTACAGCGGCCGCCGGCCGCATCGGGCCGACTCGGCGAGGTGGACACCGTGAAGCACTGGCGGGCTCTGGTCGTACTGGGCGCGGCCCAGTTCCTCATGGTCCTGGACACCTCGGTCATGAACGTGTCCATCAGTCAGCTGGTCGAGGACTTCGACACCGAGGTCACCGCCATTCAGGCGGTCATCACCCTGTACGCGCTGGTCATGGCGGCTTTCATGATCATCGGCGGCAGGCTCGGAGACATCCTGGGCCGTCGCCGCATGTTCCTCATCGGGATGGTCGTCTACGGCGTGGGCTCGGCCCTGACCGCCGTGGCGCCCACCCTGTGGGTCCTCACCCTGGGCTGGTCGGTCATCGAGGGTCTGGGAGCCGCCATGGTGCTTCCGGCCATGGCCGCTCTCGTAGCGGAGTCGTACCGCGGGCGGGACCGGGCAGTCGCGTACGCGGTCATCGGCGGGCTCGCCGGCGCCGGCATCGCGGTCGGCCCGCTGCTCGGCGGCTGGGTCACGACGTACCTGACCTGGCGGCTGGTGTTCGCCGGCGAGGTTGTGGTCGTCGTGGCCGTACTGCTGTGCCGCCGGATGATCGCGACGCCCGCCCCGGCAGGCCGACGCCCCCGGCTGGACGGGGTCGGGGCGGTACTTTCGGCCGCCGGGCTGGGGCTGTGCGTGCTCGGCGTACTCCAGAGCAGTACGTGGGGGTGGGTGCAGCCCCGCAACCCTCCCTTCACCGTGCTCGGCTTCGCCCCGACGCTCTTCGTCGTCGGCGCCGGGGTGGCGGTGCTGGCCGCCTTCCGGTACTGGGAGCGGCGCCGGGATGTCCGCGGCGTCGACCCTCTCGTGCACCTGTCCCTGCTGGGCAGGCCCGTGCTGCGATCCGGCCTCATGACTCTGGTGAGCCAGAACCTCATCCTGTTGGGACTGTTCTTCACCATTCCGCTGTACTTGCAGGTGGTGCAGGGGTTCGACGCCTTCCAGACGGGACTGCGGCTGCTCCCGGTGTCCGTCACCATGCTGGTGACCTCCCTGGGCGGGTCGTCGCTGGGCCGGGCGTGGGGACCGCGCCGGGTGGTCCGGCTGGCCCTGGCGATTCTGACGGCGTCCGTCGTGTGGCTACTGGCGACCATCGACCCGGTCATCGACGACGCCCAGTTCGCCGGAGCCATGGCCCTGCTGGGCATGGGAGTCGGCCTGCTCGCCTCGCAACTGGGAAACGTCGTCCAGTCCAGCGTCGACGAGGAGGAACGCGGGGAGGCCGGAGGGCTTCAGTTCACGGCACAGAATCTGGGCTCGGCCCTGGGCACCGCTCTCATCGGGTCGATCCTCATCGGCGCGCTGGCGCACGCCTTCACCACACAGGTCGCAGACAACCCCCGGTTGTCGCAAAGCGCCCGTGAGCAGGTCGGTGTCGCTCTTCAGGCCGGGGTCACCTTCGTATCCACCGATCAGGTGCGCTCGGCGGCCGAGCGTGCCGGCTTGCCACCGTCCGAGGTCGACGCCGTCTCGGACTCCTACGCCTCGGCGCAGCTGAACGGCCTGAAGGCGGCGATCCTCGCCACCGGCGGCATCGCGGTCGCCAGCTTCCTGGTCACACCCCACCTGCCGACCTCCTCGGGCGGCGGTACGCGGAATCCGGACGGCGATGCTCCGACCGGGGTGGCCGGTTGACGCGCCGAGCCAGAAGGGAGTCACAGGTGTCCAGAACCACAACCGGATCCACCCCGCCGCGCGGGGAGCGCCGTGCCGAGCGCCGGGCCCACGCCGACTACACGGGCGGCGTCTACGGATCCATGCTCGCGGCCTCCGTGGTGATCGGCGCCAGCACCCTGGGCTCGTTCCCCCGCGTCGAGCTGGTGCTGCTGCTGTTGCTCACCGGCCTGGTCTTCTGGATCGCGCACGTGCACGCCCACCTGTTCGGGGCACGCCTCGCTTCACGGCAGAGGCCGGACCGCCGGGTCGTGCTGGGCGTGTGCCGGGACGAGTGGCCGATCGTGAAGGCCGCCGTCCCGCCGGCCGTCGCGGTGGCCGTCAGCCCGCTGCTGGGCCTGGACGTGCGAGGCGGCGCTTGGCTGGCACTGTCCATCGCCGTGGGCGGCCAGGTGGGCTGGTCCGTGGCGGCGGCACGCCGCGCGGGCGCCTCCCGGCGGCTGATGGCCACCACCGCATCGGTCAATCTCCTGCTCGGCCTTGCGATCATCGCCTTCAAGATCGTTCTGACACATTAGGAAGGCGGCTGCCCCGGCGTCCGCCTCCGCCCGCACACACGGTCACCTGTACCGGGTGATGCGGTCGTGGAGCGTCCGGACGGAGGATCGCGGGGAGAGGGCGTCGTCCACCTGCCCCAGGCATGTCCATGGGAGGGACAGCTCGTGCACTACGAGATCCGCGTCGAGGGCCACCTGTCGGAAACACTGGCGAAAGCCTTTCCGGAGCTGGGGCACGTGGTGATGTCCGGCCAGACCGTCCTGTTCGGCCCTGTAGTGGACGAAGCGCAGCTGTACGGCCTGCTGGCACGCTGCCAGTCACTGGGGCTGCGTGTCATGGAGATGCGGCAGTTGCCGGAGTGACGGGGTTTCCCCGATCCGCCCTCTGTGTCCGGTCGGCTGTGCTCACCCGGCCACCGGGTACGGGGCGGGAGGGGAGCCCGCCGCCGGGTCTGACGTGTCAGCGCCCGCTCCGTCAGCCGAGGCTCAGAGCCGCTCAGCCCTGATCCGACCGGAGCGGCAGGCGACTTCGAGCGCCTCGTGGTCCCGCTCGTTCTGGTCGGCGTAGGACTGCGCGAACTCCGCGAGCGCGCGGTCGAAGCGGTCGCTGCCCCCCAGATAGGCGGCGACAGCGACAGGGTCGCCCGAGCGGGCGTGGGCCCGCGCGAGGGACGCCCCGCACATCCGGGCGAAAAGGGAGAGCAGGCCAGGCCCCATGGTCTCCGGCCGGGCTATGCCCTTCCAGTCCCAGAGCTGGCGCACGTAGAAGTCCCGGCCCTGTCCGTCGAGGCCCACCACGTGGGTCCAGCCGAGGAATATGTCGCCGGCCGTCTGCATCAGGCGCTGTCCGGCGACCACCCGGCGGCCCTGGTTGTCGAAGCGCTCGCCGCCCGTATGGGCGCCCAGCACCGACTCCTGGGCCTCCTTGGCCTGGAGCAGCAGGGGATCGTCGTCGTCCCTGCCGAGCAGGAGCAGGACCCAGCAGCGCGTGCCGACACTGCCCACGCCCACGACCTTTCGGGCCATGTCCACCAGACGGTAGTGCCGCAACAGGTGCCGGCGTTCGGACGGCAGGGTCCGTGCGTACCCGTCCAGGAGGGCCTGGAATTCCAGCTCCCGCCCGGACGCGTCGGCCGACAGGTGGCCGAGCGGGCTGATCAGCGGCGGGTCCGGGGCAATGCGCCGGCCCTCGGCCGTGACACGGGTGAGCTTGGCGAAGGCTTCGAGATGCGTTCGGGTGCGAGCCCGCGCCGCGGCCTTGGCGGTACGCCGCCCGGCCTCCCGGCCCAGCGAAGGGGCCAGCAGTTTCCGCATACGATCGGCGTCGTCCTGGGCGTACCAGATGTCCAGAGTGCGCATGCCTGCGAACTCGCGCATCCGCTCCCGGTAGGCGCTCACGCAGGCCCTTACGGCGGCGTTCTGCTCCTTGAGCGAGAAGCCGTTCGCCCGGGCCGCCGTCACGAACCCCGCGGCCAGCCGTTTGACGTCCCACTCGAACGGTCCGGGCAGCGTCTCGTCGAAGTCGTTGATGTCGAAGACCAGACGGCGCTCCGGCGAGGCGAGCAGCCGGAAGTTCAGCGGGTGGGCGTCACCGCACAGCTGTACCCGCAGCCCGGTGGCCGGCAGGGGCGCCAGGTCCGCCGCCATGATCGCCGCAGCGCCGCGGTAGAAGCGGAACGGGGACTCCAGCATGCGGCCGTAGCGAATGGGGACCAGGTCCGGCACGCGGTCGGCCGACTGCCGCTCGATCACCTCGATGGGGTCGGGTCGCCGCTGTGCCGTCTCGTACCAGCCGTGGCACGAACGGGAGGCACGCCTGCGCGCGTCCCTGCCGTACGCCGCCCGCTCGGCCGGGGTCAAGGACGCGGTGAAAGCGCTCGTCACCGTCATGGTCAGGCCTCCTCATCCGGTGTCCCGGCGCCGGGCCCGGAACCCGGCTGTGACGGCCCGCGCTGCCGGCGCAGCCCCGCCTGCACCGCGCTCGCCAGCACCCGTGCTGCGAGCCCCACGAGCAGCAGCCCACCCGCCATCTGCAGCATCGTGAGCACACGCCCGGTCTGCGAACGTGCCGCGATGTCCCCGAAGCCGACCGTGCTGAACGTCGTCAACGTGAAGTACAGGGCGTCCGTCCTGGTCAGCGGCTCGCTGAAAGAGCCCGGAGCGGAGCTGTCGAGCAGGTAGTAGGCACCGGCGAAGAGCACCAGGAAGAGCACGAGTGTGGCGGCCAGGGCCTCGACGGCCTTCAGGCGCGGGTGGGGTGAGCGCACGATGACCCTCACCTCCCACGAGAACACCAGCAGCACCGCCAGCAGGCCGCACACGAGCAGCGCCGACGCGCCGGCCGTACCTCGATCGTCCAGGGGCAGCAGGTAATAGGCGGCGACCAGGCCGACGGCGATGAGCACAGCGCGGGTGAGAGTCCCGGCAGCCGCCCACCGGCCAGGGGCGCGCTGCCGGTGCGCGTCCGGATCGGACCCGGACCGGTCCGGCCGGGTGGTGCTCGGGTCGCTCATCTCATCGCTCCCTCGTGCATCCGGCCGCGGCCGTCGGGCGGGGGTGCCGCGACTCCCACCTCACCGCCACGGCCCTGCCGCCGGATCACCCGTAGTGGGTGATCCGCCATCCCGTGACAGACCCGACCGTGAAGTGGTCGGGCCCAGGCACACCGCTCACACCAGCCCGTCCGCGGTCCGCAAGCGACCGCCCCGACCACCCAGGTCCGTGACCGTGCCACGCGGCCCGGAACACGAACCGGACGCGTGCGGTCCGCGCGACGGCGGACCGGAGCACGACGGCCGCCGGCCGCGCGCTCAGCCGGGCCGGTGCGAACACCGGATCCACAGGGCGCTGGCTGAGGGACCACCGGGCGTGGACGGCCGGCGGCGTCATCGCGGCGGGCGCGCTGGTGCTGCTGCCGTGGAACCACCTCACGGTGGCAGCGGTGGTGCTCGTCCTGGCTGTCGCCTTGGCAGCCCTGATCGCCCGGGCGATCCTCGCGGCCGCCGGCGGGACGGACGGCCGGGCGAGCAGACCGGGAACCGCGGGGGCCATGGCCGGGAAAGAGGGCCCCGTGAGCCCAGGAGCCGTGCCCGGGCCGGTCGGCGGCCCGGGCACGCCTCCCAGAGGCCCGCGGCGAGCGAACGGCTGCGGGATCGCGGTAGCCGGGAGCAAGGCCACCGAGCGCAGCCCCTCCCCCTCGACGCGCCTCCCGTTCCCCTGCCCGGGACGCTCCTGCCCGGTCACACGGCGGACGCGTCGGACCAGAGCCCGCAGCTCGCACAACTCACCCGCGCAGGGTGAGGCGGCACGGTGGCCGCCGTGAGCATGCTGAAAACCGCAAATAACGGCTGCGGGCGAGGGCCCGAAACGGAGGATGGACATGAGCGAGCAGACATACCTGGCGTACGACTACCCGCTGCTGGGCGCCTTCTGGACCATGTTCCTGTTCTTCCTGTGGGTCATGTGGTTCATCCTGCTCTTCCGGATCATCACCGACATCTTCCGTGACGACTCGATGAACGGCTGGGCGAAGACCGGCTGGCTGGTGTTCTGCATCCTCCTGCCCTTCCTGGGTGTGTTCGTCTACGTGATAGCCCGCGGCAAGCACATGGGCCGCCGTGAGGTGGCGCAGGCACGAGCGCAGCAGGAGGAGTTCAAGTCCTACATCCGGGAGACCGCGGCCGGCGGACGACCCAGCAATGTCGACGAACTCGCCCGGCTGGCCGAGATCCGCGACCGGGGCGCCATCACGGACGAGGAGTTCCGCAGGGCGAAGGAACTGGTTCTGAGCGGCCACGGCCCGCAGCCGGGCTCTGGCTCCACCACCGTTCGCTGACGCATTCCGAAACGCGAAACGAGGCACAAGATGAGCGCGACACACACCCGGTCGGCGCACACGGCCAAGCAGGGCTGGGCAACCGGCCTCACCGCCTTCGGGGCCGTGATGCTCTTCCTCGTCGGCCTGCTCGACTTCTGCCGGGGAATCATGGCCATCGCCGAGGACGACGTCTTCGTCACGACGCCCAACTACGTGTTCGAGTTCGACCTGACGGCGTGGGGCTGGGTCCACCTCGTCCTGGGCGCGATCGCCGTGATCGTCAGCATCGGTCTGCTCAAGGGGGCGACGTGGGCGCGCGTCGTCGGCGTCGGCATCGCCGGACTCGTCATCATCGCCAACTTCCTCTCCCTGCCGTACTACCCGGTGTGGTCGATCGTGTTGATCGCCATCTCGGCGTTCATCATCTGGGCCCTGTGCGTGGTCCAGCGGGACGACCTGCTCGACCTGTCCGAGGACCGTCCGACGCGTAACCGGTGAGGCAGCCCGGCACGCGGCGAACGGCCCACGGAAGGGAAGTCCGATGCCTGCCCGCACGCCAGGAGGGAAGGGCCGACGCGTGGGAACTGCCGCGGCCCTGAAAGCCCTGACCGAAGGCGCCGAACTGCGCGTCGGCCTCGGGTACGCAGCGGACCGCGTCTTCGTCAACAACTCCTCGTTCGGCACATGCGCGGCCGTCGCCAACGACACCGCGTACCGGGACTCCAAAGCCCGCACGACCCTGCGTACCCTCCCAGCCATCCTCATCGGTGACGACGCGCCCACGCTGCGGGCACGGACGGACGGGACGTACGTCGAGACACTCCAGACGCTGCTCGTCGAACTCCAGGCGCTGCTCGTCAGCAACAATCCCTACGGACCGGCCGTCGACGCCCCCCGTCAGGGCCGCAGAGCACGGCTGGACTCGGGCCTCCTCGGCGTGGTGTGCCTGCGGATCGCCAGCACCGCACCAGGCAGCGCGCCTCGTGCGCGGTCCAAGCTCGGAGGGAATCTTCCGGCTCAGCGCCGGCGAAGTGATCGTCGAAGCCGACACGGACACCCTCCCGGACCGCATCGACGGAGAACACGCCGAACAGCAGGCCGCCCAGCTGACCGCCGACCACTTCGGCGTCGCGACCGGCCGGCCGTACACCCCAGCGGCCGACAGGTCGAGCCGACGACGCGATCACCTGAGCGTTCCCGCATCACGGCCGACAGCGTCCGGCGGGAGCACCCGCGACGCAGTTCATCAGGTGTCCAGGAGGTGGGGCCGAACCACCACCGCGTCCGACGACCCGGCCGCACCGGGCCTTGGAGACCGCAGGCAACACCCGCTGCCCGAGCACGGCGAATGGACCCCATCACCGCACCGGCCCGACCTGGTGAACATCCTGCTCGAGGAGGCCCAGCCCCGCGTCCCCGACCTGGTGCCGATCCGCTACACCCGCATGGCCGGCTCCCAGTCCGCCTTCTATCGCGGTGCTCCCGCTGTCATGGCAGCCGACCTGGTCGGCATGCCGGACACCGGGCTGACCGTTCAGCTCTCAGGAGATGCGCACCTGTCCAAATCCGGGCTGTTCGCCTCCCTGGAGCGACGCCTCAACTTCGACTCGACGACTTCGACGAGACACTGCCGCGCCCCTTCGAGTGGGACATCAAGCGCCTGGCCACAAGCCTCGTCGTCGCCGCCTACGACAACGACGTCCCGGCGGAGACGACCGGCGCCATCGCCGCCGAGGCCGCCCGGAGCTACCGGACGCACATCAATGGACTGTCCACTTCCACTGAGCTCGCCGTCTGGTACGAGCACATCGCGGCCGACGACCTGCTCCAGAGGATCGGCAACTCGCTGCAACGCGCGCGACTCCACCACACGCTGGACCGGGCACGGCAGACCGACAGCGGCGACGGCCGCCTGCCCATCGCGCCCTCCTGACACCATCAGCGCCACACCATCAGCGCGCCATGTCCGAAGCAGTCGTGTTCGGGGCCGCCTTTGCGCCCGCCACCCCTGGAAGGGCGGCTCCTTGATGGCGGCGCATAACCACACCATGATCCATCATCCGATGATCTTTGAAGACGGACCCTGGTCCGCTGCTCGTACGGTGAGCACTGTCGGCCCTCCCACTACCCCTCCTCCGATCACAAGAGGCGCTGGTGACCGCGTACAAACCGGGCACGGGCGGCCCGTCGACAGAGAAGCGACGGGCCGCCCAGTGCGGTGCTGCCTCAGGTGAGCCAGCTACCCGGCGCGCATTCGGCGGCTGTCACCCAGCGGTGGGAGCCGATCCGATTGTCGACGACGCCGGCGCCGTTGGTGAAGTGGTTGTCGGTCAGGTTGTCGGCGTACAGCTCGTACGGCGAGAGGCAGGTGTACCCACCTTGGTGACCTGGGCCGACGTAAAAGGCGACGACGTCCCTGCCGCCGAGGGTGCCGCTGTTCATGACCGAACTCGTGTCGTAGTAAGCCGAGTGCGTGAACCCTCCCTGGTTGTCGCCCCAGTGGGCGTCGTCCCCCTGGGACCTCCCGAGGAGGATGCCCTCGCAGTCGGGATGCTGCCAGGCGCGGACGGAACCGTCACGGCCCGGCCACTTGGAGTTGCAGGTGGCGCCCTGGGTATCTGCCTGGGCCGATGTGGCAGGTACGGCCAATCCCAGGACCGTCAGACCGAGAACGGCGATGGCTGTGCCCAATTTTCGCATGGTTGACTCCTGTTGGTGGACGACGTAGTGATCCGATCCGCGGCCGGCGGCCGTGGACATCCGGGGTGGTGGTCAGGCGCGGGGCTCGACGATCCGCTCGGCGCGTGCGAGAGCTCTGCGCTGCAAGCGTGTGTGCGTGTCGAGGGCCTCGCCGTACTGGCCGCGCAGCTTGTTCACGTAGTGGGTCTCGCGCTCTCGGCCAATGTCCGCCAGAGAGGTCTTGCGGACGCAGGTGGCATCGGCGACAGCGAGCTTCCGCTCTGCCTCAAACGTCTTGTCCGGAGCGCGTCTCAGGGTCTGCCGGTCCGCCGCGGCGCGGGCGGCGCCGGGGTTTGCGTATTCGTGTCCCGCGCGCTCCATACACCGCGACCAGGCGCTCAACGCCGCGGTGAACCGCTTGTCGGCCATCAGCCGGGGAACGTAGAGAGGCTGGAGGTTCCCGACGGTCTTCTCCGCCCGGAACCACGTCTCCGGGTCCCCGTACAAATGTTTCTCGGCCTCGGCCACGCAGCCCCCCACGCGCTTGCGGATCGTCGCGCCGCCCGGGACGTCGGCCGAGATCACGGGTGCGTCGAGTCCGCCGTCCAATGCCTTGTCGTATGCGGCCCGTCGCTCGTCGGAAAGCGCCTTGCGGTAAGCCAGATTCGGGTTGGTGCGGCGCGCACGGTTCTCCGCGGCCCGGAGCCGGCTGCCGTAGCCGTACTCGCGCGCCCAGTCCACGTCGTCCGAGACGTAGCCGAGTGTTCGGCTCTCCGCCGGGCTCAGCCGCTCCGCCTCCCGGAACCGGAAGCCCTGCCGTGTCATACAGGTGCCGATCAGCCGCTGCTGGGCGTCCGAGATCCGCAACTGCTCGGCATCGGTCAGCGGTCGCGCCGCGACGGTCGGCTCGGCCGCGCGGGGCTGCACGGTCCCGGTGCAGCCGCATCCGGTGATGGCGACGAGTGTCGAAACGGCAAGAGCAGTGACGGCGCGCGGAACCAACGTCTTCTTCGGCCGGGCACCATTCTGTAAGGCGTGCGCGCTGCTGTACATGCCGATCCTTTCCCCGGGCGGAGCCACACCGGTGGTCGCGGAAGGGAGCGATCCGGGCCCCTGGCTGTGACACCATCCTTCGACAACCGCGGGACAGCCGAAAGCCTTTCGAATAATCTCGAAAGGCCGAGCACCACCACCGGGGGGGGAGCGGATGACGGCTGAGGGCATCGTGCGTCTGGGTCCGTTGGAGCACGTGCACGTAGAAGTGGTCAGGCATCCCGGTCCCACACTTTTCACCTTGCTCATGGGGGTCCTCGGTGAGGGGCCTTTCGACGTGCCAGATCTGTGGCGCAGGACCGTCCACAGCTCCGCCCCTCCCGCCGCTGCCTCCGTTGTCCGCACCCTGCTGTCCACCACACATCCCCGCGTCCCCGACAGCCTGGCCCTGACCTCCGATCTGCACGGCACCGGGATGTCGGCCACTCTCGATCAGCTGATGGAGCTCGGTCCCGATGAGTTCGCCGGTGATATGGCGGCACAAAGTCCCGCCTCGCCGTCCGCCGACTGGCAGCGGATCGTGGATTCACCGCGGGAATTCCTCACGGCCTACAAGCACGTGGTCACTTCGGTCTGGGCGGCTTTCGAGCCTTTGTGGAAGCGGGCGGACGGCCTGATCGGACGCGAGATGGAACGCGTGGGGCTCGCCAGCGTCACTCGCAGCCTCGCACCACTACTGACCGGCCTCAACACCAAAATCCGCTTCCGCGACGGCGCTTTGCAACTGCCCTCGTGCGACCACGGAGCACCGGACACGCTCGGCGGCCGTCGCCTCACGCTCGTGCCTCTGGCATCCGGTCACCGGGCCGGCATGTACGACGCGGAGCATCCAGAACTTCTCTGGATCGCCTATCCACTGCCCGGCCTGGGCCATGTCACTGGCGCTTCCACAAGCGTCCCTCCCCCGGCAGCCGACGCGCTCGGTCTCGTCCTGGGAGTCATACGGGCGGCGATCCTGCGGCAGCTGACCCACCGCCCCGCGGTCGGAGAGCTCGCCCGCAACCTGCACATCAGTCCCAGCACCGCCACCTACCACTGCGATCAACTCGCCGCGGCAGGGCTACTGGAACGCGAACGGCACGGCCAACGCGTCCGACTGCGAGCCACCACGAAAGGCATGGCTCTCCTCGAACTCCTCTCCGCCCCACCAGCGGCCTGACATCGCGCCGCGGACGCGCGGCCGGGCGACGGCGCGGTGTCCTCTCAACTCCCCCGGTGCCCACGTCGAGACCCGCTAGAGGGGGCCGGACGGAACCCACGGGTGTATCCAGCTGGCGGTCATCGCCCTCGCCCTGCTGGCCATCGTGGCCACCTGCCGTCGCTGATCACAGTCCGGAGCCGGCCGGAGGGATACGGCACGGCTCGCGGCACGCCCGGGAACCCAGACCGTCACTGCGGTCGGGCCCCCGGGAGGCCGTGCCCACTTCCTCTCACTCATCACACGTGAAGGCTGACCTGCCAGCCAGAGGCTCCAAGAGCTACAGATGTCGGCGATGGTCATGAGCCCGAGCAGTGGTAGTGGCCGAGATCCAGCTATCCCACAGCGGCAGCCCCTTCCGGGCTTGGGCCGGGCCGAGTCCAGCGCCTTTCGCAGAGTCGACACGTCACGCTGTGCCGGCGCTCGAACTCCCGCTTCGACAGCCCGCTGGGACCCCATTGCCGTAGAACGCAGTCTGTGCCGTGCATCAATGATCTTTCCCGGGCCGTTCGGACGGATCAGCGAAGTCCGGCGAAGAGATCGGACTCGGGTACGGCGGCGCCGGTGGCGTCCTGGACACGTACGAAGGTCTCCATGCCCATCAACTCGCCGAACCTCTCCTTGCCCATCTTGAGGAAGAAGATGTTCTCGCCCTGACTGGCGTGCGCGGCCAACGCGTCGAACTTCTGACCGCTGAACGCGGTGGTGTCCACCCATGTGGTGATCTCATCGTCGGGGAGACCGATCTCGGCCATCGCGGCGGCCTCAGCGGGGTCGGGCTCCGGCATGTCCTCATGGAACTCGCGCATGACTTCGCCGAACCGCTGCATCATCGAGCGGGGCATCGTGGTCCAGTACACCTTCGGTGTCAGCGCGGTCATCTCCAGCGCCGCCATCGTGATGCGGTGGGCCTGGATGTGGTCGGGGTGGCCGTAGAAGCCGTTCTCGTCGTAGGTGACGACCACATCAGGTCGGTAGTGCCGCATGAGTTCCGCGAGGCGGGCCGCGCCTTCCTGTACGGGGGTCTGCCAGAAGGATCCGGGAGCGTCGTTGCTCGGCCAGCCGACCATCCCGGAGTCGGCATAGTCCAGCATTTCCAGATCACTGACCTTCAGGACATCACAGCTCGCCTCGAGCTCCTGACGGCGCATCAAGGCGACCGCCGCCGGATCATGCCCGGGATCCCCCGGCTTGACACCTCCCGGCCCGTCACCGCAACCGCCGTCAGTACACGTCACGAGAACCGTACGGATGCCTTCCGCCGCGTACCGCGCGAGAACCCCTCCGGTTCCCGTGGCCTCGTCGTCCGGGTGAGCGTGTACTGCCATAAGCGTCAAAGGCCGGTCAGTCATGAAACAGTCCTCCTGCAGACGTACGTCGTGGTCCGAGTGCCCGGCGGGCGTACCGCGATCCCGGGGACCGGATCCTGTTCAGGACGAACGAGCTTGTGGTCTCCGCGTTCCCCGCCCGTGCGGCGCCGGTCCCTCGGTCGATGCAACCGCGCCGGCCGGGCCGGTTGTTCCCGGCCCTTGGTCTTCGATGTGCTCGTCGGTGAAGGCGGCGTCGGAAAGACGCAACTCGCCGCCACTCACGCCCACGGGCCTCTGGAAGCCGACGTCGACCTGGTTCTTTGGGCGTCAGCCGGTGACACCGGACACATCGTCACCGCGTACGCCGAGGCGGCCCTCCGCGTCCGTGCCCCCGGTGCCGCCGACGAGGACCCGCACGCCGACGCGAGGGACTTCCTGAACTGGCTCGCCACCACGTCGCTCCGCTGGCTGCCGGACCGGGGTCGCCTGGCGGGACGTGCCTGAGCGATACGGCTCGTGGGCCGGCCTCCACACACGCTTCCGCAGGTGGGCGTCGGACGGAACCTTCGAGCGGATGTTCCGGGCCACGCAAGCGCAAGCGGACGAGGCGGGCGATATTGAGGGGCTGATCGCGGTGGACTCCACCTTCGTCCGCACCCATCAGCATGCGGCCGGGGCCCGAAAAGAGGGGCTTCAGAGCCCGGCCCTCAGCCGGTCCCGCGGCGGGCTGGCCAGCAAGATCCACCTGCCTTCGACGGCTCCGGCCCACCGCTCGCCTTCGTTCTGACCGGCGGCAACACCAACGACTGCACTCAGTTCACCACCGTGATGGACGCGATACGCGTGCCCCGGATCGGCCCGAGCCGCCCCAGAACCAGTCCTGATCATGTCCTCGGCGATGAGAGCTACAGCTGGAAAGCGATCCGGATCTGGCTGCGGCGCCGGGGCATCAGCCACACCATCCCGGAACGGAAAGACCGGATAGCCAACCGGGACCGGCGCGGCAGCCTCGGCGGCCGCCCGCCGGCCATCGACCACGAGGTCTACAAACGCCGCAACGTCGTGGAACGGTGCTTCAACCGGTTGAAGCAGTGGCGTGGCATCACCACCAGGTGCGACAAGACCGCCCAGTCCTGCCGAGCCACCGTCACCCTCGCGTCGCTCCTGATGTGGGCCTGACACTTTCACGACAACTCCTAGACCAGCGGTTCGCTCAGCTCGATGGAGCGCAGAGCCGCTGCCAGTGCCCGTTCGTCGCCGATGTCGAGGGCCGTGTCGGTTAGTTTGATGACGTGTTCGTCGCCGTGCGTCAGGGCCCGTTCGAAGACCTCCGCGGGGGTGAAGGTGCCCGATGGGGTGTACGCGACCGGGGCGCGAGGTGCGTACATCGCGGTCACCGCCGCAGATGCGGTCCAGGCGGCCCGCAGGCTCGGCACCCACAGGGAATGCGGGAGCGCGGGCAGGGTACGCAGCACGGCGTTGGGGGCCGTGGCCGCGTGGACCAGCATCGTCTCCTCGCCGTGGCCGTGAGTGGCGTACCGGTGGGTGGCAGCCCGCACCAGTTCGGTGAGGCAGTGGTGCGCCTCGTTCGGGTCCGTGATCGCGGCCGCCCACACCGGCAGACCCGTGACGCGGCCGAGCCGGGCGGCGAATCCGCCGTCCCGCTCGGCGATCGGTACCACCGCGTCGAGGGCGGCGACTGCGCTGTCGGCGCCAGGCAGCGGAGCGAGGCCCGAGACGGGGTGGTAGCGGGCGGCCCAGTAACCGAGGCCGTGGGCGAGCTCGACCAGACGCGGCTCGGTGCCCTCGCCGACCAGAAGAGTGCGCACGGCGTGGCCCACCCGGATCACCGGGTGTGTCGAGCCGCCGTACAGGCCGGGCAGGAGACGGGGCCACCACTCGGTGAGCACGTCCCGCCAGGGGTGCTCGGCGATCTCCCGGCCAAAGTAGCCGATCCAGTCGGCAGCGCGGCGCGAATCGCCCAGTGCCAAGCGCCAGTTGACGGCCGTAACCGGATCCACACCGGACGGGAACTCCTCAAGCTTGCGCGTATACAGATCGAGCCACCGGTGCACCGAGCCGGCCTGGCCACGCGCGGCCAGGGCCTCAACGGCCATTGGCGCATGATTCGTGAGCCGACCAAGCCGCTCCGGCCCTGACCTGTGCAGCCGCTGGAGCGCCTCGTCGAGAATGCCCGTCGTATCCATGGTGAGGACGGTAGGCGAGGCGCCGCGGCGGCGTAACAGGCTGAAGGCTTAGGACCGGACCTAGGCCCAGCCGTCCAACCGCCAGGCAGGCCCACCTCCCTGCCGCACTTGACGACGACTCGTAGGGCATGCGGCGGCCTACATGATCCGAGAGGAGAGCCATGGCCCGCGGCAGATCCCCGTTGAAGAGGCCGTGGCACCAAGAACCTCGCCTGTCCCGTACAACCCTTCAGGCTCACCACAGGTCATCTCAGAGCCGCACGTATGTCCCGGAGGAGAGAAACCCATGTACCGGTCCCACCACAAGCGCTCCCGGCGTCCCGTCGTCCTGGGCGCCACCGCCGTCGCGGCCGCCCTGGCCGGTGGCCTGCTCATCACCCTGCCCGGCGGCGCGAGTGCCGCCGCGTCGGGGCTCGCCGACGACTTCAACGGTGACGGCTACCGCGACCTGGCGACCGGCGCCCCGGGTGCTGTCGCGGGCTCGAAGGCGAAGGCGGGCGCCGTGGTCGTCAACTACGGTTCATCGAGCGGTATCAGCGCCGCGCGCCACAAGTCCACATCGCAGAGTTCCTCCGGCGTGCCGGGCGCCTCGGAGACCTCCGACCGATTCGGCACCGAACTCGCACACGGCGACCTCAACAAGGACGGCTACGGCGATCTCGTCGTGGGCACACCGCTGGAGGACGTCAGCGGCGACGTTGACGGCGGATCGGTCACGATCCTGTGGGGCGGCTCGTCCGGCCTGTCGGGCGGCACGACGATCAGCGACCCGAACGCGTCGGGCCACGACCGGTTCGGCCAGTCCCTCGCGGTCGGCGACTTCACCGGTGACGGGAAGGCCGACCTGGCGGTCGGTTCCACCGGCAAGGACGTGTGGATCTTCAAGGGCGGCTTCACCAAGTCCGGCGGCGCGGCCGGGAAGCTGCGCTTCGACGCGCAGATCGAGTCCGGCGCGTACCCGAACGGCGCCGTCGATCTGGCCGCCGGCGACTTCGACGACGACGGCGCGGACGACGTGGTGGTGGGCTCCTTCACAGGTGCCTTCGTCTACGGGGGCTCTGCGACCGGGCTCACCCTGCAGACCCAGGTCAGCGACGACAACCCCGACGCGCTGACCGCGGCCGACTTCGACAAGGACGGCCACGACGACCTCGTCATCGGCACCGACGACGACCCCATCGGGGACCAGACGGCGCTCGGCGGCTACGCCACCGTGTACTACGGCGCCGCCGCCGGCGTCGACACCTCCCGCACCGGCGTCTTCAGCCAGGCCACCGAGGGCGTGCCGGGCGCGGACGAGTCGTGGGACCTGTTCGGCAACACGCTCGCCGCGGGCGACACCAACGGCGACGGCTACCCGGACCTCGCCGTCGGCGCCCCCTTCGAATCCATCGGCTCCGCCGACCACGCCGGCAACGTCTGGGTGCTGCGCGGCGGCGCCTCCGGTCTGACCGCAACCGGCGCCCAGTCCTTCAACCAGGGCACCTCGGGTATCCCGGGTGCCAACGAGTCGTCGGACTTGTTCGGCGACGCCATCCACCTCGCCGACCACAACAAGGACGGCCGCGCCGATCTGTCGGTGGGCGCGGGCGGCGAGAACAGTGACGACGGCGCCGTGTGGGTCCTGCGCGGCTCCACCCGAGGCGTCACAGCCACTGGCGCGGTGAGCTTCGGTGCGTCGTCCGTGGGCATCGGCAACCCGGGAGACGACCCCATGTTCGGGGATGCCATATCGGGCTCCTGAGCACGTGGACAGACAGCCGGAAGGGGCGGCGCCGGAATCCTCCGGCGCCGCCTTCCGTGTGCTGTGCTGCGGCCACCACCTGCGCTCTGTCCGCGCAGGACGGCCGGTACCTCGGCCGGGCCCTACGGGCACAGATTCACGGTGCGTCGAGAAGCCACTCTGCGGTCGACCGAGCGGCCGGAGCACCGTTCAGGCGCTCAGACGCTGTGCGGCGCGGTAGATGCGCAGCTTGTGGCGTGAGGTCAGCGGTGGGAGGCCCGCCACGATGAGGCGTCGGGCGCGGTAGCCAGGACCCACGGCATGTATGTCGGCGATCGGCCGGCCGATGTGGTCGTCGAAGGGGACGACGTCACCGATGCGCAGTTCCCACGGCATGAGGTCTATCGCCACCGTCCCGAACGGCTGCCGCGGCAAGGCCGGTGCGATGGCCGGTGATGTGCTGCGGGTGCTTGCAGGCTTCGCCGTAATGATCCATTGGTGACTCACGCCCGCAGCACTACCCTTCACGACAGCGGGCCATGCGACGGTCGCACGTCGGGACATCAGCGACGGCAACGGCTTACTTGCCCTGATGTCGCTGACGTCCATTGTGGCGGGCCGTCGGCATGTCCTGCCACCGACCGGTATCCGCTGGTGAGCGGCCCTGCATCGACTCACTCACCGCCGGGGGGCGGCGTACGGCCAAAGCTCCACGCGGACACTGACAGGTGGTGATGTGGGGCCGGCCGGGGAGCCGCTCGGCTTCGACCACCTCACATCACCCACACACTGACGCGCCACGGCACGGCGCCCCAGTCCTCTCAGACCACGTCGTTACACCCTGACAGATCCGTCCCCCACCCAGCGGCATTCTCATCCCCGTCCAGCTCTGGCCACAGGGCGACCCTGTCGACAAGCACCGCGCCCGAAGCGTCGTCTCGGCGGCATGCAGTACAGAGCCGTGTTGCGTGACGCGCGTCGACACCGGCCGGCCGGATCCGACCACGCGGTCGGCCGCGCCGGCGTCGAAGTGAGCCCGTAGGGGTCGCTTTGATGACGGCGGGCTCCGGTTCGCAGGAACATGTGCGGGGATGCGGGGTCAGACGGCTACGACGACTTTCCCGTGGACATGCCCCGACTGGCTCAACGCGAAGGCGTCCGCCAGCTCTTCGAGCGGGAAGGTCCGCGCCACCGGCACGGTCAGCTTCCCCGCGTCCGCGAGAGCTCCCAGTTCGGCCAGGTCGGCGCCGTTCGGCCGTACCCACATCCACTGCCCGCCGGAGTCGAGGACGGAGCCGTCAGCGATCGACGCGTGCCGACCGCCTTCGCGCAGGACGGCCAGTGTCGTGTCCAGTACCCCGCCCACGAAGTCGGCGGCGACATCCACTCCTTCCGGCGCGAGTGCCCGGACACGTTCGACGACTCCCTCCCCCGTACGCCACAGGCTCCCCGCCGAGCTCGCGGATCCGGTCGTGGTTGGCGGGGGAGGCAGTACCGATGACCCGGGCGCCGCGAGCACGCGCGATCTGCACCCCCAGGGATCCCACTCCGCCGGCGGCGCCATGGATGAGCACGGTGTCACCCGGACCGGTTCCCAGACGCGTCAGCACCTGGTACGCCGCGAGACCGGCCAGCGGCAGGCCCGCGGCCTGGTCCCAGGTCAGGGACGCGGGCCGGCGGGCGAGGGCGCGCACGGGCACGGTGACGAACTCGGCGAAAGTCCCACCGTGCACGTAGTCCTTACGCGCATAGGCGATGACCTCGTCTCCCACCGAGAACTCGGGCGCGTCGATACCCACTTGCTCGACGACTCCGGCGACGTCCCAGCCGGGCACCACGGGGAAGAACGCTTCCATCAGGCCCTTCAGACCCCCAGCCATGATCTTCCAGTCGACCGGATTGACCGCCGCACGCCGCACGCGTACGAGAACCTCACCGGGTCCGACCTTGGGGCGCGGCTGCCGGGTCTCCGTGAGGACTTCCGGTCCGCCGAAGGCCGAGTACGTCATCGCCCTCATGTCGCTGCCGCTGCCACGGCCACTGTCGGGGGTACCTGCAGCGTCGTGTCCCATGGTGCGCCTTTCGTCAGTGGTTCTCCGGGCCCTGCCCAGTGATCGTTGTTTATGGGTTGCCGGGGAGGGCTACGGCGAAACGGGCGGCGCGGAGGAACGGGTACGGCCGGGGGCGGGGTGCAGGAGGACAGGCAGGACGGGCGTGGCTCGCCTGCGCTGCCGCTGGAGCGATACGGCAGTGCTCTGCCAACCCGCGAGCGCGGACCGCGCCGTCGGCCGCGCAGAACAGTCCTTCGACGCCCGGCCGCCCGCCACCTCAGGGGGTGCACGCCTCGGCGATCGACAGGCCGTTCTCATACAGGTGGTGCCGGGTGATACGGCCGTCCTCGACGGTGAGGTGCAGAGCGAACGGGCCTTCGAAGGTCTTTCCCGTCGCGCGTACGGTCCCTGACAGGTGCCCCATCAGGACGGCTTCGGTTCCGTCCACGAGGAAGGTGTCGACGGAGGCGCGCGCGTCGTCGGGCACGGTGTACTCCATCAATTCCGTGAACTGTGCGGCGCATTCTGCACCGGTGGACCGGGGACGGATCCACGGGACGGCGGGGTTCTCGGCGAGCAGCCAGTCGACCTTGTCGGCGAAGATCTCGACGAGCCGCCCGGTGTCCCCGGCCACCCGGGCGGCAAGGAACTCCTGCACCACGGCCCGGGTGGCGTCGGCGTCCGAACCGGGGGTGTTGGCTGAACTCGCCGTGGTGGCGGTGGGCTTGACGGACATGACGCTCTCCTCGCGGCTGCGGCCGGCTCCCGGCGGGGGGTTCCCGTCGTTGCGCTTGATACTGCCGGGAGGGGTGAGAGCGGTCGATTACCTCGGGGGTAACGCGGACGAGAGATTACGCGTCGGCAGCGGGTACGCGCAGATACCGGGAGAAGGCGACCCAGCAGCGTCCAGACTCCTGGTACCGAGTGCCCGCAGAATCTCACGGAGCCAGTCGTCCAACGGACCAAACATGGCTACGGAGACACAGCCGGTGAGCGTCGTAATGCCGCGGGCCCTCTGGCCGACGGGATCAGTGGCTGCGTGACTCCGGAATGCGTGACGGTTCGTGGCGGAGATCCGGCGGAGCGGTCTGCGCGTGTGCGGGCAGGCTACCGGGAGAGCCGGGCGCGGCCTCCGAGTGGCGGAGCGGCGGAGGAGGGGGCGAAGAAGTACCTTGGGCCGCGCGGCGGCGTCCGGCGACCAGGACGAAGGTGACGCTGATCAACAGCGCCCAGGCGCCGATCTTCATCGGGGAGACCGGCTGCCATCCATGGAGTTGATCGGGGTAGCTCCATGCTCCGACGTAGGTGGCGGCGTTCTCCGCGATCCAGAGGAAGAAGCCGATCAGGAGGAAGCTCAGGGCGAGCGGCATACGGTATCGCCGCTGCCCCACCAGGTAACTGACCGAGGTCCCGCTGGTGGCGAGCAGGATGAGACCGGCGAGAAGCCAACGGGCGTCGGGCAGCCAGTGATGGCTGAAGAAGTTGACGTACACGGCAGCGGCCAGTGGCACCATCACGCGCGGCCGGTAAGCGGTGAGCTCGACCGACATCAGCCGCCAGGCCCGGCAGACGTAGCTGCCGACGGCGGAGTAGAGGAACCCCCCGTACAGCGGCACACCCCCGAACTTGGTGACGGCGTCCTCGGGGTAGCTCCAGGAACCGAGGTGCACCTTGACCAGTTCGAACAGCAATCCGATGAGGTGACAGGCGGCGATCACCGCGGTGTCCCGGGCGGTGTCCCATCCCAGCCGACGGGCCAGCACGGTCAGCAGCAAGCCGTAACCGAGCAGAAGGTCGTAGCGCGCTACGGGAAGTTCCGGCAACAGATCCGAAACGGCCACACCACCGACGAGCGCCACCGCGAAGGCGCAGCAGCGCGCCTGCTGCCACCCGAAAAGGAAAACCTGTCGAAACGCGTGTTGCTTGGATGTCACACCGACGAGACGCCCGACCAGGGGACCGCGGTTGCACGGCGAGACGTGAAGCACACACCGTTCCGACTGCTACGGCGCGCCCCATGCCGCCAACCGGCCCTCGTATCCGACGCACGCTTCCGACGCCCGCATCCGGCACCCGAACCCGACGCCCGAACCACAACCGGCCGGTGCGGGCGCCGTGCGTCAGGGGCGCAGGCCAGCGTGTGCGAGGGCCGCCGCGCTGAGGGTGGCGATGACCCCTTGGTCGCCCCGACGCCAGGCTTCGGCGAATCCGCCGGGCGGGGTGGGCAGCTTGACGAGGACGGCCGGCGGGCCGGTGAGGGCGCGCAGGGCGAGCAGGTCGGCACCGCCCGGCGCGTCGGCGAGACGGCGGACGATCATGCCGCGGCGAATCCAGAGAAGGCGCGGGGGGAGCCACAGAACCAAGATGAGGAGCACCAGGACGACGATGAGAGCCGTGGTCGTCACGTCGGCGACCTGGGTGACGGTCTCCTGGAGCGAAGCGCCGGCGTCCGCGAAGCCGGTACTGGCGTCGGCTGCGGACTGGAGCGGCTTCTTGAGGACGTCGCCGATGAGCGGTACGTCCGACGCCGCGTCCCCGGCGTTGCCGAGTTCCTCGGCGAGTCCGTCTCCGGAGCTCTCGACCTTCCGCCCCGGCTCGGCCAGCCGCATGATCACGTCGCGGACGAAGAGTGCCGCCCACACCGTGAGGGCGATCAGGGCCATGGCGATCAGGTCCACGAGAACCTGGCAGTTCCGGCGTGCGGAAGTCTGGGCGTAGAGGCGCAACGGCGGACCCCTGTTCTGTTCAATACGTCGAGGAGAAATTGGCCGTTCCGCCAGCGACTCGGCCGGCCAGTCATTGGGGTCCACTCTTCCACCGCGCTCCCCGGGCAAACGTGCAAGACGCGGACCATGGCCGGCCGTGGCGCCGCGGTAACCGCGACGCACCGCGCTCCGGGGCCGGCCCCGGAGCGGGACTTCCCCGGTTCACTCGGAAGCATTCGGGCGGGTCGGGAGAAGAACCCGGGGGTCGTGCTCGAGGTGCTCCCTATCGCTGACCGTCAGGCGGGGGGATCTCCTCGTGCCGAGCACGATCACTTCAGCGTCGATCACATCCGCTGCTGCGACGAGTCCCGCCGCTGTCACGACCACGAACGCGCCGACGCAAACGCCATACTCAGGCGGTGCTCGCTCCCGCCCGCCGACGGGTCAACGTTCCGTGGGCCTGCTCCGAGACGGGCGGTGCTACAAACCGGCACCACCCGTCACGGCAGTGGCTTGACAACAAGAGCAGTAATCGGCCGGGCCCGTCGAGGTACACCGGCTGGTCCCCGCATGAGCACGTCCACCCGAGCGTCGGCGGGGCTGGGGGGACGGCACCACGGCGACCGGTAGGACCACTCCCACCGGAGCGAAGGGGGCCGCGACGCCTCCACCACCATGGAACGCTGGTGAGATCAGGCTTACGTCCGGGCTCGGGCGGCCCTGGTCGTCCGGCGCTTGAGAGCACGCCGCTCATCTTCGCTCAGGCCGCCGCACACGCCCATGTCCTGACCCCCTTCAAGGGCCCATTTCAGGCACTCGTCCATAACCGGGCACCGGCGGCATACTGCCTTCGCCTCCTCGACCTGAAGCATGGCTGGGCCACCGGTGCCGATGGGAAAGAACAGGTCAGGGTCTTCCCGCCGACAGGCGGCCTTGTGACGCCAGTTCATCGTCGTGCCTCCATTCACGTCGCCGGATGCTTCTCGTTCGCCTGACCGTTATCGGCAGCTGTATGCAGCAGAGCGGGTAATCGACAGTCGATTTCTGAACCGGCCGCGTGAACCGTCACTGTCGCCTTCCTCCTTCGCCGCCCATTGGACCAGCGCCCTGGAGGGCGGCGACGGCATCGCCATGTGGGCCCGTGGCCGAACGGCAGTGGACCTCAACCGTGTTCGTCCTGCTCCCGGGCGACTGGCTCAGTGAGAAGCGTGGCGTGCCCTGGCTCGGTCACGTCTGGTCCTCGACGCGTATCGCCTCTTGCAGGTCCCGCTGGGCGGGACCTGGCTCGTCTTCCCGCAGTTCGATCAGAGCAGCGGCGATCGCGTCGAGCTTCCGCTGGATGGCGTGTTCGGCTCGTCGTTCGCTGTTCTTGAGGAGAGCCAGGAGCAGCAGGGTCACCGCGGTCATCGACTCACCGGCGAGCATCATCCAGGCCATCGGAACCTTGGCCGCATGCGCGCCGATGACGATGCCGACGAGGAGCAGGCACAGCCCGAAAAACGTGGGGCTGCTCGTGAAGTTCGAAGACTTCTCCGCAAGGTGCGCGAAGCGGCCGCGCTCGTTTCCACCGCGCTCAGCGGGATGTTCAAGTGTCATGACCTGGCCGGTACCCCCGTTCAGGTTCAGAGCACGCACCGGGTCGCCGGAACCACGGTGGGCGCCGGACGCACCGGGGGAGACAGCGCAGAACCCAACGAAGCACTACTCCGGTTGGCGTCGGCGTCAGGCGTGTCACGCCGGGCACCGCCGCGGCGGCGGCCGCCGCGCGCTACCACTGGGCCGACTTGGCCTGGTCGTCCCAGCGCGTGATGAAGGTGCTGGAGTCCTCCATGCCCTGCCACGTTGCGGCGAGGTCGTGCCGGCCGTCGCCGTCGTAGTCGCCCGTGGCGACGGTACGGCCGATGCTGCTGAACTCGCCCGCGCCCTGGCCACGGCAGCGCCCTTGACGTTCGCCCAGTCGGAGAGGACGGGGATACGGCGTATCCGCTGGCCGCAGTGCGCCGTCTGGTGCATAAACGGGTGTGGACGACGGGCCAACCGCAGGAGTTACGTATCCCACGTTTCGGTCGCCCGATGAACAGTGACTCGCCGCGCCCCGTTGACCTCGATAACCGGAGACCCATCCCCGGACCGGTGAGTGAGCGAGGTTCGCACATGTCCAGGCCCCTTCCGCACGACGTCCAGTTCCGCGCGACCGGAGGCTGCTGCCCGGCCCGGCCGGCGCACAACGGTTCCCACCCGCGCCCCACCCGCTGAACGGCCGATCCCATGGACTACTGCGTCCCCTGCCGCCGCACTCTCAACGGCACCGTGACGTGCCCCGAATGCGGGGCGTACGACTCCGGCGGACAGCCGCCGAGCGACGGGACCGCCAAAGCCGCGGCCGTCGACACGGCAGCGATGGAGTACCTCCTCAACGAAGGGCCGGGCCTCGTCGAACCCCCCGGCGTTCCCCGGCACGCCACTCCCCCGGCCTCGCCCGCCGCCCAGGCACCGGCCGCCGCGGAGCCCGCAACGCCCGCTCGCTGGGCCGCCGTACCCACAGCCCAGGCGCGGTCGGCGACCGCGACCGGGCCCGAACCACGGGCCGCCACCGTAGCCGGGGCGCGGTCTCGGTCAGCCGCCGTACATCCGGTTGCGCGCCACCGTCCGCCTCGCTGGAAGAAGTACGGCGGCCGGACTCTTGCCGCGGCCACCTTCGCGATGCTGGGCGGCCTGGCCACCGCATCGCTTCTGCCCGACCACTCCTCCGGCGCCCCTCAGGCGACCCCGAGCCCACAGCAGGCGTCCCCCGACGAGCCCCCGGAGCAGGCCACCGCGCCGCCGAAAGCCTCGACTTCCCCCGAACGCCCGGCCACACGCCCGGCCAGAAGCACCGCCCGGGGCCGGAACAAGACGGCGACTCGCCGTCCCCGGGCGACGCCCACTCCACCCGAGCAGCCGGCTTCCAAAGCCCCCACCACCACCCCCGCTCCCCCACCCACAAAAGCCACCCCGACTCCCAGCCCCTCCACAGGCCGCCCCAGCCAGTCGCCCCCCGCTACCACTCCTTCCCCAAGTCCCACCGGAAGCGTCAGCTCATCCCCCACGGGCAGCCCCACTCCAAGCACCCCGAGCACGCCCGGTGCGCAGGTGACCGGCACACCCGGGAAACGCGCGAACCCGCTGCTGGGAGATCTGTTCCTCATCGGGACGGGCGATAGCCGGCAACATCGAGCGAGTTAGCGCGAACGACCGTCCAGCAGCGCCTGGCACGGCGGTACGCGGGGCCGGCAACGGGAGAAGCCGTAAACGATCCCGCCAGCGGCCCCCACGGCGAGCCTCCGGCGGGTCATTGCGGAGCTCACCCTGTAACTCCAGCAAGCCCGGTACAAATCGACCCGTCCGGGAACGTCACCCGTCTTCCTGTCTCGCGCCGACGGACGTCTCGTCGGTGACCGTCCCCGAGCGGGACGGGGTGACGCCGCCACCGGTCCGCGCTCAGCGCACAGGGCTCAGCGCTCCAGGCTGTCGATGGCCTCGGCCAGCCACTTCTTCTCCTCGGTGCTGGTGGCGCGAGCGATGCGCAGCATGCCTTGCCGGAAGATGCTGGGCGCCTCCTCGGCTCGTACGGGCTCGCCGTCGCGGTAGAAGAAGCTCGCCGGGATGTCGAGGAAGCTCTGTCGGCGGCGCAGGACTGCGGCCTGCTCGGCCCGGTCCGGGAGATGGTGCAGGAAGGCAAGCAGGGTGAAGAAGCGCTGCCCGTCGGTGATTTCGGACTCCTTGGGGTGCCGCAATCGGGAGAGCAGTTCGGTGCGGCCCGCTTCGGTGAGGGACAGGATCCGGCGGAGCGCGGCCCCGCTTCCAGGTTCGGTGCGCTGCTCGACCAGACCCGCTTTCACGAGCCGAGAGATGGCGGGATAGAGCGCCCCGTCACTTACCGGGCGGATGTGGCCGCTGAGGCCCTGGATACGGGCCTTCATCTCGTACCCGTGCAGGGACTCCTCGAAGAGGAAGCCCAGAATCGACAGCTCCAGCATGCCCAAAGCTCCTTCTCGCGCATGTCGGCGCGCTTGCCCGTCCCATCCCGCCATGCTATCTCTTCTCGCTGTACCTCGAATAGAGGTACAACGAGAAGAGGAGTGCAGTCATGGGGGCAGCAGAACACCGGAACAGGCTGGTGACGCTGGCGTATCCCGTCTACTTCGAGCTGCTGGCGGGGGTCACCGCCGGGATCATCAACATGGCCTGGGTCGCGCGGCTCGGTGGTGGCGCCGTCGCCGCGGTGGCTGTCGCCACGAACGTAGAGAACCTGCTGCTCGGCGTCATCCTCGTCGCCGGTTCGGGCACGACTGTGCTCGTCGCACGAGCCAGAGGAGCGGAGGATCCGGCAGCGTTGCGCTCCGCCGTGCGCGGCGGATGGGTGTTGTGGGCGCTCGTCACACCCTTGATCGCCATCGGTGGATACCTGTGCCGCGAACCGCTCGCCCACCTCGTGCTGGGCGGCAGCGGCGGCGACTCGCTGTCCCTCACAGCCGGCTACTTCTCCATCGCACTGCCAGGAATCGCGGTGTTCTTTGCCACCAACGTCGTAGACGGCATCCTCAAAGGCGCGGGCGACACCCGCACCCCGATGAAGCTTGCGATTCTCGCGAACGCCCTGATTCTCGGGCTGGATCCCTTGTTCATCCTGGGGTTCGACCTCGGGGTGCGTGGGGCGGCGATCGCGACAGTGCTGGGCAGGACGGTCGCGCTCATATGCGGTTGCGTGGCGCTGCGCCGCAACGGCGTACTGCGACAGGCCGCCCGGACTGCCCCGAACCCGGCGGGTTCGCTCAGTTCCGATGCGCGCAGGACGGCTGCGACCGGGCTTCCCATGTCGGCCGACTTCGTCATACGGATGGCGGGGGCGCTTGCACTCGTCGCCATCGTCGCCCGGATCGGCGTCAGCGAGGTCGCCGCCTACGGGATCGCGACGAAGGCGATGTACGTCGCGACCATGAGCTTCTACGCGATACGCCAAGCTGCCGCCATCCACACCGCACATCTGCTCGGCGCCGGACGCGACGAACGGCGGGCCGTCGGACGACAGGTGTTGCTCCTCGCCGGATCGCTGGGGTTCACGGCTCTCCTGACGCTGCTCACCGCCGGGCCGTGGATCATGCGAGCCTTCGGCAGCGCGGGAGAGGTGGCCGAGGCGGGGGCACTCTATCTGCGCTGCCTGGGGCCGTACTTGGTGCTTCTCGCCTGCTTCATCGCTCTGGGCGGGGTGTTCGAAGGCAGCGGCGGCAGCCCGGCCCTCGCGCGAATCACCACGTGCGGCGTGGCACTCCAACTCGTCCTTGCACACAGCCTGTCAGGTTCGGGGCTTCCGGGCATCTGCCTGGCCATGGCGGTGTCCATGGCACTGCAGTGCACTGCCATCGCCAGGCTGTATCAGCGCACGAAACAGCCGACGGCTGGCTTCGACACCAAAGGGCTGGGCATCTCCGTCATGGACCCCGACAGCCCCATACCCCACAGCCCTGCACCCGACAGTCGACCTTCCCGATGAGCGCGAAGAACAACAGGAGCAGGACAGTGGCCGGCGCCGCGGCCAAGGTCCACGGCGCGTAGGGACAGGCACCGGTTGGCTTCGGTGACGCCGGATGGGCAGACGGGGCGGCGGGCCAAGCCCCTGTCGTCCGCTGGGTGAGAGGGCGGCCGGCCAGTGGCCGCCAGACGACGCGGGGCTCCTTGCGGGACACCGGCCCCTGGTCGGCAGCAACCCGCCGCCTTGGCAGGAACGGCCTGAGCCTCACCGCGGTGCTTTCAGGTGGTGCGGCACAGGGCATGGTCGATGAGGTTGCGTAGTGCGTCTTCCTGGCGGGCCGCGGTCTGCGGGTCCGCGGAGCGGCTGTGCGCGGAGACGGTGACAGTGCGCTGACCGTCCGTGGTTGTCGCTGCCCGGATGACGTATCCGAAGCCGCTTCCCCCATGTCCGAGGTAGCCGCCGCCGCAGGACAGGGGTGTGAAGAACAGGCCCAGGCCGTCCCGGGTGCCTTCCGGGTGACCGCTGTTCTGCGGCACCGGCACAGTGGTCTGCATGGCCGCAAGTTCGGCGGGTTTCAACAGCTGTCCGTTTGCCAGTGCGGCGAAGAAGCGGTTGAGGTCGCGGGCCGTGCCGGTCATCGAGCCGTCGGCCCCGCTGTCGAAGGCACGGTAGGGAATCGTGGTGTCGACCATCGGGCCGTCCACGGTGAACTGCTGGTAGTTGGCCGTGTGCGGATACGGAAGGAAGGGCCAGGTGCCGGGGGTGTCGGTGTGCAGCAGGCCAAGCGGGCGCAGGATGCGGTCGCGGACCTGCCGTTCCCAGGTGCGGCCTGTGATCTTCTTAATGATCATTCCGGCGAGCACGTAGTTCGTGTTGGAGTACGCCCAGTCGGTGCCTGCCGGGAAGGCAGGTTCATGGCGCATGGCCAAGTCCACCAGCTCTTCGGGCTTGTAGGCACGCCACCGGTTGCCGAAGTAGGTCTTGGTGCTGGGTTCGGGGAAGACGTCGTAGATGTAGTCGGACAGGCCACTGGTGTGTTGCAGCAGGTTGCGGACGGTGATGGTCCGGCCGTCGTTTCCTGCACCGGACACGACCCCGGGCAGCAGCTGCTCCACTGTCTGGTCGAGGGAGATCCGTTCTTCGCCCACCAGTTGCATCATGACGGTGGCGACGAACGTCTTGGTGGTGCTGCCAAGACGCAGGTAACCGTCTTTCGGCACGGGGCGGCGGGTGACCAGGTCCCCCACCCCGGAGCGGGCCGTGACCGTCCCGCGCGAGGTTTCCAGGCGGACTGCTACCCCGGTGACCCCGGCATCCCGCAGCACATCGGCGTCACGCTGGACTGACCAAGCCGGGCCGGATGGGCGTGGTGTGGCCGAAGCCGCAACGGACGGAAGAGAGGACACAGCCAGCGCCAGCACCGCAGCTGATAACCATAAACGACGGAAGATCATGACCCGAGGCTAGGAACAGCAAGGGCCACTGGCCATCCGGCATACGCCCCCTCCGTACGGGTGCCAGCCGGATGGACACCACAGCCGGCACCCGGCACGGCCGGTCACGAGGAGCCACCGGTGGACGACGGCCGTCACGTCGCCGCCCGCGACAACGACGCGCTGGGCGAAGTCGAGGGGCGGGCCGGGACAGCGGCGGGGCTGCGGCGCCCACCGCCGGGGTGGGCAGTTTCTTCAGCCGTCAAGGGCTTGGCCGTTTCGTCCACGGCCCGACCGCCAGAACGCCGACCCCTTCGAGCGGGTCCGTGTGTTGGAGCAGGTCACTCCGAGGGCCCGGTCCGATGCCGTGGCAGAGTGGTGGGATGTGCGGTCGTTACGCCTCAACCCGCGGTCCCGAGGACCTGACCCGGCTCTTCAAGGTCACCGACTGGTTTCCCGACGAGAAGCTGGCGCCCAGCTGGAACGTGGCTCCCACCGACGATGTCTACGCGATTCTCGAGCGCGCCGGACACGAGGAAGGCGATGACGTCCGGCGGGAGCTGCGGTCGCTACGGTCGCTGCGGTGGGGACTCGTCCCTTCGTGGGCGAAGGACCCGAAGGCAGGGGCCCGGATGATCAACGCGAGGGTGGAGACAGTGCACGAGAAGCCCGCCTTCCGTCGCGCCTTCGCCAAGCGGCGCTGCCTACTGCCGGCCGACGGGTTCTACGAGTGGGAGCCGCTCAAGGACGAAAGGACGAACAAGACGCGCAAGCAGCCGTACTTCATCCACCCCACCGACGGGCAGGTGATGGCCCTGGCGGGGCTGTACGAGTACTGGCGCAACCCTGAGGTCGAGAACGGCGACGACCCTGCCGCCTGGCTGACCACCTGCACGATCATCACGACCGAGGCCACCGACGCGGCCGGCCGGGTACATCCCCGCATGCCGCTCGCTCTCACCCCGGACCACTACGACGTCTGGCTCGACCCGCACCACCAGAACACCGACGACCTCCGTACTCTGCTCGCCCAGCCCGCAGGCGGCCAGCTCAACACCCGGCCCGTGTCCACGGCCGTCAACAATGTCCGCAACAACGGCCCCCACCTGCTGGACGAGGTCGACTGATCACGCTGCCGCCTACCTACAGGCATCCAGTCGCCCTCGCCGCCCTCCTATGGGCCCCAGTCACCGCGTGTTTGCCTGCGGATGAGGACATCCCCGCGCCTCCTGCCATGCTGCGATACACCGGTCGGACTGCGGCACCACTACTGCGCAGCGGGCCGCAGACGTTGCGCGCGGTGCTCGGCAAGCCGCTGAGCAGCCACAAACAGTGCGGCACTGGGGTGGCCCAACCTTTCGATCCGCGACACCTAGCTTGCCGCGCGCAGACGCTTGCCCCGCCTGCCCAGCACCACCTTCCCCGGGACCAGCAGCACCCACCAAAGCTGGGCACCCAGCGGGGAGACGAAGGCGAGCGGCACCGCGACGGCGAAGATCAGCACCATCGATGCCAGGTCGAGCACGTCGTTGCGCGCCACGGCATCGGGGAACGCCGTACTGCTCAGCCACGGGCGCTTCCACAGCACGACCGTCAGCACGAGCTGTGCGGCACCGATGGCCGCGGCGGCGCCGGAGTAGACCGCCACCGACTGCCACTGTTCTCCGTACTCGGCCAGGAGGATGGTGGGGAAGGGCATCAGGGCGATCAGCCCCAGGTTCAGCAGCCCGAACGTGATGACTGTCCCGTCCACCTCCCGCACGTACCGAAAGATCTGGTGGTGGCCCCGCCAGAACGCTGCGATGACCACGAAGCTGAGGGCGTACGCCCACAGGTTGGGCACCAGATCGCCCAGCGCCTCTTCGAAACGGGCCGGGTTCAGTCCGGTGGGCAGTGTGATGTCCAGCGCCAGCAGCGTCATCGCGATGGCGAAGACGCCGTCCGACAGCGCGAGGAACCGGGCCGCGCTCCCCTCGTCGTCCCGCGATCGCTGGTGGCCGTTCACCACGCCACCATAGGGGTGAGCGTCCAGGAATCAGCTGATAGCCACGTGCGGCTGGCGAAGATCGACCGGGCCGGCCGTCCCGGAGCCCTGGACCCTGGAGCGGGTGATCAGCTCGGACAGCACCTCGCCCCCGCACCTGAAGATCGCGAACCCCAGCAACCAGTCGATCGTCGACCTGCGCATCACGTACGCCGCCCATCAGCCGACTGCACGGCCGGCCGCCGGTGGCGGCCACCAGCGCCCGCACCTCGAGCCTGTGAGGCGAACCCGCCGAGGATCTGCGCCGTGCGCCCCTTGGGACGCGAGGCCCTGCGTCTGCGGGAGTTGGGCCCGGACGGCGGGGCCTCCAGCAGGCGAATGCGGTGATGCCGAGGCTGCATGCTCTGAAGTCGGCGCCGGTCTCCCCTTGCGGACCTACGCGTCGGGCATGGCAGCGCGTGGACCACGAGGAACGGCGCACCCAGATCGCCGAGGCACTCATCCGGGCCGCCGGGCGGCGCGGGCTGCACGCCGTCGGCATGCGCGACGTGGCCGCCGAGGCCGGCGTGTCACTCCGGCTCGTGCAGTACTACTTCGAGACCAAGGAGAAACTCCTCTTCTACGGTCTCAAGCACCTGACCGGCCGCTTCACCGCCCGCGTCGGCGCCCGCCTGACCGCCGCAGGGCCCAACCCGGGCCCCCGCGCCACCATCGAGGCGCTGGTGCTGGCCTCCCTCCCTACCGACGAGGAAAGCCGCACCTTCCACCTGCTCTACACCTCCTACGCGATCCTGTCCGTGACCAACGAGGCGCTGGCAGCCCAACCGTTCATCGACAACCCCGACGCCGCGGAGAACGCCCTGACCGACCTCCTCGAACAGGCCCAGGCGGCAGACCTGGCCGATCCCGGCATCGACGCCCGCACGGAGGCGATCAGCCTGCTCGCGATGGCAGCGACCATGGGAACCAGCATCCTCGTGGGCCAGCGGGACCCAGAATCGGCTGTCGCGGTACTCCACCATCACCTGAACCGGATTTTCGCAACCACCGCATCCTCGACAATCGGCGACCACACCGCACAAAGCGAGGGGCGCTAGGGGACCGGCCTTCCGGGGTGGTGCCCACGACCGGCACGACCTGGCTGTAGTCCAGGGCCGTAGCGCTGTCCCGGTAGTACGTCACGTACCGACGTGGCACCCAGAAGCGGAGGCCCGGACTGCCCCGGCAGACGGTTCGGTTCGGTTCGGAAGAGTGACGCAGGCCGGCTGGTATGCCGCAGCACCATCGTGGCCGCTCGCACAGTTGGCGCATTCCGCCGACTCGAACGCGCAGAGTTCAGTTTGGAGGCGTTGAGGCACTGCCGTTGCAACGCATGGCAACGGCCGCATGACCGACCGGAGCCCCTGCCGAACGAGCGCGAGGTACTGGCACCGGCTACACGGGGCGCATACGCTTTCCCAGTCCGGGCGACACTGGTTGCGTGATCATCGAACGCGCGTATGCCCATCTCCCCTCGTACGACGAGGAAGCCTGGCCTTGGTCGGTGCCCTGCGTTCGGCAGCTACTCGATGAAGGACTGCGGTTCACCGCACCGGTGACCTTTCTGGTCGGCGAGAACGGCTCGGGGAAGTCGACCCTGGTCGAGGCGCTGGCAGAGGGGTTCGGCCTGGACTCCTACGGCGGCTCCCACGACTGGCGCTACGCTTCCCCGCGCGGCAAGTCGACCCTCGGCGAGCGAATGAAATTCGACGCCGCCTCAGGGCGCGGGCGCCGTATGGTCAGCAGTTGGTCAGCCCGCAAGGGCTTTTTCCTGCGTGCCGAGACCGCGCTGGACGCCCTGGGCAGAGAGGGGTTCTCGCCGGACCATGTCAGCCACGGTGAGGGCTTTCTCGCGGCGTTCCGAGGGAAGTTCCTTCACGCCGGCCTCTACGTTCTCGACGAGCCGGAGGCGGCGCTCTCCTTCTCCTCGTGCCTTGAGCTGATCGGGCACATCGATCGGTTGGCCAAGGAGGGCGGCCAGGTCATCTGTGCCACGCACTCCCCTTTGCTGACCGCACTGCCGGGCGCGGACATCATCGAGGTCGGTGAGCACGGTATGCGGAGGGTCGCCTGGCGGGAGCTCGGCATTGTGGATCACTGGCGCCGCTATCTCGCCGAGCCGCACGCCTATCTGCGACACATCGTCGAACCATAGGTGGGCCCCCTCAGCCCTTGTCAGATGGGCGATGCAGAAGCTCCGGCTCGACCGCGTCGGCAACGAGGACGGGAGCCGCAAGAGGATCACGAATCCGGCCAGCGGGTTCTCCCGCCACGGATTCCTTGATGGAAGGCCGACCACAGTTCGTCCAGCACGTCGCCGGGCCCCACGCCGAGGCGCAGCGGGCCACGTCCACGGATGCCCCGGCTCTTCGGCGGAGACCTGTGCCCTCGTGTCCGCCGTCGAACCTTTAGCGTGTTCCGCCAGAGTGTGACCGGCGCTGGGGGGGGGGGGGGGGGGCCAACAAAAGGATTCCCAAGCGAGGGGGAAAAAAAACCCATTCCTTCTGGTCCGGTCCACCCTGATGAGTGACGTAACTTCTT
>NZ_JBWKLQ010000018.1:0-5325 GCF_056429965.1 Streptomyces sp. NPDC046122 | reverse complement strand
CGCCCCCTCCCTTCCCCCCCCCCCCCTCCCCTCCCCCCCTCCCCCCCCCCCCCGCCCCCCCCCCCCCCCCCCCCCCCCCCCCCCCCCCCCCCCCCCCCGCTCCCGAGTCGCGGGGCAAGGACGCCTGCTTCTCGTAGTCGTGGCCGATCAGGCTGGTGACTGCGCGTCGTTGACCGCGGTTGGTGTGGTGGCGGGCCGGCTATGGGCCGGGGGTGCCGATGCGTACGGCCTGGGGGTCGTGGGTGCTTTTGCGGTTGCCGGTTCGCGGGTCGATGCGAAAGATTCCGCTGGCTCCTTCGATGACGTTGGTGGTGTCGAAGAGGTAGAGCTGGGCCGCCACCGCGCGCAGGCTGGGCGGGGTTCGGGGCGGGTCGGTGGCGTAGCGGATGGCCAGGCTCGCGGTGAGGAACGCGTCGTGCGCCATCACCGCCCATCCGCTGTCCAGGTGGGCTGCGTCGAACTTCTGCCCGTGGTGGGTTCGGCTGAATTCGTCGGCGAAGGTCTGACAGCATAGGGACAGCGCCGACCGTGTGCGCGGTAGCGCGGGGCATGGGTCTCCTGTCCGGGTGGGGGTGCTACGCGGACCAGCGTGAGCCCCGCCGCTGTCGTTTCGATGACGTTCCACTTGCCCCCCGACCGCCGTGGAGCAGGAGTCCGATCGAGAAATCGGCGCCCCAGCACCGCAGCGGCGCCTCCCGTAACACCAGCTCACACCGGCACGAACGAACGCGTCGGTGAATCACTGCGCAGAGCGAGAGCCCCGTCCCTCGTGTCCGGCTCGGGCGGGGCAGTCTCCGCCCCGTCGGACCGGCGCAGGCACGGTCCGGCGCCGCCACCCCCGGGCCGGTCGCTTGCCGTCGTACCACCGCCGTTCATGGTGACCGGCGCCCCCGGATGTACGGGAAGTTGCCGTTTTGAGACACATGTCGAGACTGTGATGCCTCTGCTTGGGCGGGCAGAAGAGCCTCCAACTCAGGGAGGCAGATGTGACGCGTGATCGACTCGGACTGGCCGAGATCCTGACAGCGGCGGAGGACGCCGCACCGGTGGGCTCCGTGGATGTTGTGGCGCGCAATCTGCGCGACCGGTTCGGCGCGCGGTACGTATCGTTCCTGTTCGTCGACATCGTCGGCCGGCGCATGCTGCGCGTCAGCGACAAGATGGTTACGCCCGATGACGGCCGCGCAGAACAGGTTTCCCTCGCGGGCAGCAGCGTCTACGACGAGGTCCTGCGCACCCAGAAACTGGTACAGGAACGGAAGGAAGGGGAGCAGGGGCAGCGGGTGCTCGCCCCTGTCACCAACCGCGGCGACACCATCGGGGTCCTGGAGCTGTTCCTGCACCACGTAACCGAGGACGTGCTGGATCAGGTCGAAGAGGCCGCACACGCGCTGGCGTACATCATCGTCACCGACCGCCGGTTCACCGACCTGTACCACTGGGGCAACCGCACCACCTCGGTCAGCCTGGCCGCCGAGATCCAGCGCCAGCTTCTGCCCTCCGCCCCCTCCTGCGAGGCGGCCGAGTTCACCCTCGCCGGCGCCCTCGTCCCGGCCTCCGACATCGCCGGTGACACCTACGACTACACCCTCGACCGCGACACGCTGCACCTGTCCGTCACCGACGCCATGGGCCACGACGTCGACGCCTCACTCATGGCCACACTCCTGGTCAACGCCTCCCGCGGCGCCCGCCGCGCCGGAGCCGACCTTGCCGAACAGGCCCGCCAGATCCACCAGGCACTCCTCGACCACGGCAGACGGACCTTCGCCACCGGCCAACTGCTGCGCATCGCCCTGGACGGAACCAGCGCCCAGCTCGTCAACGCCGGCCATCCCGGGCCGCTACTGCTGCGCGACGGCTCGGTCGACGAACTGCACCCGGCGGTGAACCTGCCCTTCGGCGTCGTCGGGCAGGGCCCGTACCAAGTGCAGGACCTCGACCTGCGCCCAGGTGACCGCCTCGTGCTCTACACCGACGGCATGCAGGAACGCCAGGCGAAAACAGCCGACCTGCCCGGACTCATCCGAAAAACCGCCGATGAGCACCCGCGCGAGGTCGTACGCACCCTGGTCGCCGCAGTCAACGACGCCTGCGACGGCCACGTGCGAGACGACGCCACCGTCCTGTGCCTGGACTGGCACGGCCCCCAACTCGCGGACCACCGCGCCGAAGCCTGAGACGACACCCGCCGTACAAGGTTACTCGTGCGGCCATGCCGACCTGCTTGGGGAGATCGCGACGTCGACGGAAGCCGCCGCTCTCGCGGTGCAACGCCTGCCGGCAACGCGGTGACGGGAGTGGCGAGTGGCACGATTCCACGGCGTTCGCGCCCGCGTCCGCCGGTCCCGGACCTCCCCCTCCCCCCGAACGGATGAACGGGCCGTGTCCGGGCCCGCGGAGGCAATCCCGCAGGCGGGAATATCGGCCGCATGAATACCGTCAGCCAGGTCTTCGTCCTGATCGCCGCAGCGGTCCACGTCTTCGTGTGGCCCCTGGAGAGCTTCCTCTACGGGCGGCCGTGGGTGCGCGTCTTCCTGACCGGCAGCACCGCGGACGCGCCGGAGGTGCGGCTGTGGCGGTTCAACGTCGGGTTCTACAACCTGTTCCTGGCGCTCGGGCTCATCGCCGGCTTCGCCGCGCTGCGCTTGCTGCCCCGGACATCGATGGGGCGGCCTCGGCTGGACGACCGGACGATCCTCAGCGGCATGGCGTGGAAGTTCCGTACCGGGATGGCCCGGAGGGACGTGCCCGAGCGATACGGCTCCTGGGCCGGCCTGCACACCGGTTCCGCCGGCTGGGCCGCCGACGGCCCGTTCAACCGGATGCGGCGGCGAGCGCAGGCCGGAGCGGACGCGTACCTCAACGAGGTGGAGGCGCGCGCCGCCCCGGACGAGCCGAACATCGGGCTGTGTCCGATGTTCACGCCCTGCGAACCGGCCTGACCCAGGCCCCTCTGCAGGCAGCGACGGCAGTCGGCGGTGACAAGCCGGCCCAGCAGGCCGGGACGCCTGCTGTCAAACCAGTGCGGTCTTTCGATCTCTTCGCCCCTCTGACGGCTTAGTGTCGTATATGTGAGTGATGACGGCATTGCATCTGGTGGAGAGGTGTCTCTGGATCAGGTGCTCAGCGGCACGGTGCAGCGTGCGGGGGCCTTGGCGGCGGGCGTGTACGTGCTCTGGGTGGGGCGCCAGGAAGACATGGCGCGCTTGTATCCGAACGCGGCCGCCGGGTTGCCGTACCAGTTCGCGCTGGCCTTCGCCCCCTTGCACGGGGCCCGGCGGTGGGGGGCCCTGGCGCTGGTGTGGCCCGAGAGCCACCCGCCCTCACTGACCCGCCGTGAACGCGGGCACATCCTGTCCAGCGCAAGCCGTATCACGCGACTGCTGGACCAGGCGGACGCTCCATGGAGCATTCCTGATCAGCCACGTGCCGTGCCTCTGCTTGGGCCCGGTCCGGACCCGGCGCAGACCGAACTCGCCGCCGTCGACCTGCTGCAGCGGCTGCCCGTCGGCGCCCTCAGCGTGGACCTGCAGGGCCGTATCACCTATCTCAACGACGCCGCCGCCCGGCTGCTCGGCCGCAGCGCCCACAGCCTCCTCGGCGCCCTGCCGTGGCAGGCCGTGCCCTGGCTCGACGCCCCGGTCCACGAGGATCACTACCGCGCCGCTGTCTTCGGCCGCGAGCCCGTCGCCTACACCGCACCGCGCCCGCCCGATGGCTGGCTCGACATCCGCCTCTACCCTGATGACAGCGGCATCAGCATCTTCATCTCCCCCAGCCGCCGCGAGCAGTCGGCCGACGCCCCACCGCCGCGCATCACTGCGAACCTGGTCTCATCGAAGGCAGCCGGCACGGGGCGGATCCACCAGCTGATCCATCTGGCGGCCGCTCTGAGCCAGACCGTCACCGTGGCCGACGTCATCCATACGGTGGCCGACCAGATCCTGCCCGCTTTCGCAGCACAAGGCATGGTCATCTCCGCTGCCGACGCCGGCCGACTGAGGATCATCGGGCACCGCGGCTACGACCCGCGCAATATCGCCCTCCTGGACGGCCTGCCCCTGGACACCGGCGTCACCCCCGTCGGCCACGTCCTGCAAAACGGCATCCCGGCCTTCTACGCCAACCCCGCCGAGATGACCCGCGCCCACCCGCGGGCGCCCACGCTCAGCGGCAAACAGGCCTGGGCGTTCCTGCCCCTGGTGGTCTCCGAGCGCCGCGTCGGCTGCTGCATCCTGTCCTAGGGCCTGTGTGATGTCGTGATCAGCTGTCGAGTCCTGTCCTCTTCGCAGGGTGGGATCCGGTAGGACTGGGGTTGTGACACGTAGGCAACTCACCCATGCTCAGTGGAAGTTCATCGAGCCGTATCTGCCGATTGGTAGGTACGGCCCGTACCCGGAGCGGTTGCGGGAGCAGTTCGAAGGTGTGATCTGGCGGTTCCGCTCCAGTGGGCAGTGGCGGGAGATGCCGGCCGAGTTCGGCCCGTGGGCCACTGTCTACGGACGCTTCCGCGTATGGCGGGACGCCGGTGTCTTCACGGCCCTGTGGGAAGGCTTGATCGCCCAGGGGGCCAGCGCGGGAAGGACGGACTTGTCGCTGGTCAGCGTGGACTCCACCACGGTCCGCGCCCACCACGACGCCGCGGGGATGCGGGTCAGCAAGCACCTCATGAAAGCCCTGGAGGAGGCCGTGCAGGAGCAGGACGCCGCCCGGCAAAAGGGGGCGGCACGGAGGAACAGAACGGACAGGACGAACGCCGGCGCGTCCGGCGCCGACGCAGGCTCCGCCTGAAGGAAGCCCTGCTCGGCAGGTCCCGGGGCGGACTCACGAGCAAGATTCATCTCGCCTCGGACCGCCGGTGCCGTCCCCTCGCGTTAGCTTTGACCGCCGGGCAGGCCGGGGACAGCCCGCAATTCATCCCCGTGCTCGCGAAGGTGAAGGTCCGCCTGCCGGTCGGCCGTCCCCGCATGACGCCCGGCGCGGTCGCCGCGGACAAGGCCTACTCGTCTCGCGGCAACCGCGCCTACCTGCGAAACCGTGGAATCAAGGCCGTCATCCCGGAGAAACGGGACCAGGCCGCCAACCGCAAGAAGAAGGGCGCACGAGGCGGCCGGCCCATCAGCCACGACGGCGACCTCTACAAGGAACGGAACACCATCGAACGTCTGATCAACAAGCTGAAAGCCTGGCGAGGCATCGCCACCCGCTACGACAAGAGCCCGGACAGCTACTGAGGTTTTCAGGGTGGGGTCGGCGGGTTGATGGCCAGGCTTGTGGCGGTGAGGCAGCCGTCGATCAGGCGGGGCCGGAGCTGGATTCTGC
>NZ_JBWKLQ010000017.1:25898-118654 GCF_056429965.1 Streptomyces sp. NPDC046122 | reverse complement strand
TGTCGAAGACCTCGGCGTCAGGACGCTCAAGCTCCTCTGACTGGTCAGTGACGTGGATATCAGACACGGTGGGTCTGCTCCCTCTGTCGAGTGGGACTGGAAGGGGCCCGGACGGCGCTTTCGTCGGCCGACCGTCCGGGCCCCGCTGCGCGTTCAGGCAGCGATTTGGGGTGCGTCGGTGCAGGCCACGCACATGCCGAGTGAGGTCGGGATGCGGTATCCGGCATCGCGCCGGCACTCGGGGCAGACCTGCTGTGCGGCGTTCGCCTTGGCCAGTGCCGCCCACTTCGCGGGGGTCATCGGTCGTACCGGTTTGGCGTGGTCGATGCGGTACAGGTAGGCGACCCGGATCGGGCTCTTGCCCTTGCGCCAGTAGCGGCGCGAGTACCACAGGACCTGTGCGGCGACGTCCTGGCCGCCCGGGCGTAAGCCGCGGGCGCGGAGCTGGCGGCGGGTGGCGTAGTCCTCGGGAGCCATCCGCCAGGGGAAGGTAGGGATGCCGTAGCGGTTGCCGTCCGGGTCGTGGAGACGGCTGGCCATCACGCGGCCGTCGCTTCAGTGCCGCCGCCCTCGGCGCGTTCAGCCTTGAGCGTGTCGCGGAGCATCCGGCCGTTGGCGGACGACGTACGAACCGCCTTACGGATCGCGTCGGCCGTCAGCTCGCTATCCGACCAGTCCGCCGTAGCCTCGCGGGCCTCGCTCAGCAGTTGGTCGGCGGTCCGGGTCGGCCGGGACGTGCGAGCCGACTGCGGTACCCGACCGGTCGCCCGACGCGGTGCGTGCGCCACAGCGGCGACCGCCTTCACCGGAACCGACTCAGTCGGCTCCGCGACCGCTACCGGCTCGCCCGCCTCGACAGCGGCCGGAGTCGGGGCAACCGGCTCGGGGTCCGGCTCCACGTCGGCCGACTGGAGCACGGGCACCTCAGCCATGGCGGGCACCTGTGCGGGGGCCAACCCTTGCAGGTCAGACCCCAACCGATTTGCGGTGACCTCCTGCGTTTCATCCTGGTTTGCGATCTGGCTTGGTCGGTGGTGCAGCACCTTCGCCACGAGGTCGGAGCCGAAGAAGATGGCCCCGACTGGCAGCGAGGTCGCCAGCAGCACGAGCACCCAGTGGGCGGGTGCCCAGTCGGCCAGCCGCAGCCGCCCTCCCCCGACGTGCAAGGCGGGCACCAGCCCGTGCACGTAGTTGAGAACTAGGGAAGCGACCGTGTAACCGGCCAGCACCATCAGCGCGAAGTTCTTGTCCTTGCCGGTGAGCGTCAGGGTGGCGATCAGCGCCAGTGCCATCAGCCCATCGACCACGAACGGGTAGAGCAAGGCGGCGGTTGCGTCGGCGCCGACTGCCTTGGCTACGTCGTGCTGGGCGTTCCACGAGACGCGGAACGCCATGGCGACCACGGCGACCAGAGCGGCTACCAGCAGCTTCTGGGGAGTGGTGAAGCGGTTCATCACGCCACCTCCCAGCCGGTGCCCGAACGGCCCTCGCGGCGGTTGTTGACCGTGTTGCGCATGGGGGTGAGTCCTTCAGCGACGTACCAGCCGCCCCCGGATACCTTCGCCGTGTACATCGCCTCATCCGCCCGGCGCATGAGCGCGGGCAGAGTGCCGGCCAAGTCACCGTCGTTGCGGATGGCGCCGATGGAAGCGCCCAGCTCCACCCGCTTACCGTCGAAGGTGAACGGCTCGCACAGCGTCTCGTGCAGGTCCTCCAGAGCCGACATCAGATCCACGTGGTGCGCGGCCATGACCACGGCGGCGAACTCGTCCCCGCCCAGCCTTGCCGCGCATCCACCCATGCGGATCGCCCAGTCGTTCAGGCGCGCGGCGACAATGACCAGCCCGACATCACCGGCCGCGTGACCGTGGGCGTCGTTCAGGGCCTTGAAGCCGTCGAGGTCGATGACCACCACAGACGTGAGGCCCTTGCGCAGATCGCGCCCGGCGCGGGCCTCGAACGCCTCACGGCGCATCAGGCTCGTCAGCGGATCGCGGCGCGCCTGCTCGATCCGGCGACGCAGCCGCAGGCTGTGCACGGACCATCCGGCCGCGAGCGGCAAGGCGGCGGCCACAGCGGTCAGGGTCTGGCTCATGCCGCCACCTCCCCGGCCTGGGCGGTGCGGCCGGCGGCGCGGGCGGCGCGCAGGAACGGCACCGTGCGGGTCAGCGCGTCGGCGTAGAGCGCGTCCCACGCAGCGATCTCGTCACCGCCCTCGCCCTGGGCGGCCAACTCCGCAATGACCTCCCGGGCCACCGCTTCACGGGCCGCCCGATCCTCGGGCGATTCGGGGGTGAGCGGGCCACGGAACAGGTCACGGTCCAGGCCCAGCGGCAGCTCGTCGAAGCCAAGCGCCAGCTCCTCGAACTCGATCGCATTCAGCACCTGGTGATTGCCGATGTACGTACGCATGGTGATTGCTCTCCTCGAAAGCGAAGGGAGCCGGGGCGGCCTCGGTCTTTGGCGAGAGGCAGCCGCCCCGGCGGGGAGGGAAATACGGGGTGGTTCAGCGGGTGCGCACCCGGCCCGAGACGCTGCGGGCGTCGACCCGCAGCAGGCCCGAACCGCTCACGCTCACGTCCCCGGACACGCTGTGAGCGCGCAGATCGCCCGACGCCCGGCCCTGGGCCCTCACGTCGATGTCGCCGGACGTGGTGGTCAGGTCCGCCTCGGCCCCGGCGTACCCGTAGAGGGTGATGTCGCCGGACACCGAGCGGACCGTCAGCCGCTCGGTCAGGCTGCCCACGGCCACGTCACCGGAGGTGGTGGACGCCTTCAGCTCGCGGGCCCCGTCGATTGCCAGATCACCGGAGACGGACCGGAACTCCATACGTTCGACGTGCCCGTACACCCGGGCGTCGGAGGACATGGAGACCACGGCGAGGTCGGACCCCACCGGAAGCATCACGCGGGCCTCAATCGGGCTCACCGTGACCATGCCCGCGTTGCCGCCTCCGGTGACGACGCGGCTGTTGATGATCGTGACGCCCGTGACCGATCCGTTGACGGTGCCCGCGTGCTGGACGACCCGCCGACCGCTGACGCTCTGCGTCATCACGTTGCCGGGGATCTCGGGGACCTTCACGGCCAGGGCCTGGCCGTCCTGGTTGCTGCGGCTCCCGTTCACCGCGTCAGCGGCCGGCCCCGACTCGTCGTCCGTGCGCAGCACCACGCTGGCGGTGCTGATGTTGCTCAGGACCTGAACGGTGACGCTGCCCATCGGCAGGTCCAGCCCGAGAACGATCGGGCCGGTGGACAGGGAAAGGAAGGTGCGCTCAGTCATTGCTGATCTCCTGTTTCGCGAGGGACGGAGCCGGGCGGTTGCGGTCTTCTTGGCGAGAGGCCAACCGCCCGGCAGGTACGTGCTTGAGCGAGCCGCGCCCCAGAAACCGGGCCACGGCGACCGCTCGTCGAAGACGAGTGGTCATCGCTGCTGGTGTCTCCGACGACGGAGACACCAGCAGCCAAAATCACTCGTTCTCAGCACTCTGTTCAGTTCTCAAGGAGCAAGCCCTCCCAGCCCGTCGGCGAGCGACAACGTCGCCTTCCCGGGGCTTCCGGCTGGTGCAGGCACTACGGGTTTGTGCAGCTCCGCCGGTGCAGGCGGGCATAAAGTGAGAGACAGAAGCACTCCATAAGAGGTCCTGTCCTCAACTCCTCTTGAGGAGTTGCCATGACTATGGCGGACTCGGGAGCGCTCGTCAACTCCTCTTGAGGACTTATGCTGAGACGGTCAACAACCAGGGATGGTGAGCTCCACATGGCGAAGCAATACGAGCGGATCGCAGACGACCTTCGGGCGCGGATCCGTGCAGGTGAGCTCCAGCCTGGGCAGCGTCTGCCTGCCGAGACCTTGCTCGCCAAGGAGTACAAGACGAGTCTGCCGACCATGCGCGATGCGCTTGCGCTCCTGCTCACCGAGGGGCTGATCGACAAGAAGCACGGAGTGGGCAACTTCGTACGGAAGCCGCGCCAGCTCGTACAGCGGGACAACGGCCGGCATCAGTGGGAGAAGGACCGTGCACGGCTGTCGGCACAAGAGCGAATGGAGACGGGGGCCACGGAGCACGACACGGGGCTGACCATCTCGGACCTGGTATTTCGTGCCGACTACCGTGAGACAGAGGCAAGCGAGGGTCTGGCGGAGTGCTTCGGCGTTCCTGTTGGCACTCGTCTACTGGAACGCGTCTACCGCACGCACCACCGAGATGAAGAAGCGCCCTTCAACGTTGCGCACTCCTACCTCGTCTACGACAGGATCGCGAGCAATCCGGATCTGCTCGATCCCTCGAAGGAGCCGTGGCCCGGCGGAACGCAAAACCAGTTGCACACCATCGGCATCGAGCTGGACCGGATCGTGGAGCACGTCACCGCGCGCCCTCCCACCTTTGAAGAGACCGAGGAACTTGGCCTCCAAGGCGGTGTGGCGGTGCTGGTACTGCGTAAGACTTCGATCGATACGGATGATCGCGTAGTGGAGGTATCCGAAGTGACCTTGCCCGGCGACCGTACGGAATTGATCTTTACCACCCCACTGGAAAGGTGGTGACCATGTCCAAGCTCGTCACCGTCATCACGGCAGTTCACGGCCCTGGCGCGCAGTACCTGCCCGATGCCTACAAGTCCCTGCTCGCGCAAGACCTCCCAGAGGGCTGGGAGTGGGAGTGGGTGATCCAGCAGGACGGGGAAACAGACGACGTTTTGCCGTACGTCCCCAATGACCCCCGCGTGAAGTTCGACCAAGGGCGCGCCGGCCGCGCTGCCATGGCGCGCACTATCGGGCTTTCGCGCGCGCAGGGCGACTACGTGAAGGTTCTTGATGCTGACGACATGTTGACCCCAGGCTCTCTCGCGAGAGATCTGATGGCACTGCTCAGCAATCCGGGCGTGAGCTGGGCAACGTCCCGCGTTCTCGACTACTTGCCGGATGGCTCCACGCTCGGGTTCGATCAGGACCCTCCGGAAGGAGTCATCGACCGAGGGGCGGTGCTGGACCACTGGAAGGCTCATGACTACCGCGCACAGGTCCACCCGGCGACGCTGTTCATGCGGAGAGACCTCCTACTTGCACTGGGCGGATGGATGGCTCTTCCGGCCTCGGAAGACACCGGACTATTGCTCGCCCTGAATGCCGTGAGCCGTGGCTGGTTCACGGCTGAGACGGGGTTGCTGTACCGGAAGTGGCCCGGCCAGGTGACGAATCAGGCGGCACACGTGAGCCAGGGTGAGCGCGACGCGAGAATGACCGTCATCGAAGCGCGCGCGTCGGTTTTGGCGAGCCTTGAAGGCTGGCGTTTCTACATGGGCTGATCACGACTCGGCCTCACGCCGAGTGCGCGGGAGGATGAGATCCCGCGCACCGTGATCTTCCCCGTGGAAGTTTCCACTTACCCCGAGGTCGTCACGCGCTGCCTCATGGAAGTTGTTGATCGCCTGAAACGCGGTCTTGTGCAGCTCACGCCACTCATCCAGCGTCCCCACGGTCGTCCCCCTAGCCCGCCAGTCGATGGCGTGGGCCGCAGCGTTCAGCCGGTGGGCTGCGTCAATGACGCCATCCTCCGCGAGCAGCATGACCCGCTCGAAGGCGCGCCCGCGGCTTCCCTCGGCGTCGGCCAGCGCCACAGCTAGGTCTCGTTCGCTTCGGTCCATGCTGCGCATGTCGTTCCTGACCTCGTAGAGGAGCACCGAGGCGTAAATGCAGGTCCGCACCCGGTCGATGTAATCCGCGTAGGCGTCAAGTTTCCGCTCATCCCACCTGGTCAGCATGGTGTACTGCGTTCGCTGACGCTCCATCCGATGGTTCGTGAAATGCGTCGCTAACCCACCCAGCAACACAGCGGCGATAGTGACGAGTTGGCCCAAGATGTCCATCGATCCCCCAGGTACGACACCAGTCCAGCGGAGATCATAGAGGGGATCGCGAAGGCGCTCGGGCCAGACCAGCAAGCGGGTTCCTTCCACGCAGCCTCTCTCGGCTCCGAATCAGGAGCACTCACCATCTGACGGTAAGTCAGTTTCCCAGCTAGGCTCGATGCACCTACTCGTCGTTTGAGGAGTCCGCCATGGGGTCAGGTCTGCGTATGTCGACACCGCCTGAGGGGCGGCCACGGTACGTGGCGGCTTTCTATCGGGCCGACGGGGAGTGGAAAGTCGCCGCCGAAGCACCCTCCCGAGAGCCAGTCGACCGCGCCGCTGCTGAGATGATCGCGACGGTACAAGCTCGCGGGGACGCTCCGCTGGTGGAGATCTGGGGTCCATCGACCGATGGCAACGATTGGGAACACCTCGACTCACGTGCCCCCGGTCCTGGGGCGATCCTCTCCCGCGAGGCACCGGCCGAGGCGCGGCAGCGCAGCGCGCGCGAAGAGCGCCTCTTGGACCGCCGGCACCAGGTGCTGACTTCCGCTCTCGCAGGCGCGGGCGTAGCAATCACCGGACCGGAGGATGCCGCTGCTGTCACCTGCTTGATCGAGGACGCGGATGAGGAGACGATCCGCCGCTTGGCCAGTTGGCTCTCGCAGGCAAACAGGTAGCGCATCCCTCTTGCCCCTCCCTCAGGGCTGCTCCGTCTCAGTTTCCGTCTCATTCATCTCCGTACGTCGGCGTTCAGGGCAGTACGCGCTACACATGTCCTGCGTTCGGAGAACGGCCCTGAACTCAGGTGAACGCTCGCGAATACGGCTCTGACCTGCGCCAACAGACTTGGAAAGCGTGTTGGCGGCCTATCGCGACGGGGTAGCCGGCCCGCCCGGGCCCGAGCGCGGTAGAACTTTCGCTACTTCATCAAGCCCCCCGCACGGCGGGGGTGCACCGCTCCTCGGCGTGGTCAGCCGCCCGGTCTTCGCCAGCGGCCGGCCACGCCAAGCGGCGCTCGGCGTACTCGGGTGATGGATGGGAGACCCTCTGGGGCTGGGGTGGCCGGCTCCCCGGCTGCAAGGCGGCCACGGGCGGCCTTGAGGATGCTGGCCCCGATGCGGGCTATTGCGGGCAAGCTGGGAGCCTGCCCGAATCGCGGCTAGCGTAACGGGCCGTGATCACTCGCTCCACCACAAGTGACTTGCCGCATCGGATCGTACGCACCAGTTGCCGGTGCGCGCCGTGGAACGCGCCTAGGTCTCACGACTTTCGTCAAGCAAAAGAGCTAGCGATGAAGACGCTTCCTCTTCCCTTCCTTCCGTCAAACCAATATAGGCGAGCCCAGCCAGTGCATAATCCCGAATCCAGGTGCTGGTGGTTCCACTCAAGGCTTGGTCGTAGACCTTCTTCGCCTCCTCCAGGCGTTTTGCTTGGCTCAGGATTTGCCCAAGTTCGATCAGTGTGTAATCGGACTCGCCCGGTTCAGATACCGCATGCTCTCGCAGAATGCGTACAGCTTCGTCCACTGCTCCCATGGCTACTAGAGCCCTTGCCCAGCTACCGACCACGTCGGAATGTTTATCTTTAGCGTACGCGTCCTGACAGATTCGTGTGCCGCCTCCTTCGGAAGGCCGAGCATGCAAAAAACATCAACGGCCGGATATATGTACGCCGAAATGGGCTCTATCTCGAAGGCTCGACGAAAGAAGAACGCCGACTTTTCGAGGTCGTGTTCATTTTCGTAATAGCTGCCAAGCGCACAAAGTGCGCGCGCATTATTGGGCGCCATGCGCAACGCCGCCATTAGGAAGAACAGGTACCTAGACTTATTTCCTCTCCTTTCACACTGGAAGGCGAGCCACATTGCTGCTCCAGGAGTCTCGGGGTCATCGTCCTCGATGGCCGCTTCGAGTAGATCGCCATACCTGCCCCTTTCAATCTCCTCAATCCCAACGAGTCGTGCTAGTTCTAAAAGGACAGCCGAGCTGGCGGGGCTTTTGGCCTGCCATGCCTCAAGGAGTGAAACGGCCTCTTTTTTCCCGTGTTCCTTCTCTGTTAGCCGCGCCCTATTAATGACTGCGGCTACATGGGAGTAAATCGCCCCGCTCGGGGCAACGAACCGACTATTTTCTTTTGCTGCGCCTGTCGGAGGGCCTTCGCGGTTCTCTTGTGCGTCCCTCGCCGCAATCCACAGCGCTCTGAACTCTTCCCTGTCGCCCTGTAGCGCAGTCGCGACCAATTCCACTGAGCGCCATGAGGGCAGCTGTTCGCCTCGCAAGGTCTGGCTGACAGTGGTGTGACTCAAGGCTCCGTGTGTGCGCCGAGAAATCTCCCGCGTGCTGGGCTCCCCGCTCAACCGGTGGAGGCGTTGCAGGGCCTTCACGAGACCGACCTGATGATGCATGTCTCTCCTCGCCGCCGTAAGGAATTGGCAAGAACTGTAAGGCACTGTCATGCCGGGCGCAACGGCTGTACGCCTGCGTCATGAATTGGACTCGAACGAATTTCTTACGCCTTCTGCCAGAAGAGCGAGGCATGCTGACCGAGCGTCGATGCACTTGATTTGACGCGAGCGCTTGTGTTCAAAAAACTTTCTGGCGCGTCGGACGGCCCGTGGGCCCAGCCGACCTCTCATGAAAAGGTGTCGAACGGGTGGAGTCTCAAGTTATTCTTTGGCTGCTGGCAGCGTCCGGAGTGCTGACCATTTTCCTTTTTGTGGTACGTGGACTTCTTGAACAGCTTCCAGAGATCTTCGCCGCTTGGCATCGAGCAAAGCGGGCCTACATGAATGGCGATCGCCGCGCCGAAGGGGAGTCGTCTGCTGGCGAAAAAAAGGCCACCCTGCGGGAATGACGTGGCCGCGCTGAAGCGGCTTATGTCACCGCTTTACCAGCCTGATAGGGCAGACCGCCTAGTTGCTGCCTGCTAAACACATCGGCCGGCCCTGCCGACATGCAGGGTAGGCGCGACCGGAGATAGCGTGGAATCACGGCTTGAACGCTACAGCGGACGTGAGGTGCCCCCCATGGTTGACTGTTCTGTTGGCAGGTGGGATCCGAGCGAGAGCGGAGCCGATCGAGTGCACGCAGCTGCACAGCGATCAGGCTCGGCCATCAGAATCGGAATCACTAGCAGGGCCGATCAGCGTGTTCTGACGGTGTTCACCCAGGAATGCGCCCAGAAAGTAGAAGGCCTCCTCGAGTCAACAGGCCAAATGCCCGGCACAGGCGCGCCCGTGCAGAGCTTCGCCAGCGCAGTTGTTGACGAGGAGCGCGACCCAGACAGCCTGTTGATCTCCGGAGAACAGGGGGGCTCCGCGCTCGTGATCGAGGTAGGCCCCGCGATTGACGAACGCCTGCTAGAGGTTCTTTCCCCCGGTGCTGAGGAGAGTGTCAGGAGAGTGCTGCACCGATCATGACCCGAACATTCTGTTAAGGAGCCCGTGTCACCCACCAGCTTGCTCCGTGGGTCTCGCCCCGGCGAGGGCTGTGGGCCATGTATGGGCCACGATTGGGAGTTGAGCTGCCTGGCCGCATATCACTACAGGTCAAAGCGCTGCGGAGGCTAAGGGCGTGACGGTCTTGAAAACCGTCGTGGCAGCGATGTCACCGTGGGTTCAAATCCCACACCCACCGCCCAGCTCAACGTGGTCACAGGTCAGAAGGGGTGTCTCCTACCGAGAGACACCCCTTCTGCGTTCGCCAGGGTTGTGCACGACCGTGCTGATGTCGGCGGGCCGGGCGGTGGGGCGCGCTCACCTCGTTCGGTTCCTCCACGCCGTCCCTAGCATCAAGGCATGACTCTTCCCATCACACCCGGCCTCGGCCGTGCACGTTCCTCACTCCGCGCCTGCGAAGAGCTTCCGGGATGGGAAGTGCTCTACGACGGGGACGTGCACAAGCGGCACGGGTACCTCTACCTGCGGCACAAGGACGTCAACGCCTATGCGATGTTCTGCGCCACCCACAAGCGAGCTCTCTTGCTGAACCACTTCAAGGAAGATGTGGACCTTCGCCAAGCAGGTGACTGGTGTGCCTGGTGCGTTGCTGAACGGGTGGCGTGAGCCTGTGCCGGAAGGAGCCGCCTGAATCCGGGAGTTCGTACGAGCCGTCCGTGTCCATGGGGGCGGGGGTTCACCTGCTGCGGGTGCCGAGGCCCGAGAGGCGGGCCGCGGAGGCGATGGTGGTGCGGGCTTCCCGTTCGGAGAGCCCGGCCTGGACCGCTGCCGCTGCCAGGGCGTCCGCGAGGGAGTCGCCGATTCCGTTCTCGTACGCGCGGCAAGCCGCCCAGAACAGGCGGGTGTTGCGCTGACCCTCGTGCGCCGCCCGTACGAACTGGACCAGCCCGTGACCGCTTCCGCGTCCGTCCGCGGAGTGCCCGTCCGCGGAACGCCCGTGCTGGGCCTGGGCGCGGGCGTGGGGTGCGAGGAGGCGGAGCAGCGCGCCCGGGCACGGGGCCGGCGCGAGGTGGGCGGTGCCGGGCGCGGTGCGGTAGACGCCGTGGGCGGTGAGCGAGCCGGGGCCCACGAGGTACCCGCCGGCGCCCCGGATGTCGATGCCCGGCGCGAGGCGGCTCGCGGAATTGGGGACGGTGACGCCGGGCGGGCCGGTCAGCCAGAGGTGGCGGCCACCGCTCGGGGTCAGTACGACGACGGTCTCCGGGATCGTGAAGAGGTGCCGCAGGGCCAGGTGCGTGAGGGCCGCTGTGGAGTCCGTATCGCCCTTCGTGTCCAGGTCCACGCCGATGAGGTGGTGCGGGGGCCGGCCGCACGCGATGCCGTAACCGGTGGCCCAGGGCGCGGCGGCGAAGAGCGCGCGGACGGCGGCGGGATCGCTCGTGGCGTCGTGAACGCCGTGCCCCGGGCGCCCGCACTCGCCCCGGCACAGGAACGGTTCGTACGTGTGCCGGTGCGGCGAGGGCAGGGCGGGGAGCTTGGTGCGGGACAGGGGGATCACGGGGAGCCCGCGCTCGGCGGCCGACAGCGCGTGCGCGAGGGCCAGGGTGGCGGAGCGCCGGTCGATGGTGGCCATGGTTCTATTTTCGTACGTATGTTCGATGAAGGGAAGGGGGGCGGGCGGAGAGGGGTGTGCGCCCGGAACGCTCCTTCCCTTGGGGCGGCTGCGGTGTGGTGGTACGGAAGGGGGGTCTGGGGCTTTGGGGGCGTGAAGGGTGTTTATCGACATGTCCTCACGCTTGAGGGGGAATGGGGCCGTCATGGGTGGTTCGCCGGGGATTCGGTGGGCAATTCTGATCTCGCGACGTCGTGAACAACGCTGAGGCAGTCGGCCAACTGCCCGGGGATCAGCCGTACTTACCGCTACTGGAGGAATCCGAATGGCAAGCATCCGTACCGCTCGTGTCATCGCAGCCGTCGCCGCCCTGCCCTTCGCGGCCGCCCTTCTCTCGGGGGTCGCCGTCGCGGACAACGGTTCTTTCGCGAACAACGGGTCGAACGCGGCCGTTGCCACCATCAGCGGCAGCGGTGTGGCCGGCCACAACGGAGGCAACTCGACCACCACGCAGCAGGTGGCGACGGGTTCCGGGGCGGCGAACCAGAACAACACGGCGAGCGTCAACGGCTCCGGCTTCACGGCGATCGACCAGGACAACGAGACCATCGCGGTCAACTTCGCGCAGCTCTGGTGAGCCGTGGCGGGACCGGGGTCTGTGTTGCGGGGTGAATGACTGCCTGCGCGACGGCGACGCTTGTCGCCCGTCGCGCAGGCCGTTCCCGTTTCCGGGGTGTCGCCGCTTCTCCCGGCCGCGGGCTGTGGGCGGGCAGGCCGTGCCCCGGGGTCGTGAGCCTTGACAGTGCGGGCAGAGCTGACGGACAGTCAGAAACTGTCGTCGCGTGACACCGCCTGCCCCGGAGGACGCCGCCGTGCACCTAGCTCCCACCGCGCGCCAGCGGCGATTGCGCGCCGAACTCCGTGCGTACTTCCGGGAGGCGGTACGGGGCGCCGACCCGCACGACGCCGGTGCGCAGCGCGCGCTGCTGCGGCGGATCGGCGGTGACGGCATGCTCGGGATCGGCTGGCCCGTCGAGTACGGCGGACAGGGGCGCGGCGCCGACGAGCAGTTCGTCTTCTTCGACGAGGCGTACCGGGCCGGCGCACCGGTCTCCATGGTCACGCTCAACACGGTCGGGCCGACCCTGATGAAGTACGGGACGCCCGCGCAGAAGGAGTTCTTCCTCCCCCGCATCCTGCGCGGCGAGACCGTCTTCGCGATCGGCTACACCGAGCCGTCGGCCGGTACGGACCTCGCCTCCCTCCGCACGCGTGCGGTGCGTGAGGGCGACGAGTGGGTCGTCGACGGCCAGAAGATCTTCACCAGCAACGCCCAGAACGCGGACTGGATCTGGCTCGCCTGCCGTACGGGCCCGGACGCCCCGAAGCACAGGGGCATCTCGATCGTCCTGGTCCCGACGGACGCGCCGGGCTTCTCCTGGACGCCGATCGAGACGGTCGGCGGACTGACCACCACCGCGACGTACTACGACGGCGTACGCGTCCCGGCGGGAAATCTCGTCGGGGCGGAGAACGCCGGCTGGCGACTGATCACCAACCAGCTCAACCACGAACGGGTGGCGCTCGCCGCGATCGGCATGCAGGCCGAGGACTGCTACGACCAGGTGCGGGCGTACGCCGCGACCCCCGACCCGGCGACGGGCGAGAGGCCCGCCGACCGGCCGTGGGTACGGGCCCGGCTGGCCGAGGCGCACGCCAGGCTGGCGGCGGTCCGGCTGCTGAACTGGCGGCTGGTGGGGGACGTGGGGGCGGGGACGCTCGCGCCGGGGGACGCGAGCGGCGTCAAGTTCATGGGCACCGAATCGGCCGTCGCGGTGTACCGCATCTGCCAGGAGATCGCGGGCGCGGCCGGAATGGTGCGGTCCGGCTCCGCGGGGGCCTGGGGGGACGGTGAGCTGGAGCGCATGAACAGGGCCGCGCAGATCAACACCTTCGGGGGCGGTGTGAGCGAGGTGCAGCGCGAGCTCGTGGCGACGATGCGGCTCGGGATGCCGAGGGGGCGGCGATGAGCGCGGGTGCGGGTGAGGATGTGGATGCGGGGGCGGCCGGTGCGGATCCGGCCGGTCTCCGTGGGGCGCTGAAGGAGTTCGAGGGGCGTGCCGCCGTGGTGGCGGGCGTCGGCAAGGACCCCGTCAACGAGCCGATGATCAGGCACTGGTGCGAGGCGATGGGCGACACCGGTGCGGCGTACTCGGGCCCCGGGGCGATCGCCCCGCCGACCATGCTCCAGGCCTGGACGATGGGCGGCCTGTCGGGGCACACGGGCAGGTCACAGGCGTACGACGAACTCCTCGCGCTGCTGGACGCCGCCGGCTGCACGTCGGTGGTGGCGACCGACTGCGAGCAGGAGTACGTGCGCGACCTGCGGCCGGGGGACCGGATCACGTTCGACGCGGTGATCGAGTCGGTCTCGGAGCGGAAGACCACCAAGCTCGGCACGGGGTACTTCGTCACGACGCGGATGGATGTCCGCGCGGACGGGGAGTTGGCCGGGACGCATCGGTTCCGCGTCCTCAAGTACGCGCCGGCCGCGCGGGCCGCACGGGACGGCGGGGGCGGGGGCGAGCGCCCCCGGCCCGTCGTCAACCGGGACAACGCCGGTTTCTGGGACGGGGTCAGCCGGCACAAGCTGCTGATCCAGCGGTGCGGGGGGTGCGGGGCGCTGCGGTTCCCCTGGCTGCCGGGGTGCGGCGACTGCGGCGGGCAGGAGTGGGACACCGTCGAGGCGAGCGGGGAGGGCACGGTGTTCTCGTACGTCGTCCTGCACCATCCGGCGTTTCCCGCCTTCGACCCGCCGTACGCCGTGGGGCTCGTCGAGCTCGCGGAGGGGGTGCGGATGGTCAGCAACGTGGTGGGGGTGCCGCACGGGGAGGTGCGCATCGGGATGCCGGTGCGGGTGGAGTTCCTGCGGGTGGAAGCGGACGTGGTCCTTCCGGTCTTCCGGCCGGTCGGCGACGGCGCTCGTGACGGCGACGGTGCGAGAGGAGGGCTCGTCTGATGGATTTCACACCCACGGAGGAGCAGCGGGCGGCCCGGGACCTGGCCGAGCGGATCTTCACTGACCTGTCGACGCACGACCGCCTGGCAACAGCGGGGACGGGCACGGACGGCGAGCTGTGGAAGGCGCTGTGCGCGGCCGGGCTGGTCGCCGCGGTGGAGGAGACCGGCCTGCTGGGGCTGGTGCTGCTGCTGGAGGAGCAGGGGCGTACTACGGCGCAGGTGCCGTTCGCCGTGACGTGCGTGTACGGGACGCTCGCGGTCACCGCACTGGGCACGCGGGAGCAGCGGGCCCGGCTGCTCCCGGCGATCGGTGACGGCACGGTGGTGGTGGCGGGGGCGTTTCCGTCGACCGGGACGATACGGGCGGACGCGTCCGGTGCGATGAGCGGCGTCGCGGGCATCGTGCCGTGGCTGCGCGATGCCACGCACGTCCTGGTCGCGGACGCGTCACCGGGACGGGCGCTGTGGCTGGTGGACACCGGGGGTGCGGGCGTGACGGTCGAGGCGGTCGAGACCACCGCGCCGTGGGCGGCGGGCCGGCTGACGCTGGAGGGTGCGCGGGGGGAGCGGCTGGGCGGGGACGGCACGCGCCGGGCCCTGCGAAGCCAGTCCCCCGCCCGCCCTTCCCCGAACCGTAGCTCCGCCCCGGCCCCCGGCCCCCAAGCGCCGGACGGGCCGGAAGGAGGCGCCTACGCGTTCGTGCTCGCCGTGGGGCGGGTCGCGTTCGCCGGGCTTCAGGCCGGGGTGTGCGCCGGATCGCTCGCCCGGGCCGTGGCTCACACGTCGCAGCGCGAGCAGTTCGGGCGGCCGTTGTCGGCCAACCAGGGCGTACTGCTGCGGGCCGCCGACGCGTACATGGACACCGAGGCGATACGGGTCACCGCGTACGAGGCCGCCTGGCGCCACGACGAGGGCCTGCCCTTCGCCACCCACGCCCTGACCGCCGCCTGGTGGGCGTCCGAGGCCGGGCAGCGCGTCGTGCACGCCGGGCAGCACCTGCACGGCGGGATGGGCGCGGACCTGGACCACCCCGTCCACCGGCACTTCCTGTGGGGACGGCAGCTCGACTCCTGCCTCGGGGCCGGCAGCGAAGCGCTGGAGGAACTCGGCCACTTGCTCAGCCGGGACGAGCAACCGGAGCAGAGGTGGAAGGAGGAGGGATGAAGGTCGGGGACGAGTTGCCGGTGCTGGAGATCCCGGTCACCCGCACACTGATCGTCGCGGGCGCCGTGGCCTCCCGCGACTACCAGGACGTTCACCACGACGCCGAGGCCGCCCGGGCGAAGGGCTCGCCCGACATCTTCATGAACATCCTGACGACCAACGGGCTCGTCGGCCGGTACGTCACCGACCACTTCGGCCCCGCCGCCCGGCTGCGCGCCGTCAGGATCCGCCTCGGGGCGCCCAACCACCCCGGCGACACCATGGTGCTGACCGGCACCGTCACCGCGGTCGGACCGGACGGCACGGCCGAGGTGCGGATCGTCGGCGCCAACGGGCTCGGCCGTCACGTCACCGGCAGGGTGACCGTCACGGTCGCGGAGCAGGACGCATGAGCGTACGCGGTGCCGACACCCTCGGCGGAAAGGCGGCGATCGCCGGCATCGGGGCGACCGAGTTCTCCAAGGACTCCGGCCGCAGCGAGCTCAAGCTGGCCGTCGAGGCGGTACGGGCCGCCGTCGAGGACGCCGGGCTCACCCCCGCCGACGTCGACGGCATGGTCACCTTCACCATGGACACCAGCCCCGAGATCACCGTCGCCCAGGCGGCCGGCATCGGGGAGCTGTCGTTCTTCTCCCGCGTCCATTACGGCGGCGGCGCGGCCTGCGCCACCGTCCAGCAGGCCGCCCTCGCCGTGGCGAGCGGCGTCGCCGAAGTCGTCGTCTGCTACCGGGCGTTCAACGAACGGTCCGGCCGCCGGTTCGGGTCGGGCGTGCAGCGCCGCGAGCCCTCCGCCGAGGGGGCGGCCCTCGGCTGGAACCTGCCGTTCGGGCTGCTCACCCCCGCGTCCTGGGTCGCCATGGCCGCCCGGCGCTACCTCCACGCGTACGGCCTGACGCCCGACGTGTTCGGCCACGTCGCCGTCACCGACCGCCGTCACGCCGCCCGGAACCCCGCCGCGTACTTCTACGGCAGGCCCATCACCCTCGCCGACCACGCCGCCTCGCGCTGGATCGCCGAACCGCTGCGGCTGCTCGACTGCTGCCAGGAGACGGACGGCGGCCAGGCGGTCGTCGTCACCACGGCCGAGCGGGCCAGGGACCTGCCGCACCCGCCCGCGGTGGTCGTCGCCGCCGCGCAGGGTGCCGGGCGCCGCCAGGAGCAGATGACCAGCTTCTACCGCGACGGTCTGACGGGACTGCCCGAGATGAGCGTGGTCGCCCGGCAGTTGTGGCGCACCTCGGGACTGCGCCCGGCCGACATCGACGTCGGCATCCTGTACGACCACTTCACGCCGTACGTGCTGATGCAGCTGGAGGAGTTCGGGTTCTGCGCTCCCGGCGAGGGCGCCGCGTTCGTCGCCGAGGACGCGCTGCCGCTGAACACGCACGGCGGGCAGCTCGGCGAGGCGTACCTGCACGGCATGAACGGCATCGCGGAGGCGGTCAGACAGTTGCGCGGCACCTCGGTCAACCAGATCCCCGGCGCGGCCAGGTCACTGGTGACGGCGGGCACCGGCGTTCCCACGTCCGGGTTGATCCTCGGCGCGGATGGCTGACTGCGGAGTGTGAAGCGCCTCGGCGCGCCGGGGGACCCGTTCACTCTCCTTCATGTACCCGTACCTAAAGAGGCTCATCGGACATGGACTCGCGCTGGCCGCCGTGATCGGCGTGCTGGCCCTTCCCCAGCGGACCGAGGCGAGGGAGGCCGTCGGGGCGCACCCGGGGCCGCCCGCCCCGCGGACCGAGGCGTCGGCGGCCCGCACCGTGACGTTCCGCGGCCGGGCGTTCGACACCTGCCAGGCCCCGCCGGTCTCGACGATGCGGGCCTGGCGCTCGTCGCCGTACCGCGCCGTCGGCGTGTACATCGGCGGCCGGGGCCGCGCCTGCCCCCGCCAGCACCACCTCAGCAAGCAGTGGGTGGCGGACGTGGACCGGATGGGCTGGCGCGTCCTGCCCGCCTTCGTCGGCTCGCAGTCCCCGTGCGTGCTCGCCAAGAACAAGCGGCACGTGCGGATCGGCCGGGCGCCGTGGCGCCAGGGCAGGAAGGAGGGGCGGCAGGCGGTCCGCGCCGCCAAGGCCCTCGGCATGCTCACGGGCAGCGCGCTCTACCTCGACATGGAGGCGTACGACGAGACGAAGCGGCGCTGCGCACGCACCACGCTCGACTTCGTGCGCGGCTGGAACCGTGAGGTGCGCAAGCACGACTACCTCCCCGGTTTCTACAGCAGCGCCGAGTCCGGCGTGCGGCACATGGAGCAGTCCCGCAAGGCGGGCGTCACCGACCTGCCGTCGGTGATGTGGTTCGCCCGCTGGGACGGCAAGCCGTCGCTGTACGGTGAGCGCGTCCTGGCGAAGTCGGCCTGGGCCCCGCACCGCCGCATCCACCAGTACGCGGGCAACGTCACCGAGAAGCACGGCGGCCGGCGCCTGACCATCGACCGGAACGCGGCCGACGCCCCGGTCGCCCGCATCGGCCGCTGACCGACCGGCCGTACCCACCGCACCGGCCGCTGACCAGCCACCCGTACCACCCGCGTCGGCCACTGACCGGCCACCCGGCACAGCCGCGCCGGCCCCGCCCCTGAGACGCGCCCCCTACCCGCGGCCGGGCGCCCTCCACCCTCAGGAGGTGGGGCCGGGGCCACCCCTACAACCTGAGGCGGACCCCCTTTCGGGACCTGGGGCCGATCCGCGGCGCCCGCCCCGCTCCTAGCGTGGAGCCATGACCACGCCTGTCTGCACCAGCGCGTCCAAGGCGGCGACCACGGGGGTGACCGCGGCGGCGGCTCCGGCGCCCTGCCCGTCGTTCTCCACCTACGTACGCGCCCGGGGACCCGTACTGCTGCGCACCGCCCGCTCGCTCACCGCCAATCCGTGCGACGCGGAGGACCTGCTGCAGACGGCGCTCACCAAGACGTACGTCGCCTGGGACCGCATCCAGGACCACCGGGCCCTCGACGGGTACGTGCGCCGTGCCCTGCTCAACACCCGCACCTCCCAGTGGCGCAAGCGCAAGGTCGACGAGTTCGCCACCGACGAACTGCCCGAGCCCGCTGCCGCCCTCGCCCCCGGCCCGGCGGCCGACCCGGCCGAGCAGCAGGTGCTGCGCGACGCGATGTGGCGCGCGATCACGCGGCTGCCGGACCGCCAGCGCGCGATGGTCGTCCTGCGCTACTACGAGGACCTCAGCGAGGTCCAGACGGCCGAGGTCCTCGGCGTCTCCGTCGGCACGGTCAAGAGCGCCGTCTCGCGCGCGCTCCGCAAGCTCCGGGAGGACCCGGAACTGGCCCCGGTGCGCTGACCGCTCCGAGGGGCGTGCGGATTCGTATCCTCGGAAGTAGTGACATACCGCTTGGTACGTGCGCAGAATCAGGCCATCCTTATTACTGCCGCGTAGCGCCCACCGGGAGGACGCCGTGCTGAGCACCATGCAGGACGTACCACTGACCGTGACCCGCATCCTGAAGCACGGGATGACGATCCACGGTCGCTCACAGGTCACCACATGGACCGGTGAGGAGGAGCCGCAGCGCCGCACCTTCGCCGAGACCGGCGAACGCGCGACACGGCTCGCGAACGCTCTGCGCGACGAGCTCGGCGTCGACGGCGACCAGCGTGTCGCCACGCTGATGTGGAACAACTGCGAACACGTCGAGGCGTACCTCGCGATCCCCTCCATGGGCGCCGTGCTCCACCCGCTCAACCTGCGGCTGCCCCCCGAGCAGCTGGTGTGGATCGTCAACCACGCCGCCGACCGCGTGGTCATCGCCAACGGCTCGCTGCTGCCGCTGCTCGCGCCGCTCCTCCCGCACCTGAAGACCGTCGAGCACGTGGTCGTCTCGGGCCCCGGCGACCGCTCGCTGCTCGACGGCTGCGCGCCGCAGGTGCACGAGTACGAGGAGCTGATCGCGGACCGCCCCACCACGTACGACTGGCCGGAGCTGGACGAACGCGCCGCCGCGGCCATGTGTTACACCTCCGGCACCACCGGCGACCCCAAGGGCGTCGTCTACTCGCACCGCTCCATCTACCTGCACTCCATGCAGGTCAACATGGCCGAGTCGATGGGGCTGAACGACAAGGACACCACCCTCGTGGTCGTCCCCCAGTTCCACGTCATGGCCTGGGGTCTGCCGCACGCCACCTTCATGACCGGCATCAACATGCTCATGCCGGACCGCTTCCTCCAGCCCGCCCCGCTCGCCGAGATGATCGAGCGCGAGAAGCCGACGCACGCGGCCGCCGTCCCCACCATCTGGCAGGGCCTGCTCGCCGAGGTGACCGCCAACCCGCGCGACCTCTCCTCCATGGCGAGCGTCACCATCGGCGGCGCCGCCTGCCCGCCGGCGCTCATGGAGGCGTACGACAAGCTCGGCGTGCGCCTGTGCCACGCCTGGGGCATGACCGAGACCTCCCCGCTCGGCACCATGGCCCACCCGCCCGCGGGGCTCACCCCCGAGGAGGAGTGGCCGTACCGCGTCACGCAGGGCCGCTTCCCGGCCGGTGTCGAGGCGCGCCTGATCGGCCCCGGCGGCGAGACCCTGCCCTGGGACGGCGAGTCGGCCGGTGAGCTGGAGGTGCGCGGCCCCTGGATCGCCGGGTCGTACTACGGCGGCGCGGCCGCTGAGGACTTCAGGCCCGACGACAAGTTCAGCGAGGACGGCTGGCTGAAGACCGGCGACATCGGCGTCATCAGCACCGACGGGTTCCTCACCCTCACCGACCGGGCGAAGGACGTCATCAAGTCGGGCGGGGAGTGGATTTCCAGCGTCGAGCTGGAGAACGCCCTGATGGCCCACCCGGACGTCGCCGAGGCGGCCGTCGTCGCCGTGCCCGACGACAGGTGGAGCGAACGCCCGCTGGCCACGGTGGTCCTGAAGGAGGGCGCGACCGCGGACTACGAGGAGCTGCGGGCGTTCCTCGCCGGGAAGATCGCGAAGTGGCAGTTGCCGGAGCGGTGGGCGCTGATTCCGGCCGTTCCCAAGACGAGCGTCGGCAAGTTCGACAAGAAGGTGATCCGCAAGCAGTACGCGGACGGCGAGCTGGACGTCACGAAGTTCTGACGCCGCTCCTCCCGCTCTCCCAGAACGGCCGAAGGGGCCCCGCAACGACGCGGGGCCCCTTCGGTGCGCTGTGCCGACGCCTCAGTTGGTGCCGATCTTCGCGAGCAGGTCCACGATCCTGCCCTGGACCTCGCCGCTCGTCGAGCGCTCCGCGAGGAACAGGACCGTCTCCCCCGAGGCGAGCCGGTGCAGTTCGCCCGCGTCCAGGCCGGCCGACGTGTAGACGACCAGCGGCGTGCGGTTCAACTGGCCGTTCGCGCGCAGCCAGTCGACGATTCCGGCGCGGCGGCGGCGCACCTGCATCAGGTCCATCACCACCAGGTTCGGCCGCATCTGCGTCGCCAGCGTGACCGCCTCGGTGTCCGTGCCGGCGCGCGCGACCTGCATGCCGCGCCGCTCCAGCGTCGCGGTGAGCGCGAGCGCGATCTCCTCGTGCTCCTCGATCAGCAGGACGCGCGACGGGTGCTGCTCGCTGTCGCGCGGCGCGAGCGCCTTCAGCAGTACGGCGGGATCCGCGCCGTACGCCGCCTCACGCGTCGCCTGTCCCAGCCCGGCCGTCACCAGCACGGGAACCTCGGCGGCCACCGCGGCTTGGCGCAGGGACTGGAGGGCGGTACGGGTGATGGGCCCGGTCAGCGGGTCCACGAACAACGCGGCGGGGAACGCCGCGATCTGCGCGTCGACCTCCTCCCGGGAGTGCACGATCACGGGCCGGTAGCCGCGGTCGCTCAGCGCCTGCTGCGTCGAGACGTCCGGGGCCGGCCACACCAGGAGGCGGCGCGGGTTGTCGAGCGGCTCCGGGGGCAGTTCGTCGTCCACGGGCAGCGGCTGGGGGCGGTTGGCCACCTCCACGGCCCCGTTGGGGCCGTCCAGCGGCTCGGGGCCCTCGCTGCCCTCGTCGGGTGCCCCTATGGCGTACGCCCGCCCCTCGGCCTGGGCCGACAGCCGCTGCTGGAGGGGGCCCTGGCCCTGGGGGTGCGGCCGGGCGCCGGGCTCGCCGGCGTCCTGCGTGGCGGTGCCCTGGGTGGCGGTGCCCTCGGCGGGCGTGGACGGCTCCGCGTCCGGCCGGCCGGCGGCGAGCTTGCGCCGCCGCCCGGAGCCCAGGGTCTGGTTCTGCTGCTGGGCGACCTGCTGCGCGAACGGCATGCCCTGGCCCAGGGTGCGCACGCTGAACGCGCGGCCCTGGGTGGAGTCGGCGGCCGGCGGGGGCGTGTGCGCCTCGGCGGGCAGCGGCTGCGCGGGCGGCAACGGCTGCGCGGCGCGGGGCTGCTGGGGCATGGGCGTGGGTGCGACGCCGTTCGGGCCGACCGCGCCCGCCGTACCGGCGGCGCCGCCTTGGCCGATCGCGGCGCCGGATCCGATGGAGCCGTCCGGTCCGGTCGCGGCGCCGGTACCGAGGGAGCCGCTCTGGTCCATGGCGTCGTGCGGTCCGGCCGCGGCGCTCGGGCCGGGTACGCCGCTGAGGCCGGCCGCGGCCCCGCCGTTTGGTCCGGCCGCGTCGTGACGGGCTGCGGCATGAGAAGCGCCGTGGGGCCCGACGGCACCGCTGGGGCCACCCACGCTGTGCGGACCGCCCGGGTCGGCGGCCACGGGCACACCGTCGGGACCCACAGGGGCGTTGTGACCGACCGGACCGTTGGTGCCGAGGGAGCCGTTCGAGCCGATGGATCCGTCCGGACCGACCGCGCCCATTCCACCGTTGGGGCTCATGGGGCTGTTGTGGCCGGCCGCCGGACCGGTTACGCCGTTGAGCCCGGCCAGACCCGCCGGACCGGTCGCACCGTTGAGCCCGATGGCGCCGTTGGTCCCGCCCGCGCTCTGCGGCCCCGCCGTACCCGTCGTACCCGGCGCACCGCTGAGACCGGTCGCGCCGTTCGGCCCGGCCGCACCCGACGCACCGCCCGCACCCGACGCACCGCCGGTGGCCACCCCGCCGCCGGGGCCCGTCGCACCGGCGCGGCCGGCTCCCGCGCCCCCGTGCCGCGCGGCCTCGGCCGCTTCTGCCTCGTTCTCACCGCTGCTCGTCGGTCCGTCGGCGAAGCCGGGGGCCGGCCATGTCTGGGTCGTGCCCGTCGTGGTCGCGGTCGCTCCGCCGGGGGCGGCCGACCAGTTCGGCGGTACGGAGACTGCGCCGCTGTCGTGCTCGGCGGTCTCCGGAAGTCCTGTCGGCACAGGTCCCGACGTGCCGTGCGCCGCCGCCCACTCCTGCGGGGCGTCGCCGCGCGCCCTCCGCCGACCCGTCGGGGCCGGCGCGGGGTGCGGCTGCGGCGGCGTGTGGTCCGCGTCCGGAGCGGTCCGTACGGCGTCGTGGCGGGCCGGCAGCGAGGCGTCCGCCGTGCCCGCCGCCGGCGGCACGCGGTCGGCGTCGGCCGGCGGCAGCGCGAACGGGCTGCGGGGGGGCGCCTCCGCCCGCTCCTGCGCCGGCGCGAGCGCCCGGCGCGCACGCCGCCCGGAAGGCTGCTGAGGCGCCTCGCCCCCGGCGGACGGCGCCGAAGGCAGCGCGGGAAGCGCGGGCACGTTCTCGTGCGCCCCGCCCTCACCGCGCCGCGCACGCCGACCGGACCCCGGTCCGTCGACGGGCACGCCCTGCGGCGGCACCGTCTCGCCGAGCGCCGCGCGCCCGGTTCCGTGCGCGCCCTCGGAGGCCGTGACGACAGAGCCCTCGGACACGGTGCCCGAAGCCCCGGACGCGGCGGCGGCCGGCAGCGCGGCCCGCAGCTCTCCGCCGCCACCGCCTCCCGCACCGCCCGCCTGGCCTTCGCCGCCCTCGCCGGGGCTCGGCCGCCCGCGCCTGCGCCCCGTACCGCCGGAGCCCGGACCGGACGGGGAACCGGCGGCGGAAGCCGTACCGGCCCCCGCGCCCTCCCCCGCCGCCTGCGCCGGAATCCGTTCCTGCGGCCCCGCGTCGTCCGGCCCGCGCCGCGCCCGGCGCCGCCCGGTGGGCACGGCGCTCGCGGCGGCGTCCGTGCCGGCCTGCTCGCCGGTCGCGGCGCGCTTGACGTCGGCGTCCAGGAAGGCGTCGGTGGACGACCGCCGTGCCCGCCGCCCGCCACCCTCCGTCACAGCCGCCTGCTGCGCCGGCACGGGGGCCGGGTCCGGAGCGGCGGCCTTGCCCTGCGGCGGGGCGACCGCGCCGGAGCCCGCGCCGAGCGGCACCTCCAGTACGTACGCGTTCCCGCCCATGCCCGGCACTTCGTGCGTCTGCAGCACGCCGCCGTGGGCCGCCACGATGCCGCGCACGATCGGCTCGTGCACGGGGTCCCCGCCGGCGTACGGCCCGCGCACCTCGATCCGTACGACCTCACCGCGCTGGGCCGCCGCGACCACGATCGTCGAGTCGGTGTAGCCGCCGCCCGGAGCGGCGGTCGGGGCCTTGCCCGTCGAGTCGATGCCCGCCACGTCGGCGACGAGGTGCGCGAGGGCCGTCGCCAGCCGTCCCGCGTCCACCTCGGCCTCGATCGGCGGCGCGTGCACCGCGAACTGCGCCCGTCCCGGGCCGATGAGCTCGATCGCGCCCTCGACCCCCGCCGCCACGACGCCGTCGAGCAGAACCTTCTGCTTGTCGAGCTGCTCCGTGCCCGCCGCCAGCCGCTGGAAGCCCAGGACATTGTCGACAAGAGTGGTCATACGGGCGTATCCGGCCGCCAGATGGTGCAGAATCTGGTTCGCCTCGGGCCACAGCTGTCCGGCGGGGTCGGAGGCCAGCGTCCCCAGCTCACCGCGCAGTTCCTCCAGCGGCCCGCGCAGCGAGTCGCCCAGTACGGCGGTCAGCTGGGCGTGCCGCCCCGCCATCTCCTCGTACCGCTTGGTCTCGCGGTCGAGCACCTCGGCCTGCTTCTCGACCAGTTCGTCGTACGGGCGGCGGTCGGTGAAGGTCATCACGGCGCCGACCAGCTGGTCGCCGTCCCGCACCGGAGCGGTCGTGAGGTCCACGGCGACCGGCTTGCCGTTCTTCGCCCACAGGACCTGCCCGCGCACCCGGTGCTTGCGCCCGGACTTGAGCGTGTCGGCGAGCGGCGAGTCCTCGTACGGGAAGGGCGTGCCGTCGGCCTTCGAGTGGATCGCGAGGGGGTGCAGCTCCTTGCCGCCGAGGTCGCTCGCGCGGTAACCCAGTATCTGGGCGGCGGCCGGGTTGACCAGGACGACGCGTCCGTCCGTGTCGGTCCCGACGACGCCCTCGGACGCGGCGCGCAGGATCATCTCGGTCTGGCGCTGGGAGCGGGCCAGTTCGGCCTCGGTGTCGACGGTCCCGGAAAGATCGCGCACGACGAGCATCAGCAGCTCGTCACCGGTGTAGCCGGACCGCTCGGTGTGGGAGGCGTAGGCGTCCCGGCCGTCCTCCAGGTTCGCGCTGGTCACCTCGACCGGGAACTCCGTCCCGTCCGTGCGCCGCGCGATCATCCGGGTCGGCTTCGTACGTCCTTGATCGTCCGCGCCGTCCGCCCGCCGCATCGATCCGGGGATCAGTTTGGAGTCGAACGTCGGGAGCAGGTCGAGCAGTCCGCGCCCGACGAGTCCGGTGCCGGGCGACTCGAAGGTCTCCAGGGCGATGGTGTTGGCGTTGACGACGGTGCCGTTGCAGTTGACGAGCAACAGCCCGTCAGGAAGTGCGTCGAGTATCGCTGCGAGGCGAGCAGCGCCTCGGGATGGCCTGCTGCTCACGACGACGGTTCCTCCCTGAACTACTGCACCTTGCCGACAGCCGGCCTCATTTTGCCCCTCGGGCCGCAAGCTGTCACTGGAGGGAGTCTAAAGGCAGGGGACATGCCCGCGACGGCGTATGAGGGGGAGCTCTCACCAAGGTTCTGTGCGCCCGGGCGCACATCGGACGGCGCGACGTACGCCCTGACCAGGCACGAGTGCCCCGCAGCGCCCCCTGGGGCGGACCGGCGCGCGGCGCTCAACGCACGCTGGGAAGCACCGGCTCCATCTGGCGCCAGCGGGAGATTTCGCAGCCATTGCCCTGATTGAACTTCGCGTCCACGCTTCGCCCGTTCCAGGTACCCGTGATCCGCGCGGTGGCCGGCCCGCCGTGCTGGTGGGTGCACATCCGGTCCTGCGCCACGGGTGCGAACGGGTCGCCGTCCTCCCCGGCCAGCTCCTCCAGCCGGTCGCAGGCGGCCTGCGCCTCGGGGTGGGTGCCGCCGGTGGGCCCGCATTTCAGTTCGTACGTCCCGTTGGCGGCCCGGTTGCCGGTCTCGGCCGTCGTCACGGTCAGCCGGTCCTGCGTGTCGTCCGCCGTGTCCTGCGCGCCCCCCAGAACTTCCTGGAGCACCGGGAGCGGGACGGGCGCGGCCCCGGCGTACGCGCCGGGGGCGGCGGCGGACAGCGCGGCGAAGGACGCGGCGGCGGTGAGGGTGAGACGGCGCAGCATGGAGGCTCCTGAGGTTCAAGAGGGGGCAGGGGCGCCCCGCACTCTCTAACGCTCCGCGGCCCCGGGCGTTGCGCAACCGGTAAGGCTTTGCTCTGGGCCCCGCCTGCCTAGTACCGTGGTCAGCGATTGGTGGCATGCCGCAAGGCTGTGTCATCATCTGCACGCACCCACTCGCGCAGGCGAGAGAGTGTGCTGGAGGCGTCGCCTAGTCCGGTCTATGGCGCCGCACTGCTAATGCGGTTTGGGTCTTAAAGCCCATCGAGGGTTCAAATCCCTCCGCCTCCGCGCATGATCACCGAAGCCCCGGTCCACGGACCGGGGCTTCGGTCGTTCAGTGCCCGTCCGGAGGTCGTTTCCGCAGCTCAGCACAGGTGCGGCCAATGGATTTCGCGTCACGGCGCAGGTCATGTAATGTTGTTCTCGCAACGCCGACGGGGCAGAAAAAACCCCGCCGGTGGAACCGGTGGCCAAGGCCGCAGGCAAGCACTCGTAGCTTAACGGATAGAGCATCTGACTACGGATCAGAAGGTTGCAGGTTCGAATCCTGCCGAGTGCACAGCAGACCAGAGGCCCTCAGGAGAAATCCTGAGGGCCTCTGGTGTTTCCCGTACAACGGCGAAGTACGGCACGGAGTGAGCTGCACGTGTGACGGGTGTTCCGCAGCGGGACGTCCCGGAGGCCGGCGCGGCGGGCACGCAGGGCGAACATCCGGGCGAGGGCCGCTCCGCCGACCTCGCGCTACAGTGCCGCCGGGAGGTGCCGATGACGAAGCGCAACGGCAGGTGGTCCGAGTCCGCGCAGGCCGCCGCCGCCACGGCGGTGATCGCAGGGGTGCTCCTGCTGGCGCTGCTGGCCTTTGTCCTCCGCTTCTTCAAGTCCTCACTCTGGTGAACCTGCGGCCCCCCGCTGCCCCTTCGGTCGGGGAGCAGCGAAGGCCGGTGCACAGACCGGAAGCCCCTCGGGATCATCCCGAGGGGCTTCCGGCGTACCGGTGGAATCGGCGGATCTGCCCCCGGGGAGTGTCATCCATGCGGTTGCCCCGGCAGTTCCTCACCGGCCGCCGGGCCGACGAGCAGGCCGCCCAGGCTGACACCGCCGGGAGGGCCGGTTGTCGGTGGGGGCCGTTAGCCTCCGGGTATGGGCTGGCTGTGCGGTGGGCTGCGGTGGACGGCGGGGCGGCCGGCGCTCGCCTGGTACGAAAGCGGGGGCGGGGGAGGCCGGGAGGAGGTCCGGCGCGTCAGCGAGCTCGCGTACGGGGGCGACGTCGGGTTCCGGGTCGCGGGCGCGGAGCGGCGGTGCGTGGGGGCGCGCCGGGGCGGGTGTCCGCTGCGCGCCGCGGTGCCGGGGCGCAGCAGTGGCGGCCGGTGTCCCGAGTGCGCGCGGCTCGACCGGTCGCGGTCGGTGGCGGCGGACACGATGGCCGACGACCCTCGCCCGTACGCCGTCTACCTGGCCTGGTTCGGTCCCGGGATGGTCAAGGTCGGCATCACGGCCGACGAGCGCGGTTCCGCCCGGCTGCTGGAGCAGGGGGCCGTGACGTTCACCTGGCTGGGGCGCGGTCCGCTGATGGCGGCGCGGCGGACCGAGGAGCTGCTGCGGGCGGCGCTGGGGGTCCCCGACCGGATCCCGTACAAGGAGAAGAGGACCGTGCGGGCCGCGTTGCCCCCGCCGGTGGAGCGGGCGCGGGAGATCGAGGAGTGGCACCGGCGGGCCGGGTCGCTGGCGGGGTGGCCGGAGTCCCTGGTGCGGGCGCCGTTCGCAGCGGTGGATCACGCAGGGGCGTACGGGCTCGAAGGGCTGCCGCCGATGACCGGCGTGGTGACCGAACTGGCGCCGGACGGGGTGGTGGCGGGGCGGCTGCTGGCCGCCGCCGGGCCCGACCTGCACCTGGGGACGCGGGACGGCGGAGTGGTGGTCCTGGACACCCGGCTGATGAGCGGCTGGGAGCTGGCCGGCGCGGGGGGCGCGGCGGCGGTCGCCGGAGTGCCGGTGAAAGCCGTGGAACGCGGGGTGCAGGGCGGGCTCTTCTGACGCCGCCGGGACCGGAAGGCAAAGAAATGGATCCCCTTCGGCTCCCGTAGGGCAAGGGGTATGGACGGGAGGCGCGCAGGCGGCGGAGGCTGATCGTCATGGACATCAAGCCGTTCGAAGCCCGCCAACCTCCCTACTACGCCGTCGTCTTCACCTCCGTGAGACGGGAGGAGGCGTCCGGCGGATACGGCGAGGCCGCCGCGCGCATGGACGAGCTCGTCCGGGGGGTGCCCGGTTTTCTCGGCTACGAGTCGGCTCGTACGCCCGATGGGCTCGGGATCACCGTGGGCTACTTCCGCGACGAGGAGGCGATCGCCGAGTGGCAGCGGAACGCCGAGCACCGGGAGGCACAGCGGCAGGGCAGGGAGCGGTGGTACGACAGCTACACCGTGCACGTGGCCAAGGTGGAACGGAGCTACGGCTTTGAGCGCGGCTGACCGACGCGGGACGGACGGGGCGGGCGGGGCGGCCTCGGACGGGATGACGGGCGAGGCGGTGGGCGGCGTGGCGCGGGCGCGGGAGGCGGCGGGCGTGCGGCGCTTCTGGGAGCGGCTCGGCCTGCCCGGGGGCATCGACGTACACACGCACTTCATGCCGGAGCGGGTGCTCAGGAAGGTGTGGGCGTACTTCGACGCCGTCGGGCCCATGACCGGGAGGGAATGGCCGATCACCTACCGGCACGAGGAGGAAGAACGGGTCGCGCTCCTGCGGGAGTTCGGGGTGCTGCGCTTCACTTCGATGCTCTACCCCCACAAGGCGGGCATGGCGGCCTGGCTCAACGAGTGGGCGGCCGGATTCGCGGCGCGTACCCCCGAGTGCCTGCACACGGCGACCTTCTTCCCGGAGGAGGGCGTGACGGCGTACGTGCGGCAGGCGGTGGAGAGCGGCGCCCGGGTGTTCAAGGCGCACCTCCAGGTCGGGGCGTACGACCCCGGCGACGCGCTGCTCGACCCCGTGTGGGGGCTCCTCGCGGAGGCCGGGATCCCGGTCGTCACGCACTGCGGCTCCGGCCCCGCCCCCGGCAAACACACCGGTCCCGAGCCCGTCGGCCGGGTCCTCGCGCGTCATCCGCGGCTGCGGCTCGTCGTGGCGCACATGGGCATGCCCGAGTACGGCGACTTCCTCGCGCTGGCCGAGCGGTACGGGGAGGTGCGGCTGGACACGACCATGGCGTTCACCGACTTCTCCGAGCGCCTCGCGCCCTTCCCCCCGGCCGAACGGGGCCGCCTGGCCGACCTGGGCGACCGGATCCTGCTGGGGTCCGACTTCCCCAGCATTCCGTACGGCTACGGGCACCAGCTGGAGGCCCTGGAGCGGCTGGGCCTGGGCGACGACTGGCTGCGGGCCGTCTGCCACGGGAACGCGCGGCGGCTCTTCGGGTGGTGAGCGGGCGTGAGAGGTCCGGCGGCGGCGATGCCCCGGGCCCGCCGGTTTCTCAGGTGATTCACAGGAACGGGAAAGAGTGCTCTCAGCCGCGTCGCCCAGCCTTGGCCCATGCGTACCGAGATGCTCAGACCCGGCGGCGGGCCCGTCAGGGTGCTCGTGGTGGACGACGAGGCGCCGCTCGCCGAGCTGCTGTCGATGGCGCTGCGCTACGAAGGGTGGGAGGTCCGCAGCGCCGGCGACGGCGCCGGAGCGGTCCGCTGCGCGCGCGAGTTCCGGCCCGACGCCGTCGTACTGGACGTGATGCTGCCGGACATGGACGGTCTCGCCGTGCTCGGTCGGCTGCGCGGTGAACTCCCCGACGTCCCCGTGCTGTTCCTGACGGCCAGGGACGCGGTCGAGGACCGGATCGCGGGCCTCACGGCGGGTGGCGACGACTACGTCACCAAGCCGTTCAGCCTGGAGGAGGTCGTGGCGCGGCTGCGCGGGCTGATCCGGCGCTCCGGGACGGCCGCCGCCGTACGCGACGAGTCGCTGCTGGTGGTCGGGGACCTGACGCTGGACGAGGACAGTCACGAGGTCGCGCGGGCCGGCGAGGGGATCCACCTCACGGCGACCGAGTTCGAGCTGCTGCGCTTCCTGATGCGCAACCCGCGCCGCGTGCTCAGCAAGGCGCAGATCCTGGACCGGGTGTGGAGCTACGACTTCGGCGGCCAGGCCAACGTCGTCGAGCTGTACATCTCGTACCTGCGCCGGAAGATCGACGCCGGCCGCCCTCCCATGATCCACACCCGGCGCGGTGCGGGCTACCTCATCAAGCCGGGCGGGTGAGCGCGCGGTGTCCCCGCGGACGCGCCTGGTCGTGTCGGCCCTCGCGCTGATCGCGGTGGTCGCCTCCCTCATCGGCGCGGTCACCACGTCGCGCTGTACTCGGGCGGCGGACAGGGCGGCCCCGGCGGCGACTCGGCCCTCGCCTCCTGGGTCGAGGACACCTTCACCAAGGTCACCGTCGACGGAACGACGCTCTACGACCTGACCACGCCCCTGACCGACGCGAAATAATTATACGGCGTACAGGACTCTCTTGTACGGTGTACGGGACAAGCCGCGCCCGCCCCCGTACCCGTACAAGGAGACCCGTATGACGGCGACGACCGCCGAGAACCGCCCCACCGCGCAGGGCCATCCGCAGCGCTGGCTGATCCTCGGCGTCATCTGCCTCGCCCAGCTCACCGTGCTGCTCGACAACACCGTCCTCAACGTCGCGATCCCCTCCCTCACCGGGGAACTGGACGCGTCCACCGCCGACATCCAGTGGATGATCAACGCGTACTCCCTGGTGCAGTCCGGTCTCCTGCTCACCGCCGGCAGCGCCGCCGACCGCTACGGCCGCAAGAAGATGCTGATCGCGGGACTCGCGCTCTTCGGCATCGGTTCACTCGTCGCCGGACTCGCGCAGTCCAGCGCCCAGTTGATCGCCGCCCGCGCGGGCATGGGCGTCGGCGGCGCGCTGCTGATCACGACCACCCTCGCCGTCGTCGTGCAGATCTTCGACGACACCGAGCGCGTGAAGGCCATCGGCCTGTGGTCGACGGTCAACTCGCTCGGCTTCGCCGTCGGCCCGCTGATCGGCGGCGTCGTGCTCGACCACTTCTGGTGGGGTGCGATCTTCCTGATCAACATCCCCGTGGCGCTGATCGGCCTGGTCGCCGTCGTCACGCTCGTACCGGAATCCATGAGCAAGCAGGGAGACCGCCCGGACCTGCTCGGCGCGCTGCTGTCCACCGCCGGCATGACCGCCGTCGTGTACGCGATCATCTCCGGACCGGAGCACGGCTGGACCTCCGCGCAGGTACTGGCGTCCGCCACGGCCGGCGTCCTCGTGCTCGGCGCGTTCGCCGTCTGGGAGCTGCGCGTTCCGTACCCGATGCTGGACATGCACTTCTTCCGCGACCAGCGCTTCGTCGGAGCGGTCGCGGGTGCGATCCTCGTCGCGTTCGGGATGGGCGGCTCGCTGTTCCTCCTCACGCAGCACCTCCAGTTCGTGCTCGGGTACGGGCCCCTGGAGGCCGGCCTGCGGACCGCGCCTCTCGCCCTGACCGTCGTGGCGCTCAACCTCACCGGCGTCGGCGCGCGCCTGCTGCCCCGGCTGGGTACGCCCGGAACCATCGCCTCCGGCATGACGCTGCTGTCGGCGGGGCTCGCCGCGATCGCCCTCCTCGGCGGCTCCGGATACGGCGGCATGCTGTTCGGCCTGATCGTCATGGGCGCGGGCATCTCGCTCGCGATGCCCGCCATGGCCAACGCCATCATGGGCGCCATACCGCCGGAGAAGGCGGGCGTCGGCGCGGGGATCAACGGCACCCTGGCCGAGTTCGGCAACGGCCTGGGCGTCGCCGTCCTGGGCGCGGTGCTGAACTCCCGCTTCGCCGCGCTCGTACCGGGAGCGGTCGCCGCGGCATCGCTCCCCGCGGCGCTGGCGGCGGCGGACGGTGCGGGGGAGCGGGCCCGTATCGCGGACGCCTTCGCCTCCGGCGTCGGGACCAGCCAACTGGTCGGCGCCGTCGCGGTGCTCGCCGGCGGACTTCTCGCCGCGGTGCTGCTGCGGCGGGCCGAGCGGGCAGACTCATCCGCACAAGTAGCGGCATAGCATCGGGAGCGGGGGAGCGGACCAGAGCATTCCGGTCCGTCGCCCGCCCCGCCCCGCCGGGAGAAGAGGAGTGTGCGCCATGGTGTCCGCGGCCGACCGCGTCAAGAACCCGGCCCGTAACAGCGTCTGGCTGGAGGAGCGGACATCGCGCACCCGCAGGGCCGACCAGCCGGCCGGTCTCGACCGGGACCGCATCACCGCGGTGTCGGTGCGGCTGCTCGACGCGGAGGGGCTGGCGAAGTTCTCCATGCGCCGGCTCGCCGCCGAGCTCAACGTCACCCCGATGTCCGTCTACTGGTACGTGGACACCAAGGACGACCTGCTCGAACTGGCCCTCGACTCGGTCTTCAGCGAGATCGCGCCGCCGGCGGAGACCGGGGACTGGCGCGACCGGCTGCGCGGACTGGCCACCAGCTACCGCGAATTGCTGGTGCGCCATGTCTGGGTGTCCCCGCTGATCGGCACGTTCCTGAACATCGGGCCGCACTCGCTCGCGTTCTCCCGCGCCGTGCAGAACGTGATGCGCGCGACGGGGCTGCCGCCGCACGGGCAGATGGGGGCGCTGGCCGCGGTCTTCCAGTTCGTGTACGGCTTCGGGACGGTCGAGGGCCATTTCGTCCAGCGGTGCGCGTCGGCGGGCATGAGCCAGGACGAGTACCTCTCCGAGGCGATGGGCGGAATCAGCGCCGCGCCCGACCTGCGGGAGTCGTTCGAGAACGCGCGGAATCTCCTCGAGGCGCGGGGCGGGGAGACGGTCGAGGAGATGCGCGAGCACGACTTCGATTTCGCGCTGGAGACCCTGATCGCGGGGATCGAGGCGATGGCGTCCCGCTGAGTGGCCGGGGCATGCCCACGCATGCTTCGGCGCAGGACAGAAGCGGATAGAGTCTGTCCGTCCTTTGCTCGCAGTCGGGAATGTGCTGCGGAGCTCTCCTGCGCATGGCCGCACCCTCAGCCATGCTCGCCGAAGAGGTTCGTGGTGACCGCGTCCGACATTCCAGAGATTTCATACGATTCTGCCCATCTGGGGCCTTCTGCCTCGTTGGCCGAGTCGCTGGCTGCCGCCGCCGTCGCCCTGCACGAAGCCGAGGGCCGGGCGGAGAAGGCGAAACTCGCGGTGCGGCTGGCCACGGACATTGTGCCCGACGCCGATCACGCGGGCATTTCCCTCGTCGAACGCGCGGGCCGCGTCCGCACCCTCGCCTGGACCGACGAGGTGGTCCGGACCGTCGACGCCGCGACTGCCTGCGGATCGGGCTGCGCCGTGCGCCGGCCGGAGCTGTGGACCAGCCCCGTCGCCCGTATCCACGACATCACCGAGTGCGAGGGCCACGGGGCGGTCCTCGCCGACAGCGGGCTGCGCTCGGTGCTGTTCCTGCGGCTCCGCGGCCACCAGCGGAAGTTCAGCGTGCTGACGCTCTACTCGCGCAAGCCGCGGGCCTTCGACGACGCGTCCGTACGCATCGGACGGCTCTTCTCGGCGCATCTCGGCATCGCCCTGGAGTCCGTCGACGTACAGGAACAGCTCGCCGAGGCCATGCACACCCGGGACGTGATCGGGCAGGCCACCGGCATTCTCATGGGGCGAATGAACATCGACGCGGCGCAGGCGTTCGACCGCCTCGTGCGGGCCTCGCAGAAAGGCAATGTGAAGCTCCGCGACATCGCCTCCCGGATCGTCGAGGTGAGAGCCACCGAATAGCGGCCCCGCGTCGCCGCCGCGTTTGCGGGCACCTGGAATGCATGACGGAGACGGCGCAGGGTGCGGACGGCACCAGCAGAAGGCCGGTCGAAGGCTTCGACCTGGCGTCGATCCAGGACGCGGTCAGCGAGTGGCGCGGCCTGCACACGTTCCTCCAGGACGTCACCGAGCGCGCGGTGAAGGCCATGGACGGCGACGCGGACACCTGCAGCATCACGATGCGCCGCAACGGCCGCCTGGTCACCGCCGCCGCCGACAGCGGCGGCGCGCTCGAACTGGACCTGCTCCAGTACGAGGCCGAGGCCGGCCCCTGCGTCTGCAGCATGGAGAACGGCGAGGAGAACTACGTCCCTGACATGCTCGTGGAGCACCGCTGGGCCCCGTACCCGACCGTCGCCGCCGCGCACGGCGCGCGCTCGGTCCTGGCCACGCCCCTGGCGCTGAACAGCCACTCCGTCGGCGCCCTCAACCTCTACTCGCGCAAGCCGAACGCCTTCGTGGGCCACCTGGAGACCGCACGGCAGCTCTCCGCCCAAGCGGCCGGAGCGGTCGCCGTCGCCGAGCGCATCGAGCAGGAGGCGGAGACGGTGGACGACCTGCGGACCGCGATGCTCTCGCGCTCGGTCATCGACCAGGCGATCGGCATCCTCATCGCCCGCAGGCGCTGCACCCCGGACGCGGCGCTGGCCGTACTGCGCCGCGCCTCCCAGGCCAGGAACGTCAAGCTGCGGGACCTCTGCCACGAGTTGGTGTCCGATCTGGCCGGCGGCCCGCCGTCGCCCGGTTCCTTCACCAAGCGCGGCCGGCAGGAGCCCCCGCCCGACCGGGCCGCCCCCGTCTAGCCACGGGCGGGGCCCCGGCGCGCCCGCGCGCTCAGCCGGCCTGCGGCAGGGTCTCCCCCTGCACCGCCTGTACGTCGAGCTCCACCCGCAGCGTCGCGCCGATCGCCGAGACGCCCGCCTGGACCACCTGGTTGTAGTTCATGGCGAAGTCCTCCCGGCGCAGCTGGGCGGTGGCACGGAAGGCCGCCCGTACGCCGCCCCACGGGTCGGGGCCCGTGCCCAGGTAGCTGAGGTCGAGGTCGACCGGGCGGGCGACGCCGTGCAGCGACAGCTCGCCGTGGACGGTCCACCGGTCCGCCCCCGCCGGGGTCAGGCCCGTACCGCTGTACGTGATCTCGGGGTACCGCTCGACGTCGAGGAAGTCGGGCGACTTGAGGTGCCCGTCCCGCATGCCGTTGCCGGTGTCGATGCTCGCCGCGCCGATCACCGCCTCCACGCGCGACTTCTCCAGGTCCTCGGAGATCTCGACGCGCCCGCCGAATTCGAGGAACCGGCCGCGCACGCTGGACAACCCCAGGTGCTGGGCGACCGCCGCCACCGAGGAGTGCGCGGGGTCCAGCGTCCAGACGCCCGGCGGAGGCAGCTCCACACCGCCCTGGCGGGCCAGGACGACCGTGCCGGCGTCCGCCCGGCCGCTCGCGGTCACGAAGGCCGTGGAAGCGGCGGGCGCGTAACCGGCCGCCGTCACGATCACCGTGCAGGCGCCGGCCGGCAGGGGGGCGTCGGTCCGCACCGCCCCGTCCTCGTCGGCCGCGGCCCGGACGACCTGCGTGCCCGTCATGTCGGTCACGGTCACCACCGCGTGCTGCACGGCCCAGCCGTCCCGGGTCCGTATCTGTGCGCGAAGTCCCATCCCGTTCTCTCTCCTTGGAATACGAGGGGCCCCGGCCGGACCGACAGGCCGTCCCCTGCCTGTCGGCCCCCGCCGGGGCCCGTTTCCGCACCGGCCGCGAGGGGGCGCGCCTCCGCTGGGGACGCGCCCCGGGCGGCCGGGGGCTTTCGTTACTCGCCCGGGTGGGCGAGCTCGATGTCGTGGCCGTCGACGCCGCGGCCCGCGACGGTGAGCGCCCCGGCCACCGGCGGGTAGCCGGTCGCGACGACCGTGTACTCGCCCGCGTCGAGGTCCGCGAAGGCGTACGCCCCGTCGTCCCCGGTGGTGGAGGTGGCGACCACGTTCCCGGCCGCGTCCATCAGCGTCACCCGGGCGTCCGCCAGCGGACGCCGGGCGGCGCCGCCGCGTACCGTGCCCCGGACCAGCGCGCCGGACTGGAGCGCGACCTCGACACGGGTGACGCCCTGGCCGCCGATCTCCACCGGCAGCGCCGCCGGCCGGAAGCCGGCCGCGTTCACCGCGACGGTCACCGTGCCCGGGATCAGCTCGCCGAAGACGAACTCGCCCTGCGCGGCGGACCTGCCCGTCGCCAGCACGTCGCCGCGCACGTCGGTCACGATCACCATGGCGTCCTCGACCGGCAGACCGCCGTCGGCGGCGCGCACGGCGCCGGTCAGCCCGCTCGTACCGGACAGGAGGATGTCGTACGCGACGGGCTCGTCGCCCACGACCACCGTGGACGCCTGCGGCTGGAAGCCGTCGGCGGAGGCGATCAGGACGTACGAACCGGCTGCCGGGGCGTCCAGCGCGTAACGGCCGTCCTGGGCCACCGCGCGGCCGAGCTGGCGCCCGGCGAGCGAGATGAGGGTGACCGCGGCGTGCGGGACGGCCGTTCCCTCGGCGGTGCGGACCGTGCCGTGCAGGGTCCTGCCGGTCGCCGCGGGGGCGGGCGGGGCCTCGGCGGCGGTGTCGGAGGCGGCGGCCACCGCGGGCTGCGCCGTGTCGTCGTTGGACGACTTGAGCGCGACCTCCTTCACGAACAGCACCAGGACCAGACCGACCAGCGCGATGGGCGCGGCGTACAGGAAGAGGTCCGCGATCCCGTCCCCGTACGCGCTCTCCATCACGGTCCGGATCGGCTTCGGCAGCGCGTCCATGTCCGGGATGGTGTTCCCGCCGGCCGCCGCGCCGCCGGGCTTGATGTGGAGGGCGGCCAGGCCGTCCTCGACGTAGTGGGTGATGCGGCTGGAGAGGACCGCGCCGAGCGCGGAGACGCCGACCGCGCCGCCGAGCGAGCGGGTGAAGGTGACCAGCGAGCTGGCCGCGCCGAGCTCGGCGGGCTTCACCTGGTTCTGGGAGGCCAGGACGAGGTTCTGCATCATCATGCCGAGGCCGAGGCCCAGGACCGTCATGTAGACGGCGACCTGCCAGTACTCGGTGTCGTACGTGATGGTGCCCAGCAGGCCGAGGCCCGCGACCAGGCCGACGCCGCCGCCGACCAGGAAGCCCTTCCAGCGGCCCGTCTTGGTGATGATCTGACCGGAGACCGTGGACGAGACGAACAGGCCCGCGATCATCGGGATCGTCATGACGCCCGACATCGTCGGCGACTTGTCCCGGGCGAGCTGGAAGTACTGGCTCAGGAACACGGTCGAGCCGAACATCGCGACGCCGACGAACAGGCTCGCGAGGGACGTGAGCGCGATCGTGCGGTTACGGAAGAAGCGCAGAGGGATCAGGGGCTCCGCGGCCTTCGTCTCGACCACGACGAAGATCAGGCCGAGCAGGAGCGAGCCGCCGACCATGGCGTACGTCTGCCACGAGATCCAGTCGTAGTCGTCGCCCGCCAGGGTCACCCAGATCATCAGCAGTGAGACGGAGGCGGCCAGGAAGAAGGCGCCGAGCCAGTCGATCCTCACCTTGCGGCGGACCACCGGGAGCTTGAGGGTCTTCTGGAGGAGGACCAGGGCGATCGCCGCGAAGGGCACGCCGACGTAGAAGCACCAGCGCCAGCCCAGCCAGTCGGTGTCGGTGATGACGCCGCCGAGCAGCGGACCGCCGACCGTGGCGACCGCGAAGGTCGCGCCGATGTAACCGGCGTACCGGCCGCGCTCACGCGGCGGGATCATCGCGGCGATCACGATCTGCGACAGCGCGACCAGACCGCCGGTGCCGACGCCCTGGAGCACGCGGAAGGCGATGAGCGTGCCGGTGTTCTGCGAGATGCCGGCGAGCGCCGAGCCGATCACGAAGATGACCAGGGCTATCTGGACCAGCAGCTTCTTGCTGAAGAGGTCCGCGAGCTTGCCCCACAGGGGGGTGGTCACGGTCATGGACAGCAGGGCCGCGGTGACGACCCAGGTGTACGCGCTCTGGGTGCCGTCGAGGTCCCTGATGATCTCGGGAAGGGCGTTGGACACGATCGTCGACGACAGCATCGCGACGAACATGCCGAGCAGAAGGCCGGTGAGGGCCTCCATGATCTGCCGGTGGGTCATCGGCGCGCCGTCGGAGGAGTGGTGGTGGGGCCCCTGCTTGGCGTGGCCGCCCCGCACACCGGCCGGTGTGGTCGTAGCCATTGAATTCCTTTGCTTTACGCGGGTGTCGCGGGTGGAACGGGCACTTCTGCGTGGTGCTCGAAGTGGTGGGGGGCCCGGGCCCGGCAGTCACCGAAGCTGCTGCGCAGGCGGGCCAGCATGGTGTTGAGCTGCCCGACCTCGTCGTCGGACCAGTCGGCGAGGGCGCCGGCGAGCGTCTGGGTGTAGCGCTCGGAGAGTTCTTCCAGGAGCGCCCGGCCCGCCGGGTTGAGCCGCAGGATGCGTGAGCGCTTGTCGCACGGGTCGGGGGCCCGGTCGATCCAGCCGCGCTCGGCCACATGGGCCACGTGCCGGCTGGTGACCGACATGTCGACCGCGAGCAGCTCCGCGAGCCGGCTCATCCGCATCTCGCCGTGCCGGTCGAGGACGGTGAGCACGGCGGCCGACCCGGCCGGGCAGTGCGCGGGAAGGACGCGGGCCAGATCACGCTTGACGGCGCCGATGGCACTGAGCTGCCGGGCCAGTTCCTCGAACCGGCTCTGTGCGGCCATGGGCACCTCCGAACATCTTGTTGCTTAGGGCAACCATAGAAGTAGTTGGTTGCTCCAGGCAAACGAATTCGGGCCTGCGGGGGTAAAGGAACCCAAAAGGCTCCGTGAGCGGCGGGTCAAGGACGTCCGCGTGGGCGGTAAAGCCGCAGATCACGCCTGTCGGGGGACCGGGGGTGTGCTGAGGGGGCCCACTTCGCTAGGGTCGTGGCCCATGGCACACAACCCCCATGCTCCCCAAGGCCCCGAGGGTCAGCACGACCCGGCCGGCAGCACCCAGATGTTCCGCGCCTTCGTCGACGAGGGCGAACCGCAGCGACAGCAGCCCGCCGCGGCCGCCGCGCCGGGCGGCCCCAGGACCGGACTGATCGTCGGCGTCGTGGCCGTCGTCGCGATCCTCGCGGCGGTCGCCTGGCTCGCGCTGGCCTGATCACCGCTCCCGGCCGGTCACCTCCAGTCGGCGGTGACGCCCTGGGTCTCGACGCGCATGCCCAGCGGGACCCGCCAGGCGTCCACGCACACGGTGTACGTCTTCGTCACGGCCGCGCCCGCGGCGATCGGCCCGGGCAGCGGCTGGGACGACGTCCTGGTGCCCCAGTCCACGCCGAGCGCGCCGATGATGTGCGTCGCGAAGGTCACGGTGCCCGAACGGACCGCGGAGCCGCCGGTGTTGCGGAACGGCACGGTCACGCGCTCGCACCACCGCTCGTCGCCCGGCGCGAGCAGCGGGTCGCCGACCTTGAGCACGGCCGGCCCGGGGGGCGGCGCGGGGGAGGTCCCTCCGGAGCCGCTTCCCGGCGGTCCCGGCGACCCGGGCGACCCGGTCGCCGGCGGCTTCGCGGGCGCACCGCTTCCGCCGCCGCTGTCGTCTTCGCCCCCGTCGGGCGCGCCCGGTGTCCTCGGGGCGTCCGGCCCGTCCGGGTCCGGTACGTCGTCCTCGCCGGGCGGCTGCCGCGTCGCGGAGCCACCGCCGGGTACGGGCGCGCCCGTACCGCCCGTGTCACCGGCGTCGGGGCCCCGGTCGCCCGCGGGCGGATCCTCGACGCCGCGCTTGCCCTGCCTGCCGCCCGGTGCCCGCTTCCCGTCGAGCGGCACCAGTTCCACCTCGCCCTGCGGCGGTACGGCCCGCCCGGGCGCCCGCTCCGGCCCCGAACCCGCCGCGCCGACCGCCACGTAGCCGTCGTCGCCGCGCCCTCCGCCGCACGTGGTCAAAATTCCGCCCAGGCACAGCACAACCGCCGTGGCGCCCGCGGCGGCGCCTCGGCGGCCGTGTGTCAGACCATGACGTCGCATCGCGCCAGTGTGTCTGACGCGCCGTCAATTGGTAACCCCGCCGATCCCGTCCGCCGGGGTCAGTCGGCGATGAGCCCTTCCCGCAGCTGGGCGAGCGTCCGCGTCAGCAGCCGGGAGACGTGCATCTGGGAGATGCCGACCTCCTCGCCGATCTGGGACTGCGTCATGTTCGCGAAGAACCGCAGCATGATGATCTGGCGCTCGCGCGGCGGCAGTTTGGCCAGCAGCGGCTTCAGCGACTCGCGGTACTCGACGCCTTCCAGCGCCATGTCCTCGTACCCGAGCCGGTCCGCCAGCGACCCTTCGCCGCCGTCGTCCTCCGGGGAGGGCGAGTCGAGCGAACTCGCGGTGTAGGCGTTGCCCACGGCGAGGCCGTCGACGACGTCGTCCTCCGACACCCCGAGCACCGCGGCGAGTTCGGGCACGGTCGGCGACCGGTCGAGCTTCTGCGCGAGGTCGTCGCTCGCCTTCGTCAGTGCGAGCCGCAGCTCCTGGAGGCGGCGGGGGACCCGTACCGACCAACTGGTGTCGCGGAAGAAGCGCTTGATCTCACCGACCACCGTCGGCATCGCGAACGTCGGGAACTCCACGCCCCGTTCGCAGTCGAACCGGTCGATCGCCTTGATCAGGCCGATCGTGCCGACCTGGACGATGTCCTCCATCGGCTCGTTGCGGCTGCGGAAGCGGGCCGCCGCGTACCGGACGAGGGGGAGGTTCAGCTCGATGAGGGTGTCCCGCACGTACACACGGTCGGGGCTGTCCTTGTCGAGGGCGGCAAGCCGCAGGAAGAGGGAGCGGGACAGAGTGCGGGTGTCGATGGCTTCCGGCTGCGACACGAGCGGCGGCGGCTGAGGAGCCGTCACCTGGTCCAGCACGGCGGGCACTTCCTTGGTGAGCACCTTCGAGCTGCCCTGTTCTGCGGACATGCCGGCCCCCTTTCAGTCCTGCGGTCGCTGACGGTAGCGTCGGGGCGCTCCCGTCGGAGGAAGCAGCCTCCACCTGAATACCGGCGGCGGAGCTGCGGCAAACGCGGTTCCAGCAGAATGTCACATGTCGGCAACACGCTGTAGCGCCAAGTCGACAAATCTGCGCAGGAAAGAGGGGGTGTGCGGCTTTTCGGCCATGAGTGGGTACTACCCGATCCGGTTACGCCTCGATCCGATTTGCGGATCTCAGGCGGGCGAAGCTTCTCGCCAGCAGTCGCGACACATGCATCTGCGAGACGCCCAGTTCGGCGCTGATCTGGGACTGCGTCAGATTGTTGTAGTACCGGAGCAGCAGGATCCGTTGCTCGCGCTCGGGCAGTTGTACGAGCAGATGCCGTACGAGGTCGCGGTGCTCGACGCCGGCCAGTGCCGGGTCCTCGTACCCGAGCCGGTCGAGCAGCCCGGGCAGCCCGTCGCCCTCCTGGGCGGCCTCCAGCGAGGTCGCGTGGTAGGAGCGCCCCGCCTCGATGCAGGCCAGCACCTCGTCCTCGGAGATGCGCAGGCGCTCCGCGATCTCGGCGGTCGTGGGGGAGCGCCCGTGGGCCGTCGTGAGGTCCTCGGTGGCCCCGCTGACCTGGACCCACAGCTCGTGCAGCCGCCGGGGTACGTGCACGGTCCTGACGTTGTCGCGGAAGTACCGCTTGATCTCGCCCACGACGGTCGGCATCGCGAACGTCGGGAACTGGACGCCCCGGTCGGGGTCGAACCGGTCGATCGCGTTGATCAGCCCGATCGTGCCGACCTGGACGACGTCCTCCATCGGCTCGTTGCGGCTGCGGAAGCGGGCCGCCGCGTACCGCACCAGCGGCAGGTTCGCCTCGATGAGGGCCCCCCGTACGCGGTTGTGCTCCGGAGTGCCCGGGGCCAGCCCCTTCAGCTCCGTGAAGAGCACCTGCGTGAGGGCCCTGGTGTCCGCCCCACGGCTCTTGGGGGTGCTCACCGGGGGGTCGGGTGCGGTCTCGGGTGGGAGGGGCTGGAGCTGCTGGGGCGGAGCTTGAGGCGCTGTACTGGCCGGCACGGTCACGCCACCCCTTTTCTCGGTCAACCACGACAACTCATCCGTCAAAAGCGGTCATAGCATCACAAGACATGTGCACTGTGTGCAAGCACCGTATAACTCCGTGTTGACGGCAACTCGGGTCTTAAACATGCGAAAACCCCGCACCGGAGCGGTGCGGGGCATGCCGGTGCGGGGGATCAGAACTCGTAGTCGGCGATCACCCACGTGGCGAATTCACGCCACTGCCCGGCGGCCGCCTGGTGGGCGGGGTGCTCGATGTACCGCTTCAGCGCATCGCGGTCCCGGACCGCCGAGTTGATGGCGAAGTCGTACGCGATGGGCCGGTCGGTGATGTTCCAGGCGCACTCCCAGAACTCCAGCTCGGGAACGGCCCCGTCGAGCTCCTGGAAGGCCTTCACGCCGGCGAGGACGCGCGGCTCGTCCCGCTCGACACCCTCGTTGAGCTTGAAGAGGACCAGGTGGCGGATCAAGGGGCACTCCTACTGGATCAGCTGGGTCATGAACTCACCGACGCCGTGAGCGGCACTGGACACGCCCTCGAACCCTATCTGGACGAAATCGGCCGCCCGCTTGGGGGAGGTGATGATCGTGTACAGCACGAAGACGGCGACCACGTAAAGAGCGATCTTCTTCGTTTGCACCATCTGTGCGGCCTCCCCTGACCGGTCCCGTGAGTCGCGTGAGTCTAACCGCACAACGCGAAAGCCCCGACTCGGGGAGTCGGGGCTCTCGTTCTGAGCGGTAGCGGTGGGATTTGAACCCACGGATAGCTTGCACCATCACACGCTTTCGAGGCGTGCTCCTTAGGCCACTCGGACACGCTACCGAGAGAGAGCTTAGCCCACACCGGGCCGTGCTCCGAAATCGGTTGGTCAGCGGTTCCGGAAGAAGGCCGTCAGCCGGTCCGAGCACTCCCTCTCCAGCACGCCCTGGATCACCTCGGGCCGGTGGTTCAGCCTCCGGTCCCGTACGACGTCCCAGAGCGAACCGGCGGCGCCCGCCTTCTCGTCGAGCGCCCCGTAGACCACCCGCTCCACCCGGGACTGCACGATCGCGCCCGCGCACATCGTGCACGGCTCCAGGGTGACGACGAGCGTGCAGCCCGTCAGCCGCCACTCCCCGAGGGCGTGCGCGGCCCTGCGGATGGCCAGCACCTCGGCGTGCGCCGTGGGATCGCCCGTCGCCTCGCGCTCGTTGTGGCCCGCCGCGAGCAGCGAGCCGTCGGGAGCCAGCAGGACGGCGCCGACCGGCACGTCGCCGGCCTCCGCCGCCCGCGCCGCCTCGTCCAGCGCCAGGCGCATGGGCGCCCGCCACCGGTCCCGCACCGGATCGGGTTCGGGTCGTTGTTCCTCAGTCACCGCCGGGCTCACTACTGGACGGTCTCCAGCACGTCGGCCGCGCCCAGCGCGTCGGCGATCTCCGCCAGCGCGTCCGTGCCGAGCGCCAGCAGCTCCTTCTCCGGGAGGCCGAGGTCCGCGAGGACCGCCGGTTCCCCCAGCGGACCCGCCGGTACGGCGCTGCCGTCGTCCGCCCTGATCTCCTCCTCGTCCTTGTCGTCCATGGCCTCGTCCGGTTCCCCGTCCTCGGTGCCGTCGAGGTCGACGAGCTCCTCCAGGACGTCCGGGTCCTCGGGGTCCCGGCCGAGCAGTTCGTCGGTGAGCAGGATCTCCCCGTACGAGGAACGGGCGGCCGCGGCCGCGTCGGAGACATAGATGCGCGGGTCTTCCTCGCCGTCCACCCGGACGAGGCCGAACCATGCGTCTTCCTGCTCGATGAAGACGATCACCGTGTCGTCGTCGACCGCGGCCTCGCGGGCCAGATCGGTCAGGTCGGACAGCGTTTCCACGTCGTCGAGCTCCGTGTCGCTCGCTTTCCACCCGTCTTCGGTGCGCGCGAGCAGTGCGGCGAAGTACACCGTGACTCTCCCACTGGTCTTGAGAAGTGCCGGTTGGAGTTCCTCCCGGCCGGAGGGTGTCGCTGGTCGGGGAGAAACCGATTCGCAGCTCCGGACCCCGCCCACTCGGAATCGTGGCAGAAGAAAGCGTTCCGCGAGAGGTCTTCCGCTCTTGCGTCGTGTACCAGTCCTGCGAGAGGGCCTCTCTACCAGCGGAAGGTGCGCATCCGCATCTGCTGCCGCATCCGGGCCGCCCGGGCCCGGCGCGGCTGCACGCGTTCGCGCAGCGCCTTCGCCTCGTTCAGCTCGCGCAGGAACTGGGCACGCCGCCGCCTGCGGTCGGCCTCGCCCGTGCTCTCCGGCCGCTCCCGGTCGGCCTCCCGCTGCTGATCCTGCTCCCGGTTCCCGTCCGGCATCGGCCACACCATCCCAAGCCCGCGTCTGCCCTCACCCCACCTTCCCTCCGCCCGGCGTGTTGATGCCAGGGTGAGCGGCCCGTACTGCCCGGTTACTGTTGGCCTCATGCGGATCCACGTCGTCGACCACCCGCTGGTGGCGCACAAACTCACCACGCTGCGCGACAAGCGCACCGACTCCCCGACCTTCCGGCGCCTCGCCGACGAGCTGGTCACCCTGCTCGCGTACGAGGCCACCCGGGACGTGCGCACCGAACAGGTCGACGTCGAGACCCCGGTGACGGCGACGACGGGCGTGAAGCTCTCTCACCCCCGGCCTCTGGTCGTACCGATCCTGCGGGCCGGACTCGGCATGCTGGACGGCATGGTGCGGCTGCTGCCGACCGCCGAGGTGGGCTTCCTCGGGATGATCCGCAACGAGGAGACGCTCCAGGCGGAGACGTACGCGACCCGCATGCCGGAGGACCTCTCCGGCCGTCAGGTGTACGTCCTCGACCCGATGCTGGCCACCGGCGGCACTCTGGTCGCGGCGATCCGTGAGCTGATCAAGCGCGGCGCGGACGACGTCACGGCCGTCGTGCTGCTCGCGGCGCCCGAGGGGGTCGAGGTCATGGAGCGCGAGCTGGCCGGCACGCCGGTCACCGTCGTCACCGCCTCGGTCGACGAGCGGCTCAACGAGCACGGCTACATCGTGCCGGGGCTCGGCGACGCGGGCGACCGGATGTACGGCACCGCCGGCTAGCAGACGGCCGTACGCACCGTTCTCAGCACTTCGCGGAGGGCGCGGGCCTGGCCAGGACGGCCAGGGCCTTGTCCGCGTCCTTCTTCGTCGTCAGGCTCTTGAAGCCGGAGCCCAGGATCAGGTCGACGTCGGCGCTCTTGCGGGCGTCGGCCTTCTGCGCGGCGCCCCTGAGCTGCGTACCCAGTACGGGCATGACGCCGGACACCGCCTTGGGCGCGCCGAGCAGTATCCCGGCGCCCTTGACCTTCTTGTCGTACTCCGGCGGCGCGTTGCCGACCTTGCCGATGGTGAAGCCGCGCTTCTTCAGCTCGTCGGCCGTCTCCTTGGCGAGACCGCTGCGCTTGGTCGCGTTGTAGACGTTCACCTTGATCGCGCGCGGCTCGGGCAGGGCGGCGGCCCGGGCGGGTGCGGACGGCGCGGCCGCCCTGTCGCAGCTCTTCACGCGCCCGGCGGCCGAGGTCTTCTTCGTGCCCCCGGTGAAGACGTCGATGAGCTGCAGCGTCCCCCAGCCGGCCAGACCGAGGGCCACGAGGGAGGACACCACCACGAGGATGGTCCTGCGCCGGTTCCGGGGGCGGCGCATGCGCGGGAACTTGTCGCCCGTAATGCGGTACTTTCCGCCCATGCCGGGGGGAGTCAGCATGCTCATGGGCGCAGCGTAGTGCGCACGGGGAGCAATGCCTACTAAATGATCAATGACACCGGGCAGGCCAACCCGTAAGGCCCAGTGGGGACAGCCGTTCGGGTCGTCACATGCCGTCGAGTTCGAGGACGCGCGCGTGCAGCACCTGTCGCTGCTGGAGCGCGGCGCGGACCGCGCGGTGCAGTCCGTCCTCCAGGTACAGGTCGCCCTGCCACTTCACGACGTGGGCGAAGAGGTCGCCGTAGAAGGTCGAGTCCTCGGCCAGCAGGGTCTCGAGGTCCAGTTGGCCCTTGGTCGTCACCAGCTGATCGAGGCGGACCGGGCGCGGTGCGACATCCGCCCACTGCCGGGTGCTTTCCCGGCCGTGGTCGGGATACGGCCGGCCGTTTCCGATGCGCTTGAAGATCACACGGAAAGCCTACCGGTCAAGCGGCTCCGGGCGCAGCCATGAGGACGGGGTGCAAACGTCGTATTCAATGCCGGACCGGGATCAAATCACGAGCGGAACAGCCCACTCCGGTGATGTGGCCGGGTGTGGTGCCCGTGTTCCGCCGCACCGGGCGGGCCGGGTGGGCATTCACCCGTTCGGAGGACACCGCGCCCCCGGCGGTCACTTCACGGGGGACTTCTTCGCCGCCTTCTTGGCCGCCGCCTTGGCCTCCTGCTTGAACGCGCGGACCTTCGTCAGGGACTCCGGGCCCGTGATGTCCGCCGCCGACCGGTACGACCCCTCGTCGCCGTACGCGCCCGCCGCCTCCCGCCAGCCCTCAGGCCGTACGCCGAGCTGCTTGCCCAGCAGAGCCAGGAAGATCTGCGACTTCTGCTTGCCGAAGCCGGGCAGCGCGTTCAGGCGGGCCAGCAGCTCCCGGCCGGTGGCGACGTCGCGCCAGATCGCGGTCGCGTCGCCGCCGTACTCGTCCACCAGGTACTGGCAGAGCTGCTGCACGCGCTTGGCCATCGACCCCGGATAGCGGTGCACGGCCGGCTTGGCCGACAGCAGCTCGACGAAGGCCTCCGGGTCGTACGCGGCGATCTCGTGCGCGTCGAGATCGTCGCCGCCCAGCCGCTGGGCGATCGTGTACGGGCCCGCGAACGCCCACTCCATGGGGATCTGCTGGTCGAGCAGCATGCCGATCAGGTCGGCGAGCGGGCTGCGGCCGAGCAGTTCGTCGGCCTCCGGTTGCTGGGCGAGGCGGATCTCAGGGCTCATCCCCCGATGATCACCCAAACAGGGCCGCGACGCACACGCCCGCCGGGCGGACGGGCGCCCCCCGTTGAATCATCTGAATCAGCGAAGGGCGACTCTCCGGAAGGACCGGCCCATGTCCGACACACCGCCTCCGCCCCCGGGCGACCCCGGGTGGGGCCCCCGCCCGCCGGACGGCGGCCTTCCCCCGCCCGGCCGGGCCGGTTACCCGCGGCCGCCCCGCGAGCGCCGGATCTGGCCCTGGGTGCTCCTCGGCCTGGTCGTCCTCTTCGCCGGCGGCTGCATCGCCGTCATCGCCACGGTGGCCACGGTGGTCGACGACGAGTCGACCCGGACGGTGAAGGTGAGGTACGCCGTGACGGGCGACGCCCGGGACGTCACCGTCACGTACACCATCTGGAAGGACGGGAACGCCTCGTCGGCGACCCTCTCCGACGTGCGGCTCCCGTGGCGCGAGGAGGTGGAGACCACCGGACTGCTGAAGGGCGGCTCGCTGGCCGTCACCACCGGGCCCTCCGGGGGCACGGCCGCCTGCTCCGTGACGGTGGGCGGCGACACGCCCCGGACCGCCAGTGCCACCGGCAGGTTCGCGACCGCGACCTGCGACGACTTCTGACGCCGGCCTCCGGCGCACGGCGACGGACGCCCGGCGGGGACCGCTTCCCGCGCCGCGTCCGGCACGACTGTCAGACCCCCGTGGAACGCTTTACCCCAGTCGGCCGCAGCGGGGTGGGGGTCATGGTCTCGTACGACGATTGCGACACGTGCGGTGTTCCGCACGCCGCGTGGCGCGCGGCGCTGCGCAGGACGCTGTGCGCCCGGTGCGAACGGACCGGCGGGGACCGCGCCGCCCGCGACCCGGTGCTGCTCGGCGAGGTGCTGGCGACGACCGCCGCGCTCCTGATCCCCACCGACGCGGTGCTCGTGCCAGGCCCCCGCACCGCGCTGCCCCTCCGCGAGGACGACGGGGCGCCCTCTTCGTGTCACCGGGTCGCATAGTTCTCCCATATCCGGGATATTCTCTCTGGTATGAGAACTCCACTCGAGGACCGCCTGGCGGAGAGGCTCGCCGCCCTCCGGGTCGAGCACGGCTGGTCGCTGGACGAACTGGCCGGCCGCGCGGGCGTCAGCCGCTCCACGCTCTCGCGCCTGGAACGCGCCGAGATCAGTCCGACGGCGTCCCTGCTGGGGAGCCTGTGCGCCGTCTACGGGCGCACGATGTCGCGCCTGCTCGCGGAGGTGGAGTCCGAGCCGCCGCAGCTCGTCCACGCCGACCGCCAGCTGGTGTGGCGCGACGAGGAGTCCGGGTTCACCCGCCGGTCGGTGTCCCCGCCCCACCCCGGCCTGCGGGCCGAGATCGTCGAGGGCGTCCTGCGCCCGGGCGCGGACATCGCGTACGACGGACCGCCCGTACCGGGCATCGAGCAGCACATCTGGGTGCTGGACGGCGGCCTGGAGATCACCGCGGGCGACCAGGTCCACGACCTGCGCACCGGGGACTGCCTGCGCTTCCGCCTCTGGGGCCCGTCGCGCTTCCGCTGTCCCGGGCCCGCCGGGGCGCGCTACATGGTGGCGGTCGTCCAGCCATGACCCACCCCGCGTCCGAACACCGCGCACGCCCCGCTCCCGAGCACCGCGCAGGCCCCGCTTCCGCGTACGTGATCACCCGCCTGTCCGCCGAAGCGTTCCGCGCCGACGTGCGGAACCTGGCCACCGTGCTCGCGGACGCCGTCGACGACGACGCGTCCGTCGGCTTCCTGGCCCCCTTCGGCCAGGACGAGGCCGCCGCCTGGTGGGCCGCCCAGCAGCCGGCGGTGGACGACGGCGGCCTCTCCGTGTGGGCGGCCCGGGGGCCGAGCGGCACAGTCGGCACTTTCGCCCTGTCCCTGAGCCCCAAGCCCAACAGCCGGCACCGCGCCGAACTGGTCAAGCTCATGGTGCACCGCACCGCCCGGGGCCAGGGCCTGGGCCGCGCACTCCTCGCCACCGCCGAGCGTGAGGCCGCCCGCGCCGGCGCCACGCTCCTGCTGCTCGACACCGAGAGCGCCAGTCCCGCCGAGCGCCTCTACCGCTCCGCCGGCTGGACCCACTACGGCACCGTCCCCGACTACGCGGCCGACCCGACCGGCACGCTCAAGCCCTGCAGCTTCTTCTACAAGCGCCTGGCATGACGAGGATTCGCTCCCGGGAACGGCGCGATGCCAAGTGACCGCCCGCGGGCCTTGCCCGGCCGGTGAGCGGGGCGCACGCTGAACGTATGGCTGCGCAGGACGGCCCGACGCTCATCACCTCCGTACAGCGAGCCTTCCGCCTCTTGGAAGCGGTCGGCGCGCACAGCGGCGGCGCGCCGGCGAAGCAGCTGGCGCGCGAGACGGGCCTGCCGCTGGCCACCACCTACCACCTGCTGCGGACACTGGTCCATGACGGCTACGTGCGGAAGCTCGACGACGGCGGGTTCGTCATCGGGGACCAGCTGGGCGCGCTGCACGCCGGCAGCCGGGGACAGGCGCTGCTCAGCCGTGTCCGGCCCACGCTCGCCGCCCTGCGGGACGAACTGTCGGCCGCCGCGTACCTGACCTTCTACGAGGAGGGCGAGATCCGGGTCGCCGAGATCGTCGACGGGCCCCGGGCGCCGCGGGTCGACCTCTGGGTGGGGTTCGAGGACGCCGGGCACGCCACCGCGCTCGGCAAGTGCGTGCTGCGGGAACTGGACGAGGAGTCCCGCAACGACTACCTCTCCCGGCACTCGCTCGCCGACCTCACGCCCCGGACCATCACCCACCGGGCCGAACTGCTGCGGCGACTCGATGCACCGCTCACCGCCCCGGCCGTCATGGACCTGGAGGAGTACTCCCTCGGCACGGTCTGCGTCGCGGTGCCCGTCTACAGCGGCGACCGCCTCGGCTCGCTCGGCGTCTCCCTGCGGGCGGACCGGCTCTCCCGCGTCGACGAGGTACTGGCGCGTCTGCTGCCCACGGCCGGCCGCGTGACCAGGGGCCTCTCGCTCACTATCTGAAATCCCCGCCCTTGTGGCGCACCGCACAGAGCCTGTTCTCTGGATGAAACGGACATTCAGTCGTATGTGCCGCCACCAGGAAAGGACTGCGGACCACACCATGAGGCAGGCCCGAGACCACGAAGGCGGCCAGGGGCCGACGAGGCCGTTCACGAGGATCCGGGCGGGAGCCACCGCGCGGTACGCCACCGGCACCCCCGTACTCATCGTCTCCGTCGTCGCACTCCTCGGCCTGATGACCGGAGCCGCGCCGATCTGGCTGCCCCTGCTCGCAGCCGGACCCGCGCTGGCCGCCACCACGGGCCGGCCACGGGGAGTCCTGTGCGTCGGGACTCTCGCCGTCGTCCTGGGGGCCGCGCTCGGTTTCCGTGACGGAGTCCCGGGTCGCGAGCTGGCCGTCCAGGTCGCGGCGCTGGTCGCCGTGACGCTGGCGAGTGCCCTGGCCGGCGGTCTGCGGGTGCGCCGCGAGCGGGTCCTCGCGGACGTCCGCTCGGTCGCCGAGGCCGCCCAGCACGCCCTGCTCAAGCCCGTGCCCGCGACGGTCGGCCCGTTCCAGGTGGCCGTCCGCTACAGCGCAGCCGCGGCGGAGGCCCGCATCGGCGGCGACCTGTACGCACTGGTGCCGACTCCGTACGGGGTCAGGCTCATCGTCGGCGACGTACGGGGAAAGGGGCTGCCCGCGGTGGGCACGGCCGCTCTGGTGGTCGGCGTCTTCCGGGAGGCCGCCTACGACGAACCGGACCTCCTCGACGTCGTCGCCAGGATCGAGCGGAGCCTGGCGCGCAATCTGGGCGCCGACGACTTCGTCACGGCCGTGGTCGCCGGCTACCCCGGCGACGGACGCATGGAGGTCGTCAACTGCGGGCACGCCCCGCCGCTGATGGTCCGCGACTCCCGCGTACGGGCCGTCGAGCCGACCCGTCCGGCTCCACCGCTCGGACTGCGGGCCCTCACCGGCGCGACCCCGAGCCTCCAGGTGCTGCCCTTCGCCGACGGCGACCAACTGCTCCTCTACACCGACGGGGTCACCGAGGCCCGCGACCACGACCGTGCCTTCTACCCGCTCGTCGAGCGGGCGGCGGGGCACATGTCGGACGAGCCGTCCCGGACCCTCGCCGCTCTCCACGCCGACCTGCTGGCGCACGTCGGCGGCCGACTCCACGACGACGCGGCGCTGCTCCTGCTCCGGAAACCGGCCCCCACCGTCCCGGCGGCCGCCCCGCCCCGGGCTCCGGCCGGGGAACCGGCGCACCTCCCGGTCGAAGCCCGCTGAGATGCCGCCCCGTCACCGCGCGATCAATTCCAGGATCGCCCGTGGGCTCCAGTGCCCGGCGGCCCCGGGGCAGGCCGCCAGGTAGGCAGCGACGGTGGCCTCGTCCCACGCGCCCGCCTCCAGCAGTCCCGTGGCCAGGTACCGCACGTACGCGGCGGACGGCTTGGTCCACTCGACCTCGTCCACTCCCCACGGGGCGGTGAAGGTGAGCACGGGGACGCCGTCGACGGTGCCGGGACAGACGAGCGTCTCGTAGCGCCCGCCCCCGACCGTCGACCTGCCCTCGCTCAGCGCTTCGCCCAGGTCGAGGTCGACGCCCGGCTCCCGGTACATCTCCTGGGCGGCGATGTCCGAGAACTGCTCGGCCGTGACGAGATGGGCCCGCGCCAGAACCCGTCCGCGCCCCCCGGGATCGAAGAAGGCCCGGCCGCCGCTCCACACCGCGGACTCGGTGGCGAAGTACAGCGCGCCGGCCGGCTCCACCGGGACGGAAGCCGCCGGCGCACGCCGGTCCCTGCAGCCCGGGTACGTCCTGGACGCGCCCGGAGGCCGACCGCCGGCGAGGTAGAACGTCAGCCGGTCCAGATGCGTGTTGGACCCGTACGACAGGTACCAGACCCGCGTCGGCGCAGCGCCTGCGTACGGCGCCCCGTCGACGACCCGTGCCCGAACCATCGCCCTCCCCAAGCCCGGGAACCGCGCGAATGCCGATACCAGCACGTGAACGGCCTGTTCGTCGAGCAACCCGCGCGGGGGCGGAAAACGCAGAAGGCCCGGACCGCGTGAGCGGTCCGGGCCTTCCAGCTGCGGAGGATACGAGATTCGAACTCGTGAGGGGTTGCCCCCAACACGCTTTCCAAGCGTGCGCCCTAGGCCACTAGGCGAATCCTCCGCCGCAAACAATACAAGACGTTGAGGAGTGCTCGCGAACGCGTTCCGGGTGGTCGCCGCCGGGTGGGGGTGCGGGTCGTTTCACGGGGGCCGATCCGCTAGGGTGGGGGCCAGCCCCTCACGTGGCGCTATCTCACCGAACTCCCCCAGGGCCGGAAGGCAGCAAGGGTAAGTGAGCTCTGGCGGGTGCGTGGGGGGCGCTTGCGTTGGGCGGGACCGGTTGTCAGCGGGTCCCGATAACCTCGTATGCGTGTCGTCCCTTGCGCTCTACCGCCGCTACCGTCCCGAGTCGTTCGCCGAGGTCATCGGGCAGGAGCATGTCACTGCCCCGTTGCAGCAGGCCCTGCGTAACAACCGGGTCAACCACGCGTACCTGTTCAGCGGGCCGCGGGGCTGTGGAAAGACGACCAGCGCCCGCATCCTCGCCCGCTGTCTGAACTGCGAGCAGGGCCCCACGCCCAACCCGTGCGGCGTGTGCCAGTCCTGCGTCGACCTGGCCCGCAACGGCCGGGGATCGATCGACGTCATCGAGATCGACGCCGCCTCGCACGGTGGCGTGGACGACGCCCGTGACCTGCGGGAAAAGGCGTTCTTCGGGCCGGCGAGCAGCCGCTACAAGATCTACATCATCGACGAGGCCCACATGGTCACCCCGGCGGGCTTCAACGCCCTGCTGAAGGTGGTCGAGGAGCCGCCGGAGCACCTGAAGTTCATCTTCGCGACGACCGAGCCCGAGAAGGTCATCGGGACCATCCGGTCGCGCACGCACCACTATCCGTTCCGGCTGGTGCCCCCGGGGACGCTGCGCGACTACCTCGGCGAGGTGTGCGGCAAGGAGGGCATCCCGGTCGAGGACGGCGTACTGCCCCTGGTGGTCCGGTCCGGAGCGGGCTCCGTGCGTGACTCCATGTCCGTCATGGATCAGCTGCTCGCCGGCGCGGCCGACGACGGTGTGACATATGCCATGGCCACAGCCCTCCTCGGGTACACGGAGAGCTCACTGCTCGACTCCGTCGTGGACGCCTTCGCGGCCGGTGACGGAGCCGCCGCGTTCGAGATCGTGGACCGGGTGATCGAGGGCGGCAACGACCCCCGCCGCTTCGTGGCCGACCTGCTGGAGCGGCTGCGGGATCTGGTGATCCTCGCCGCCGTGCCCGACGCCCGTGAGAAGGGCCTGATCGACGCGCCCGCCGACGTCGTGGAGCGGATGCAGGCCCAGGCGTCGGTGTTCGGCGCGGCGGAGCTGAGCCGCGCCGCCGACCTGGTGAACACCGGCCTCACCGAGATGCGCGGCGCCACGTCGCCGCGGCTCCAGCTGGAGCTGATCTGCGCCCGGGTGCTGCTGCCCGCCGCCTTCGACGACGAGCGTTCGTTCCAGGCGCGACTCGACCGGCTGGAGCGCGGCGGCGCCGGTGGCGCGTTCACGGCCGCTGCCGCCGCTCCCGGCCCCGCGATGGGATACGTACCGGGCGCCGAGGCGCACGGGGCTCCGCAGGCCGTGCCCGCGCCGGCTCCCGTCATGCCCGCGCCGGTCGCTCCCGCGCCCGCGCCCGCTTCGACGGCCGAGCCGTCCGCCCCCGCCCCCGACGGCGGCCAGCGCCCCGGCGCGTGGCCCGGTTCGGCAGGCCCGGGTGCCGGTGCTGCCGGGACGGGGGACACCGCAGGGCGCCGGCCCGGCGGGTGGCCCACCGCCTCCGCCCCCGGTCAGGGCCGTCCCGAGCCGCAGCCCGCGCCCAGCCAGGCCCCGGCGGCCGCCCCGGCCGCGCCGCCCGCGCCCGCTGTCTCGCAGCCGGCCGCGCAGGGCGCCGTACAGGTGCAGAACATGTGGCCGGGCATCCTGGAGGCCGTCAAGAACCGGCGGCGTTTCACCTGGATCCTGCTGAGTCAGAACGCCCAGGTCAGCGGCTTCGACGGCACCACGCTCCAGATCGCCTTCATCAACGCCGGCGCCCGCGACAACTTCGCGAGCAGCGGCAGCGAGGACGTTCTGAAGCAGGCGCTGGCCGAATCCTTCAACGTGCAGTGGAAGATCGAGTCGATCGTCGACCCGTCCGGCGGCGGGGGAGGCGGCGGCGCCCAGCCCCCCGGCGGAGGCGGCTTCGGCGGCCGGCCCCCGGCCCCGGCCCCCGCACCCCGCCCCGCCCCGCAGGCCCAGCAGGCCGCGCCCCCCGCCGCCCCGCAGCGCCCGGTTTCCGAACCGTCCCCCGCAGGCGGCAGCCCGTATCCGGCGCACCAGGCCCCCGAGCCCGCACCCGCCCCGCCCCCGCCGATGGCGATCGAGGACGACGTACCGCAGGAGGACGACGCGGATCTCGTCGACTCGGCGCTCTCCGGGCACGACCTGATCGTGCGGGAGCTGGGCGCGACGGTCGTCGAGGAGTTCACGAACGAGTAGCCCGGCGGGGGGAGCGCGGCGCGCGGGCTAGGCTGCACACCGTGAAGGTCCTCGTCATCGGCGGCGGCGCCCGCGAACACGCCCTGTGCCGCTCTCTGTCCCTCGATCCCGACGTCACCGCGCTGTACTGCGCCCCCGGCAACGCCGGGATCGCCGAGGTGGCCGAGCTGCACCCCGTCGACGCCCTCGACGGTGCGGCCGTGGCCCGGCTCGCCGGCGAGCTCGGTGCCGGGCTCGTCGTCGTCGGCCCGGAGGCGCCGCTCGTCGCGGGCGTCGCCGACGCCGTGCGCGCGGCCGGCATCCCCTGCTTCGGGCCGTCCAAGGAGGCCGCCCTGCTGGAGGGCTCGAAGGCCTTCGCCAAGGACGTGATGGCCGCGGCGAACGTTCCCACCGCCCGCAGCTACGTCTGCACCACGCCCGAAGAGATCGACACGGCCCTGGACGCCTTCGGCGCGCCGTACGTCGTCAAGGACGACGGCCTCGCCGCCGGCAAGGGCGTCGTCGTGACCGACGACCTCCAGGCGGCCCGTGAGCACGCGCTGGCCTGCGACCGCGTGGTCATCGAGGAGTTCCTCGACGGCCCCGAGGTCTCCCTCTTCGCGATCACCGACGGCGTGACCGTGCTCCCGCTCCAGCCCGCCCAGGACTTCAAGCGCGCGCTCGACGGCGACGAGGGTCCGAACACCGGCGGCATGGGCGCGTACTCCCCGCTCCCGTGGGCCGATCCCAAGCTGGTCGACGAGGTCATGGCGACCGTCCTCCAGCCGACGGTCGACGAGCTGCGCCGCCGCGGCACGCCGTTCTCCGGTCTGCTGTACGCCGGCCTGGCGATCACCTCGCGCGGCGTACGGGTCATCGAGTTCAACGCCCGCTTCGGCGACCCCGAGACCCAGGTGGTCCTGGCCCGCCTGAAGACCCCGCTGGCGAGCGTGCTCCTGCACTCCGCCAACGGCACTCTCGACGTCGAACCGCCGCTGACCTGGCGCGACGACGCGGCCGTGACGGTCGTCATCGCCTCGCACAACTACCCGGAGACACCCCGCACGGGCGACCCGATCGAGGGCCTCGACGAGGTCGCGGCCCAGGATGCGCCCCACGCGTACGTCCTGCACGCCGGGACCCGGCACGAGGGCGACGCGGTCGTGAGCGCGGGCGGTCGCGTGCTGTCCGTCACGGCGACGGGCAAGGACCTCGCCCAGGCCCGGGAGCGGGCGTACGCGGCGGTGTCCCGCATCCGCCTCGACGGCTCGCAGCACCGTACGGACATCGCCGAGAAGGCGGCGTCCGGGGCCTGATCCCACCCGCCGCCACGCCCGACGACGTCAGCAGCTTTCCCCAAAGCCATTCCATCGAGTGACCGCTCGGCCATCCGGCTGACGGCCGCGCCACCCCCAACTAGGGTGCGGCGGAGGCATTCCGGCACTTGGCCCACCGACATTGCGATGTCAGTGGCGGGTGCCACAGTGGGGGAGTGAGCAAAGCCGTCGCAGGGCGAAGGGGGTGACGTCCGGCCGTGTCCGGTACCGGTATGGGTGTGGAGAAGGGCGCGCAGTCCGCGCGTTCCAGGGCTCTCGCCGTGCTGCGCGTCCGCAGCACGGCGCTGGCCGTCGCCCTGCTGCCCGCGGCCGTCGCCGTCGTCCTGTTCGCGGGCGGCGCGACGGGCCACGCGGTCGGCGGGGGCTGGGACGCCGCGCGCTGGGTGACGACCGCCGTCGCGGTCGTGGTCCTGCTGGTGGCAGCCGCCGTGGGGACGGTGATCGCACGGGCCAGACCCGCGACGACACCGACGGTCGAGATCGCCGAGCGCTCCGCGCCGGATCTCTACCGGCTCGTGCGCGACCTGGCGGACCGCCTGGAGGTGCCCGCGCCGTCCGCCATAGCGCTGACGCCCGACTGCGACAGCTGGCTGGAGGACCGCACGCACCCGGCGTCCATACCGGGCGCGGCCCCGGGACGCCGTCGTGTCGCGGCGGCGCCCGTGCTGGTCATCGGGTCCCCGTTCCTCTGGTGGATGCGGGTGGCCGAGCTGCGGGCGGTACTGGCCCCGGTCGTCGCCGGCACGGGACCCTCCGCGCACCCCGACATAGCCGCCGCCCGGCGTTTCGTACGCGGTCTGGACGCCGCGGTGGCCGAGGCGGCCTCGCCGCGGAAGCCGCTGCACCGGTTGCCCCTGCGGTTCGTGGGCTGGATCTCGCGACTCCTCCTGCGCAGCTGCCGCGCGCACGCCGCCGAGATGGAACGCGGCGTCGCCACAGCCGCGTCGGAGCGCGCCCAGACCGTCGACTACGGCCTGCGCATCGTCGCCCAGGAGCAGGTGGGCCTGGCCTACGCCGGCTGGGACCGCCTCCTGACCCGCGTCGCGCTGCCCGCCTGGCGCATGGGCCGCTGGCCCTCCAGCCTCGACGCGGGCGTGGTCTCCGCCCTCACCGAACTCTCCCGCCGCGACCGCCTGGCCGAAGGCTTCACCTCCCGCCTGGGCGAACGCCCGGCGTGCGACCTCCTGGAAGAGCCCGGCTCCGTCGACGAGGCGGCCTCGCTCCTCGCCGCCCGCCTGTTCCACGGCGGCCCCGCCGAGCCGGGCCCGGGCTGGTCGCCGGTGGACTGGCAGCAGTACCCGGAAGAGGTCGTGGACCGCAAGTGGCGGGCGGACGCCGCACGCCTGCACCGGGTCCTGGACACCATCGGCGTACGCCGCGCCACGGCCCCCACGCTCACCCGCGTGATGGACCACCTGTCGGCCGACGGCGCCACCCCCCAGGCGGAGGCCCTCGCCGCCGCCATCCAAGGAGAAGTGGCTCGAGAGGAGGCGGCCGCGCCACCCCCGGCTCCGCTCGCCCCGAACGAGGGCGACCCCTGGAGCACCGACCCGCTCCCGCTCTTCCCCCTCGTACCGCCGAGGACGGGCCGGGACCTGCTGGCCGACCACGTCACCGCCATGGTCTGCTGCGCCGCGGTGGACACGGCCGGAGCCCTCCCGGGCCTGGACTGGCTCGACGGCCCCGCGCTCCTCGTGGACGGCGAGCGCCGCCAGGACCTGGCTCCCCGTGTCCTGACCCTGGTGGAAGACGGCGACGCGGCCCCCCTCCGCTCCTGGCTGGCCTCGGTAGGAGTACGCCCGGAAAAGACAGTCCGCCTGGTCTGACCCACCACCCACCTTCTCCTCGCCCTCCCACACCCGGCACAGAGCCGCCCCAAGCTCCCGCGCACCCAGCCCACCGGTGGCGGGAGGCCCACCACCACCCCGCCACGCCGCCGCGCACCCTCTCGCAGTGGCAGGAGGGGACGTGCCGGGGCGCTCCCCGCAGGGGGTTGAACGCAACCACCCGAACTCGCCCGCAGCAGTGCCCGAACGTTCGACGCCCGAGGAGACGCCCCGGCGCGGCACCGACCGCAGGGCTCCCGAGAGCCCCCCACCGCCCGGCAGCACGGCACGACCAGTACCGCCGGCAACCAGGAGCCCCAGAAGCACCAAGCGCACCCCCAGCCACCCGCCGGCACGCCTTATCACGCCCCCCGCTTACCGGAGCCCCACGTTCCGTTAACGTCAATTCGCGACGAACGGTGACGGAGTGCGTGCGTTATGTGATGTGCTGGGTTCCAGTAGCTGACAAGTGGCGCATCACAGTTGTCTCGGGGGCTAGAGGGAGGGAAGCGGCATGGGGGACGAGTTCATCCGGCGCTGGGAATCGGGCGCCCTCGCGCATGCCGTGTCCGATCCCTTCGGCCAGGGCCCACTGCCCTGGCTGCGCGGCAGCGAGCACTATTTCGGCGACAGCGGCCAGGTCATCCCCTGGTACGCCGAGCCGACCGAGGGCGCGGACCACCGCGACCCCGTCACCGGCGCCAGGCTCCCGCAGCGCCGTTCCGCGTCCACCGGCGGCCCCCGCACCGCCGACGACGTACGCCAGCAGATCAAGGGCTTCGCGTCCCAGGGCGCCGCCGCCCCCGGCGAGGCGATCGACTTCCACATCACCGTCGACCCGCCCCAGCAGTTCTCCGTCGACATCTACCGGATCGGCCACTACGGCGGCGACGGCGCGGCCAAGATCACCACCAGCCCCCGTCTCTCCGGCATCGTCCAGCCGACCCCGCTCGCCGCCGACCGCACGGTCTCCTGCCACCACTGGTGGCTGTCCTGGCGCCTGCAGATCCCGGATTTCTGGAGCATCGGGGCGTACGTCGCGGTCCTGACCACCGCCGACGGCTACCGCTCCCACATCCCCTTCACGGTGCGCGACAGCCACCCGGCGGACCTGCTGCTGCTCCTGCCGGACATCACGTGGCAGGCGTACAACCTCTACCCGGAGGACGGTCGCACCGGCGCGAGCCTGTACCACGCGTGGGACAGCATGGGCCGCCTGCTGGGGGAGGAGGAAGCGGCCACCACGGTCTCCTTCGACCGTCCGTACGCCGGCGCCGGCCTCCCGCTGCACGTGGGCCACGCGTACGACTTCATCCGCTGGGCCGAGCGGTACGGCTACGACCTCGCCTACGCGGACGCCCGCGACCTGCACGCGGGCCGTATCGACCCCACCCGCTACCGGGGCCTGGTGTTCCCGGGCCACGACGAGTACTGGACCGCCCCCATGCGCCGCGCGACCGAGCTGGCGCGCGAGGCGGGCACGTCGCTCGTGTTCCTCTCCGCCAACACGATGTACTGGCAGGTCGAGCTCGCCCCCTCCGCCTCCGGCACACCGGACCGCCTCCTCACCTGCCGAAAACGCCGCGGCCCGGGCAAGCCGGCCCTCTGGCGCGAGGTGGACCGCCCGGAGCAGCAGCTCCTGGGCATCCAGTACGCGGGAAGGGTCCCGGAACCGAGCCCTCTGGTCGTACGGAACGCGGACCACTGGCTCTGGGACTCGACCGGCGCACACGAGAACGACGAGATCGAGGGCCTGGTGGCGGGCGAGGCGGACCGGTACTTCCCCCGTACGGCGCTTCCGGAGCACCGGGGCCGCATCCTGCTGGCCCACTCCCCCTACCGGGACGGCGAAGGCGCGCTCCGCCACCAGGAGACGTCCCTCTACCGGGCGCCCAGCGGGGCTCTGGTCTTCGCCTCGGGCACCTTCGCCTGGTCCCCGGCCCTGGACCGCCCCGGCCATGTGGACCCCCGGATCCAGCGCGCGACGGCCAACCTCCTCGACCGCATCTGCAAACGCGACTGACGCCCGCACCCGCACCCGGCACCACGCACCCGCACCACGCATCGCACCCGCACCACGCACCACGCACCCCGTCACGCAAGCCCCCCCCGAACGCCGGACGCCGGACGCACCCGCACGAGCCACTCACGGCGTCCCCCGACGCCCCCACGCGCCCCCGCCCCCGCGCCCCCGCCCCGCATACGGGAGAATCGGAAGCGTTCCTGGATCAACCTACGCGGAGGAACCGTGTCCGGATTCGTAGAAAAGCCCGAGCCGCTCCAGCTCCCGGGCCTGACCCACCTCCACACGGGCAAGGTGCGTGACCTCTACCAGAACGAGGCGGGCGACCTCGTGATGGTGGCCAGCGACCGCATTTCCGCGTACGACTGGGTGCTGCCCACGGAGATCCCCGACAAGGGCCGGGTCCTGACCCAGCTCTCGCTCTGGTGGTTCGACCAGCTCCGGGATCTCGCCCCGAACCACGTGATCTCGACGGACCTCCCCGCCGGAGCCCCGGACGACTGGGCCGGCCGTACGCTCGTCTGCAAGTCCCTGAAGATGGTCCCGGTCGAGTGCGTGGCCCGCGGCTACCTCACCGGATCGGGCCTCATCGAGTACAACGCGTCCCGCACGGTCTGCGGTCTGGCGCTCCCGGAGGGCCTGTCGGACGGCTCGGAACTCCCGGCTCCGATCTTCACCCCCGCCACCAAGGCGGCCGTGGGCGACCACGACGAGAACGTCAGCTACGAGGAAGTGGCCCGCCAGGTCGGCGCCGAAACGGCCGCCCAGCTGCGCCAGATGACCCTCGCCGTCTACAACCGGGCCCGCGACATCGCCCGTGACCGCGGCATCATCCTCGCCGACACGAAGTTCGAGTTCGGCTTCGACGGCGACGAGCTGATCATCGCCGACGAGGTGCTGACCCCGGACTCCTCCCGCTTCTGGCCGGCCGCCACGTGGGAGCCGGGTCACGCCCAGCCGTCGTACGACAAGCAGTACGTCCGCGACTGGCTGACCTCGCCCGCCTCCGGCTGGGACCGCAAGGCGGAGCTGCCGCCGCCCGCGCTGCCGCAGGAGATCGTCGACGCGACCCGGGCGAAGTACGTGGAGGCGTACGAAATGCTCACCGGCACGAGCTGGTCGTAACCCGACGCGGTCGTACCCCAAGCCCGCCGCACCCAAGCCCGCCGTAACCCGGGCCGGCCGACTCCTCCCGAGCCAGCCGGCCCCGGGCAACCCGGAAGGCCACGAGAGGCACAGGCGCCCAAGCGGCAGGCGGGCCCCCTGGACAACGCAGAAGGCCCCGGTCGCGATGACCGGGGCCTTCTGACTCTGAGCGGACGACCAGGTTCGAACTGGCGACCTCAACCTTGGCAAGGTTGCGCTCTACCAACTGAGCTACGTCCGCATGCACTGCGTTGCCGTGTGCGATGCCAACTATACCCAACCTCGCTCGCGTGCGAGCCGTACCGCCGTATGACGATTCTCCGCACCCAGCTTCGAGGCGGCCGAGGACAGATAGTTGCGCACCGTCCCGGGCGACAGCGCGGCCCGCTCGGCGATCTCCGCGACCGGCGCCCCGTCCGCCGCGAGCTCCAGCACTTCCGCCTCGCGCACGGTCAGCGGCGAGTCCCCCGCGGAGATCGCGTCGGCCGCCAACTCCGGGTCCACGTACCGGTTTCCGTCCCGTACGCTCCGGATCAGCTCGGCCAGCCGCTGCGCGCTGACGGTCTTCGGCACGAACGCCCGCACCCCCGCCGCCAGCGCCCGCTTCAGGTGCCCCGGCCGCCCGTGGCTGGTCACGATCATGCAGCGGCAGCCGGGCAGCTCGGCGCGCAGAGCTGTGGCCACACTCACACCGTCGGCGCCCGGCATCTGCAGATCCAGTACGGCGACGTCCGGGCGGTGCGCCCGCGCCATTGCCAGCGCCTCGGGTCCGGTGGCCGCCTCCGCGACGACGGCGAGATCGTCCTCGAGACCGAGCAGCGCGGCGAGCGCGCCCCTGATCAAGTGCTCGTCGTCGGCGAGCAGCACCCGCACCCGGCCGTCGGGAGAACCGCTCACCGCAGCGCCTCCTGCACCAGGGGCACCTCGGCCGTCAGCCGGAACACGCCGCCCGCGGCCGGTCCCGCGCGCAGCGTCCCCCCGACAGCGTTCAGACGCTCCCGGAGCCCGGCCAGGCCCGAGCCCGGACCGCCTGCGGCCGGCACGCCCCCCGCCCCGTCGTTCTCCACGACCAGTACCGCCTTCCCGTCCCCGGCCGTCAGCCGCACCGTGCAGCTGTGCGCGTCCCCGTGCCGCAGCACATTGGTCGTCGCCTCCCGTACGACCCACCCGAGCGCCGACTGCACACCGGCCGGAAGCTCGTCGCCGAGCCGCGCCCGGTCCACCGCGCAGTCGATGCCCGCCGCGCTCAACACCCCTCGGGCCCCCTCCAGTTCGGCCGCCAGATCCGCCTCGCGATATCCGCGTACGACTTCCCGCACCTCGCGCTGCGACTCCTGCGCGATCCGCTGCACCTCGGCCATCTGGTCGGCCGCCTCCGGCCGGCCGCGCCGGGCGAGCTGCACCGCCAGTTCGCTCTTGAGCGCGATGACGGCGAGATTGCGGCCCATGACATCGTGCATGTCCCGGCCGAACCGCAGCCGCTCCTCGGCGACCGCGAGCCGCGCGGCCACGTCGCGGGCCTGGTCCAGCTCGCGGATGACCGCCATGAACCAGGCCGACGACCGCGTTGTCAGCAGCGACATCAGTCCCACGAAGACCACGACCACCACCGCGGCCACGGCCGACAGCGCGGTTCCCCCTGTGGCGGCCAGAGCCCCGGCGATCAGCGCCGCGACGACCAGCGTCCCGAGCATCAGCCGCCGGACGGTCGACAGCATGAACGTCGACATGGCCGCCGTGAGCAGGGGGTACGGAAGCAGTCCCACCACCGCCGTGCCCTCGTCCGCCACACCGCCGGTCGCCTGAAGGGCCACGACGAACGCCACCGATGCGGCCCCCAGCCCCAGCGCCGTGGCGACCGAGCGCCACGGCGTGGGCGCCCCCTCGACGTAGTGGGCCAGCCCGTGGTGGATGGTGTGCATCGCCACCGCGCACTGGGCCACGCAGAGGGCGACCAGCCCCCGCCCGAGCGCCTCGGCGCCGGGCGCGGAGCTCAGCCCGTCCACCAGCTGCGGGACGACGCCCAGCGACATGAACCACGGCAGCAGGTACAGCAGCACCCGCATGTACAGGTCGAGCTTCCCCGCCTGACTCCGCTTTCCCCAGAACCCCGTCATCCCCGCCCCCGGTCCTTCCGCACCCGACCCCTAGCGCCGCGGCTCCCACCGGAAGTACCGCCGCACAGCGACCACCGACAGTACGGCCCACGCCGCCGCCGTGCCGACGGCCCCCAGCGCCTCGTACGCCCCCAACTGCCCGCTCCAGCCGCCCCGCACGAGTTCCACGGCCGGCGACAGCGGCAGCAGCTCGCAGACGGAAGCGACCCGGTCCGGGAGCAGTTCGAGCGGTACGACGACCCCGGAGCCCACCATCGAGATCAGCATCATCGGCATGATCGTGAGCTGGGCGCCCTCGGCGGACCGCGTGAAGGCGCTCGTCACCGCCGCCGTCGAGGCGGCGACCACGAGTCCCAGCGACACCCCGACCACCACCCACAACGGATCGGCCGGCATGTCCATCCCCAGGACAGCCGCGCCGGCGACCATCAGCACCGCGCACTGCGCCAGCCCGGCCACCAGCGTGGCGGCGGCCGTCCCGGCCAGGATCTCCGCGTCGCCCGGCTCCCCGGTCCGCAGCCGCTTCAGTACGAGCTCCTCGCGCCGCACCACGTAGACCGTGACCAGCGCCGAGTACACCCCGAAGAGCAGCACGAACGCCACGGCCATCGGCATCATCGCCGCGCCCAGCGACAGCCCCGCTTCGGCGAGATCCAGGTCGTCGACGACCGGCTTCATCGCGTACGTCATGGCCACCGGCAGGACCAGCGCCGTCAGGAGCACCGCCTTGTGCCGTACGAGCAGGGTCAGTTCGGCGCGGGTCAGAGCCGTCAGTCGTCCCGCCACAGCCGTACTCATCGCGCAGCCACCTCTTCCCCGTCCCGCTCGTTCTTCTTCGCCTCGCCCGCGATCTTCAGGAACGCCTCCTCCAGCGAGGCCGACCGCACGTCGAGCCCGCGCAGCTCCACTCCGGCGGCGTCCGCCCACGTCAGCAGACCCGTGGCAGCCTGCTGGAGTCGGTCGGTGAACAACCGCGCCGTCCGCCCGGTCAGCACGTGGCCCGTGACGCCCAGCGGACCCAGCGGCGGCAGGTCCCCCAGGTGGTAGCCGTCCGGCAGCTGGAAGGAGATCTGCGACGGGTGCTGCGCCACGACCTCGTCCACCCGCCCCTCCGCCGCGATCCGCCCCTCGTGCAGGATCGCCAGCCGGTCGGCGAGCTCCTCGGCCTCCGCCAGGTAGTGCGTGGTCAGCAGCACGGTGGTCCCCCCGTCGCGCAGCTCCCGCACCAGCTCCCACGTCTCGCGTCGCCCCTCGGCGTCGAGCCCCGTCGTCGGCTCGTCGAGGAAGAGGATCTCGGGCCGTCCGAGCAGCGCCGTGGCCAGGTCCAGCCGCCGCCGTTCCCCGCCGGAGAGCTGCTTGACCCGTACGTTCGCCCGCTTCCCCAGCCCCACCAGGTCGAGTGCCTCGCCCACCGGCCGCGCCCCACTGGTGCAGCCCGCCCACATCCGGACGGTCTCGCGGACGGTCAGTTCGGAGGGGAAGCCGCCCTCCTGGAGCATGACGCCGACCCGGGGACGCACCTTGGCGCGCTCGGTGTACGGGTCGTGCCCGAGCACTCGGACGCTGCCGCCGCTGGGGCGGGCGAGGCCCTCCAGGAGCTCCAGGGTCGAGGTCTTGCCGGCCCCGTTCGTGCCGAGCAGCGCGAAGAGCTCCCCGCGCGCCACGGAGAAGGACAGCGAACGGACGGCTTCGAAGCCGCCGCTGTAGGCGCGCCGCAGCCCCTCGGCGTCGATCACGTACTCATTGCTGGTCATGCCTCAAGGTTTCCGCCGGACCGGGGCGGGCGGCAGTGCGGCGTGTCATCGGCGCGCATGACAAATGTCAGTACGCGCTCGCCGGGCAGCACGACGAAGGCCCCGGTCGCAATGACCGGGGCCTTCGTACTCATGGAGCGGACGACGAGATTCGAACTCGCGACCCTCACCTTGGCAAGGTGATGCTCTACCAACTGAGCCACGTCCGCATGTGGTGCCATCACTGTACCCGATCCACCGAAGTGGTAGGTAAGCGATGTAGAGCGGGTGACAGGAATTGCACACTGCGCCTCCCCCCTGGAAGGGGGGTGTTCTACTACTGAACTACACCCGCACGCTGCTCGGGGACCGGCCCTTCGGCCTTGCCCCTCGGCGTGCTCCAGACTCTAGCCGATCACCGGGGGTGGAACGCAAGTCGGCTGCTCCGGGGCTCCGCCCGCCGCGTCCCCGCCCCCCGGCGGGCCGTCAGGAAGCCTCCGCGAACGCCTCGTAGACCTTCTTCGGGATGCGTCCGCGGGCCGGCACGTCCATCTGGTGCGAGCGCGCCCAGGCACGGACGGCGGCGGGGTCGGGCGCCACGGGGGTGTGGCGGTAGACCTTGCCCGACTTCGAGTGCTTTCGGGCCGCCTCGATGTAGGGCTCCAGCGCCGTGCGCAGTTTCTTTGCATTGGCGGGATTCAGGTCGATCTCGTACGACTTCCCGTCCAGGCCGAAGCTGACCGTTTCCGCTGCTTCCCCTCCGTCGATGTCGTCGGAGAGCGTGACCACTACGCGCTGAGCCACGGATATCGGTCCTTTCCTGCGGCACTACCGCGTCAAACATCGCGTCTGACGTGCGGTGATGCCGGCCTTCCGGCTGTTTTGGAGCAATGCTGTTTTTCTCGCTATTCCTTTGTACAGCGAGAGGCATTGCATGGTGAAGCCCAGTTAATTCCGTCCGCGTGTCTCTCCGCAATCGGAGACGGCCGTTTTTTCGTGGATTTTTCCCGCGGTTGTCGGCGCCGATACCGGAACGTGATCGACGTCAGCGTATATCTACCCGCGTAGAATTTCAGGGCGGGTACGCTGATGGAACCGCCTTCGCACCACACCACCACCGGGAGTGCCAGTGGCACGCGTCGTAGTCGACGTCATGCTCAAGCCCGAGATCCTCGACCCGCAGGGACAGGCGGTGCAGCGCGCACTGCCCCGTCTCGGCTTCGAGGGAATCGCGGACGTCCGTCAGGGAAAGCGTTTCGAGCTCGAGGTCGACGGGCCGGTCGATGACACCGCCCTCGCCCGCATCAACGAGATGGCCGAAACGTTCCTCGCCAACACCGTCATCGAGGACTTCACCGTGAAGGTGGAGGAGTCGAAGTGACCGCTCGTATCGGAGTCGTCACCTTTCCGGGAACGCTCGACGACCAGGACAGCCTCCGGGCCGTCCGGACCGCGGGCGCCGAGCCGGTCTCGCTGTGGCACCGCGACAAGGACCTCAAGCAGGTCGACGCGGTCGTGCTCGCGGGCGGCTTCTCCTACGGCGACTACCTGCGGGCCGGCGCCATCGCCCGCTTCTCGCCGGTGATGGAGACCGTCATCGAGCAGGCGCGGGCGGGCATGCCCGTCCTCGGCATCTGCAACGGATTCCAGATCCTCACCGAGGCGCACCTGCTGCCCGGCGGGATGCTGCAGAACAACCACCTGCACTTCATCTGCCGCGAGCAGAAGCTGCGCGTGGAGACGAGCGGAACGGCCTGGACGGCGGACTACACCGCCGGGCAGGAGATCCACATCCCGCTCAAGAACATGGACGGCCGTTACGTCGCCGAGGAGCGCGTGCTCGACGAGCTGGAGGCCGAGGGCCGTGTCGCGTTCCGCTACCTGGACGTGAACCCCAACGGCTCGCTCCGCGACATCGCCGGCATCACCAACGCCGCCGGCAACGTCGTCGGCCTGATGCCGCACCCGGAGCACGCCGTGGAGCCGCTGGTCGGCACCGGACGCACCGACGGCCTCGGATTCTTCACCTCGATCCTGAAGAAGCTGGTCAACGCATGACTCTCGACACCGTCAAGCACGCCTCAGAGACCCCCGAGGCCGAGCAGCCCTGGAAGGAACTCGGCCTCAAGGAGGACGAGTACGCGCGCATCCGGGAGATCCTCGGCCGCCGCCCGACCGGCGCCGAGCTCGCCATGTACAGCGTCATGTGGTCCGAGCACTGCTCGTACAAGAGCAGCAAGGTCCACCTGAAGCAGTTCGGCGAGAAGGTCCCCGCCAACGACGCGATGCTCGTCGGCATCGGTGAGAACGCGGGCGTCGTCGACGTCGGTCAGGGCTACGCCGTGACCTTCAAGGTCGAGTCGCACAACCACCCGAGCTACATCGAGCCCTACCAGGGCGCGGCCACCGGCGTCGGCGGCATCGTCCGCGACATCCTCGCCATGGGCGCCCGCCCGGTCGCGGTCGTCGACCCGCTGCGCTTCGGCGCGGCCGACCACCCCGACACCCGCCGCGTGCTGCCCGGCGTCGTCGCGGGCATCGGCGGCTACGGCAACTGCCTGGGCCTGCCGAACATCGGCGGCGAGGTCGTCTTCGACGCGTGCTACCAGGGCAACCCGCTGGTCAACGCCGGCTGCATCGGCGTCATGAAGCACGAGGACATCCACCTCGCGAAGGCGAGCGGCCCCGGCAACAAGGTCGTCCTGTACGGCGCCCGCACGGGCGGCGACGGCATCGGCGGCGTGTCGGTGCTGGCCTCGGAGACCTTCGAGTCGACCGGCCCCGCGAAGCGTCCGGCCGTCCAGGTCGGCGACCCGTTCCAGGAGAAGCTCCTCATCGAGTGCACCCTGGAGATCTTCCGCGAGCAGCTCGTCGCGGGCATCCAGGACCTCGGCGGCGCGGGCCTGTCCTGCGCGACCTCCGAGCTGGCCTCGGCCGGTTCGGGCGGCATGCGCGTCGAGCTCGACACCGTTCCGCTGCGCGACTCCTCCCTCTCGCCCGAGGAAATCCTCATGAGCGAGTCGCAGGAGCGCATGTGCGCGATCGTCGAGCCGGACAAGGTCGACCGGTTCATGGAGATCTGCGAGAAGTGGGACGTCATCGCCACCGTGATCGGTGAGGTGACCGACGGCTCGCAGCTGGAGATCTTCTGGCACGGCGAGCAGATCGTCGACGTACCGCCGCGCACCGTGGCCCACGAGGGCCCGGTCTACAACCGGCCGTACGCCCGCCCCGAGTGGCAGGACGCGCTCCAGGCCGACGACGCGAACAAGCTGGCGCGCCCGGCGAACGCGACGGAGCTGCGCGAGCAGGTGATGAAGCTCGTCTCGTCGCCGAACCAGGCGTCGAAGTCGTGGATCACCGACCAGTACGACCGGTTCGTGCAGGGCAACACGGTGCTCGCCATGCCCGAGGACGCCGGCATGGTGCGGATCGACGAGAAGACGAACCTGGGCGTCGCGATGGCGACCGACGGCAACGGCCGGTACGCCAAGCTCGACCCGTACACGGGCGCGCAGCTCGCGCTGGCCGAGTCGTACCGCAACGTCGCCGCGTCCGGCGCCAAGCCGCTCGCGATCTCCGACTGCCTGAACTTCGGCTCGCCCGAGGACCCTGACGTCATGTGGCAGTTCGCGGAGGCCACGCGCGGTCTCGCGGACGGCTGCCTCCAGCTGGGCACCCCGGTGACCGGCGGCAACGTCTCGCTCTACAACCAGACCGGTGAGACGGCGATCCACCCGACGCCGGTCGTCGCCGTGCTCGGCGTGATCGACGACGTGACCCGGCGTACGCCCGTCGCCTTCGCGGAAGAGGGCCAGCTCCTCTACCTGCTCGGCGACACGCACGAGGAACTGGGCGGCTCCGCCTGGTCCCAGGTGATCCACGACCACCTCGGGGGCCTGCCGCCGAAGGTCGACCTGGACCGGGAGAAGCTGCTCGGCGAGATCCTGATCTCCGCCTCGCGCGACGGCATGATCGACGCGGCGCACGACCTGAGCGACGGCGGCCTGATCCAGGCGGTCACCGAGTCCTGCCTGCGCGGCGGGAAGGGCGCGCGACTGGTCGTGCCGGACGCGCTCGACGCGTTCGTGTTCCTCTTCTCCGAGTCGGCGGGCCGGGCGGTCGTGTCCGTGCCGCGCAGTGAGGAGCTCCGCTTCACCGACATGTGCGGCGCGCGCGGTCTGCCCGCGACCCGTATCGGTGTCGTGGACGGCGACGAGATCGAGGTGCAGGGCGAGTTCAGCATCCCGTTGAGCGAGCTGCGCGCCGCCCACGAGGCGACGCTGCCGGGCCTCTTCGCCTGAGCGACTCCCCGAGCGACCAGCTCGGCCCCGGCCGGTCACGGCCGGGGCCGGGCTTTCGCACTTCTGGCCCCTTGGGAGCGGCTCCAGCCCTCCGCGCAACGCAGGCTCCGTGGGGCGACTCCTGTCCCCTGGGCACTCCAGCCCTCAGCCCCCTGAGGCGACTCCAGCCACCAGGGCACTCCGGGTCTCCTGCACGACTCCAGCCCTCTTGGGCAACCCCAGCCCCTCCGGCGTTTGAGGAGCGGGGCCCGGGAGCCGGGGGAGGAGCGGGAGCCTGGCAGGGCCCGGAGGCGGTGCCCCCGCGCTAATCTCGGGCCATGTCATCCGCCGCCCAGAAGCGCCCGCGCCCGCGCCGTTACGACGCGGCCAAGACCCGCGCCGCGGTCCTGGCACAGTTCGGCAACGTACAGGACGCCGTACGCGATCTGACGCCCGCGCAGCTCGCGCTTCCCACCCACCTCGGGGACTGGACGGTCCGGGAGCTGGCCGCACACATCGCCCTGGCGGTCGGCGCCGTCACCCGCTGTCTCGAGCAGCCGGCACCACCCGCGCAGGAGGTCACCCTCCAGCGGTGGCCGTTCGCGACCGCCGCACACGCCGGGCCGATCTCCGACGCCACGAAGGCACTCGCCGCGTCCTCTTCCGACCTCGGCGAGCTGTACGGGCGGACCCGCGACCGCCTCGCCGAACTGCTGCCCGCCGCGCCCGGCGAGCGGCTGCTGGCGACCCGCGTCGGCGCCATGCGCCTCGACGACTACCTCGTCACCCGTACCGTCGAACTGGCCGTCCACACCGACGACTTGAACCACGCAGCCGGCCTCGCCGTCCCGTACGACCGCCAGGCCCTCGCCGCCTGCACCCGCTTGCTCGCCGACGCCCTCGCCGTGAAGGCGCCCGGCGGTGCGGTCGAGGTGCGCGTCCCGCCGTACGCCGTCGTGCAGTGCGTGGAGGGCCCCCGCCACACCCGCGGCACACCGCCCAACGTCGTCGAGACCGACCCGCTCACCTGGATCCGGCTGGCCACGGGGCGTACGACGTGGGACGCGGCCGTCGACGACGCGAAAGTCGGAGCCAGCGGCGAACGGGCCCATCTGGCCGGACTGTTGCCGATCCTCGGATAGCCGCTAATTGATCATGTACTGTTGCCGACGCCCACGCAGGACGTACGCACCGAGGAGGTGAGACCCATTACCGCTGTGTCAGGTCGGGTGCTCTCCTCTCGCGACCGTGCGGTCCACCGGACGTAGGAGCCGGACTCCGGGACCGAGGGAGCGCCCATCGGCGTCCCGAAAGGCTTCCCATGTCCCTTCCCCTGTCGCTCTCCCCCTCCACCGTCGTCACGAGGCTCCGGGCCGCCGGCTGCGTCTTCGCCGAGGACGAGGCGGATCTCCTGCTGTCCACCGCGCGCGACGCCGCCCACCTGTCCGCCATGGTGGACCGCCGTACCGAGGGCCTGCCCCTGGAACACGTGCTGGGCTGGGCGGAGTTCCTCGGCCGCCGCTTCGCCGTGGACCCAGGCGTCTTCGTCCCCCGCCGCCGCACCGAGTTCCTCGTCGAGCAGGCCCTGGCCCTCGCCCCTTCGCGGGCCGTCGTGGCCGACCTGTGCTGCGGGTCGGGCGCGCTCGGCGCGGCGCTGGCCGCGTCGCTGGAGCGGGTGGAGCTGCACGCCGCGGACGTGGACCCCGCCGCCGTGCGCTGTGCCCGGCGCAACGTCACCGCCGTCGGAGGGCTGGTGTACGAGGGCGACCTCTACGCGCCGCTGCCCCGGGCGGCGCTGCGCGGGCGGGTCGACGTACTGCTGGCGAACGTGCCGTACGTACCGACCGGCGAGATAGACCTGCTGCCCCCGGAGGCCCGCAACCACGAGGCGCGCGTCGCGCTCGACGGCGGGGCGGACGGGCTCGACGTCCTGCGGCGGGTCACCGCCGAGGCGGCGCGCTGGCTGGCCCCGGGCGGTCACCTGCTGTTCGAGACGAGCGAGCGCCAGGCGGGGCGGGCCGTCGAGACCGTCGTACGCGGCGGGCTCGTCCCGCGGGTCGTCACCTCCGACGAGCTGTACGCAACGGTGATCATCGGGACGAGGGACCCGGCGGGCGGGTGAGGAACGAGGGGAAGTGGAACCGAAACCCCCAGTGCTTCCGTCACATCGCCATGGATACGTCGCGCACCCGCATCTCCGGCCCCCTCACCGGCGCCGTCACCGTCCTCGCGCTCCTGACCCTGGCCGCCTGCGGCACGGAGTCGGGCTCGGGCGCCGGAGGTGACGGCACCGTGAAGCCGGACATCCAGCTCTCCGGCATCGACTGGACCGTCGACAGCGTGACCGTCGACGGGAAGAAGACGGCGGCGCCGGAGAAGGCCACGGTACGGATCGACGACAAGGGCCGGGCCGAGGGCAACACCGGCTGCAACCGCTTCGGCGCCGATGTGGAGGTCAAGGGCGACACGGTCACCGTGGGGCCCGCCTCGAGCACCGAGATCGGCTGCCCGGAGAACGTCGCCACGTTCGAGCGGCACCTCCAGCGCACGTTCACCGGCGAACTCAAGGCCAGGATCACGGACGACAGGCTGACGCTCACCACGGCCGGGGGCGACTCCATCGCCCTGTCCGAGACGAAGCCCGCGCCCGACGCGCAGCTGCTGGGCACGGAGTGGCTCGTGGAGTCGCTGCGGGACGGCGACACCACGAGCTCGCTGCCCGAGGCGGCGGCGGCCAAGGCCAAGCTGTTCTTCGGCGAGGACGGGTCCGTGGGCGGCAACCTCGGCTGCAACAACGTGTCGGGCAGGGCGAAGGTCTCCGGCTCCACCATCGCCTTCTCCAAGATCGCCACGACCCGGAAGCTCTGCCCGCCGCCGGTGATGGACACCGAGGAGGCGCTGCTCCAGGTCCTGGAGGGCGAGGCGAAGTACGAGATCCGTGAGAACGGCCTGTCCCTCACCGGGGCGGACGGCAAGGGACTGGACGCGATGGCGATCACCAAGTAGCTCTCCGCCGACAGGCCGGACCGAGCCGGGCCGCGCCGGACCGAGCCGGGCCGAGCTGAGCTGAGCCGGACAGAACCGAACCGGGCGGCGCGCGCGGGGCCGCGCCGCCCACGACAGGCGACGGCGGGCGTCGGCCAGCGCCCGGTCACCGGCCGGGGGACGCGCCCCCCGCCACCGGCCCGGGCACCGCAGGCCCGGCCGCCGCCGCCCCCAGGCCGACGGCGACCGTCGCCTCCGCCTCCCCCGCGGTCACCACCTTCACCGACACCTTGCGCGCCGTGTCGGTCAGTTCCGTACCGGCCTTGAGCGCGTCCGCGTCGGCCTCCTTCCCCTCGCCCGGCGTCGGGTCGATCAGCGCCGACCTCGTGTAGTCGTCCCCGGTGACCCGGTAGACGTGGACGCCCCGGAGCGCCCCGTCGAGGGAGCCCGCCCGGGCCCGCAGCTCGACGACGAGCTTGTCCTTGTCGCCGAGCGGGACGCGCAGGGCGCGGACGCCGCTGCCCCCGCCGTGCAGCGGACGCAGCGTGTACGTGCCGGACGCGGTCACATCGGTGAGTTCCTCGCCCGACAGCCACTTGTTGTGCATCATCTCCGCCGCCGTCAGACCGGCCGCCGCCCCGCCGCCGCCCATGACGGACTTGTGGCTGTCGCCGTCCTCCTTGCACCCGGCGCCCAGGTCACCGTCCGGGCAGCGCAGCCGCTTCTGGTGGTGGTAGCCGAGGTTGTGGCCGAACTCGTGGACGAGCGCGTCGATCGAGAAGTGCTGGGACGGCATCCAGGTCTTCCCGCCGCCGACCGTGCCCAGCCCGGCGTACTCGCACTTGGCCTTCTCGTTCGGGAAGACGATCGAGACGTGGTGGTACGAGTTCTCTCCGACGCCCTGCGCCGCCAGCGCCTTCTGCGCCTCGTCCGCGATCCGCCCGTTGTCGCAGGCGGCGGCCATGGGGAGCGTGAGCGGCCCGATGACCTGGTCGGCGCCGGCGGGCCCGAAGGCAGTTCTGCCGCGCGTGATCTCGTCGTAGTACGACGTCAGGGAACCGCTCTTCCCGTAGTAGGCGGCCTCCAGGGCCGGCTCGAGCTTCCCCGCGTCGGTGAACGCGCTGTTGCTGAAGTTGACCATCACGACCTGCACCGTGCGCCGGTCGGCGGCCGTCCCGGCGGCCCCGGCGGCGGGGGCCGCCGCCGACGCCAGCAGGACGCCGCAGGCCAGGGCCGACAGACGGACTCGGGAGGTCGACTGCATGTGGGGGGTTCCTTCCGCCGTGGAACGAAAACAGTGGGGAGGAGATCGTGATCAGGCGCGGCACACGCTAAACCGCGAAATCTCCCCCAACGCCCCTCAGGCCCCGGTTTCGTACGGCAGCAGCCCCGCGTCCGTCCGCTCCCAGGCGGCCCGCAGCTCGGCCAGCCGTCCGGGCTCGGCCGTCGCCCGGTCCGACCGCGTCGGGCTGTACTCCCCGCCGAAGGCGCGCCGGCACAGCTTGTGGTCGTGCGAGGTCACAGGGTCTCCCGTGATGAAGGGCACACCGACCGGGCCCCGCGGCGGCGCGGGTCGGCGCGCGGCCGGGGCCGGATCAGAGGCGGGGAACGGCGCGCGGGGACGCACCGGAGGAGAGAGGTGAACTACGGGGCGCGGCGGGAAGCGCGCCTACGCGCAGCGACAGATGGCGCTCGCGACACGGACCAGGTCGACGTGGCGGCGCTCCACAAGCGTGACTGAAAAGTCACTGAGGGGCTGCATGAGGCGGGAGCCTGACGGAGACACCGCGCACCTGTCAAGCGCCGGTCACGCGCGGCGGGCGGCGGCCCGTATCCCCAATTCGGACCAGTGGTCGATCTCGCCTACACTCGGTGGTGTGCCTCGTGGTGATGGACGACTCAACCACGACCTGCTCCCCGGTGAGAAAGGCCCCCAGGACGCTTGCGGCGTCTTCGGTGTCTGGGCTCCCGGCGAAGAGGTCGCCAAGCTCACCTATTTCGGACTGTATGCCCTGCAGCACCGTGGACAGGAGTCCGCGGGCATCGCAGTGAGCAACGGGTCCCAGATCCTGGTCTTCAAGGACATGGGACTGGTCTCGCAAGTCTTCGACGAAACTTCCCTCGGCTCCCTCCAGGGCCACATCGCGGTCGGTCATGCCCGCTACTCCACCACCGGAGCCTCGGTGTGGGAGAACGCGCAGCCGACCTTCCGTGCCACCGCGCACGGATCGATCGCCCTGGGACACAACGGCAACCTGGTCAACACGGCCAGGCTCGCCGAGATGGTCGCCGACCTCCCCAAGGAGAACGGCCGCGCGACGCAGGTCGCCGCGACCAACGACACCGACCTGGTCACCGCCCTGCTGGCCGGCCAGACGGACGACGACGGCAAGCCCCTCACCATCGAGGAAGCCGCCGCGAAGATCCTTCCCGAGGTCATGGGCGCCTTCTCCCTCGTCTTCATGGACGAGGGCACGCTCTACGCCGCCCGTGACCCGCAGGGCATCCGCCCGCTGGTCCTCGGCCGGCTGGAGCGCGGCTGGGTGGTGGCCTCCGAGTCCGCCGCCCTCGACATCTGCGGCGCCGCGTACGTCCGTGAGGTCGAGCCGGGCGAGATGCTCGCCATCGACGAGAACGGCCTGCGCACCTCCCGATTCGCGGAAGCGAAGCCCAAGGGCTGTGTCTTCGAGTACGTCTACCTGGCGCGCCCGGACACCGACATCGCCGGCCGGAACGTCTACCTCTCCCGTGTCGAGATGGGCCGCCGGCTCGCCAAGGAAGCCCCGGTCGAGGCCGACCTGGTGATAGCGACGCCCGAGTCCGGCACCCCCGCGGCCATCGGGTACGCGGAGGCCAGTGGAATTCCGTACGGCTCGGGCCTCGTCAAGAACGCGTACGTCGGCCGGACCTTCATCCAGCCCTCGCAGACGATCCGCCAGCTCGGCATCCGCCTTAAGCTCAACCCGCTCAAGGAAGTCATCCGCGGCAAGCGCCTGGTGGTCGTCGACGACTCGATCGTCCGCGGCAACACCCAGCGCGCCCTGGTCAAGATGCTCCGCGAGGCCGGCGCCGCCGAGATCCACATCCGGATCTCCTCCCCGCCGGTGAAGTGGCCGTGCTTCTTCGGCATCGACTTCGCGACCCGCGCCGAGCTGATCGCCAACGGCATGACGATCGAAGAGATCGGCACCTCGCTGGGCGCCGACTCGCTCTCGTACATCTCCATCGACGGGATGATCGAGTCGACGACCATTCCCAAGGCGAACCTGTGCCGCGCCTGCTTCGACGGCGAGTACCCGATGGAGCTCCCGGACCCCGAGCTGCTCGGCAAGCAGCTTCTGGAGACCGAGCTCGCGGCCGGCCCGGCGAACGCCGCGGCCGAGGCGCTCCGTCGCCCGTAACGCCCTGTTCAACGACACGAAAGATCCCAAACTCATGTCTGCTGAATCTTCTGGGCGTGCTCCGCACACGGGCGCCGGTGCCAGCTACGCGGCCGCGGGCGTCGACATCGAAGCCGGTGACCGCGCCGTGGAGCTCATGAAGGAGTGGGTGAAGAAGACGCAGCGCGCCGAGGTCACGGGCCTCGGCGGCCTGGGCGGTTTCGCCGGTCTCTTCGACGCCTCCGCCCTCAAGCGCTACGAGCGTCCGGTGCTCGCCTCCGCCACCGACGGCGTCGGCACGAAGGTCGACCTCGCCCGCAAGATGGGCGTGTACGACACGATCGGCCACGACCTCGTCGGCATGGTCGTCGACGACCTGGTCGTCTGCGGCGCCGAGCCGCTGTTCATGACCGACTACATCTGTGTCGGCAAGGTGTACCCCGAGCGTGTCGCGGCCATCGTGAAGGGCATCGCCGAAGGCTGCGTCCTCGCCGGCTGCGCCCTGGTCGGCGGCGAGACGGCCGAGCACCCGGGTCTGCTGGGCGAGGACGACTTCGACGTCGCCGGCGCCGGCACGGGCGTGGTGGAGTACGACCGCCTGCTGGGCGCGGACCGTATCCGCAAGGGTGACGCGGTGATCGCCATGGCGTCCTCCGGACTTCACTCGAACGGGTACTCGCTGGTGCGCCACGTGGTCTTCGACCGCGCCGGCTGGTCCCTCGACCGCGAGGTCGAGGAGTTCGGCCGCACGCTCGGCGAGGAGCTCCTGGAGCCCACCAAGATCTACTCGCTGGACTGCCTGGCACTCACCCGTACCGCCGAGGTGCACGCTTTCAGCCACATCACGGGCGGCGGCCTGGCGAACAACCTGGCCCGCGTGATCCCGGACGGCCTGCACGCCACGGTCGACCGCTCCACCTGGACCCCCGGCGCGGTCTTCGACCTGGTCGGCAAGGCCGGTCAGGTCGAGCAGCTCGAACTGGAGAAGACCCTCAACATGGGTGTCGGCATGATGGCCGTCGTCCCGGCGGAGTCGGTGGACGTGGCCCTGGCGACGCTCGCCGACCGGGGCGTTGACTCCTGGGTCGCCGGAGAGATCACCGAGCGCGGCGACCACGCCACGGGAGCGGCGCTCACGGGTACGTATGCGCGGTAGAAGGGCCGCCCGGTAGTCACCGGTGGCAGCACAGAAACCCGGTCCGGGGGCCGAGGCCCCAGGACCGGGTCACGTGTGTGATGCCTGTTCGAGGTGTACGGACGTCAAGCGCCGCGACGATGGGCCGAAGGACCGGACTCTTCGGTCGAGTCCTCGTCCTCGTCATCGTTGTACTGAGCCGCGTACTGTGCGTACGGGTCGTCTTCCTCGTCGTCGTCCTCGAACGGCTCGCCATTAGGCGGCTGTTGCGAAGTCGTCGAAGCGCCCAGCTCGTTGGCCAGACGCGACAGGTCAGTCCCGCCGCTGCTGTACTTCAGCTGGCGGGCGACCTTAGTCTGCTTGGCCTTTGCCCGGCCGCGCCCCATGGCTCGACCCCCTCGGTGACGGGGCTCGACGGCCCCAGAGTCTTGACACGCGTTCATGGTTCGGAACGGGCTCCCCTTGGAGAGACCGGTCCGTAGGGCATCAACGGTACCTGCTTCCGGGGCCATACGGTACGCCGCCCGCATGCAACGCCTCGGCACAGAACCCGCGAGGAGCCCTGTCCTCGCTGGTCAACTGCGATTTTAACCTCTTCTGGCGGGTCGACCCGCCGACGGGGGTGAGTCATGTCTCCTCATGTCCCACCGTCGGCGGGCCGACCCTCCGCGCGGGTCAGGTCCGGCGCGCCTCGGCCATCCTCTGCTCGGCGATCCGGTCGGCCGCCGCGGCCGGCGGAATCCCATCCGTCTTCGCACGTGCGAATATCGCCAGCGTCGTGTCGAAGATCTTCGCGGCCTGCACCTTGCACCGGTCGAAGTCGAAGCCGCGCAGCTCGTCGGCGACCTGGATCACGCCGCCCGCGTTCACCACGTAGTCGGGCGCGTAGAGGATCCCGCGGTCCGCGAGGTCCTTCTCGACGCCCGGGTGGGCGAGCTGGTTGTTGGCCGCGCCGCACACCACCTTCGCCGTGAGCGCCGCGACGCTCTCGTCGTTCAGCGCGCCGCCGAGTGCGCACGGGGCGTAGATGTCGAGCCCCTCGACGCGGATCAGCGCCTCCGTGTCCGCGACGACGGTGACGTTCGGGTAGCGGTCGGTGACACGGCGTACCGACTCCTCCCGGACGTCGGTGATCACGACCTCGGCGCCGTCCTCCAGGAGGTGCTCGACGAGGTAGTGGCCGACCTTGCCGACCCCCGCGACGCCGATCCTGCGGCCGCGCAGCGTCGGGTCGCCCCACAGGTGCTGGGCCGAGGCCCGCATGCCCTGGAAGACACCGAAGGCGGTCAGCACGGAGGAGTCGCCGGCGCCGCCGTTCTCGGGGGAGCGGCCGGTGGCCCAGCGGGTCTCGCGGGCGACGACGTCCATGTCGGCGACGTACGTGCCGACGTCGCAGGCGGTCACGTAACGGCCGCCGAGGGAGTTCACGAACCGTCCGTACGCGAGGAGCAGTTCCTCGCTCTTGAGCGTCTCGGGGTCACCGATGATCACGGCCTTGCCGCCGCCGTGGTCGAGTCCGGCCATGGCGTTCTTGTACGACATGCCGCGGGCGAGGTTCAGCGCGTCGGCGACGGCCTCTTCCTCGCTCGCGTACGGGTAGAAGCGCGTGCCGCCGAGGGCCGGGCCCAGAGCGGTGGAGTGGATGGCGATGACGGCCTTGAGGCCGCTGGCACGGTCCTGGCACAGCACGACTTGTTCGTGGCCGCCCTGTTCCGATCGGAACAGGGTGTGCAGGACGCCGTCGGTTACGTCGGTCACGGTGGTGACTCCCAAGTACGAGGCGCTTTGCCCTCCTGCGGGTGGGGAGGGCCGGTGGGCAAGAGAGTAAGACCTGGCGGGCCGTGTGCGTACGGCAGTGCCGGGGATCACCCCCTGGCGGAGTACGCATGGGACGATTTGCCTCCGGTTTCCTTCCGGTTCCTTGAGGTTTTTTCCGGTCCGACTGAGGAGCACGAGTGGCCCAGGAGTCCTCGGTGATCGTCCCGTACGCCTCCTACCTGCGGGTGTACGAACCGCTGGCGGCCTTCCCCGAGCCCGAGCGCGACCACTGGACGCGGTACGCGAAGCGCGGGCGGCTGCCCACCGCGCAGGACGAAGTGCGGCGCTCCCTCCGGGACTTGCTGCCCACTCCGCCCGTCCCGGTCCCGGTGCACGAGAGCGGCGACGCGTTCGTGACCGAAGTGGACGGAGTGGTGTGCGTCTGTCCGTGGCGGACGCGGCTGCGCGGGTGGCTGGCGCTGGAGGAGCTGCCCGACCTCTTCCCGGAGCCGCTGCTGGACGCGGCGCTGCCCCCGCTGGTGCGCCGGCAGGCCGCCGCGGACTACGAGCGCTGGCTCGAGCGCAACCCGGACGCCCGTCCGTGGATCAGGAGCGCGGCGTGGCACGTGCCGGTGCGCTGGTTCGCGCTCTTCGCGGGCGAGGAGCGGGAGTACGCGAAGGCCGAGGGCGAGACGGCTTCCGTACTGCGCTACCGGACGCCGATGGCCCAGGCGAGGCGGCGCGTGGCGCGGGCCCTTAAGGCGCTGCGGGAGCATCTGGACGCCGAGGCCGGGGGGCCGCTCGTCGAGGGCCTGGTGGACGTGGGGCGCTGGCTCGAGGAGTTCCACCCGCGGTCGCTGGTCGAACTCGACTACGGCGGCCTGGCGCACGTCCTGCCGCAGGAGCACCTGGCCGGGGACCACTCCGCGGCGGACGTGGCGGAGGGCATCGCGGCGCTGCGGTCCGGGGACGGCGTGGGGGCCGGTGAGGCTTACGGGCGGCTCACGGAGCGGTGGCGGGTGGTGCGCGAGCGCCAGTTCGCGAACTGAGGGCGTACGGGCTGCTCCCGGCGGCCGGGACGTAGGTCCTGATCCGGGCCTTTGCCTCAAGCGTGACGGACAGCACTAAGCGGGCTCTTGCGCCCATCGCCTATCCTCATGCCAAAATAGGACAAGGAGTCCGGCGAGGGCTCCTTCCGTCCGACTAAGGGCGGATTGGCTCGGTAATGCGCGCTATGGGGGGTCTGATGGCTCCTGATCGCTCTGTGACTGATCGTCACTGTGACGTGACTGTCCGCTATGGCATGGTCCATCGGCTTCGTCGCTGATGAACACCTGGGAGGGCAATTCCATCGGTTTGGCCGACGTGGCTGGACGGATGGTGTAGTTGTAGTGCCGAGGACAAGCCGTTCGTCCTATAACCGACTCGGCCCGCGTCCGCCATTTCGGGCAACGCGGGTCAAGGTGCAGAATTTAGAGGAAAGAACCGTGATGGTTCGGTTCTCCCGAGGAGGCCGCTCATGACCGCTCGCACCCCTGACGCCGAGCCGCTGCTGACCCCGGCTGAGGTTGCCACGATGTTCCGCGTGGACCCGAAGACGGTTACGCGCTGGGCCAAGGCAGGCAAGCTCACGTCCATCCGCACGCTTGGTGGACACCGGCGTTACCGCGAGGCTGAGGTCCGCGCACTGCTTGCGGGCATTCCGCAGCAGCGCAGCGAGGCCTGAACAACCGCATAACCCCGCTTTACCGGGCATTCCTCCGGGTCCCCCAACCCGGACGCCCACCTGAGCACCACACGACAGGCGTCTGCCCCAACAGGCGCCACATCCATGCAGGACGGGTGCGTCGTCGATCGCGCTGGACTCCGCCGGGTCCAGCGCGATCTTTTTTGTGCCCGTACACGGGTGCGGCGACCGCTCTGACCTGCGATCCGCCGGCTTTCCGCGGACGGCCAGTCAGCCCCCTCAAGGGGGTGCAATTGCACATATTAAATTGACCCGTTGTAGGGAGGGTGTAAGTCCACCCCTTCCCAAAACCGGTTGGGTGACACCCGTCACACGGCCCAACTCTTGTGCATGCGGGGCCCACCGGCGATAGGGGGTTCAGGCGTCCGGCGGTGCGCTCTCCTCGGCGTCCGCGACCGGCTCGGTCCCGCGGTCCTCTCCGGTCCTCGCCGGCTGCGCCGGTTCCGGCTCCATGGCGAGCCGCAGGAGCCGGTGACAGATGGGACAGTGCCGTGTGATGTGCCGGTAGCCCGTCGAGGCCGCCAGATGGGCACGCAGCAGTGCGCGCGTCTCGTGCCTGGCCGTTGATGCCGCCATGCGTCACCTCCCCGGTGAGGGCCCCCCGTTGCCCTGATGCCTGGGTACCGGTGGCAGATGACGCAGTCAAGACGCAAGAAGGCCCGGATCCTCGGGATCCGGGCCTTCTTGTCACGTCGTATCGTGCGGTCCTGACGGGATTTGAACCCGCGGCCTCCACCTTGACAGGGTGGCGAGCACTCCAAACTGCTCCACAGGACCTTGCTTGCCGCGCTGTACCGCGTTGCGCTGCGAAGACAGACTGTACAGCAGGTCAGGGGGTGCGGGCGAACTCACTCAAGGCGACGGAGGAGTTACGGCGCCGCCGCGTCGATCGCCTTCACGATCCGCTTGTCCGAGACCGGCTGGGCCGTCCCCAGGGCGTGCGCGAAGTAGCTCACCCGCAGCTCCTCGATCATCCAGCGGATGTCCAGCACTTCCTGCGGCACGGGCCTGCCCTTGGGCAGCTGCTCCAGCAGCCAGGCGTACTCGTCCTGCATCTCGTGGACCTTCTCCATGCGCGTGGTGTCGCGCTGGACGGCCGTGGGCATCTGCTGGAGCCTGCGGTCGACCGCGACGAGATAGCGCATCAGATCGGGCAGCCGGCGCAGCCCCGTCCTCGTCACGAACCCGGGCGGCACGAGGAACGCCAGCTGGTCGCGTACGTCGGCGAGGTTGTTCACCAGGGCCAGGCTGTTCGTCGCCTTCAGGCGGCGCTCGCACGCCTGCCAGGCCGCCAGGATCTGCTGGACCTGGTTCACCGTGCGCACGGTCGTGTCCACGAGGTCGGCGCGGACCTTGTCGTACAGCTTCCTGAAGGACTCCTCGTCCCAGGCCGGCCCGCCGTGATCGGCGATCAGCTTGTCGGCGGCGGCAGTGGCGCAGTCGTCGAAGAGTGCCTGGATCGAGCCGTGCGGATTGCGGGAGAGGGCCAGTTTCGCCTGATTGCTGAGCTTGTCGGAGGCGAACTTCGCGGGGTTCACCGGGATGTTGAGCAGGATCAGCCGACGCGTGCCCCGCCACATCGCCTGCTGCTGCTCGGCCTCCGTGTCGAAGAGCCGTACGGCGACGCTCTCACCCTGGTCCACGAGCGCCGGGTACGCCCGGACCGGCTGCCCGGCCCTGCGCGTCTCGAAGACGCGGCTGAGCGTGCCGATGGACCATTCCGTGAGGCCCGTACGTTCGACGGACTCGCCCGCGGGGCCCGCGGTCGCCGCGGCGGCCTGGGAGAGGGCCTGGCGGGCCTTGGGGCGCAGCTTCAGGCGCAGCGCCTCCAGGTCCTTGTCCTCGGCCAGGTTGCGGCGGCGCTCGTCGACGATCCGGAACGTGATCTTCAAGTGGTCCGGGACGCGGGCGAGGTCGAAGTCGTCCGCCTCGACCGGGACGCCGACCATCCGCTTCAGCTCGCGCGCGAGCGTGAGCGGCAGCGGCTCCTGCAGCGGCACGGCGCGGTCCAGGAACTTGCGCGCGTAGTCCGGGGCCGGGACGTAGTGCCGGCGGATCGGCTTCGGCAGAGAGCGGATCAGCTCGGTGACGACCTCCTGGCGCAGGCCCGGGATCTGCCAGTCGAAGCCCTCGGAGGTGACCTGGTTGAGCACCTGGAGCGGGACGTGGACGGTCACGCCGTCCGCGTCCGCGCCCGGCTCGAACTGGTACGTCACCCGGAACTTGAGCTTCCCCTGCCGCCAGGAGTCGGGGTAGTCGTCCTTGGTGACCGCCCCGGCCTTCTCGTTGATGAGCATCTCACGCTCGAAGTCGAGAAGTTCGGGCTCCTCGCGCTTCTTGTGCTTCCACCACGAGTCGAAGTGCGCGCCCGAGACGACGTGTTCGGGGACGCGCCGGTCGTAGAAGTCGAAGAGCGTCTCGTCGTCCACGAGGATGTCGCGGCGGCGGGCCCGGTGCTCCAGCTCCTCGACCTCGGTGAGGAGCTTGCGGTTGTCCGCGTAGAACTTGTGGTGCGTACGCCAGTCGCCCTCGACCAGTGCGTTGCGAATGAAAAGATCGCGGCTGGTCTCCGGGTCGATGCGGCCGTAGTTGACCTTGCGCTGGGCGACGATCGGGACGCCGTACAGCGTCACTCTCTCGTACGCCATCACAGCGGCCTGGTCCTTCTCCCAGTGCGGCTCGCTGTACGTGCGCTTGATCAGGTGCTGGGCGAGCGGCTCGATCCACTCCGGTTCGATCCTCGCGTTGACCCGCGCCCACAGGCGTGACGTTTCGACCAGCTCGGCGGACATGATGAAGCGGGGCTGCTTCTTGAACAGCGCCGAGCCGGGGAAGATCGCGAACTTGGCGTTGCGGGCCCCGAGGTACTCGTTCTTCTCGGTGTCCTTGAGCCCGACGTGGGACAGCAGTCCGGCCAGCAGGGACTGGTGCACGGACAGCTCGGGCGCGTCGTCCTCGTTGACGTGTATGCCCATCTGCTTCGCGACCGACCGCAGCTGGGTGTAGATGTCCTGCCATTCGCGAATGCGCAGAAAGTTCAGATACTCCGACTTGCACATCCGGCGGAAGCTGGAGGAGCCGCGCTCCTTCTGCTGCTCCCGGACGTACCGCCAGAGATTGAGATAGGCGAGGAAGTCGGACGTCTCGTCCTTGAAGCGGGCGTGCTGCTGGTCCGCCTGCTGCTGCTTCTCGGAGGGCCGCTCGCGCGGGTCCTGGATGGAGAGCGCGGAGGCGATCACCATGACCTCGCGTACGCAGCCGTTCTTGTCGGCCTCCAGCACCATGCGGGCCAGGCGGGGATCGACGGGGAGCTGGGCGAGTCTGCGGCCCTGCTCGGTGAGCCGCTTCTTCGGATCCTTTTCGCCGGGGTTCAGCGCGCCGAGCTCCTGGAGGAGCTGGACGCCGTCCCGGATGTTGCGGTGGTCCGGCGGGTCGATGAAGGGGAACTTCTCGATGTCGCCGAGGCCGGCGGCGGTCATCTGGAGGATGACGGACGCGAGGTTCGTGCGCAGGATCTCGGCGTCGGTGAACTCGGGCCGGGTGAGGAAGTCGTCCTCGGAGTAGAGCCGGATGCAGATGCCGTCGGACGTACGGCCGCAACGGCCCTTGCGCTGGTTGGCGCTGGCCTGGCTGATCCGCTCGATCGGCAGACGCTGGACCTTGGTGCGGTGGCTGTAGCGGGAGATGCGGGCGGTGCCCGGATCGATCACGTACTTGATGCCGGGAACGGTGAGCGAGGTCTCCGCGACGTTGGTGGCGAGGACGATCCGGCGGCCGGTGTGGCGCTGGAAGACGCGGTGCTGCTCGGCGTGCGACAGACGGGCGTACAGGGGGAGGACCTCGGTGTGGCGGAGGTTCCTCTTGTTGAGCGCGTCGGCGGTGTCGCGGATCTCCCGCTCGCCGGAGAGGAAGACGAGGATGTCGCCCGGGCCCTCGGCCTGGAGCTCGTCGACCGCGTCCGCGATGGCGGTGATCTGGTCGCGGTCGGAGTCGTCGCCCTCCTCTTCGAGGAGCGGGCGGTAGCGGACCTCGACCGGGTACGTACGGCCGCTGACCTCGACGATGGGCGCGTCGCCGAAGTGGCGGGAGAAGCGCTCGGGGTCGATGGTCGCGGAGGTGATGACGACCTTGAGATCGGGGCGCCTGGGCAGCAGCTGGGCGAGGTAGCCGAGCAGGAAGTCGATGTTGAGCGACCGCTCGTGGGCCTCGTCGATGATGATCGTGTCGTACGCGCGCAGCTCGCGGTCCGTCTGGATCTCGGCGAGCAGGATGCCGTCCGTCATGAGCTTGACGAAGGTCGCGTCCGGATTGACCTGGTCGGTGAACCGGACCTTCCAGCCGACCGCCTCGCCGAGCGGGTTCTTCAGCTCGTCCGCGATGCGTTCGGCGACGGTGCGGGCGGCGATGCGGCGGGGCTGGGTGTGGCCGATCATGCCCTTCACGCCACGGCCGAGCTCCATGCAGATCTTGGGGATCTGCGTCGTCTTGCCGGAGCCGGTCTCGCCCGCGACGATCACGACCTGGTGGTCGCGTATCGCCTCGGCGATGTCGTCCTTGCGCCGGCTGACCGGCAACGACTCCGGATACGTGATCTCGGGCATCCGGGCAGCACGCTGCGCCAGGCGGGCGGCGGACTTCTCCGCCTCGGCGGCGATATCGTCCAGCACGGCCTGGCGGGCCTCGGGCTTGCGGATGCGACGGGCGCCGTCGAGACGGCGGCCGAGCCGGTGGGCGTCGCGCAGCGGCAGCCCTCCGAGCACGGTCTGGAGGTCGGCGAAGGAAGTAGACATACCTGATTCAGGATCTCACCCGCCGGTCGCGACTGGCGAACCGATTTCCGACGGGCGGGGGCGGGGGAGCCTTTACGCTTTACCGGACGTCCCCGGACAGGAGATACCGAGCCGATGCCCCAGGTCAGCCGCCGGCGCCGCAGTGCGGCGACCGTGAGTGGGCTGCTGGGCACCGTGCCGGCCCTGGTGCTGCTGGTGCTTCTGGTGCTGTGTACGGAGGCGGGGGGCATGGTCGCGGCTCCCGATGGACGGCCGGATTCCGCCGCCGGTCCGGTATCGGCCGGCGCCCCCGCCAAGGCTTCGGCGCCGCCCTCGGCTCCCGCTGCGACGTCTGCTCAGACGGCGGCTCATAGGTCCGGATCGGCTGCTGCCGTGGCGGCTCATGGGCCGGGATCCGCTGCTGCCGTGCCGGCTCCGGGGCCGGAATCGGGTCCGGTCGCGGCGGCGCGGGCGTCCGGACCGCCCGCATTCACGGCTCCCGTCGCCGGGCCCGCCGTCCATCCCGCCGCCACTCCCGCTGCGCACCCGGCCGCCGGCTCACCGTCCGGCGACGGCCAGACGCCCGGCTGCCGTGACGGCCGCCGGGGCGCCGGGACCGAGCCCATGGCGCCGCCGCGCCAAGCGGGGGCGTACGAGCTGCCGGCCGGCCTGTACCAGGCCTGGGCCGGCTCCGGTTCCTGGGGCGCGGAGGGCCTGGTCGCGCGGCTCGCGCCCGGCCACCGGCCGCCGCCCCCGACCCCGCCGACGCCGATAGACCTCTCGGTCCTGCGGGTCTAGGCCGCGCCCGCGGCGCCCCTTTGTTCCCCACCCGCCGCCGGCCCGGAACGCCCGGCCCGCCCCCGCCGTCCGCGGGCGCGTCCCGAACGGCGTACGGGCCCGCTCGCGCTGCGCGGGACCGAACGGCCGCTCGAGCCGGCCGGGCCGACCGCCCGGCATCCCTCACTCCCGCCTCCCGCATTCCGTACAGGAGCCCTGAGACACCCGTGACCTCCTCGCCCAAGAAGTCCCCCGGAACCAAGAAGTCCGCCGGCCGAGGCATCGCCGTCGGCGCGGCCGTCGCCGCCGCCGCGGTCCTCCTCGGCGTCGTCTCGTACACCGCCACCAGGCCCGGCGACGCCGGCGACGTGTCCGCCGCCGAGGTCTCCGCCGATCCGCAGGCCGGGGTCTACCCCGAGCTCGCGAAGCTCGCCCGGCGCGACCGTGACGACCCGCTCGCGCAGGGCCGGACCGACGCGCCCGTCGTGCTGATCGAGTACGCCGACTTCAGGTGTGGTTACTGCGGGAAGTTCGCCCGGGACACCGAGCCCGCGCTCGTGAAGAAGTACGTCGAGGACGGCACCCTGCGCATCGAGTGGCGCAACTACCCGATCTTCGGCAAGGAGTCCGACGCGGCGGCGCGCGCCGCCTGGGCGGCCGGCCGGCAGGATCGTTTCTGGCAGTTCCACGCGGCCGCGTACGCCGAGGGCGCCAAGGAGAAGGGCTTCGGCGAGGCGCGGCTCAAGACGCTGGCCGAGGAGGCCGGAGTGAAGGACATCGCCCGCTTCACCCGGGACGCCGGCAGCGAGGCCGCCGCGAAGGCCGTCAAGGCGGACCAGGAGGAGGCGTACGGACTGGGCGCCACCTCCACACCGTCCTTCCTGGTCAACGGCAGGCCGATCGCCGGCGCCCAGCCCGCGGAGACGTTCACGCACGCGATCGAGGCGGCGGCGAAGGCCACGAAGGACGCGAAGGCCGGCCGGTGAGCGCCGACATCGGCTATCTCGCGGCCTTCCTCGGCGGGCTGCTCGCCCTGCTCAGCCCCTGCAGCGCGCTGCTGCTCCCCGCCTTCTTCGCCTACTCGATCGATTCGACGTCCCGGCTGACGGCCAGGACCGGCATCTTCTACGCCGGGCTGGCCACCACCCTCGTGCCGCTGGGCGCTGCCGGCTCGTACGCCGGACGGCTCTTCTACGGGCACCGGGACCAGCTCGTCCTCGCCGGCGGCTGGCTGATCATCGCGCTCGGGGCCGCGCAGATCCTCGGCATGGGCTTCGCGTCCCGCCGCATCGCCGCGCTCTCGGGCAGGATCCGGCCCACGACGGCGGTCTCCGTCTACGCGCTCGGGGCCGTCTACGGCCTCGCGGGCTTCTGCGCGGGCCCCATCCTCGGCAGCGTCCTGACGGTCGCGGCCGTCAGCGGCAGTCCGGTGTACGGCGGACTGCTGCTGGCCGTCTACGCACTGGGCATGGCCGTGCCGCTGTTCCTGCTCGCGCTGCTCTGGGAGCGGTTCGAGCTGGGGAAGCGGCAGTGGCTGCGGGGGCGGGCGTTCACGGTGGGGCGCTTCGAGCTGCACACCACGTCGTTGCTGTCGGGGCTCTTCTTCGTCGCCCTGGGCGCGCTCTTCCTCGTGTTCGACGGGACGACGGCGCTGCCCGGCGTGCTGGACGTGGACGACTCGTTCGCCGTCGAGGAGTGGGTGAGCGGCCTCGGCTCGTCCGTGCCCGACGCGGTGCTGCTGACCGGTGTGGTGGCGGTGGTGGGCGTGGCACTGGTCGTGCGCGCCCGCCGCCGCAGAGTGCCCGAGGAGGGATGACGAAAGGCCCCCGTCCATCGGACGGGGGCCTTCGAAGTGGTGGCTGGGGCCGGGATCGAACCGGCGACCTATCGCTTTTCAGGCGATCGCTCGTACCAACTGAGCTACCCAGCCACTCGGATCTCGCGATCCGCAGCGGTCCTGACGGGATTTGAACCCGCGGCCTCCACCTTGACAGGGTGGCGAGCACTCCAAACTGCTCCACAGGACCAAGCGTGGTGCGAGAACAAGTCTCGCACACGGTTGTGCGTGCCCCCAACGGGATTCGAACCCGTGCTACCGCCTTGAAAGGGCGGCGTCCTGGGCCACTAGACGATGAGGGCTAGAGCCCGCCTGGGCGCTTTGCAGCGCGTCGGGGACGTGAGAAGCATATGGGATGGCGGGACCGTTCGCCAAAACGGTTTACGGGGAGAGTCGGGGAGAGGGGGCGCACGGGGCGGGCAGCGGCCGGGAGGCGGGCTCTTTCGGAGCCCGCCGCCGAGCCGTCCGGGTCACCCGTCCTCCGGCAGACGGCGGCTGACCTCGGCCGTCGTCAGGCCCAGGCCCCCCAGCGTGACCTCGTCCCACGCCTGCAGCCGCTTGGTCGAACGGTCCAGGTAGAGCACCGACGTGCGCACCTTCTCCGGCTCGTCGTTCTGGAGCGCGCGCAGGCCGCCGCCGCCCGTCGAACCCTCGATCTTGAGGCGGGTGCCGTGCTTGAGCACCTGCGTCCGGCGGTTGTGGACGTGCCCCGCCAGGACGAGCGGGACCGTGCCGTCCGTCTCGCGCGCCGCGACCGGGTTGTGCGCCACCGCGATGTCGACCGGCGTGCCGGCGCGCCGCTGGTCGCGCAGGGCCGAGGCGAGGCGTATCCCGGCCATGCGTTCGGCCGGGTCGCCCTGCGCCTCGACCGAGCGGTCCGGGGTGAACTGCGGGTCGCCGGTCCCGGCCACCCGGATTCCCGCCACGGTGACCGCCCGGCCCTCGTCGAGCACATGGACGTTCTTGAGCCCTTCGAGGTAACTCTGGGTGGCGAGCGAGTCGTGGTTGCCCCGGACCCAGACGTACGGCGCTCCCAGGTCGGGGATCGGGTCCAGGAAGCCGTTCTCGGCGGCGCTGCCGTGGTCCATGGTGTCGCCGGAGTCGATGATCAGGTCGATGTCGTACTGCTCGACGAGCGAGCCGATGATGTGCCACGACGCCGGGTTGAGATGGATGTCCGAGACGTGCAGGACGCGCATCGTCGCCGGGTCCGGCTGGTACGTGGGCAGCGTCGAGGTGGCGTCGTACAGCTTCGTGACGTTGGTGACCAGGCGCGCCAGCTCCTTCTGGTAGACGTCGAACTCGCTCACGATGCTGCGCGCGTTGCCGACGACCGAGGGCGCGGAGGACAGCAGCCCGGAGAACTTCGGCTCCAGGACCGACTTCGGGTTCCAGGTGGCGTACGCGCTGACGGCCGACGCCGTCAGCAGGGCCAGCGCCAGGCCGCCCGCCGCGAGGGCGCGGCGCGGGCGCCGGTAGACGGCGAGGCCCAGGGCGGTGGCGCCGGACACGACGGCGACGCAGGAGCGGACGGCCAGCTCGGTGGCGCCGTCGGCGACGTCCCGGGTGACCTCCTCCTGGAGGCCGGAGAGGCGTTCGGGGTGTTCCACGAGGGCCTGGGCGCGGGCCGGGTCGAGCTGGTCGACGTCCACGTCCAGGCGCAGGGGAGCGGTGTGGGTGTCGAGTTCGAGGGCTCCCAGCGGCGAGACGTTGATCTTCGTGCCGCCGGCGGCGGACGCGCGGAGCGTCATGGTCGTGTCCATCGGACCGACCGGAGTACGGACACTGCCGACGATCAGCAGGCCGAGCCACGCGCCGCACAGGACCACGGCGGCGAGGCCGAGCATCCGCGCGTACGGATGCGGGGTCTGTACGAGAGCGCTGGTGGGGGCGGTGTCGCGGGAGCGGTAGTGGTGTCGCAGGCGGGTCAGCGTGGCACGAAAGGAAGCGCGGGCCATTGGTCCCGTATGCCCGTACGGGCCGGTGCCCATGCCGGACGGCCCCCACCCCCACCCCGACGCGCGGAATTACGTGACAATGGCCGGGTGCTGGAGATGACGCGTGAGGAGTTCGAGGAACTGGTCGCCGAGGCGCTGGACAGGATCCCGCCGGAACTGACGCGACTGATGGACAACGTGGCGGTGTTCGTGGAGGACGAGCCGCCGGCGGACCACCCCGACCACGGCCCCGACCTGCTCGGGCTGTACGAGGGAACGCCGCTGACGGACCGTGGCGAGTGGTACGCCGGGGTGCTGCCGGACCGGATCACGATCTACCGGGGGCCGACCCTGCGGATGTGCGAGTCCCGGGAGGACGTCGTCGCCGAGACGGAGATCACCGTCGTCCACGAGGTGGCGCACCACTTCGGGATCGACGACGAGAGGCTGCACGCGCTGGGGTACGGGTGAGCGGAGCCATCGGCCCCGGTGACGCCGTCGACCCCGACGTCGACCTGCGGGTGCCCGCCCAGCGCGCCGAGACCGCCGGGCACGGCAGGCGGCGGGTGCTCGGCGCGGTCTCGGCGGGCGGGGTGCTGGGCGCGCTGGGCCGGTACGGGGCGGCGGTGCTCTGGCCGGGCAGCGTGTGGACGACGCTCGGCGTCAACGTGCTGGGCTGCGCGCTGATCGGCGTGCTGATGGTGCTGGTGGGCGAGCGGGGCCGGGGGCACGCGCTGGCCAGGCCGTTCTTCGGGGTCGGCGTTCTGGGCGGCTTCACGACCTTCTCGACGTACGCCGCCGACGTGGCCCGGCTGCTGGAGCGGGGGGAGGCGCTCACCGCGGCCGCGTACGCCGCCGGGACGCTCGCGGGGGCGCTGGGCGCGGTGTGGGCCGGCGTGACGGTGACGCGGGCCGCCGCGAGCCGCGCCGGGGCCGCCTCGTGACCTGGCTGCTGGTGGCGGTGGGTGCGGCTGTCGGGGCGCCGCTTCGTTACCTGACGGACCGTGCGGTGCAGCAGCGGCACGATTCGGTGTTCCCCTGGGGGACGTTCGCGGTCAACGCGGGGGCGAGCCTGGTGCTGGGGGTGCTGACGGGGGCACTGGTTTCCTCGGGGACGTACGCGCTGCTGGGGACCGGGCTGTGCGGCGCCCTTTCGACCTACTCGACCTTCAGCTACGAGACGCTGCGACTGGCCGAGCGCGGCCGGCAGGCCCTCGCGCTGGCCAATGCGGGCGGTTCGCTCCTGGTGGGGCTCGGCGCGGTCTTCCTGGGGTGCGCGCTCGGGCGGGGCCTGGTGGGGTAGGGCCGGTCCGCGGGGGCGGTTGCGGCCGGCGGGCCGTCGGGGCCCGGCCTCCGGAGCGGGCCCGAAAGTCGTCGGAGACCACGGGCGCCTTCGCCGGGGGCCGTCCGGACGCCTCCGCCGTCAACCTTGCGTGTCCCTTGTGGGCCAAAGGGAGTTGGGCAGGGAAACCCGCCCGCCGTGCCCCGGAGGTGCCGCTCGTGCGCCAGTTGCCCCCGCCTGTCCGATTGGCCCCAGCCAGATTCGCCGCCGCCGTCCTCGCGGTCGCGGCCTCCGCAGGCTGCATGAGCGTGAGCGACGAGGGAGGCAAGCCGGCGCCCTCCCGTTCGGCGGCCGGGCGGGAGGCGGCGGCGGCGGAGCGCGACGGCGGGCAGGCGCAGACGGGGACCGGGATCGGCCGGACGAGCGGGCGGGTCCAGGAGGACCGCGGCGGCGGCAAGAAGGCGAAGGGCGACAAGGCGCGGGACGATCCGTCGAAGAGCCCCGGCGCGTCCCCGGGCGTCTCGGCCTCGCCCTCGAAGAGCCGCGAGGCACCGCCCCGGGGCGGCCGCCCCCGGCCGAAGCCGCCGCGCCCCGGTGTGCCGGCGCCGAGCCACGACACGCCGGCGCCGACGCAGCCCCCGGAGCCGCCCGAGCCGCCCCCGGCCACCGAGCCGCCGCCCCCCGAGCCCTCCGAGACGGAGCCGACCCCGCCGCCGCCCTCGGCGTCGCCGGCGGCGGACACACAGACGGCGGCGATGGGGCACCGGCGTGAACTGGCCCGGGAGCCGGAGGCATCGCCGCAGGTGGGGCCGGTTTAGCGACCCCGGTTTGCCATAAGGGGGGGAGGGTGCGTATGGTTATAGATCGTTTGATCCCATTGCCCGGCGCCGTTGAGTTCTCGTAAAGAACGAGGACCTGGAGCGCCCCGTGGCGCGTACTCTCCCTTACCGTGACTGACCGCACTGAGGCGGTCGAATTTGCGATTGATTTGCGATTTCACGGAGTTTGGGCGCGTGCCGAGACTCCGAGAGGTTTCGCATTTCGTATGTCCATTTCCAGCACTGACCGCACCGCCATGCCCGAGAACGAGACGGTCGTAGAGGCCGCCGACGTCATCGAGGCCGCCGAGGTCGTCACCGAGGCCCCCGTCGAGACCGCCGAGCTCGCCGACATCACCGAGCTCGCCGAGAGCACCGACGCGATCGAGGCCGACGAGGACGCAGAGCCGTCCGTGACCTTCGCCTCTCTGGGCCTGCCGGACGGCATCGTCCGCAAGCTCGCGCAGAACGGCGTCACCGCCCCCTTCCCGATCCAGGCCGCGACCATCCCGGACGCCCTGGCCGGCAAGGACATCCTGGGCCGCGGCCGTACCGGCTCCGGCAAGACGCTCTCCTTCGGTCTGCCCACCCTGGCCACGCTGGCCGGCGGCCACACCGAGAAGAAGAAGCCCCGCGCGATCATCCTGACGCCGACCCGTGAGCTCGCGATGCAGGTCGCGGACGCGCTTCAGCCGTACGGCGACGTACTCGGCCTGAAGATGAAGGTCGTCTGCGGCGGTACGTCCATGAGCAACCAGATCTACGCGCTGGAGCGCGGCGTCGACGTTCTCGTCGCCACCCCGGGCCGTCTGCGCGACCTCCTCAACCGAGGCGCCGCGTCGCTCGAGAACGTCCAGGTCGCCGTCCTCGACGAGGCCGACCAGATGTCCGACCTGGGCTTCCTGCCCGAGGTCACCGAGCTGCTCGACCAGATCCCCGGCGGCGGCCAGCGCATGCTCTTCTCCGCCACCATGGAGAACGAGATCAGCACGCTGGTCAAGCGCTACCTGACGAACCCCGTCACGCACGAGGTCGACAGCGCGCAGGGCAACGTCTCGACCATGACCCACCACGTCCTCGTGGTGAAGCCGAAGGACAAGGCGCCGGTCACGGCCGCGATCGCCGCCCGCAAGGGCCGCACGATCATCTTCGTCCGCACCCAGCTGGGCGCGGACCGCATCGCCGAGCAGCTCCAGGACTCGGGCGTCAAGGCCGACGCGCTGCACGGCGGCATGACGCAGGGCGCCCGTACGCGCGTCCTCGAGGACTTCAAGAAGGGCTACGTCAACGCCCTGGTCGCCACCGACGTCGCCGCTCGCGGCATCCACGTCGACGGCATCGACCTGGTCCTGAACGTGGACCCGGCCGGTGACCACAAGGACTACCTGCACCGCTCGGGCCGTACCGCCCGCGCCGGCAAGTCGGGTGTCGTGGTCTCGCTCTCCCTGCCGCACCAGCGCCGCCAGATCTTCCGCCTGATGGAGGACGCGGGCGTCGACGCCTCGCGTCACATCGTCGGCGGTGCGGGCGCGTTCGAGCCGGAGGTCGCCGAGATCACCGGCGCCCGTTCGCTGACCGAGGTCCAGGCCGACTCCGCGAACAACGCCGCCAAGCAGGCGGAGCGCGAGGCCAAGGAGCTCACCCGTGAGCTGGAGCGCGTCCAGCGCCGTGCGACCGAGCTCCGCGAGGAGGCCGACCGCCTGGTCGCCCGCGCGGCGCGCGAGCGCGGCGAGGACCCGGACGAGGCCGTGGCCGAGGTGGCGAAGGCCGCCGAGGCTGAGCTCGCGGCCGCCGAGGCAGCCGCAGCAGTGCCGGCGCAGGCCCCGGACCGCCGTGACGACCGCGGCAACTACCAGCGCCGTGACGACCGCGGTGGTGACCGTGGTGGCCGTCCGTTCGAGCGTCGTGACGACCGCGGTGGTGACCGTGGTGGCTTCCGTCGTGACGACCGTGGTGGCGAGCGCGGTGGTTTCCAGCGTCGTGACGACCGTCCGGCGGGTGGCGACCGTGGTGGCCGTCCGTTCGAGCGTCGTGACGACCGCGGTGGTGACCGTGGTGGCTTCCGTCGTGACGACCGTGGTGGCGAGCGCGGTGGTTTC
>NZ_JBWKLQ010000017.1:0-25801 GCF_056429965.1 Streptomyces sp. NPDC046122 | reverse complement strand
TACCAGCGTCGTGACGACCGTCCGGCGGGTGGCGACCGTGGTGGCCGTCCGTTCGAGCGTCGTGACGACAACCGTGGCGGTGGCTTCCGCCGTGACAACGACCGTCGTGACGACAACCGCGGTGGCGGCGACCGTGGCGGCTTCCAGCGCCGTGACGACCGTCCGGCCACCGGTGGCGGCTTCCGCTCCGGCGGCGCCGACCGTCCGTTCAACCGCGACCGTCGTGACGACCGTCCGGCCGGCGGCGGCTTCCGCACCGGCCACGACCGCCCGCAGGGCCGTCGCGACGACCACCGCGGCACCGGCACGGCGACCGGCTCCTTCGGCCGCCGCGACGACAAGCCGCGCTGGAAGCGCAGCTGATCACCTGATCAACCGGTCGGCGTGACCGCCGACCTGCGAAGCGGGCCCGTTCTTCACGAACGGGCCCGCTTTTCTTTTCCCTTTCGTCACACACGTAACTGCTGTTACGCTCCGCGCACTTGCATGGGGGGCACTGCCGGGGGGCGTGGCTCGATCCGATTCGCCGATGACGCGCGCGACACGCAGCCGCCGTCGCCTCCCCGTGCCTTTCTTCTGGCTCCCGGGGAGGGAACCGAGTGACACGTCATGCCCTTGTGCGCGGCACGATCGCCGCAGCCATGGGAATCGGGCTCACCGCCGTACTCGTGCCGCCGCACCTCGCGGCGGCGGACGGTGGCGTCCCAGAGGCTCAAGAGGTCGTGATTCCGGCGGAGTCGCGCGACACCGTCCGGCGCGCGGACCTCCAGGTGGGGATCACCTCCCGCGGTGCTGACGGCACCGGGCACAAGGGCGTCTTCCACACCGAGGAGGGACTGAGCGGCAAGCTCTGGACACGCTTCGAGGACGGCAGGACCTTCCCTGTCGGCCCCGCGCGGAACGGCGGCAACGCCCAGGCCACGGGGAGCGACGTACTCGCCCACCCCGACGGGCGCAGCGTCGAGCTGCGTGACGCGGCCGACGGTTCCGAACGGACGATCACCGTCCCCGAGGGCCAGACCTACGGGGTCACGTACGGCTCCACCGCCCTGACCGCGGAGCGGGTTCCGAACGGTGACGGCACGAACACCGTGACGCTCCACCTACTGTCGCCGACCGCCGAGGGCGGCACCCGTGACGTGCCGGTGACCGGAATCCCCGAGGGCGCGACGCTCATCGCGCCCAGGACCGGTGACGACACCTCCATCGTGGTCATGGCCGAGATCGGGGGCACCGGCCGCGCGATCGTGATCGACAAGGCCACCGGCGTGGTGAGCGGAGTCACCGCTCCGCTGCACGGCACGACCATGCACCTTCGACTGACTCCTGACCGGCTCGTGCTGTACAGCTCGACCGAACACACCTGGCTGTCCGTCCCCCGTGACGACCTTTCGACCACCCCGACGCCGCTGCGACCGGGGGCGGAGCCGTCCAACCCCCTGCACGGGTGGGCGGTGGTCGGGGACTGGCTCGTGTACGTGCCGCGCTCTTCGGCGGTTCAGGCCGTGCCGCTCACGGGAGGGACGCCGGTCACACTGCTGCGCGACAGCACCCGGAGCGTGCTGGCAGGGCCGGGCGCGACAGCCGTGGCGATCGGCGGCCACACGGCCGACGACTGGGGCATACGCCGCATCACCGCGGGGCCGGACGGCAGCCCCCGGGTGACGACCGTGAAGAAGCTGGACCCGGTGCCCGCCGCCGTGGAAGGGCTGTCGCTCGCCCACGGGCGGCTGGCCTTCGCGGACGACGACGCGGGCGTGCGGCGCGGCTACCGGCGCACGCTGAGTGCCACCGGCACGCCGGCGTACGGCGAGCGCGCGCCGCTCACTTCGGGCGGCACGAGCCTGCCGTGGTGCGCGGACGACGAGCCGGTCTGCGGCGCCTTCCACGGTGTAGGCGACGGACGGTTCGCGTGGCTGGACCGGGACTCGGAGGAACGGGATCTCGTACGAATCCAGGGCGCGAACGCCGACGGCGGCGGCACGCTGGCGGTCCCCGAGGGCGGCGAGATCACCTCCGTCACCCCGGACCACCTGATCCACACCTCCGAAGCGGCGGGAAAGCAGACCGTCCACCGCCTCTCCGACGGAAAGGCACTCCTGCAGCGCGCCCCCGGCGCCGCCGCCGTCTGGGCGGGGCGGCTGTGGACCCCGGGCGCGGCGAAAGGCGTGGTCACCGCGCGGGACCTCGCCGCCGGGACGACCGTAGAGACGGCGGACACCGGCGCGGGCTGTGTGCCCGAGGAGCTTCAGGCGGTCGGGCGCTGGGTGTACTGGAGCTGCCCCTCGGGCGGTCCCGCCGGGGTGTACGACCGTACGGAGAAGAAGTCGGTGGGCGTGCCTTCGGGTGAGGCGCTGCTCGGTGACGGATGGCTCGTCACGCACGACAAGGCCGCCGGGAAGCTCGTCCTCACCGCGGTGGACACGGGTGAGGCCCGCAGCCGTACGGTCGGCGACCTGCCCGACACGGGCGTCTCGCAGCGGCATGTGCGGTGGACCGTCGACCGCTTCGGCGGCAACGCCGCCTACGTGGACGGCGACGAGCAGGTGCACCTGGTGCCGTCCGGAGTCCTCGGGCAGCGCTTGACCACGGCCGGGGCCCCGGTCGACAGCACGAAGGTCACGGCGCGCACCTTCGACGCCGTTCCGCAGACCGTCACCACCGCGCCGCTGTCCAAGCCGGCCGCGTCCTGGACGCTGACGCTGCGCGACAGGGGCACGGGCAAGGTCGTCGACACGGTACGCGGCGGGGCCGCGCGCGAGCGGCTCGACGCGCACTGGCACGGCATGGTGCCCGGCGCGCAGGGCGATGTGCCCTTCCCGAACGGCACGTACGCCTGGACGCTGTCCGCCGCGCCCGCCGACGGCAACGGGCCCGCGCTTCAGCGGACGGGGACGGTCGCGCTGCGGGGCGCCTCGCCCGTGCGCCACGACTTCGTCGCCGGCGACGCCGTCGGGGACCTGCTGACGCTGAACTCCTCCGGCAGCCTCACCTTCCAGCACGGCACCGGCAAGGGGACCTTCTCCGGCAAGACGTCGGGCAGTGGCTGGCCGACGTCGGCGTACGCGGTGCCGTTCGGCGACGTGAACGGCGACCGGTGCAACGACGTGCTGGTGCGGCAGCCCTCCGGCGAGCTGCGCGCGTACAAGCCCGGCTGCGGGAAGGCACTGACGCCTTCGACGGCGTCCAGCTCACTGGGGACCGGCTGGGGCCAGTACGACGTGCTGACCTCGCCCGGCGACATGAACGGCGACCGCCGCCCCGACCTGGTCGCCCGTCAGGCGTCGACCGGCGACATGTACTTCTTCGCCGGTGCGGCGGGCGGCAGGTTCGCGGCCAAGGTGAAGGCCGGTTCGAACTGGAAGACGTACGGGCGGATCGCCGGCGTCGGCGACATCTCCGGGGACGGCCGGGCGGATCTGCTCGCGCACGACAGGTCCGGTGGCCTCTGGCGCTACGAAGGGACCGGCGACGGCGGGTTCAAGGGCCGCGTGCAGGTCTTCAAGGACTGGGGGCGGTCCTACAACGCCCTCGTCGGCGTCGGTGACGTGAGCGGCGACGGCAAGGCCGACATCGTCGTGCGGGACTCCGCCGGAAACCTCTTCCGCAACTACGGGAACGGCCGCGGGTCCTTCGGCGGCCGCACGCGGATCGCCACCGGATGGCAGGGCTACAAGGGGCTGTTCTAGAGCTCCGCCCCACCGCGACGGGCCGGGTAGCCGATACCCGATCGGTTACCCGGCCCGCTGCGGCTATGCTCGGGGGTGATTCGCCGAGGGCCGTTAGCTCAATTGGCAGAGCAGCGGACTTTTAATCCGTTGGTTGTGGGTTCGAGTCCCACACGGCCTACCGCCCGAGGCGTCCGGGGCATCCCGGTCGACCCGCACGTCAGCGCCCCGCCCGACTTGATCGGGCGGGGCGCGGCGCGTTCCCGGGCGGGTGCTCCGACATGCGCGCGCGGGGAAGCGTGGGAACACTGGTGGGCATGACGGAAAAGGCGCTCCTCGAAGGCGGGCCGGACGATCTGCGGGACCGGATCGTGCCGATCACGCCACCCGGACAAGAGCTGAAGATCCCGCACCGCGGCGGCTACGAGCACTTCAAGGTCACGTCGCGGCACCAGGAGACCGATCAGGGACGCGTGACGGTCTACGAGTGGTGGGAGCGCACGGAGATCGCCGAGTAACGGCGCTCCGGGGCGGGCGGGTTGAGCGGGCCGGGCGGCGTGCGCCGCCCGTCGGCCGGACCGGCGGCGGGTGAGCGTCGGGCGCGTGGTCCTGGGCGGTCTCCCCATGGCGTACAGTTGTGTTCAACGACGCGGGGTGGAGCAGCTCGGTAGCTCGCTGGGCTCATAACCCAGAGGTCGCAGGTTCAAATCCTGTCCCCGCTACTGAAGAAGAAGACGAAGGCCCGGATCTCGGAAGAGATCCGGGCCTTCGTCGTGTCCGGGGGCGGCCGCGCCCCCACCCGTCCCCCGTTCGGCCGCCCCCGATGGCCGCCCGGTGCGGCGGCGGCCAGCCTGGGCAGGGCGCGGTACCCTCCGCAGCCGGGTGCGCGGCGAGGAGACCACGGTGGGGAAGAAGGGCGCGGCGGTCGCCGGACCCGGCGGGGACAGGGTCGCCTCGCGGTTCGTCCGCGCGCTGCCCGTGCTGCTGATCGCCGGCGGCTGCGCCTTCGACCTCACCACGCCGCCGAACTTCACCGCCTCGCCGCTCTTCGCGGCCGCCCCGCTGATCGCGGCGCCGCTCTTCTCGCTCCGCAACACCCTGGTGACCGGTGGCGCCGCGACCGCCGCCGTGGTGGGGCTGCACCTGCACGACGGCACCTCGACGCACGTGGAGTCCGTGACCGAGCTGATCACCGTGGTGACCGTCGCCGTCCTCGCGCTGGTCATCAACCGCGTCGTACGCCGCAGCGGCCGGCAGCTCGCCTCCGTCCGCACCATCGCGGAGGCGGCGCAGCGCGCGGTGCTCCCCGTACCGGCCGACCGGATCGCCGGACTGCACATCGCGGCGCGGTACGAGGCCGCCCAGGCGGACGCCTTCATCGGCGGGGACCTCTTCGCCGTCCAGGACACGCCGTCCGGCGTGCGGCTGATCGTCGGCGACGTACGCGGCAAAGGGCTCGGAGCGGTCGAGGCGGTGGCCGTCGTCGTCGGCGCCTTCCGGGAGGCCGCCGAGCAGGAGAGCACCCTGGAGGACGTCGCGCAGCGCCTGGAGCGGGCGCTCACCCGGGAGGGGGCGCGGCGCGACGGGCTCGACGCCTTCGAGGGCTTCACGACGGCGGTACTGGCGGAGATCCCGCGCGACGAGGGCGTCGTGCGGCTGCTCAACCGGGGCCACCCGGATCCGCTTCTGCTGTACGCCGACGGGGATCTCGCGGAGATCGCCCCGGCCGAGGCCGCGCTGCCGCTGGGCATGGGCGACCTGGGCGCGTGGCCGGACCGGGCGCAGGGGTGCCCGTTCCCGCCCGGCGCCACCCTGCTGCTCTACACGGACGGCCTGTCCGAGGCGCGGAACGCCGACGGCGTCTTCTACGACCCCGCGGCCCGGCTGCGCGGCCGGATCTTCCCCGGCCCGGACGAGCTGCTGGACGCGCTCGTCGCCGACGTACGGCTGCACACGGCGGGGGCGGCCACGGACGACATGGCGCTGCTCGCCGTCGGCAGGCCCGCCGAGGGGCAGCAGGACCGCCGCAGGACCGTGAGGGTGGTCAGGCGTCCGGAGCCGCCGGACGGCCGAACCAGTGCAGGCTCTGACCGTGCGGCGCCGTGAAGGCGACCGCCCGCTCGTCGAGGGCCAGGGTGAGCAGGTGCTCGTCGTCGGGGGCGGGGGCGTCCAGCCAGGGCAGCACGGTGTGGTGCTCGTTGGAGATCCAGTGGCCGGGCAGTTCACGGACGAGCGCGGCGAACTCCTCGCGGCGGGCGAGCGGCAGGTAGGTGAGCACGGCGGTGTGGAAGACGACCAGCGTGGCGTCCGAGGGGGCCTCGGCGGCCAGCGCGGGGAGTGCGTCGACCAGGTCGCCGCGGACGATGCGGGGCCTGGGAGCCGTACGCACGGCCTCGATGGCGGCGAGCTGCTGACGGGGGCGCTCGGCGCGGCCGGGCCAGATCAGTGACTGGAGCCAGCGGATGTCGTCCTCGGCGGTGGCGTCGAGCGGGTTGAGGTCGATGCCGGCGCGCCACGCGACGTCCGGGAGCGCTTCGGGCAGGGGGACGGGGCCCTCCGTACGGCAGCCGAAGGTGGCGGGGGACGCGCCCAGGACGGGGCCGTCGTCGTAGCGGTAGGCGTAGCGGTCGGGGTGGAGGCACAGGCCGGCCGAGGCGCCGACCTCGATGAGGGCGAGGGGCTGGGGGAGGGCGGCGAGGAGGGGCAGCAGGGTGGCGCAGCGGGCGGGCTCGTTGGTCTGCGTGAACCGGGCGAGCACGACCTCGCGCACGGCGTCCCAGTGGGCCAGGGTCCAGGCGCGGAAGGACGCCCAGTCCTCGTACGGGCCGCCGAGGTACCGGACGGCGGCCAGGAGGAGGTTGGGCTGCTGCTTGTTGCCGGGCGGGAGGGCGGCGACGAGGGCGCAGAGGTCCTGGTCCTCGCTGACGCGGGCGGTGAGTTCGGCGTACAGGGGCGAGACGCCGTGCGCCTGCTGCTCGGAGAACTCGCGGTAGCGGGCGGCCACGGACTGCGTGCTGTTGACAACCATGTGCCGAAGTTAGCCGCCGGGGAACGCTCGCGACGCTGCGTAGCCGTGGGATGCCCCTCCGCATAACAATTGACGAACCGTCATGCGACGGATGTTTTCTGAGTGGCGGTCAACTCGTCCGTCTGTGGGGGTTTGTGTCCTGATTGGTTCAGGCCGAGGCCCTTAACGATCAGTTGGAACAGCTTGGAAACCGGAGCTGGTGTCTATTAACGTTCGATAACGCAGCGCGGTCGTCCCAGTCGTCGCAAGAGACGGCACCGTGCGCACGCGCCGAATCCCGCAAGGGAACCGGGGAACCACGTTCCTTGGGGTGAATCGGGCCGCTCCGTACCCACGGAGAGGCCCGTAGGAGACCTTCCTGCTCCGAACCCGTCAGCTAACCCGGTAGGCGAGAAGGAAGGAAAGGAGCACGCCCACGTGGCGTCCAGCAGCCCTGCCCCCCACACCGCCATGCCCCCTTACGGGGCGGCCCCCGGCACCGGTGACCACATCGGCGGGGAGGGGACCTGGGAGGAATGGAATCCGACCGAGGAATCCGTCCGCCCCGTACGCGGCCGTCACCGGGTCGCCAAGCAGCGCGGCGGTCTCGGCCGCAGCTCCACCGTCCTCGGCGTCGGCGTCATCGCCGCTGTCGGCGCGGGTGGCATCGCCACGGCCCAGGACAAGCCGGCCATATCGATCTCCCTTCCCGACGCGATAGCGGACTCGCTTCCCGACGCAGACCAACTACCCGGTGTCGGCGCTTTCATGTCCGACGACGCCGAACCTGACGCGGGCGCGGCGAACGAAGCAGTCGTGGCCGCCGCCCCGCTGACGACCGCGGGCGTCACCACCGCCGATGCGCAGCAGGGCACCACCGACGCGGGCGAGGCCCTGCGCGCCCGCATCCTCCAGCAGGCCGAGCAGCAGCAGGCCGCCGCCGACGCCGAGGCGAAGGAGGCCGCCGAGAAGGAGGCCGCCGAGAAGGCCGCGGCCGAGGCGAAGAAGCAGCAGGGCGCGGCGGAGGCCGAGGCGGCCGAGGAGAAGCGCGAGGCCGCGGAGAAGAAGCGCGAGGCGGAGGAAGAGGCCGCGCGCAAGGCCGAGGCGGAGCGGCTCGCCAAGCTGGCCGCCAGCTACTCGCTGCCGACCTCGTCGTACACGCTCACCTCGACCTACGGCCAGTCCGGCTCCATGTGGTCCTCCGGCCAGCACACCGGCCTCGACTTCGCCGCCCCGACGGGCACGCCGGTCAAGGCCGTGCACGGCGGCACGATCAAGTCCGCCGGCTGGTCGGGCTCGTACGGCTACCGCATCGTCCTGGAGCTCGAGGACGGTACGGAGATCTGGTACTGCCACCTCTCCTCGATGACCGTCACCTCCGGCGACGTCGGTACGGGCGAGGTCATCGGCCGCGTGGGCGCCACCGGCAACGTGACCGGCCCGCACCTGCACCTCGAAGTGCACACCCCGGACGGCGCCGGCGTCGACCCGGCAGCGTGGCTGCGCGGCAAGGGCCTCACGGTCTGACGGCTCCCGCCTCCCGCACCGCACGTCGCCGGGGCGTCCTGTGGGCTCCCCACCGGACGCCCCCGCAGCACCGCCCCGTTCCCCGGCAGCCCTGACGCACGCCCCCCGCGCCCAGGGCTGCCGGTCTGTGCGCGCGTTTTGCCGAGGACGCTCGGCTACCCCTGCCGGTACGGGTTGTACGCGGCGTAGTCCTGGTGCGGCGGCGGGCCGTACCCGTACCCGTACGGCTGCCACGGCGGCGGGGTCCGCACCCGGCCGGTGGCCCGCGCCGCGTACTCCAGGGCCGGACCGGCCACCTCCCGGCGCTGCCACAGGTGGTGCAGCAGCTCCTGCTCGCGGGCCGGGAAGTCCGCGCCCAGCGCACCCCGGTGGGCGCGGTGGCGGAGGAACGCCAGCGACGTGGCGGACGCTTCGTACTCCGCCACGGCGCGGGCGGCGGCGCGGCCTCCGGTCCGCCCCGCCGCACCGCTTCCGTGCGTACGCGCCGCCGCGCCGCGCGCCAGTGCCCGCGCCCGCATCGACGAGAGGGCGAGCGGCTCGGCGGGCAGCAGCCAGCCGGCGGCGGCGTACGCGGGCAGCTCGGCGGCTATCGTGCGCAGCTCGCGCTGGCGCGTCCACACCACCAGCCAGGTCAGCAGGGCGAAGGCGGGGACCATGAAAGCGCCGTACACCGCGTAGAAGCCGTACTCCCCGAAGGCCGCCGAGCCGTTCCACAGGGCGTGCATCCCCATCGCGCACGCCAGGCCGAGGAGGGGAGGCGCGACCCGCCGCCAGCGCCCCCGGCGCGTGGGAGCGAGGGCGGCGAGGCCGAAGCCGATGCCCGTCAGCACCGTGAACAGGGGATGCGCGAACGGCGACATCACTATGCGCACGAAGAAGGTCGCCGCGGTCACCGACGCGAGGCCGGAGGCGCCGGCCTGCTGGTCCTCCCCGAAGGCGTTGCCGAGGTAGAGGATGTTCTCGGTGAAGGCGAACCCGGTCGCCGTGAACCCGGCGACCACCACCCCGTCGACGACCCCGGTGAAGTCCCGTCTGCGGAAGACGAAGATCAGCAGCACGGCCGCCGCCTTCGCGCTCTCCTCGACGACCGGTGCTATCACCGTGGCGCCGAGGGATTCGGCCCCCGCCGGATCGGCGGTGGCCGTGGCTATCCAGCGGGTCGCGAAGCTGTTCGCGATGATCGCGACGAGCGCGGCCGCGAACGCGCCCCAGGCGAAGGCGAAGAGGAGGTTCCGCCAGGGTTCGGGCTCCACCCGGTCCAGCCAGCGGAACGCCGACGCCAGCAACGGCACCGGCAGCACGGCGAGTCCCAGACCGACCAGGAAGCCGTGCGTGCCGGTCTGGTCGCGGACGATCGCGAGGATCACCAGGGCGCAGAGCGCCAGCGCCGTGATCACCGCGCCCGCGCGCACCGCCCTGGTGCGCCACCAGGCCCGGCGCGGCCGGTAGCGCCAGTGGGCAGGCGGCGGTACGGCGGTGAACCGCGGCTGCTGCTCGCAGTCCGGGACCGCCGGGTGCTGCCGGAGGTGCGGAGCGCTCTCGTACACCCGTCGACCCTAACGAGGGCCACTGACACTGGCGATGGGGCCTCTGGTCGTGGGCCGGGGCTTGGGGGTCTGCCGGTCGGGCCGCTTTCCGGCCGCTTGTCCGTCCGCCGGCTGGTGCTCGGCTGTTCGGTCAGCGGCGGCGGAAGAGCAGATCGTTCACGACATGCCCCTTGTCGAGGCCCTGCCCCTCGAAGCGGGTGAGCGGCCGGAACGCGGGCCTGGGCGCGTAGCCGCCGTCGGCAACGGTGTTCTCGAAGTCGGGGTGCGCGGTCAGCACCTCCAGCATCTGCTCGGCGTACGGCTCCCAGTCGGTCGCGCAGTGCACGATCGCGCCGGGGGCGAGGCGGGGCGCGACGAGGTCCAGGAACTCCGGCTGGATGAGGCGCCGCTTGTGGTGCCGCTTCTTCGGCCAGGGGTCGGGGAAGTACACGCGCAGGCCGGCCAGGGAGGCGGGCGGCAGCATCTCGCGGAGCAGGATGATCGCGTCGCCGTTGGCGACGCGGACGTTGGTGAGGCCGGCGCGCTCGGCGAGACCGAGGAGGTTGCCCTGGCCGGGTGTGTGCACGTCGACGGCGAGGACGCCGGTGGCCGGGTCCTCGGCGGCCATCTGCGCGGTGGCCTCGCCCATCCCGAACCCGATCTCCAGCACGACGGGCAGGCCGCGGCCGCCGAAGAGCTCGTCGAGGTCCAGGACGCGCTTGCCGTCGATGTCCAGACCCCACTGGGGCCACAGCCGCTCCAGCGCCTCGGCCTGGCCCGTGGTCACCCGGCTGCGCCGCGGCTGGAAGCTGCGGATCCGCCGCTCGTGGTGCGAACCGGCGGGGTCGGGGGCGGGGCCGCCGGGAAAGCGGGGCTCGCCCTTGGCTCGGTGGAAGGGGGAGACGTGGGGGGCGTCGGGGTGCACGCGGGAGGACTCAGACACAATGCCCCGATTCTACGGCGCGGCTCGACGGGTGTGCAGCGACGAGTCGGCCGGCCGGTCCGGCGGCGATGCTGTGGACGGTCCGGCCGCTACCCCTTCACCGCCCCCAGCACCTTCAGCGCCCGCCGCGCCACCTGTCTTCCGATCGGCAGCGAGGCCGTGGCCGCCGGGGACGGGGCGTTCAGGACGTGGATCGTGCGGGGCGCCTCCTTGATCAGGAAGTCGTCGACCAGGGTCCCGTCCCGCAGCACCGCCTGCGCCCGCACCCCCGCGGGAGCCGGCCGCAGGTCCGCCTCCCGGACGTCCGGCAGCAGCCGGCGCACCGCGTCGGCGAACGCGCGCTTCGACAGCGAGCGGTGCAGCTCCCCGGCCCCGTACCGCCAGTGCCGCCGGGCTATCCGCCAAGAGCCCGGCCACGCGAGGGTTCCGGCCAGCTCGCGCGGCCGGACCGCCGACCAGGCGTATCCCTCCCGCGCGAGCGCCGGCACCGCGTTCGGCCCCACGTGCACGCCGCCGTCGATCCCCCGGGTCAGGTGCACACCGAGGAAGGGGAACGCCGGGTCCGGCACCGGATAGACCAGGCCGCGCACCAGCTCCGGGCGCGCGAGGTCGAAGTACTCCCCCCGGAAGGGGACGATCCGCATGCCCGGGTCGTCGCCCGCCAGCCGCGCCACGCGGTCGCAGTGCAGCCCCGCGCAGTTCACCAGGACCCGCGCCCGCACCACCGCCCCGTCCGCCGTACGCACCGCGACGCCCCAGGGCCGCCGGTCGATCACGGCCAGCTCCGCGCCGTACCGGATGTCCGCGCCCGACGCGGCGAGGCTCTCCGCCAGCTGCCCCGCGACCGCCCCGTAGTCGCACACGCCGGTCGTCGCCACGTGGATCGCGGCCAGGCCCCGCACGTCCGGCTCGTACTCCGCTATCTGCGCGGCGCCCAGTTCCCGCACCGGAATGCCGTTCTCACGCCCGCGCTGCACCAGCGCGTGCAGCCGGGGCAGCTCCTCCCGCTCCGTCGCGACGATCAGCTTGCCCGTGACCTCGTGCGCGATTCCGTGCTCCGCGCAGAACTTGACCATCTCGGCCGCGCCCCGCACCGCGTACCGCGCCTTGAGGGAGCCGGGCCGGTAGTAGATGCCGCTGTGTATCACGCCGCTGTTGCGCCCGGTCTGGTGCAGGGCCGGGGCCCGCTCCTTCTCCAGCACCGTCACGCGGGTGCCGGGCGCGGCGCGCGTGACGGCGTACGCCGCCGAGAGGCCGACGATCCCCGCACCGATCACCAGCACATCGCAGTCGAAACGGTCATAGCGGTCGTACGGCATCGCTCACCTCCCACCGCGGCCATGTCCGGATCCGTGCCCCGGGAAAGCCTCCCCGGACTCCCGATGATGCACTGACCCACTGACAACGCCTTCAAACCACCGGGCGGAGGCCCCGAGCCGGACCCGCGGCCCCTACGCCGGAGCCACCAGCAGCGGCCGCGCCCGCTCCCGCAGCTCCGCGACCCGCGGCTCGTCGCCGTACGGCTCCAGCCGGTGCAGCAGGTCCCGGACGTACTCGGTCGTCCGCGCCGAGGAGATCCGCCCCGCGACCTCCACCGCCCGCGTCCCCGCCGCACACGCCGCGTCCAGGTTCCCGGACTCCAGCTCCGCCACCGCCGAGACCACCAGGCGCAGACCGTGGGAGCGTACGAACTCCTCGGTCGGCCGTGACAGCGCCTGCTCCGTGAACCGCCGCACCTGACGCGGCGCCTTCAGGTCGCGGTAGCACTCCGCCGCGTCGGCCGCGAACCGGTCGTACGAGTAGAAACCCAGCCAGGACGGGTCGGCGTCGCCCTCGCGCGCCCGCTCCAGCCAGCCCTCCGCCGCCTTGAGCGCTCCTCCCGCGGCCTGGGCGTCGCCCGCCTTCGCGTGCGCCCGCGCCTCCACCAGCCGGAAGAAGCTCATGGTGCGCGCCGTGGCGAGCCCCCGGTTCCGCTCCAGCGCCGCCTGCGCCAGGTCGACCCCCTCGTCGGCGAACCCGCGATAGGTCGCCTGGAGCGACATCGACGCCAGGATGTACCCGCCGAGCGGCACGTCGGCCGCCGCGCGCGCCAGCCGCAGCGCCTGGATGTAGTAGCGCTGGGCGGCCTCCTGCTGCCCGGTGTCGAAGGCCATCCACCCGGCCAGGCGGGTGAGTTCGGACGTCGCGCCGAAGAGCGAGCGGCCGACGTCGTCGCTGTACGAGCCGAGCAGCAGCGGCGCCGCGTCAACCCGTAAGCACTCCGGCACCATCGACGAACGCCAGTCCCCGCCGCCGTACTTGGAGTCCCAGCGCCGCGCGTCCTCCGCCGCCTCCCGCAGCTTGGCGACGTCGGTGTGCCCCACCCGCAGCGGCGTCGCGTCGGCCGCGGACTCCTCGGCCGCGGAATCCCGCGCCACCGAGGAATCGGCCGGTGTTATCAGCCACCGGGAGGCGGGTGTCGCGTACGCGCTGACCGCGAAGGACCCGGCCAGGGACTGCCAGATGCCGCCGCTGCCCGCCCGGCGGCCGGCCAGATCCAGCCGGTACAGCTCGGTCGCCGAGCGGACAGCCGCCGACACGTCGCGCGGGAAGGCCAGGCCGACCTCCGGCGCCGGATCTGCGTCCGCGAGCCCGATCTCGTGCAGCGGCACCGGGCGGCCCAGCTTGGCGCCGATGGCGGCGGCGATGAGGTGGGGCGCGGCGCCCTGCGGCACCATGCCCTTCGACACCCACCGGGCCACCGACGTCTTGTCGTAGCGAAGTGTGAGGCCGCGTTGCGACCCCAGATCGTTGACCCGCCTCGCCAGGCCGGCATTGCTGATTCCCGCGAGGGCGAGAACCGTGCCGAGCTTGTCGTTCGGCCCGCGTTGCTCCCTGGACATGCGCCACCCCTCGACACAGACAGCCGTCCGGCGGGACATGGCCGGCCGTTCCGCCCGCACAACCACGCGGCCGGCCCAGCGGGAATATGCGGCCCGCTCAGAACATCAGTAAACCCAGCGTAGTTCTCCGCCTCCCGACCGTTAAGGGGCAGTGGTCCGTATGGCGAGATTCGTGTAGTTACACGAGCGCCCGCGCCGACCCGTGCTCCGTGCGTGTGGCCGTGCGCCCGCCCTGCGCTCTCGTCGGGCCGACGCCCCGGGCCGTTCCATGGGAGTCGCGTGGGTCGGCCCGCTGCACTGGATCCAGTGGGCTGGGGGACACCGCCGCCTTCATCCCCGCGGGCGGCGGACCGGTCCGGGAGGCGAACAGCGCCTCCCGGACTGTGCGTTCCCCCGCGGCGCCCCTCGGTACCGCCGCGCCCGCAGAATGGCTGAATGGCGCCTGTCGCCCAAACCGGCCGAAGTCCTGTGCACGGCGGGCGCATTGACTCGCCCGTACGCCGCCCACAGGCCCTCCCGCATGCCGTTGTCGTGGCAGCATGGTCCCGAAGCCGCTTCTCGAATTCGTCGATGCCGCTTCGGTACGTGCGTTTGGTTGTCCACAGCCTGTGGAGGCGCGATGCGGTGGTTGGTGGGGTGGAGCAGTGTCGCCGCCAGCTTCGGGACGGTGGGAGCGGTCGGCACGGCCGGCGCCGCCCACCCCTCCTCCGGCCCCTCCGCCTCCTCTGACTCCTCCGACAACGAACCCCTCACCGTGCATCCCGTCGGCTCCCAGCTCCTGTGGGGCGACCCCGACCCCCTGTGGGCCGTCGGCGACTGGCGCCCCGACGAAGTCCGCACCCTCAGCGTCGACCCGTTCACCCGCATCGCCGTCCTCGGCTGCTGCGGCGCCTCCGACGAACAACTGCGCGTCGGTCTCTTCGCGGCGCGCGGCGGCGCACTGCGGCATCTGACCGCGTGGTCCGGCAGCTACACCGCCGTCGTCCAGGTCGGCCGCCGGGTCACCGTGGTCGGTGACCTGGCAGGAGCCCGCCCCGTCTTCTACACGCCCTGGGCCAATGGCACCGCGTACGCCACCGCCGCGCTCCCGCTCGCCGACCTCATCGAGGCACAGCTCGACATCGGCCACCTCGCGGCGCTGCTCGCCTGCCCCGACGTGCCCGAGGCATTGCGCGACGGCACCCCGTACGCCGGAGTACGGCGGATCCCGCCTGGCCACGCGCTCGTGCTGCGCGAGGGCTCCCGGGAGATCACCGGATACGAACCGGTCGCCTCCCTCGCCGTGGCCGCCCCCCAACTCGACGCGGAACGAGCCGTCGACGGGGTGCGCGACGCGCTGGTCGACGCGGTACGGGCCAGACTCACCGCACCGCGCCACGCCCCCGAGACCGCGCCGCCCGACCCGGGGCCCGTCCCCGGCATGGGCCCCGCCGACCGCCGGGCCGCACGGGGCGCGCCCGTCCCCGGCATCGGCGCCGACCTGTCGGGCGGCAGCGCGTCCGCGACGCTGGCCCTCCTCGCGGCGGGTCTGCCCGGGCTGCCCGGTACGGTCCTGGGCCACGGCACGGGCGCCGGCGAGCGGCTGCTCGCCGTCACCTTCAACGACCTGACCGCCGAAGGCCCGGGCGGTGAGGCGGAGTTGCAGCGGGCCGGCGCGATCGCCGCCAACCCCCGGCTGCACCACGTCGTCGTAACCGCCGGGGCGGAAGCCCTGCCGTACGCCGACCTCGGCAGCGGCCCGCTCACCGACGAACCCGGACCGTCCCTGGTCACCGCCGAGCGCCACCGCCGCCGGCTCGTCGCGGGCAGCGCCGACCACTTCACGGGGCACGGCGCGCGCCAGGTCCTGGACGCCCATCCGGCGCGGCTGGCCGACCTGTTGATGGACCGCAGACGCCGCGACCTGCTGCGTCCGGTCGCCGCCCTCGCCAAGGTCGAAGGGCCGTCCGCCCACTCCCTGTTCGTACCGCTGACCGTCTACCGCGCCGCACGCCGCCTCGCCCGTACGCCGTACCGCTCGGGCATCGAGGAGGCGGCGGCCCGTCTCATGGACCGCCGCTTCGACGAGCCCGGCGCCCGGCGCGCGGGCAACACGCCGGGTTCCGCCCTCGACGCCTCGCTCGCGGCCCTCTCCTGGACCCGGCCCGGTCCCGCGGCGCGCTGGCTGACGGGGGAGGCGCTGGCTGAAGTATCGGTTCGCCTCCAGGCATCGGTCACCCGCCCCTCGTCGGTCCAGCGCCCGGGCGAGGCCCGTGCCCGGGCCGCCCTCGCCCGGGCGGCGGCCGACCACCGGGTTTTCGAACAGGCGGCCGAGGTCCGCAGCCAGCGCCTGCACGCGCCCTTCCTCGACAACCAGGTCGTACGGGCCGCCCGTACGCTCCCCGAAGCCCTTCGGGTCCAGCCCGGCGCCCGGGCGGCGGTCCTGCGCGCCGTCCTGGCCGGGGCCGGCATCAAGGACCTGCCGCCGGGCTGGGGCGCCACGTCCCACCCCTCGTCGGCGGCGGCCGCCCGCACCGGCCTGCGCGCCGCGATCGGCGACCTCATCGCGCTTTTCGACGCACCGCTGCTGGCCGACGCGGGCCTGATCGAGGCGCGCGTCGTACGCAAGGCCCTGCGCGCGGCCGCCGAGGGCGAACCGGTCCCCCTGGACGGCCTCGCCGACCTGGTCTCCACGGAGCTGTGGCTACGCCGCCTGATCTCCCGCCGCGGTACCTGCTGGACCGGCACCGCGGCCCCCCGCCAGCGCGCGGTGGCGGGCGGTGTCCCACCCCGCCGAGCACTCTGAACACCGCAGCCCGCAACGGCCAATGCCGCCGCTGCCCGGCGCCGACCCACCCCTGCGAACCCCGGGCTGCTCCAGTCCGTCTGAACCCTGAGCTACTCCAACCCTTCTGAACCTCGGCCCCTCCAGCCCTTCCGGCGTTTGAGGAGTGGGGTCCGGGGCGGAGCCCCGGTTCGGGTGGGCGGGTAGGGGAAAGCCCGCGCAGCGGCAACCCCGCACCCCGCACAGTGGCGCCCGGCGCACCGCACCCCGCACCCCGCACCCGGCTCCCAGGTGCCCGCACCCGCCGCGCAGGCACGCAGCCCCGCTCAGCAGCCCGCCCCCGGCGCTCCCGGCCGGCGCCGGCGGCCAGTCCGCCTCGTGACCCGACCCCCGCCCTCACCCCCCGCAGCTGATCCGCGACTGCGCCCAGTCCGCCAGGACCATCGCCTCATGCGGCTGCGACGGTTCCACCACGAGCCGGATGGACTCCCGCCCGGAGATGCCGGCCCGAACCGCCACCGCCCCGTCGTTGCCCCGCACCAGCCCCGACCGCCAAAGCAGCGCACTGTCCCCGTACAGCGAGAAGCGCGCCGCGCCCATCCCCATCGTCATGTCGTCGATGCCGACCAGCGCCTCGTAGGTGGTGCAGGCGCGGTTCAGGTCGATGGTCACGGACGACTTCGCGTGCGTCGTCACGCCGTTCCCGTACCGGACGCCACCGATCGACATGCCGTAGCGCTGCCACAGCCAACTGCTCCCGGTCACCCGCACCTCGGGCTCGGTGCGGTCGCCGAACGCGCCGTACCTCAGCGAGTTCACCTGATAGACGACCGGCTCGGGCGGCGGCTTCGGAGTCGGCCCGGGATCCGGCACCGGCGGCTTCGGCCCGGGCGGCGTCGGCTTCGGCTTCGGCGCGGGCTCCGCCACGGGCGGCGCGGGCGCGGGCGCGGACGACGACGGCGGCGTAGGCGTCGGGGACGGCTCCGTAGGCGTAGGCGTCGGGGACGGCTCCGGAGGCGCCACCGGTGGCTTCGCCGCCCGCGCGGCAGGAGGCGCGGGCGGCTGCGGACTCGGCCGCTGCGGCCCTGCGGGCCGCGACACCGGCGGCTTGGCCACCGGCTTCGCCTCGGGCTTCGCGTCCTCCCCCGCGAGCGCGAACACCACCCCGGCCGTCACCGCCGCAGCCACCGCCGCACCGATCGCCACCTTGGCCGGGGCGCCCACGGCCTCGGCCCCGGCCGCCCCGGCCGCTCCACCCGCCGAGCCGGAACCACCGGCCGCCGCCGCGGCGGCCCCCGCTCCGGCCGCCCCCACGGCCCCCGCCGCGCCACCAGCCACCAGCCCGGCGCCCTTGACCGCGTACCCGGCGGCGAACCAGCCGATGACCGCGACCGGCAGCAGCGCCGGAATCCCGTCGTTCACATCGCTCAGCTCACCGGCCGCCACCCGGCACTTCGCGCACTCCTCCAGATGCTTGCGCAGCCCCCGCTCGGCCCGCGTCCGCAGCCCGCCCCTGGCATACGCGCCGAGCCGGTCGGCGTACCGCGCACAGTCCCCGCCCGCCGTCAGCGCGCTGCTCACGTGCGCCTGGAGATACGCCTGCTTCAGCCCCTCCCGCGCCCGGCTCGCCAGCACGGCCGTGGCGTTCGCCGTCAGCCCGAACAGCGGCGCGACCTCGCTCGGCGACTCCTCCTCGACCGTGGTGTGCCACAGCACGGCCTGCCACCGCTCCGGCAGGCTGCGGAACGCCCGCACGGCCAGCGTCCGCTCGGCCTCGTGCATGGCCCGTACGTCGGCGCCCAGTTCCAGGGTGTCGTCGTCCGACGCGTCCACCGAACGGGCGGACTGCGCCGCGAAGACGGCGAAGTCCTCGACGAGGTGCTCGCGCCTGGCGGTCTTCGTCCACGCCGCCGCCACCCGCCGCACGGTCGTCAGCAGGTACGCCCGCACGGCGTGCGCGGGCCCCGCGCCCCCGCGCACCGCCTGCAGGGTGCGGGCGAAGACCTCGGCCGTCAGGTCGTCGGCGGTGTGGGCGTCCCGGCAACAGGTACGGGCGTACCGGCGGACGGCGTCCGAGTGCCGCCGGAACAGTTCCTCGTACGCGCTGTCGTCGCCGCCGCGCATCCGCTCGACCAGCGTCGCGTCCGAGGTCGGCGCCGCGCCACCGCCCCTGCTCGTGTTGCCCTCGCGCTGCGTGGGGACGCTCGCCTCGTCGCCCTCCACGGCCGGCCACGGCCCCGGCAGCACGGTCCCGCCTTCACCGTCTCCGTCCCGGTCCCCACCCGCACGACTGTCCGATCGACTGTTGGCACGACTGTCCGCACGACCGCCCGGTCGGTTGTTCGCGGACCCGTCCCCGGCTCCGAACCCGCCCGCCCGGCCGGGGGGCCGCGCCTGGCTCGGCACCTGCCGCGCGGGCAGCCCGTCGAGCTCCGTGCCGACACGGTCGAGCGGCTCGTCCCGCCCCTCAACACCCATAGCGGAAGCCCCCGTAAGCACCCTCGGACCGGAAATACCGGCCAAGAGTCCCACAGCGCGAACGGCGTCCCGTTGCTCCGAACGGGCAACCACTCATCCGGGGAGTTTTCCCGCAAACGAGCACTATTGTTCACCCGAAAGGGGAAGGCTCAGCGGATTTCGCTCGCGCCCACGCTCGCGCCCCGCCCCGGAAAGCGGAAGGCCCGCCAGTCCGCCACCCGGCGAACGAGCGGGCCGACGGGCGAACCCCGCCCGAGTCCCTGTCAGGAACTCACGCGGGCCTGGACCGCAGCCCTTCCAGCAGGATGTCCAGCAGCCGGGACGAGGCCGCCGCTTGCTGCGCCGCGTCCGGCAGCGAAGGCGCGGCCGTGGCTATCACCAGCAGGACGTCGGCGACCGTCACATCGCCGCGCAGCTCACCGGCCGCGCGGGCCCGGTCCACCAGCCGTCCCACGACCTCCAGCAGCTCCGCCGCACCCGCGTCGTCAGCCCCCGGGTCTTGGGACCCGGCGCCCGAAGGCCGCTGCTCGACCAGCCGCAGCTCGGGCACCGCGGACACCGGGGCAGACCCGGAAGCCACCGCCGCGGCCTGCCGCTGCTGCGGCACCCGCAGCTCGGCCTGCGCCGACGCCGGTTCTCCGGCATCCACGGCGTCGCCGCCGTCCCCGCCGTCCACACCCACCCGCAGCACCTGCGGCGGCAGCAGCCGGCCCGCGCCGGACGCCACCGACGTCCGCAGGAAACGGGAGAGGGCCGACCACGGCTCGTCCTCCTGCCCGAGGGCCGTACGCGCCTGGTCGGTCAGCCGGGAGGTCTCCTCCTCGGCTATGCGGCGCACCAGTACGTCCTTGCTCGGGAACCGGCGGTACACCGTCCCGACGCCGACCCTGGCCCGTCGCGCGACGTCCTCCATCGGCGCCCCGTAGCCCAGCTCGCCGAAGACCTCGCGAGCGGCTCGCAGTACGTGCTCAAGATTGCGCTGTGCGTCCACACGCAGCGGTGCGGAGCGTGATCCTCCCGCCCCCGCACGCCCGTGGCCGTCGGATGCGACGGCCGTCTGCCAATGAGAGTCCTGAATGTGCATCAGCGTTCCCCCGGTAATGATGTCTCCCCCCGGAGACTCCCCGCCCTGATAGTCGGCCGGGACCGCAGACCTGGCCGCCCCGACGAGATACGAACATAGTTGAGCGCGCGTAGATACAGAAGGGGGTAGTTCCGCACGGAGCGCCCGCCCGATCGGAGTATCGACCAGAACCTTCCTGATTCGGCCCCTGTCCGCGCGTCCTTTCCACCCGCTGACCTGCAAACCTTCCCGGTCGAACGCGAATTCGCCCGGCCTGCGGCACGCGTGGCCTCCGGTCACACAATTTGCCGGGCCTGTGGACAAACTCCGGCGGCCGTTGCGTCATGGGACAGTGACAGAACCTGCGCGCATTCTCGTTGTCGGCGGCGGCTACGTCGGGATGTACACCGCGCTGCACCTCCAGCGGAAGCTGAGAAGCGGCGAGGCCGAGGTCACTGTGGTGACGCCTGATCCCTATATGACCTATCAGCCGTTCCTTCCCGAAGCGGCGGCCGGCTCCATCTCCCCGCGCCACGTCGTGGTCCCGCTCCGCCGCGTCCTGGACAAGTGCAAGATCGTCATCGGCGAGGCCACATCCGTCGACCACGCCAAGCGCACCGCGACCGTCACGACCCTCGCCACCGAGGAGGAGGGCACCGGCGGCGTCGAGATCACGTACGACGAACTCGTCCTCGCGCCGGGCTCCGTCTCGCGCACCCTCCCGATCCCCGGCCTCGCCGACTACGGCATCGGCTTCAAGACCGTCGAAGAGGCCATCGGCCTGCGCAACCACGTCATCGAGCAGATGGACATCGCGTCCGCCACGCGCGACCCGGCCGTCCGCGACGCCGCCCTCACCTTCGTCTTCGTCGGCGGCGGGTACGCCGGAGTGGAGGCGCTCGGCGAGCTGGAGGACATGGCCCGCTACGCCGCCCGCTACTACCACAACGTCAAGCCAGAGGACATGAAGTGGATCCTCGTGGAGGCGACGGGCCGCATCCTCCCCGAGGTAGGCGAGGAGATGGGCAAGTACGCGATCCGCGAGCTGCGCAGGCGCAACATCGACGTACGCCTGGACACCCGGCTCGACTCCTGCGCGGACCGCGTCGCCGTCCTCAGCGACGGATCCCGCTTCCCCACCCGCACCCTCGTCTGGACCGCGGGCGTCAAACCGCACCCCGTACTCGCCGCGAGCGACCTGCCGCTCAACGGGCGCGGCCGCCTCGCCGCCACCGCCCACCTCAGGATCAAGGGCGCCGACCACGCCTGGACCGCGGGCGACGCCGCCGCCGTGCCCGACCTGAGCGCGCCGGAGAAGGACAAGGAGTGCGCGCCCAACGCCCAGCACGCCGTACGCCAGGCCAAGGTCCTCGCGGAGAACGTCCTGGCCTCACTGCGCGGCGAACAGCTGAAGAACTACGAGCACAAGTACGCCGGTTCCGTCGCCTCGCTCGGCCTCCACAAGGGCGTCGCGCACGTCTACGGCCGCAAGCTCAAGGGCTATCCGGCCTGGCTGATGCACCGTACGTACCACCTCAGCCGGGTGCCGACCTTCAACCGCAAGGCCCGCGTCCTCGCCGAGTGGACACTCGCCGGACTCTTCAAACGCGAGATCGTCTCCCTCGGCTCCCTGGAGCACCCACGAGCCGAGTTCGAACTCGCCGCGGGGGGCAAGCCGCCCAAGAACAAGTGACGACTGTCAGTGCGGTCGGTCACACTGGACGTGTGACCATAGGCTGGCTCACGCCCGATCAGAGTCACCCGCTGTAACGGCACGGCAGTCCCTCACCCCACAGCAAACCCAGCAAACGCAGCGACCACAGCAACCGTCAGCGACCACCGCGTCAGTGACGCAACACAACGCAACGCGACACCATGAGGCCTGAACGTCAGTGAACTTCACGCGCTGGAGCGCCCGTCTCCCCGGAACGCAGCGCCGCGCCGCAGCGCGGAGCGACCGCGGCTCCGTCCCGGCGGCCCGCGTTGAGTACGGCCGGCCGTCCGAGCACGGGCCCGACGCCCAGGACGCGCCCGGCGACGCCGCCCTGCCCTCCTCGCCCTCGCCGAGCCCGCTGACCGACCTCTCCGTCTGCGAGATCCTCGGCCGGCTCCCCGCCCTCGTCGCCCTGGTCTACGGCCCCGACCACCGCGTCGCGTACGTGAACGACGCCTACGCCGCCGCCTTCGGCCCCCGCGAGCCCGGCGCCCCGGCCGCCGTAGCCCTCCCGGAGTTCGACGAACTGGGCCTGCTCCCGCTGATGGACCAGGTCCTGCGCAGCGGCACGCCCCGTACGGTCAAGTCCCGCAAGGTCCCCAAGGGCGGCTCGTACACCATCACCTGCACGCCGATCGAGGCACCGGTCGAGGGCGCGGAGCGCGGCGTGCTCGTCTTCGCCGCCGACGTCACCGACCACGCGGAAGCCGCCGAGCGCCTGCGCGCCAGCGAACGCCGCCTGCGCGAGACGGCCGTCACCCTCCAGCGCTCCCTCCTTCCGCAGGAGTTGGAACAGCCCGACGACCTGCGCATCGCCGCCACCTACCAGCCGGGCGGCACGGACGCGGCGGTCGGCGGCGACTGGTACGACGTCATCACCCTCGGCGCCGGCCGCACCGCCCTGGTCATCGGCGACGTCATGGGCCGAGGGGTGCGCGCCGCCGCCGTGATGGGCCAGCTCCGCACGGCGGTCCGCGCGTACGCCCGCCTCGACCTCCCGCCCCACGAGGTCCTCCAGCTGCTGGACGGACTCGCCGCCGAGATCGACGCGAGCCAGATCGCCACCTGCGCCTACGCCGTCCACGACCCCAACGAGGGCCGCCTCGTCTACGCGTCGGCGGGCCACCTCCCGATCCTCGTCCGCGACGAGGACGGCACGGTCCGCCGCGCCGAGGACCACACGGGCCCCCCGCTCGGCACCGGCGGCTGGATGCACACCTCGGGCACGATCGCCCTCCCGCCGGGCTCCACGGCCGTTCTCTATACGGACGGTCTCGTCGAGCGCCGGCGGGAGGACATCGACGAGGGCGTAGCCGCGCTCGAACGCGCCCTGTCCGGTGCCACCGGCACGCCCCAGGTCGTCTGCGACCGCCTGATCCGCGCGCTGGGCGTCACGGCCGACCACGACGACGACGTGGCGGTACTGGTCCTCCAGCACCCCACCCGCACCGGCGCCGACGCCGAGCTCTTCCACAACGCCGCCCTGGAGCTGCTCGGCGGCGTCGAGGCGGCGCCCAGGGCCCGCGCCTTCGCGACGGGGGTCCTGGCCTCCTGGCGCTTCCCGGTGGAGCTGTGCGACCTGGGCGTCCTGGCGGCCAGCGAGCTGGTGGCCAACTCCCTCCAGCACGGCACGCCCCCGATGCGCCTGCGCCTGCGCCGCACCGACCGGCGACTGATCATCGAGGTGACGGACGGTGACGACCACCTGCCGCGCCGCCGCCGCGCCGAACCGGCCGACGAGGCGGGACGCGGCATCTCGATCGTCGCGACGATCGCCTCGTCGTGGGGCAGCCGCCGCACGCCGGGCGGCGGCAAGGCGGTCTGGTGCGAATTCGCCCTGCCGAACAGCTGACGGCCGACGCCCCCGGTACGGCGCCTAGCCCGCCGGGGCGAGGTCCTTCGCCGGGACGCCCGTAGCCACGACCCGCGACTTGACCGGCAGCGGCCTGTCCTGGGCCGGCGTCAGCTGCTTGCCGAGCCGCAGGGCCAGCACGCTGATGCCCAGCGAGAAGACGACAAAGGTCAGGATGTAGGGCGCGTGCAGCGACGCGCCCATCGGCCCGCCCACCGCCGGCCCGACGGCCAGCGCGAGCTGCTTGACCAGCGCGAACGCCGAGTTGTACTGCCCGACCATCGACTCCGGCGCCAGATCGGCGACCAGTGGCGCGACGGTCGGCGACAGCATCGCCTCACCGAGCCCGAAGAGCGCGTACGTCGAGACGAACGCGGCGGTGGCCATCGTCTGGCCGCCGTGCCCGAGGCCGGCGTACCCCGCCACGATCCACGCGACGGTCCAGATCAGCCCGACCAGTGCGATGACGCGCGAACGCCGGTGCCGCTCGACCAGCCGCAGCACCACGAACTGCGCGACCACGATGACCGCCGTGTTGGCCGCCAGGGCGATGCCCAGCGTCGACGGCTGGATCCCCGCCGCCTCGGTGCCGTACGCGGCGAGCCCCGACTCGAACTGTCCGTAGCAGGCGAAGAAGAGGACGAACCCGAGACCGCACAGCTGCACCATCGCCCGGTGCTTCAGCAGCGCCCGAAGCCCACCCTTGGGCGCGGCGTCGTCCTGCGGCATCGCGCCGGTGATGACGGCGGCGCGCGGCAGCCGGACGCTCGCACCGATCCCGGCGAGCACCAGGAACATCACGGCCTCGATGCTGAAGAGCAGCAAAAAGCTGTCGGGCCGGCTCTCGTCGACGAGCTGGCCGCCGATGAGACCGCCGATGCCGAGCCCCAGGTTCGCCAGGAAGAACTGCATGGCGAACGCCCGCGTACGGGTGGCGGGAGTCGAGCACCAGACGATCATCGTCGCGAGCGCCGGCTGCACCACCGCCGTACCCGCGCCGAGCAGGGCGGCGGACAGCAGAACCATCGGCACGTCGGCCGCGAGCCCCATGCACAGAGCGCCGACTGCGGCGACGACCGCGGCGACGACCACTACGGGCACGGGGCCGCGCCGGTCGATGACACGGCCGGTGAACGGCAGGACGAGGAGTGCGGCCACAGCAAAGACGGCGAGCACCACACCTGCTGTGCTCGCGCCCAGATCCCGCACCTGGGCGACGTACACGTACAGATACGGAACGGTGAACCCGATGCCGAACGCGCTCAGCGCGTTCCCCATCTGGATCCGGCGCATCGCGGCGCCCATTGCCCTGGTCACACTCACCTGCCTCATGGTTTCGACGAGAAGAGCTGAAGCCTGAAGACTTCAAAACTAAAGTTAGAACCTCAACAGTACACATCGAAGGACTTAAAGGCCAACGAGTCCGTGTCATACTGCGCGGCATGCCTGAGACCCCAGACCCGCACGGCCCCCAGGAGCCGAGCCTCGACGAGCAGATCGCCGCCTACCAGCGCGAGTACGGCGACCTTGACCCGCAGGTGGAGAAGGTCGTCTCGGCCCTGGGCCGCCTGAACCGCCGTATGAACGTCGCCTACGGGCGCCAGGTCGCCGCCCTCGGCATCAGCAACACGGAGTGGGAGGTCCTGAAGACCCTCGTGGTCTCAGGAGCCCCCTACCGGCTGGGCCCCGGCGAGCTCGCGAAGCGCCTCGGCCTCACGCCGGCCGCGATGACCCACCGCATCGACCGGATGGCGGCGGACGGCCTGGTCACCCGGGATCGCGACGAGAGCAACCGGGTGCGCGTGATCGTGGAGCTCACCGACGAGGGCCGCGCCAAGTGGCTCGAAGCGATGCGGATGGCGTCGAGCTTCGAGGAGGACCTGCTCCAGGACCTCTCCTCCGAGGAACGCGGCTCGCTCGGCGAGATGCTGATCCGGCTGCTGCGCCGGGTCGAGGACGCCCAGCCGGACGCCGGCGGCCGCCTCACGGACCTCGACTGACGGGGGAACGGCAGGGGTTGACACGACCCTCGTCGATCCGTAAGGTTCTTCGAGTTGTCACGGAGCCGGAACGGTTCTGCGACAACCACTCGCCGCGAACGCGGCACACCCAAACTCTGCATGGTCTCCACTCGGAGAGAATTTCGGCATGCCGGAATTCATTCGACAGGCTCGATTGTGAGCCGCCCCGGAAATCCGCTAGAGTTCAGGGCGTCGGAACGGCCCAACAGCCGGAAAGGCGAAACCCGCTGACTGGGAGTCAGGCCCGAAAGGATCTGATAGAGTCGGAACCGCCGGAAAGGGAAACGCGAAAGCGAAGAACTGGAAAGCGCCGAGGAAGTCGGACACGAAAGCGTCTGATAGAGTCGGAAACACGA
>NZ_JBWKLQ010000016.1:0-143675 GCF_056429965.1 Streptomyces sp. NPDC046122 | reverse complement strand
CGGTCACCCGCCCGCCGCCGGCCCCCGCCCTGCGGACGCTTCACCTCCGTGGGCGGCACCACCCGCCGGAACAACACCCACAACTCGTCCGGCACTAAACGCTCAACCAGATCCGTCATGCACCGTTCAACGAACGATCAAGCCATAAGAAACGACGCCTTAGGGCCTGTGTGATGTTGTGATCATTGGGGGGTGGTATTGAGCAGGTCGTCGATCCAGATCGTTGCGGCGCGGAGGTGACTGTTGAGGGGGCAGACGATGCGCCCGGCTGCGACCAGAGCGAGGAGGGAAGGTCCGGGCCTGAAGTCCGCGGTGGATGTGCTGCCCGCTGGGGGTGCGGTCGGGGCACATGGCGGCAAACCCGTCCCCGGGGACGTTCTTGCCTGGGTCGAGCACCGTCTGGCCGGCCAGGTCCTCCATGGGCACCGTTGCGCGCTGCCAGAGGCGAGTCGGTGGAGACGGCCAGGACCCGGCCCCCGGGGCGCACCATTCCCTCGCCGTCGCCGCTGACCCGCCGCTCCCGTGTCCGCCGCGCGGGGCGGCCGGGCAGCACAACGGCGCCGTTTCCGCCGTCCCCTCAGTACTGTAAAAGCGGCCGCTCCCTACCGTGCGGAGCGCCAGAAGGGAACTCTCGATGGCCGGTCTGAGGCTGGGCCCGCTCCTGCGCCATGTGGACTGGGAGACGGGCACGAGCGCGACGGTGTGGGTCGAGACCGACCGGGCGTGCACGGCGGAGGTCCGGTGCCCTGGCGGCGCCGGTGGTTCGGCCCCCACGTTCCGCATCCTCGGCCACCACTACGCACTGGTAGTCGTGACAGGACTCACCCCCGGGTCCGCCACGAGGTACGAAGTGCTGCTCGACGGCGAGCGGGTATGGCCCCTTCCGGACTCGCCCCAGCCGCCCAGCACGATTCACACACCGCCGGTCCCGGCGACGGGCGCGGTGGTCGCCTTCGGCTCGTGCCGGTGGGCGGCGCCTGCCGTGGGCGAGCCCGATCCGGTGGGACCCGATGTCCTCGACACCCTCTCCGCCCGGCTCGCCGCCGACCTAGAGGCCGAGCGTCCGGACGTTCTCCTCCTCCTCGGCGACCAGGTGTACGCGGACGAGACCTCCGCCGACACCCGCGCCTGGATCGCCCGGCATCGGCGGGCCGCTGGCACCGGCTCCGCCGCCCCACCCGATCAGGTCGCCGACTACGAGGAGTACACCCACCTCTACGACGAGTCCTGGGGCGACCCCGAGCTGCGCTGGCTGCTCTCGACCGTACCCAGCTGCATGATTTTCGACGACCACGACGTCATCGACGACTGGAACACCAGCGCCGCCTGGGTAGCCGACATGCGGGCAACGCCCTGGTGGCACGAGCGGATCACCGGCGGCCTGATGTCGTACTGGGTCTACCAGCACCTCGGGAACCTTTCCCCCGCCGAGCTCGCCGAGGACACGTTGTACGCGGCGGTACTGGCGGCCGACGACGGTACGGAGGTGCTGCGCGCGTTCGCCGAGCGCGCCGATGCCGACCCTGCGACGGTGCGCTGGAGCTACCGCAGGGACTTCGGCCGCACCCGGCTGGTGATGGTCGACACCCGGGCCGCGCGGGTTCTGGAGGAGCAGCAGCGGGCGATGCTGGACGCCGAGGAAGCGGCCTGGCTGCGGACGCAGGCCTTCGACGACCCCGGCGGCGTTGACCACCTGCTGATCGGGACCTCGCTCCCGTGGCTGCTGCCCCCGATGGTTCACTTCGCGGAGGGCTGGCACGCGGCACTCTGCCGGGGCGAACGGGGACCTCGCTGGGCACGCTTCGGGGAATGGCTGCGCCGACGCGCGGACCTGGAGCACTGGGCGGCGTTCACCTCGTCGTTCGAAAATCTCACGGAGACGGTCGCCGAGGTAGGCAGAGCCGACGCCGCTCCGGCGACGGTGTGCGTGCTCTCCGGAGACGTACACCACGCGTATGTGGCGGAGCCAGTCTGGGCCACCGGACAGCAGCCGCGCTCCCACGTCTTCCAGTTCACATGTTCACCGCTGCACAACTCGGTGCCCGCAGCCATACGGATCGGATTCCGTTTCGGCTGGAGCCGGTTCGCGAAAGCGATCGGGCATCTCCTCGCCCGCCACGGACGGGTTGCAAGACCGGCGGTCCGCTGGGAGCGCACCGGCGGACCCTGGTTCGGCAACCAGTTGATGACACTGACACTGCGCGGACGTACCGCGCGGCTACGGCTGGAAAAGGCGGCGGGCGGGAAGCGGGGGCGCCGCGGGACCGACCGCGCCGGAGCCCGGCTCCTCGGTGTCCTCGACCGGAGTCTGGCAGATGGAAGTTGACCCCCAGCCGGACGGTGCCCCCCAACACCCACAGACCCATACGCCGCGGCGACGGTCGAACGAGTGAGCTGCGTGTCGGCCGGTGATCAAACATGCGTGACGGGTGCGGCGCCGGAGCAGTGGGGAAGCCCCCACAGGCCATGCTTGCGGTAGGCCAGGCGCATGCGCTGCACCGTGTTGCGCGAGACGCGGCCGAAGCCGAGCGCGGTCAGCTCCTCGACCGAGCGGCTGCGCTGTGCTGGTCGCGCGTATAACCGGCTAGGGTCCTGGGGTGGTTCGTGCCGGCATGGAGCGCGCGGGTTGGGACCGGCTCTGCTCACATGTGCTCTGGGGAGCAGTAATGCCGGGACACTCCGCGGGCCACGACGTCGCCGTGCTGGAGGAGGAACTCGGCAGAGACCCGGCAACGCACGGCTTCGAACACGAACGCTGGACCCTGGTCCGGGTTCAGACGGTGATCCGCCGTCGGCTGCGAGTGAGCCTGTCGGTGGCGACGGTGTGGCGGCTACTGAAACGGCACGGCTGGTCTGGCAAGCACCCGCCCCGAAGTTTCCCGCAGTGAGATCGCTTCGCGGCCTTCGGCGCGTGCATATGGGCGAGAGGGGCCGGTGAACGGCGGTGACGACTGCGTGTTGTGCGCGCTGCCGTGGCAAGCAGCTATCCGAGACCAGTGCCTGGACCGAACATGTTCGCCTGGCTGGTGGACAAGGTGGCCCTGAGGCGTGGCCGGACGGTGATGCTCTGCGCGGCGGTGGTCACGATCGTGTGGGCGATGGTGGCGGTCGCTCAAACCTCATCATCACTGCCCACCGAAAATGACGGTCTTTTTGCTCCGGCAGCCACAACACCACCTGGGCTGCCATGGGAGCCCGGTTCAGCTCAGCAGTCGTTCGTGGTGTTGTCCCGGCCGGCGCAGGTGATCAGTGTGAGCTGGGGTTTCGTGGTGGGGGCGTAGACGCGTTCCGAGGGAAAGGTCTTCTAGGTGGTGGAGTCCAGGTGCCCGAGCGGGCCCACCTCCGTGTCCGCACGCTGCCTGACCTCCCCCTCCCGCTCTGAGGGAGGCCGGGCGAACCGACTGCCTGCACCGGCCTTTCAAGATCGTTCTTGCCCGTTGTCCCAGAACGATGTTGAGGGGCGTGTGCGGTGCGGCTGCCGTTCCCGTCGGTGCCGCCGCTAGGACTTCCGGGTGCCGGGCGTCGCGCTCAGGCCCGACGCTCGCCTGCGAGCGTCCTGAGGCTCGGGTTGTAGAGGGCGGTGTGTGAGGTGATGTCGGTTTCCCGTTGAGATTGGGATGGGGCCACGGTGGGCTAGTGCGGGGTCACGCTCGGCCCGGCCGTTTCCTGTAACGAGGCCCCTTCGTCCCCTCAGCCATGCAGCATGGTTATGTGCTAATACCGAGACGGACACCACCCGAACCTTTCCCGGCATCTGACGATCCGCTGCTCGCGCACGCGCTCATGGACCTGGCCTGGTACGCGCGAGCCCGTGATCGCGCGCGCCGATGGCACCGGACAGTAGAGCTGTCCGCTTTACTCACCGGCGCCGGCACCGTGGTGGCCGCAGGTCTGCAGTCCCCCGCCGCCATCACGGCCGTCATGGCCGGCGCCACCGTCTTCATCGGTGGATTCCGCCAGGTCTTCAACCACCTGGAGCGATATGTTCTGGCGGCGGAAGCGTGGTCGCGGCTTCGCCTGGCCGTCCAGCGCTACACCCTAGTCCCGGAGTCGGAGCGGGACGAGGCCGCGCGCGGACGCCTGCAGGATGAGATCGAGGCGGTCGCGATGACGGAGCTGTGCGACTGGGCCGCCAGCCGCCGCGGGACACAGTCCGGTTCCCTGCCTGCAGGACCGCCGTCTGCTTAGCGGGCGGTTCCTGAGGTGATTCTCGTCTGATGGGAGTGGGCCAGGGCTGCTGGTCGCGGGGCACAGTCGACTACTGCTTCCTGGCGAAGCTGCCGGTGTCGACCTCGGCGAGAATGTCGAGCTTGACCAGGCGTTTCAGCTTGACGCGGGTGCCCTCGACGTTCTTTGGCAGCAGTTCATGGTCGAGGGCTTCGCAGACGTCGCGGGCCCGTAGGGGGTGGTGGCCTCGTTGAAGACGGCGAGGATGCGGGGGTAGTCTCGTGGCCGCCATGCTGGACGGCGAGGCCACGGTGAAGCGGTTCAAGCGCGAGGACGGGCACGTGTGGCTGCGCTGCTCCCGCACAACGCTGCCCGTCGGCTTCTGCTCCCGCGAGGTCTACAGACACCTCAGGAGCACGAGCATTCTGGACACGGCGGGCTCGACCGGAGCCAGATCATGACGCCGACCGGCTGCCGTCCGCGTCATCAAGGTCGAAGGACGCGGCCGCAGTCAGCCGCTCGACGAACGTCTGGAAGTCCGTCGCCAGCTGGAGCTCCGAGTCGGTGTCCACGTCGAACCACGTCACGGACGGCTCCCCGCGCTCTCCGCATACCCGGTAGTCGAGAGCGATCCAGCAGTGACCATCACCGGAGAGCAGAACCAGGGGAGACGGAAGACCCCACTCCTCGACCAAGTAGGGCGAGTCCAGCAATGAAAGTCGGTCGTCGTGACGGCCGATGCCCATCATGTCGTCGAGCGGCACGTTGTTCTCGCTCCACGACGTCGGCACATCGGTCGGGAACGCGTTCCACCACTCCGCTACCAGGCCGCCGTTCTGGACCCGCAGGATCTCCAGCAACGAGGCCGGCAGACGGACACTGAGCTGGCGCTCGGCATCCTGAACGACCGCGTCGGTCAGCGGTGGCTGAACCCCGTACAGGCCCTCGCCCCAGAACGTCGCCTTAACCTCATCAAACCGAGCCACGAACACATCCTATGGACCTCGCAGCCCGGCTTGCCGATCTATAGGAGCTTCAACAAGGCGGACCCAGCGGCTGCGCTACGCACGAGGCGCTGACGCGTCACCTCGGATAGTCACCGTCACGCGATGCGATGGGCGGGCTGCTCGTACCTGACAGGCCGACCATCGACCCCATGCTTATGCCGAGTCGAGTCCGAGGTTGGCGAGGGTGGTGAGTTGGTCCTCACTCAACCGGTGGCGTCGGTTTTTGTGGTTGCTGAGGAATACGCCGAGTCGTACGGATGTCCCGTCGGGCAGTTCTTCGACGTGCTGCCGCCCCACAACGGTCTTCCCTTCCCGCGCGATGTACTGCTTGAGGGCTGTGAGGCCGTGTGTGAAGGCGTCGGAGCCCTTACCCGCCCCCGTCTTTGAGACGGCCGACGCGAGTGAATCACACATCGACTACGACGGACCTGAATCTCCGCCCATACACGGCCTCGGGCCGGTCACGGAATCCAGCCGGCCACCACACGCTCGGCCACCGAGAATTCGGTCCCGCAGTCCGGGCAAACGGCCCGCCCGAACAGGTAACGGACGGCATGCGCCAGGCTCTCCTGGCCGTCCGCCAAGGTCCGCGTGAACAGCCTTCGGGGCAGCCCTTCCAGCTGCTGCGTTCGTGCCGGTTGGAGGGGTGACTTCTCCACTGCTTGCAGCGCGTAGTCGTCGGTGCAGCAGAAGGAGTCGTCCTGTCCGATGACGACGAACATGGTGACGCCACAGCAGGGGCAGTCGACCTCGTACTCCCCCGCTTGCAGGCCGTCCAGGGAGCGGTCCCAGATCTCGACGCCCTCGAAGGAGAGCAGGGCCTGCAGCAGATGCACGTATTCCTCGGCCCCGGCCGTCTGGCTCAGGCGGCGATCGGTGAGGTCATGCAGAACCGCAATCGGAGCCGAGAAGACCGTCAGAGGGCTGTCGGGACCGGACAAGCCGGGCGAACAGGAAACGATGGCTCCCGCCGCCAGCAGCACCCCGCCCAGGGTCTCCGGGCTGCACGCTCTCGCGATCTCGGCCAAGCGCGGAAGTGCTTCGAAGCTGGCGGTGAAGGCGGTGTCCAGCTGCGGACACAGGTGGTCCATCAGCTCGGACCACATACTGCTCGGATCTGTCTCGAATCGATCCAGGAGAGCAGGCACGTGCTCTGCCGAACCGCACGCGTCGGTGAGTGTCGACCAATCCGTCATGCGTTCATCCAACCAGGCGGCTTCGGACGGGCGGCAGCGGGCCGAGATACCCCAAGATCCTTCACGAAACTGCGGTCAGAACCACTGATCTCCCCACCCGACACTCGGAGGTGGGACGGACCTGCTCACCGAGATTCCCCACCCGTGCAACCGCTGAGCTCACCCGCTCGGGGGAGGGAGATCGTTCCGGCGGCCGATGTCACGCCGTCGCAGTCGATGCGACGTTCAGAACATGACAAGTGATGAGCGGACCATGAAGGCACCCTGGAACGCCTGGTGGCAGCGATGGCCGCGCTGGGTGGCCAGGGCAACGGTGCTGTGGGCGGTCCTGTATGCCGGCTTCGGTCTGGCGTCGGCGCTGAGCGGAACCTCCTTGCCGTACCACGGCACTGACTCGAGGGCCTCCGGGCTGGGTTGGGTGGTCGTGGCGGTGGGCGCGCTGGCCGCTTTGGTCAGTGGAGCGGTGATGCTGTACGGGCTGCGGCCGGCGTTGCGGGTGCTGCTCTGGGTGGCCTGCGCCCTGGCCGGGATCACCGCGTTCAGCCTGCTGATGGATGTGATCACGTTGATGCTCGGTCAGGGCGTGGACAGCGGGGTCTCCGCCGCGAACAAGGCCCTCTCGGCCGTCGGGGCGGTCCTGCTGGCGGCCACGGCCCGGTCCGACCGACCGACCGCCGGTAGTGCCGTACGAGCACCGTCCGCTGCACCGCAGATCGTCCGACTCGCCGCTTGGGCAGGGACGCTGGCCTTTGTCCCGTACGCGACGATGAAGCTGGTCTGGGCGTCCGGCGGGACGTTCGCTGGGATCACTGGTGAGGAGATGCTCGCGGTCTCGGAGCGCAACGGTGCCTCGGAGATCTTCCTCACCCTGGAGTCCTGGGGGCTGGACCCGGCCGCGTTACTGGCCGTGCTCGGCGTTTTTCTGCTCTGGGGCCTGGTCCGCCCGTGGGGTCAAGTCTTCCCGCGCTGGACGCTGTTCCTGCGCGGCCGTCGGGTGCCGCGCTGGCTCCCGCTCGCCCCGGCTCTGCTCGGAGCTGCCACGCTCGCCCCGTATGGCGTTGTGGGGGTCGGATACTTGGCCCTGGCCACAGCCGGCGTAGTGACGATGCGGCGTGGCGACTTCCACTCCTCGGGCGACGCGCTGCTGGTCGGCTGGATCGGGATGGTCGCCTTCGCCGTCTACGGCATCGCCCTGATCATCGCGGCTCGCTCGTACTGGCTTCGGACGCGTCCCGCTTGTCAGATGGCTGTCGCCACGGAGAATTCCATCTGCCCCTGACACCACGGCGGGCCGACCAGTCCAGGATGAGCGAAACACCGCCGAAATCGCCCCGAGCTGCTCGGCACGACCCCACACTCCGAGGCGGGCCGCCCAGACCCCAGTTGCCGAAGCAGCCGGTTGGGGAACGAAGAGCAGCCCTGGGGAAAATCGGAGATCCGCATCATGAGCGGCTGTGCCTGCGACTAGACCCGGTCACACCGGACGGCGTTCGAGCCTGTGCTCACCTCCACCCCCGACACGGTGTCGAAGAGGCGTCGGTGCGCGGGGTCGGCCTGGGCGGTCGTCGCGGGCCCGGGCGGTGGTAGGGCGCACGTCGGCCACGGTTGCCCGCGCGTGGCCTGCTGGCAGCATGCGGTACGTGTTCTGGTGGGTGTCATCGGTACCGGCACGCGGCACGGCTGACTCAACCGCCGCCCGGCTTGCGGACGGGCGGCCGAAAGTAGGCTGAACGACTCGCCTCGACTTGTCCGCTGGGGTGGTCCTGGCGGTGTGTGGGGAGTCGGGCCGGCCTGTAGGGGGCTGGCTGACATGCACCCCTTGGTGGGGGGCTCCGCTGCGCGTCTGTGGCGTAACGAGCACTACCGGGAGGCCGTCACCGCCGCCGCGGAGGCCCTCATAGGCCGCGTCCAGGCCCGCACCGACCGCCACGACGTGGCAGCCACCAGCCTCTGGCAGCAGGTCTTCTCCGAAGTGCCGCCGAAGCAGGGAGAGCCTCGCCTGCGCTGGCCCGGCGACCCGGCGAACCAGAGCGTGAAGACGATGAACACGAGCTTGAAGTTCTTTGCCCCCGGGGTGCAGATGACCATCCACAATACCTCCGCCCACGGTACCGATCAGATGACGGCCCAGGAAGCCCTCGAACGGCTCGGTGCCCTCAGCCTCCTGGCCGGCTGGGTTGACGACTGCGATGACGCCACGGCGTAACTCGCCCGGCGGTGTAGGCGGCTGTGGCGGCGACAGGAGCGGAGATGAGGGCGACGGTGATGGCGGGGGATGATGCGTCTGGTGGGCAAAAGGCGTGACGTCGGGGCAGGGGAGGGGGTTCTCAAATTCTGGTTCCGAGCGAGCTGTGACGTCATCGACTCCAGCTCCAGCACTTGAACCCACACTACGGGTCCTGGCTGGCGTACCGCGACGGACGCTGACTGATCGCCGCCCGACGCCGAGGCGGGGGCCCCGCACCCCGTGCCGGCGCGCGGCCGCCTTCTCGCACCACGTGAGCCGCACGGCGATCCCGCGATCCGGGCGCGCACGAAATCTGCTTGCGACTCACGCGGCGTGATTGATGCAGTGCAGCTGCGGACGGTTGCGGTCACCGACTGCCCGGCCGTGACGCTCGAGCTGTGGGGTCTCGGTCTGGGACGATGTCCGTGGGTCTCAGGGCTTGGTCAACGGCGTCTGGAGTTCGGTCACCCAGTCGTCGCGGTTGTCCGGGCACTCGAGGTTGATCTCCCGGGGGTATCCGGTTGACTGGTATCCGTTTTCGTCGATCCACAAGGCCAGGGCCTGGGCCGCGGGCAGCACCGTGTCCATCGAGCCGCGGTGCACGATGGTCGCCGCCTGGTCGATGGGCGGCAGGTCGAGCACCCGCAAGGCGCCGTCCAGGAGCGGGGCCGCGACCTGGACGGCGGCGTGGACGACGATCCTGCCGCCGCCCTCCGGGGCGTCCTCGTAGGAGGCGACACCGGGCCCCGCGGGCGTGACGCCGGCCGTGTGCAGGCGGCGGAACAGTTCGTCGTAGAGCGGCCCGATGACCGGGCTGATGTCCTCCGGTTCGAAGCTCGCGGCAGTCGCTGTCAGCTCCGCCACCCGGATCGCAGGCACGCTCTTCACAACGACGTCGTTCGTGGGCATGTGCCCCTCACTCTCGATCGACCGGAGCCTCGCCTCGACCTGGACCAACCGCGCCGCCGCCGCGGTCATCGTGGCCTCCAGCTCGGCCCTCCGCAGCCGCAGCATGCCGCGCAGTTCCTCAGTGGTGACCTTTTCGTCCAGGATGTCCCGGACCTGCTGGAGGGTGAACCCGAGTTCCTTGAGCGCGATGACACGGTTGAGACGGGCCAGCTGGGCGGCCGTGTAGTGGCGGTAGCCGCTGGCGGGGTCGACGTGGGCGGGGCGCAGTAGGCCGGTCGCGTCGTAGTGACGCAGCATCCGGACCGATACGCGGCCGTGCCGGGCGAAGTCTCCGATGGTGAACATGATGTTCCCGAGTTCAGTACCTGACACGGTGTGAGGGTCAACAAGCCACCTCCCGCCCAGCTGGCTGACAGTGAGGCGTCGGCCATGTGAGGGGCCCGTCAGACAGAGTGACCACGTGCGACATCCTCCTTCAGTGTGCGGCTTCCAGAGCGGCGCGCCATATCGGGCTGTCCACGTAGTGGTTGTCGAAGTGCTCGGAAGACTCGGCGATTTCCTGCGGGCTCGCCTCGCCGCGCATCACCCGGCCGAGCAGCCGAAGGTAGTCGAACCGCGGCATGCCGGGCGTGAAGACGAACAGTACGTCAGCCTCGGCACCGGGAGCCGCCGCGAAAGCGTGCGGAGTGTGCGGCGGTACGAGCAGAAGGTCGCCCTCATCCAGGATCTTCACCTCGTCGTCGACAAGTACCTGCAGGGAGCCGCCGATGACGAAGAACAGCTCCGAGGCACGGGTGTGGAAGTGCGCCGGGGCACCCACAGCGCCCTTGGCGAACTGCGAGCGGTAGCTGGTGAGCGAGCTGCCATCCGTGCCGCAGTCGGCCAGCAGCGTCATGACACTGCTCGGGTCACTCGTGGTCTCGGCGGTAGCGGCGCGAGTCAGAACCGGTGTCAGTGGCGCGGCGTGGGCGGCGTTCATAGTCGTACTCCCTGTGCTGGGCTGCGGCTTCGGGCGTCTCCCGGGGCCTTGTGCTGATCAATCTATGCCAGCAAGAGACCCACCTCATGGTGCATTCTGACGTCCAGATCATGGGTCAATTCTGTGTCTGAGCACCAGCAGCTGTGCCCGAACCCTCCAGGCGCAGCACCGCGCAGGCCCGTACTCAAGGCCCCGCACTCCGTCGCCATGCCTGCCTCCAGGTCCCGCCTCAGCGGCCGTTCTGTCGCTTTTCGTTGCTCGGCATCGCGAAGCGTCGAACACGGCCGCGTCACATGCCTTTGGATGTGGCGGGTCTCGGCAGATCGGATAACTTTCGAGGGGGAGAGGGCCTCGTGCTGAGCTGCCGGGAAAGCTGATGGACTTACAGCCGTCGCGGGGATACTTCTGGGGCAGGTGAGCAGGTGAGCAGGTGAGCAGGTGAGCAGGTGAGCAGGTGAGCAGGGGCGCTCAGCACAGTGATCTGCACAGCGATCGGCCGGGATGTGCCGGCGGTGCGGAACTGGTCCTACCCGGGTTCCAGGTAAGCTTTTCCGTCCTGGGTGATGACGCTGGCGCCGGAGGCTACTGTGTTCGCGCATGTACCGTTCGCAGGTCGAGGGAGATCCGGAACCTCTTGACGTCCTGGGCTTCGCAGTTGTCTTTGCCGGCGGCGGCGCGGGTGAGTTCGAAGCTGTACACCCTGACCTGTGGTTCGCTGGTCTCCCATGCCTGGTTGCACTTCTTGGGGGGTCAGAGCGTGAGCAGGCTTCGCAACGTGAGGCTGATGCCTACGGTGAGTACGGCGAGAGCGGTGAGGACCGTCGCGTAGCGAGTGTATCGGCGCAGGGAGGGCAGGCGGCGTTCGCCCAGAGTGGCGAGCCTGCTTCCACCACTGGAGAGCAGCAGGCCGGCGGCGGTCAGGGTGAGGGCCATGTCGAGGCCGTAGCCGATGACGAGCAGGACGCCGAAGGATGTCCGGCTCAGTGCGATGGCGCCCAGCAGGACGACCAGGGCCGAGGGGCTGGGCACCAGACCGGCCGCGAGTCCTACGCCGACGAGCGCGGGCAGGCCGGTGCGGCGCGGCTTCTTCCCGTCGCGGGAGTCGGTCTCGTGCGCGTGATGGGCGTGGCAGTGTGAGGGGCCGGTTGTGTGCCGGTGCTCATGACCGTGAGTGTGTTCCGGTGTCTCGCTGTGTGCTTGCCCATGGCTGTGTTTGTGGTGCCAGTGCGCCGGGGGCCGTCCCGCCCGCAAGGCCCGCACCGCCGTCACCGTCAGCACCATCCCCAGCACCGCGATCACCGAACCGCTGATCGCCCCCAGCCATCCCAGCAGTTGCTCCCCTACGAAGCCGCCGCTCGCAGTGAGGATCAGGCCCATGGTCAGGACCCCGGCGGTGTGGGTGGCCGTGACCGTCGTCCCGACCGCGAGGGCGGCGCGGACGCCGCCCTCCCGGCGGGCCAGGCAGGCGGCGACGGCGAGTTTGGCGTGCCCGGGCAGTGCCGCGTGGCCTGCGCCCAGGAGCAGGGTCAGCAGGACGGCGAGGAGACCCACCGGCAGAGTGAGGTCCCGGCCCGCGGTCAGGCCGGTGAGCCGGTGCTCCAGCGCCGGGAGGAGCACAGTGCCCCGGTCCACAACCTGAACTGCTGGTACTTCATTTGGTTTCACCTGCCCGTGGGCGCCGGGAGCGGCCCCGCCCGCCCCCGGTTGCGTACGCAGCTCCGCCTTGACCACATCGAGCGGCTGCTCGTCCCCGTCCCGCGGGTAGTGGCGCAGCACATCGCTCGGGCTCTTCGAGGGAACCGACGAACCGGCCAGCCGTACGCGGTTGTCGGGGACAGCGGTGATCTACTTCCAGCCGGTGCGTGTCACATCCGCCCCCGAGGCGAAGGCAACGTCGGCGGGCCGGGAGAGATCTGCGTCAGCCCGCAGGGTGCAGGTCAGCCGGGCGACGGGGACTCCCGCGGTCCCTTTCCCGTACGTGCCTGGAGTGGGCCCAGCGAGGAGGAGCGCCGCGCCCTCAAGCGCCGCCGCGCCGCCCGCCGGGCCGCGTCGCGGAGTACCGGCTGAGGCGGCCACGCCGGCTGGTCGCCGCTACCCGGTGTCAGATCTGCAGGGCGCCGGTGAACGGGCCGTGGCCGATGCCGGGCAGCGTCACGGCGAGCCAGCCGTGGCCGCGGACCCGGGTCTCTTCACCGACGTCGCCCGGGAAGAGCGAGAGGGCCCGCGCCGCGCCTTCGACTCCCCACTCCTGGGAGGCGCCCGGATCCTCGCCGTCCGGTTCGCCCGAACCGCCGGGGGAGCCCTCCCTGAGCGGTGTCTCCCAGGCCATCGGTTCACCGGTCCACTCGGGCTCCCCGTAGCGCCAGTAGCCGCGGTGCACCTCGCCGCCCCGGGCGAGGGTCCAGACCATCGAGTCGCTGTGGTCGTCCTGGTAGAAGAACTGGGCCTGCCCGCACCGCGCGCTGATCCGGGACACCAGGCGGTGGTGGTCCCACGCCTCCTCGCGGAAGAAGGAGTCGGCGTACACCAGCCGCCAGCCGTCCAGTTCGGGGGGCACGAACACCCGGTGGGTCGTGCGCTTCGCGCCGTCCTCGCCCGTCACGGTCGCCGTGTCGTCGTCCATGGCGGACAGGCCCATCGTGATGGTGCAGGGCCGCCGGTCGTGGAGTCCCATGGCCGGGAACAGTTCCTCGTAGGTGTCGGCGGGGACCGCCAGCCAGCAGTGGTCCGGCAGGTCGCCGCGGACGACGTCGTCCGGTTCGGTGACCTTGATGCGTACGAGCCGCTCCCAGGCCCGTACGTCCCGCTCGTCGAGCACCGCCTCACCGCCGATGACGGTCAGGGCGGTCAGCGCGTGCCTGCGCAGCCGGCCCGGGCCGTCGCGGCGTACGGCTCCGAGCGCAGGCACCGCTGCCGCGCCCATCGCCCGGACGGTCTTGGCGGCGGTGTGGCGGACGTACCGGTCCCGGTCGGCGAGGAACGGGATCACCGCCAGGGCCGCCGGGGCGGCGACGGGGCCGAGGTTCTCCAGGCCCCCGAGCGCCTGCCGCCGGATGTCCTGCATGGGATGCCGGAGTGCGGCGGTGTACCGGTCGAGGCACCGCTCGTCGAAGGCCCGCAGAACGTGCCCCAGCTCCCACCAGTCGGGGACGTCCTCGGCCCGCTCCCGGGCGGCCAGTGCCGCGTCGAAGGCTGGGGGTCCGATCAGCCGCAAGGCGTCCCGGATGGCGAAGAACACGTGGCGCTCCACCGTGTGCAGCACGGCCAGCAGCCCGGGGACGGCGGCCGCGCCGGGCTCGGCCAGCCTGCGCACGAGGTCCGCCGTGGCCGCCTTGTCGAACCGGGTGGCGTCCAACGCGGATATGAGTTCGTCCTGATCCATGATCAAGGACTGTAGCCGTGGGGGCCGACCGGGCTCCGGCTCCGCCCGCCCGCGTCACCCCGGGCCACCGTCCGTCGCGCCGCGTCGACGGGGTCTGTTCAGGCCACCCCTGGCCGGTTTATGGTGGTTGGGTCGAAAGTGACCGATCCGGAGCCCCATGGCCAGCCCCCGTACCGCTCCGCGACCCTCACCGGCGCCCTACGCCAGAGCGCGGCGAGTCTTATGACGCGACGGATGGCTGCGCCCGGTCCTCGTCAGAACCTCGCCAGGACGGCCCGCAGGGCGCTGGGCACGTCGGCCGGGTCGACCCGGAGCACGGAGAGAGAGCCGAGCGCGGGGGCATCCAAGGCCGGACGCCGACCTGGAGGACGCGGGGGCATCGCGGACGAGCGCCCGGCGGAGACCGTACGGGGCTGCTCGCCCGTTGTCGTGGCGAACAGCCCCTCACTCACATGGCCGGCTCGTGGACACCCGCCTCCTGTGGCGTGTCTCCTCAGCCGAGCTCCGACAGGTCGAAGCCGACCACTCCACGCCCCATCACGTTCTGATCCTGGAGCGTCAGTAGTGCGGCGAAGAGGAAGTCCCACGGCTCATGGGCCAGCGTGGACACGGCGAGCGTCAGCACGTCCACGAACACCGCAGTGCCGCCGCTGGTCATCTCCAGGTGCTGGCCGTCACCGCCGTCAAAGACCTTCATCTCTTGGGACTTTAGGCCCTTTCGTTGCTGTAGTTGGCTGCCTGCTTGTCCCACATTGTGGCGTACTCGGAGCCCGGCATTGCCATCAGCGATTCGTGCGTTCCTTCTTCGAGCAGCCGGCCTTGATTGAGGACGATGATGTGGTCGGCGTTGCGGGTGGAGCCCAGGCGGTGCGTGATGAGGATGACGGTGCGGCCAGCGCTGAGGGCCCGGATGCGGTCGTACATCGCTTCCTCGGCATGCGGTCCAGGGCCGAGGTCGGTTCGTCGCAGATCAGCAGGGGTGCGTTCTCGCGGTAAACGCGCGGGCTGCGGCGAGCCGTTGCCACTGCCCGGGGGACAGGTCCTGCCCGCCCCACTGGGAGGGGGAGAGGTAGGTGTCGAGGCCCTTGGAGAGAGCTTCGAGCACGGTGTCGGCCCCGGCTGCGACGGCGGCCGCGCGCACGGCGCCGTCGTCCCCGCTTCCTTGGCCGAGGGTGATGTTGTCGCGGGCGGTGGTCTGCCACCGTGAGATGTCCTGCGGCAGCATTCGAGGCATGAGTACACGTCGTCTGGGTCGGCGGTGGTCAGTTCGATGTCGTCCCAGGTGACAGTGCCGCTGGTCGGGGCGTACAAGCCGGCCAGCAGTTTGGTGAGGGTCGGCTTTCCGGCCCCGTTGGCGCCGACGATCGCCAGGACCTCACCCCGGCACACGGTGACACGGATGTCATTGAGGACGGGCTTGTCGCTGCCCCCGAGGGCTGTTGCGGTACCTGCACGCGGCCGGAGGCGGTGGCGTTCGCCCGGCTCCTGTGGGCGTCACTGATGAAGGCGCTCCAGTCTCCGAGGTAGAGGCCGACCTTGTAGGTGGTGTGCATGCGTGACAGGCCGGTCAGCAGGTTGCGGCTGTGCATGACGGCGATCAGGGCGGTACCTGCGGACGCGAGCGGCACGCGCCCGTCGGTGACGAGGAGGAGAAGCGCTGTGTAGACGAGGAGCATGGCGGCGCCGCCGAGGGCGTCGCCGGCCAGTTGGTAGCGGGCGGTGCTGCGGCCTGTGCTCGGCGTGGACCTCCAGGCGCCTGGCGATGTCGCCGAACTGGGCCAGCAGCCAGGTACTCATGGTGTTGGCCCGCACGTCGAGGGCGGTTGGCCGGCCGGAGGCGTAGTACATCAGCGTGTGGCGCAGCCTGCGGTCGGAGAGGGTGTGCTGCTCCGAGCGGTGTGCGGCGCGGGCGGCGTAGATGGCCGCCGCGCCGCGGGGGACGACGGCGAGGACCAGGAGCGGCACCAGGGCGGGGTGCAAGGCGGCCATGATTCCGGCGGCGGCAAGGATTCCGAGAACGGCGGCCGCTACGGTTGCCAGGGACTCGACCATCGACGAACTCACTGGGGGCCAGACCGGGAGGCTGGCTGAGGCAGTAGAGAGCCAGAGGGGCATTCGCTTTCGAACGGACCCAGATCGCGTGAGGCTTTGCGAGGAGATCCGTCAGAAGGTGCGCGGGCGATCGTAAGCGCAGTGGCAGGTCCACGCGGTGCTGAGACCGAACGACGGTGCGGACCGGCTCATCGACGGCCCGGCGCTCACTGAATTTCCCCATTTCGTTGAGAACCGGACCGAGTGGGGCGATGAACATCCCTGGTCGCTTTCTCCCCAGGCCCGCTCTCACTCCCCACTTGGTTGCGGACTTACAGTAAGCAGTCTTGCGTAAGTCGTGTGCTGTTGTTCGGATTTGTGTGTTGCGGTGGGTGAGGGCTTGGTCGACGGTGGCCTGCAGTTCTTCGATCCACGGGTAGGCGCGGATCGGTATGTCCTCGTACTTCACCGACCGCCACACTCGTTCGATCTTGTTCAGCTCGGGGCTGTAGGGCGGCAGGTAGAAGAGGGTCACGCCGTGGGCCTCCAGAAGCGACCGGGCGTTCTTCATCACGCGTCTGACGTGGGCGGATGCGTTGTCGAGTACGACGGTGCGGGGTCTGGTCGGCCTGCCGGGCGGCAGGCCGGCGGTAAGACCGTCACGGCCTGCTGGTAGTCCGGCGACCTGAGTGCAGAGGAAGTCCAGCAAAACCTCGGCTGTGATCTTGCCGGTGGTTGTGTGGAAGGGCAACTGTGGGTTGGGGCCGTCAACACGCAGGGCTCCGAGGGCGTTGACCCGGCGTCCGCAGATTCCTTCTTGGTAGACAACGGCACGGGTGCCGAGCCTGGCCAGGTGTATCCGGTGGGCAGGGTCGGCGAGAAGCCGGCCTCGTCCAGGTAGTAGAGGGCCAGCTCGCCTGCTTCGGCCCTCAGCCGTACAGCCGCAGGCCCTCCAGCTGATCCTTTGCGATCCGCTGGAGGGCTTCGTCGGCCTTGTGCCGCATGGTGGTAGGGGTGCGTTTGTACCGGAACCCGTCCCGTCTGAGAAGCACGGGCAGCCGGGCAGAGTGAACTTCGACTCCGCGCTCGCGCTCAAGCCACGCCGCGAGCCGGGGCAGTGTCCAGGACGGGCCGCCATCTTCGGCGGCCTCGTCGAGCATCTCCTCCATCGCGTCCAGATCCGCCCGGGTGACTTTCACAGGCCGCCCGGAACGGGGTGCGTCGGCCAGTGCCGTCAAACACCGGCAGTGAAGCGGTGCAGGGCCCGCCGCACGGTGACGGGGTGGACCGACAGGATCCCAGCGACCTCGGGCACCGTCCGGCCTTGCCCTGACAGTCGCACACACTCCCCTCGCATCCGAGTGTGCCGCGGCAGGTCCCGTCGCCGCAGCAGTCCCTCGACATCACTCTTTTGATCCGGCGTAAGCTCAAGTATCAGCGGTTTCGGCACGGCGGCCCCCCTCCCACCAGCCGGTATGCCCAACCTCCACCCGACTTACACAAGACCGCTTAGCGGCACAACCTGCCGGTGTACCAGGCGTTTCGGTACTCGAAAGCCCAACCCAGCACGGTTTCGCCGGGCCCGACACACTTGTTCGTGTCAATGCCTGCGACGAGATCCATTCGAATCTGAATACGAGACCCGTCCGTAGTGCAGTGGTTGTACCAGGCCCTGCCACCGGACTTGGAGAATCCACACGGCTTGGCCATGACCTGTCCACTGGTCTGCGTTGTCGCACTGGCGAACCCGACCGTCGGCATCAAGGCCAGGGCCGTCACGCCGACCAGCGCCGCCCAACGGGTGTTGCCCCGTGCAACACCGGCGTACTTCTCTGTGGAGTGCCGCATCTTCATCCCCTCGTCGTGTCTGACCGGAACCACCATGCTGCACACCTCCGGCCGTCAGACCAGCTTTCTCACCAAATGAGAAGCATCCGCTGCACGAGGCGGAATCCCGTCGGCTCACGGGCCCGCGTCGTAGGGGCCCTGCTCCCGACCCTCCCTCTCACAGGCCGACCGAGCGTGCGCTTTCTCGCAATTCTCTGCCCAGCCGGGCTTCCCGGGGGACACTATGAAGGTGTGACTTAAAGGCAACGCTAGGAGCGCAGCAGTGAGGCGTGGATGCGGGCGATGGCCCGCATCACCTCGTCGTATGGGCCTACAACCTGGCACTCCCGGACCTGATCAGACGATTCGTACAAGCATCGCTGCGTCAGGAGAGCCTCTGGAACGACCATGGGAGACGCCCTTGGCGCGAAAGGGCTCTGGTCGCGAAGCAGCTGGACTGGTCCAGGGCGGTGATCGACTCCAGGCGTCCAACGCCTTTGTTCGGGCCTCTATGGAGTACGCCCGACGATGGCGCTAGAACCCTGAAGGGAGACTCCGGACGAGCGGACGGCCTCACTTTCAGCCCAGTTACTCGAGAAGGTCTGTCCAGAAGTCGGATTCGTCCACATAAATGTCCTCGCCGATCATTCGCTCACGGAGACCGCTGACGGCGGCCTCACGTACGCCGTCGTCCGCCGAGCCCAGGGCGCTGCTCGACTCGGCGATCAGTCCAAGGAGCACGGCCAGGTTCGGCAGGGATTCGGCGGCCGGCCCCTGCCACCCGTCGCCGTGATCCCAGCCGTTGGGGTCGTAGTGGGTGATGCCCCCGTCTGCGGCGTCGAGCATCAGGTGCTGGTCGCCCCACAGAGCCAAAGGGAATGCGAAATTCTTGGGCGGTGAGTGGTCGTCGGCGTAGCGGCGCCCATTCCTTGTCCGCCAAGTGCCGCGAGTCGAGCCCTACGGCGTCAAGGTGAACGGCGGGAAAGCCGACTGTGAGCAGGAACTCCCGCGACCGGGCATCGGTCAGTTCAGCCGGCAGCTGGCCCTCGGCCGGCCGCCAGAGCGCTCCTTTGCCCAGACGTTCCTCCAGCCACTGCCCGCTTGGTATTAGCGGCATATCGTCGCTCTTCACTGCACGGCCCCCATGAATTGTGCGCCGCTCGGTCTTCGGCGACGACAGTCAACCGTACCTGCGCCCAGCGACGCGGACCGAGAAGCCTGCCAGGGCTCGTTTGCTGCACACATGCGGGTGGCCACTGGCGAGGTGGGGAGAGCGCAAGTGCCAGGCACCGCCGCAGATCGCGTCCCTACGGCCGTCGGTGCCTCAGACGATGTAGTCGCGGTCGGAGGTTGTTGAGGAGGGCAGGCGCGCACGACGCGAAGGCGCTGCGATGCTCGCTTACAGGCGCCTGCCCAGGGCACGTCCACGCGATATCCGCTGTGCGAACCGGCAGGTCAGCGCCCGTATGTGCGACGCTGACCTTCCTCCTCGTAGTACTCCTCCTCAGAGTCCTGCTGGATGTTCCGATCGGCCGGTGGGGCAACGAACAGGTCCGTGTATTGCGGCCTCGGGGACAGCGGAGCGCGGCCTTGCGGTCGTGATTGCGGCGGTACGGTGCGGAGCTGATCGGGCTGGGTCTGTGTCATGGCAATTTCCTTCTACGACATGGTCAAGGTGACGTCGGCGGAGAGTTAGTTCGTGGCACGGCTTCTGGGGGCAGCCGTCCAATACCGGTACATTGCAGCGCGCTCAGGCGGGGTGAAGACGGTGCTCGGCTTGTCGTGAGTTGGCAGAAGCGTTGGTGCACCGAGGGGTCTTATCGACCTACAGTCCCTCACGCAGTCTGCTGCCCGGCGGTGTTGCCCGGACGACTCAACTTGGAGAACATCCAAACATCGTGCGGTGTTCAGCTGCCGGCGTTGGCTAGGCTCCGCATGATGGTCATCAGTTCGTCGGGCGGAGAGATGCTCATCGTCCGGCTGTCAGGGTCGAAGACCGTGATTGAGGTCAAAGAGCCAGCCCGCCACCAGAATACCCGCGGGGAGATACGGCCGGGGCCGTCCTCGTAGGCACCCTGTCCGAACTGCGCCAGAGCGTTGACGGCCTCGCCCACATGGTTGTCCGCGAGCGGGTAGAACACGAGGTTGTGCCGGTTCGGAACAGTGAGCAGCACTCCCTCAGTGGGGAGCTCCGGGCCGCCGGCGGCGCGCACTGCCTCTTCGAGGATGAGGATTTTGCTGGCCGCGAACACCGACTCCGGGTGGCCGAGGATGTGCAGGAGTGCGCCCCCGGGAAGGTCAATGGTGTCGTAGTTGACCGGCTCGCTGAGCAAGTTGGCGCGCGCCGCCGCCTCGAGGGTGTCCCATTCGACCAGAGCCACATCGTGGTCGGTGAGAACTCGGACGCTGTCCGGGGTGTCGAGGACGATACCTGCCAAAAGGTCCGTAGCCACCTGGCGCAGATAGGTGAACTGCCCGCGCGCTTCCAGGGGTATCGACTCATCGGCGACAAGGCGCAGGTAGACATTCCGCATGGGGTCCGAGGCGGCGGTGGGGCTGGTCTGGGGTGACTGATCGGTCATGCGGGGCTCCTACGGGTGTGCGTGGACGGCTGGGCTCGAGTGGGCGTTGATGTGCCCGCGCTGGTGCGCGTCTCTTTGATCAAACTCTAGGTGCGGTGTGTGACCTAGTTGGTTGACCGAGTTACCCGGGCATGAGTTGTTGCGGGAACGTGGCCAGCAGCTCTGGCGGGTGTTCGCGGGTGAGGTTGTGACCGGCGGCTGGCTGCGGCGGACCAGGCCATCGACAACGACTGACGTCTCACTGCCAGGGCGCTCGAGAGCTCTGGTCGGCTGTCGCGAAGCGCTGCTCTGTCGGCTTCAGTCCTTCGTAGAGGCAGGCGCAGTACTCCTCCACGAACCGTTCCTCTGAGCACCCCCAGAGGGCGTGGTCCACTCGGCGGTGTGCTGAACGGGCCGGGCGAAGCAGTGCCGCTGCCGGCGGCGGATCGGCATGTGGTGGGAAGAGGCGGGCGAGGGCTCCGACGTCGATCAGGAAACGGACGCTACATGAGGGCCTGGAGACGGCTCTGGTCCGCCTGACGGAGCCTGCTCGTCAGGGGGCAGTGAGCTGACGGCTTCTTCTTGGGATAGGCGGTGCTGCCCCGCCGCCCGGTCGTCGAACGCAGCCTTGCGTGGATGATGCAGGCCCGCCGCCGTTCAAGGGGCTATCAACGGCTCATCCAACAAACCGAGACGCTGATCGTCGGGTACATCACCCTCATGACCCGTCGGTTGTCCTGGCAAGGCGCCACTCCCAACTGACCAAGGAAGACCCAGTTACGACGGCCAGACGACCGCGCCGTCACGCACCACCAGCAGCTCGGGCTGGCCCCCTTCATAGAACCGGGTCCATCCCAGGTTGACGCTGCCATCGGGGCCTCGGTGAGAATCGCCAGCCTTGCTCGCGAGCCAGGCGAGGAGTTCGCCAGTGCGCTCGAAGTCGTCGGGGTGGATCTCCTGCCGGCTGGTCAGAGCCCAGGCATTCCGCCGGGTGTCCTGCTTTCGCAACAGGACCGAGACAAGTGCGCCGTCCACCTTGGACGCCTCGCTGTGACGGCCCAGAAGCGGCTGAGGATGGTCCTCGACGATAGGTTCCCCGTGATCACCCTCCACCACAAACGAAAACTCGGTCACGATTCGTAGGACCTTCGGCTGAGGGCCGAGCCCGAGGTGCCATTGGAGCTCGGCGAGTTCCTCCTCCGACAATTCGTCCCGAAGGTCCAGCGTGAGTATGAGTTCGAAGATGTCAGCCATAGCCGACACGCTAGTGTTCACGTCTGACAGGCCGACCCTCGCCAGCTGATGGACCTCCCCACGTGGAGGGGCCGCGTTCTTCAGCCGCAGCGGCGCAGGTCTGCTCGAGATTGGCGTCCCTTCGGTGATCCATGGCTCGACGGCCCCTCCATTTTCGATGCTCATGAGGTAGCGCTGCTTGGTGGAGACGGCGTCGAAACCGCTCTAGAGACCGTTCGGCTGGTGACAGCGGCGACGGACCGAACCGTCTTTTGCATGGCGTACTGGCACACGGTTTGCCGCTTCGGGCCGGAACGCTTTGCCCGCGAGATCGCGGCTGCGGGTGCGACTGGGTGTCTGATTGCCGACGTGCCCAGCCCGTCCCGCGCATGGTGGGCGGCTGTCGCATCCGACGCGGGCACCGCTGCGCCGCTTCTCGCTGACCGCGCCGCCGAGGCCGTCGAGATTCAGGCGATCAGCCGGGCCGCCACTGGATTCGTCTACGCACCGGCGGTGCACGGGCAGCGGACCGGCTGCTCCGCAGGGCTCGATCTGCACACTCTGGACGACTTCGTCGGAAGGATCCGGTGCGCAGCACCCACTGCATCGGTTCTATCAGCCATTGGCATCTCCACTCCCGCTCTCGCACGCCGCGTGGTGGATCAGTGCCATGTCGACGGAGTGGTGATCGGCTCACCGCTGGTGCGGATGCTTGGCGAAGGCGGAGTGACTCAGGCGGGCGCGTTGGCGAAGGGGTTTGCCGACTCGCTTCACTCCGTTGTGCCGGGGGTGGCGGCATGAGGGCGGGATTCGGCTCAGTGGCGTGCCCGGGCGCGCCACGAGACCCAGCACTCGCAGCTGGTTGCTAGGCAGAGGCGCGAAGCTGGCACGACCCGGGCAGCCCAACGACCCCTGATGCCACAGAATCCCCCCGAATCCGCTGTCAGAACCGCCTGGCAAGATCACACGTATGACCAGCAACACCGGAACTCCCGTCCCGCTCCCAGCCAATCACCGCATCTCGGAGACGTACGCCGACTGGGCACGTACTCAGGGGCCAGGCGTCGAAACCGACGCCCGCGACATGCTGGAACGGGCGGGCAGCAGCCGGCACCGGGCCTGGGAGAAGCCCGGCCGGTTCGTGGACGACGCGGAGCGCCTGGCCCGGGGCCTGCCGGCCGCCCACCTGCCCTGGTTCTGGGACACCATCGGTCATTGGATGCTGGAGACACACCGCCGCTCCGCCGCGCGCGCCTACGCGCAGGCGCGCGCCGCCGAGCGCACCCACGCTCTGCCGGTCGATCCCGACTGGCGGCGGGCGAATCAGCTGCTGTTCGCCCGGTTCGGCGCCCTGCCCGCCAGTGAGCTCAGCTGTGCGGCGGCCTGGTTGGCCGGTGTCCTCGAACCGGTCGACGCGCACAGTGAGTTCGTCCGTCTGCTGAGCGCCTGGGCGGCGTCCCCTGGCGAGCTTCCCGCCGATCTGGCCCGCCGGGTCCGGGACTCGGCTCGTGCGGCCGGGCACGGCAGCGAGGAGGAGGCCCGGGTGCTGGGCGGGGTGCTGGCCGCGGCCCGCGGCAAGGCCATACCCGACCGGCTGCTCGACGCGGCAGCCGGCCCGCTCGGCGACCACCCGCCCGCCGACGAGCAGGCCACCGCCCTCCTCGACCTGTTTCCCGAGTCGAAGAACGACGCGGCTGCCTGGCTGCGGCTGCTCATCGCGTGCGGTGCCGCCGACGCGGCCGCGGCCGGGCGGATCACCCCGGAGGGCGGCCTCAGCGACTGGCTGCGCCGGTACGCGGCCGGATACTCGCACCGCACGGTCGGCGGCGGTGGGGTGACCCGCCAGCCCATGCCCGCGGAACTCTTCGACCTGGTGAGCCGGTTCGCCCCGCTGCTGCGCGCGCACGGCACCCCGGTCCGGCTGCACGAGGACCGCTACCAGTGGCCGCATCTGGACGCCGACCTCCTCGACCTCTGCCTCGCCGAGGGCATCCCCGTCCACGACCCCGGTGCTGCGATCAGCCTCGAGTTCTGGGGTGAGCACTCCCAGCGCGACCTCAAGGCACTCGCCGCCGACCCGGTGTTCGGCCCCCGGCTGGAAGGCACCGTGCACGCCGGGCTCCGCACCCGTGGCGGCACTGCGATCAGCGGCACTGCCATCAGCCGGCTCCCGCACAACCCAGGCATCACCGCCGAGGTGCACGCCCGCGTCGAGAAGCTGCTCGACGCCCTGCGCGGCGGGGGCCTCGCCGCCGCCGACGAGGCCGTCGACGAGCTGCACGATCTCCTCGACCGGCCCACCGCCATCGCCCTGGACGGCATCGAGGAGGCCCTCGACGCACTCGACCTCACCGGCCCGCTGGCCCGCGCCCTGCGGGCCGGGCTCCCCGAGGAGCTGGGCTGGCCCGCACTGGACCAGGCCCTCGCCGCGTTCCGGCCCGACGAAACCGTGCACGTCACCTGCACCTGGCCGGTGCTCACCGTCTACGGGGAGACCCGCGCCTTCGCCGTCGATCACTCCGGGCTGCGCGCGGAGCACACCCTGGAACTGCCCGACGGCGCACTCGGCCACACCGTGCACTGGGTCGGCGGCCAGTTCCTCGTCGCCTGGAACGAGCAGCACCAGGAGAACTCTTCCAACACCGCCTACTGGTCCGACCACCCCAGCGAGAAGTTCGAACCGGAGCAGACGTACGGGCTGCGCCCCTACGGCGGCAGCATCCAGGGCGGCCTCGGCTACCAGTTCGAAACCCCGGACGGGGGCGGCCGGTTCGACGGCGAGCGCGTGCTGCGGGCCGGGGGCCGTGAGGGCATCGGCGCCCGCGACTACCAGATGACCGACGGCCACGTCTTCTGGAGCGCCACGGTGTTCAGCGAGGGGCGCGGCGGCTGGGCCCGCATCGACCCGGCCACCGGTGTTCCCACCGCCGACCGCACTCTGCCCGCCTTCCATGACCCCGACCGGTCCCTGCCCGGCACGAAGCCTTTCCCCGACCACCGGATCCTCGCCGCGCTGCCACCCGGTGCCCCGCCCTCCTCGCTCGGCCAGGACGGTACACTCACCGGTTGCCGGGTCGACTACCGCACGCCGTACGCGGGTCCCTCGCCCCGTGAGTTCGTGCTGGAGTCCATCGACGGCCGTACCGCCTCCTACCGCAGCAACACCTGGGGCCGTCGCCCGTGGGGAATCCTTGCCCTGCCGATCGGAGGTGAGGACGCCGTCCTGGCCGGCGGGACCACCATCCGCTGCCACTCCGCTGCCGACAACTCGCTGCTCTGGCAGGTCCAGGGCTTCCCCGGCAGCCGCGACAGGTCCCGGAGCCGCGCCACTCTGGGCGAACTGGCCGGGCCGGTTCCGCCGCCTGCCTTCTGGCACTTCCTCACCCCGCGCGACGAGCCCTCGTCCCGTGTCCTGCGAACGGTCACGGACAGTGCGGTGCGCGAGCTGTTGCACCAGGGCACCAGGAGCGCCGTGTCCGGAGTGAGCGACCCGCGGGTCCGGGAGGGCGTCGAGCGCGCCGTCCGGCTCGCCGCCGACGTGCTGCGCCGCCGCCAGGAGCTGTCCCACCGGGTCGCCGTCATGCGGGCCGGGCCGGTCGTCGACCTGCCCGACCCTGCGCCGGACAACCGGCTCGTCCCGGCCCTCCACGGCCTGCTGCCCCAGTTCCGCGGCTACGAAGAAGGGCAGCCGCAGCTACAGCCCGCCCTCCTCACCTCGGTCGCCGCCGACGGCCGGTACCTGCGCGGTGAGATCGACGACGAGGTGCGGGTGCTCGCCCTGCCCGCGCCGCCCTCCGAGTGGGCGGTGCTGACCGGCCGGATCGATGCCGTGGCCTGGCGGAGCGTCGTCGCGGCCACCCCCGACGAGCAGCGACAGGCGCTCGCGGCCCTGCTCGGCGTGTGGAGCCGGCAGCCGTTCGCGGAGGCCGGCAGCTCCTGGCGGACCGGCCGGGCCCCGGAGCAGCGGATCGCCGAACTGCGCGCGGACGGTTTCCCCGTGGCCTCAGGCCCGGAGCGCAGCGGCCTCGCCCCCTTCCTCCAGCGAGCAACCGATCCGGAACCCGACGATGCCGAAGAGTGCGCCACGCACACCATCGCCGCCGATGACACCACCCGGCTCCCCCGCCTGCTGGCCCTGCTCGCCGGACAGGGCCCGCTGCCGGTGCCCGAGGAGGCTGTGGACCTGTTCCGCTGGCGCACCGGGGTGGCGCGCCCGATCGCCGCCCTGGTCCTCGACGGATTCGCGGGCAGCGACGACTACGGTGCGCACCGCAAGCTGGTCCGCGCCAAGCCGTACAAGGCGGACCAGAACACCCTCTACGCGTACGACGAGTTCCGGCGGCGGCTCGGTCCGGTCGGCCGGCGCACCGTGCTCGCCGCCGCTCTGCCCGGCGACCCGGCGGAGCTCTGGGCCCCTGGCGGGATGACCGCGGCCGCGGAACGCATGGCCGTGGCCTGGGCCCAGCTGCTCGGCAGTGCCCCGTACACCGATGACGGCAGCCATGCCGTTGCCCTCGCCGCGGACCACGGACTCCCGGAGATCTGGGCCACGGCCCTGCTCACCGGCCGCCTCGAGAAGCCTCTGGAGGCCGACGGCATGCAGGCCGCCGCCACCGCTGTCGCCTGGGCTCTCGCCGAGCGCCCGGTAGAAGACCCTGCGGCGCAGGGTGCCCGCGTCCTGCTCGGCAGGCTCACGGACCTGCCCGCTGATCTGCTCACCGCTCTGCGCAGGCTGGCGGACCGGTCCGCCGCCACCCCCGTTCCGCCAGGCCAGTACGAGACCAACCCGCTGTTCAGCGTCTCGGACCTGGTGGACGAGGTGGCGGCGGCTCTCGGTGTCAGCCGTGACGCGGCCGCCCTCCAGCTCCAGCTGCACGCTTTCGACCGCCCGGCCGACCGCACCGTCCGCCGCTGGAACTCCTGGTCCATCGATCATCACCGCGCCGTCCGCAAGGAGCTGACCGCCGCCAAGGCCCCGCGCCCCAAACCCGCCGCCCCGGCAGAAGCCCCCGCTGCGGTCCCGGCACCCGCGCACGAGCGGTTCACCCGAGCTTGGGCGGACAGCGCGGCACGGCCAGAAACGAAGGCGTGATGCTGCTGCACGCCTCACGCAAATACGGCTCCTAGGCCTGGGACCTGGACGAGGGCGCAGCGCGGCTCCTCACCGGGCGAGAGGGTGAGAGGTCGGCTCAGCTCTGTGGTCGCCAACAACCTGACCCTCTCTGGCCGCCGCGCCCTCGCTTTCACACCCGGCGCAGCATCGAACGCAGCGTCGAACGCCTTCCTTGCCTGGGACGCCTGCCTCACGTACGACGGCTGGACAGTACACAGTCTTGAGCCTCCAGCCGTCGCGTACCCCTGTCGCCGGCGCGCGAGAGCGCGAATGCGTCGATCACCTCGTTGCGCAACCACGCATCCGCAGAACGCTCCAGCCCGCTCGCCTCGGCCCACAGCGCCAGCCGTCCGGTGTCGTGCAGCAACCGTTCCACGTCATAGGGCACCGCACTCACCGTGGCGGCGACCACGGATCGCACCAGGGGGGTGCGATCTCCGCCCAGAGGGGCGGCGCTTCCCGGGGCCGGTATCGAGTGATCTTCGCGGACGTGACGGGATCAAGGATCACGGTCCATGCATACCGGCTGGACAAGCAGCCATTCCACGGCTGATCAACTTCAACAGACAAGGTGGTGCGCGCATGGTCGGCGGACGCGCCCGCGCACGCTCCCCCGGCAGTTCACCCAGGATCCGGAAACCTGGCCCGAGCAGACCAGCACGGACCCGGCCGCCGAAGCGGTCCGCCAGATCGCCCGGAGCCTCGCCACCGCCCTCGCCGACCACGGGCTGAGCCTGCGGACGGCCGCGGCCGGCTCCGGAGTCAACCGCCAGGCCATCGCCGATCTGCTCGCCGGCCGGTCCTGGCCCGACGTGGCCACCGTCGCTCGCCTGGCCTACTTCACCGGCACCACGCTGTGGCCGGGCAACACCGATATCGAACAGAAGAGAACGCATTGAGCCTCGATCCGTGCCCGGAAACGCCAAACAGCGAACGGGCATAACGAACTTCGTGGCTCCGGACGCCGAGCGGAGAGAGCCTCTACTACGCTCGGACATGCGGAAGCCACCCTCACCTGGGCGGTCACGCTATCCGGCACCGCAGAGCTGAACCCTCGGCGGTGCCACCCTCAATACCGCGCACTCGCGGTCTCGCTAAGGTCGGGCAGGCTCGCGATAGCGGAGCAGTGTCGTCGGCCCCAGCCCGCCATAGACGGGCTGATACGGCTCGGCCGCGGCAGGGCGGGCGATCTCCTTAGGGTCGACCGCCATGACGTAGGACCAGTCGCGTTCTTCCAGCGCGAGGCGCAAGGAGACGCTGCGGCCATAACCGGCGTCCGCCACGATCACCGGCACCGCAAGACCCTGCTCGGCGAGCCCGTCGAGCACTTTGAGGGCCAGACGGGTCTTGGACACATACCCGACCTCGTCCGGGACGCCGGCCCGCTGCCGCCGGCTGTCCGTTCCACCTCCCCCAACTTCACAACCAGAAGCGGCCCCTCACCTGGCAAGACCACACGACGTAACGAAGCACTACTAGGGCTTGGGGGTGTCCTGCTGGGCGAGCCAGGCCAGGGCCTTCGCGCGGTCCGCCTCGGTCGGTGCGGGGCTCACCTGGTCCGGATAGCGGATGAGGTAGTGCTCGCGGGCGACGCTCAGGCCGACGGCACGGGCCTCAGGGGAGAGGCCGGGGTACTCGGCGACCTCCTGGGCGCGCCGCCACCAGCACACGCTTCTCGGGTCGACGGCGTAGTGCCACAGCGGCTGTTCGGGGTCCGCCACGCCGATCAGCACCCTGCGCAGCTCGTACTCGCGGATGTCCGGGTTGCCAATCAGCCGGTCGGCGACGAGCAGCGGGTGCTCCCCGTCGAGGCGGGCCCGGACCAGCACCCAGGTCATCAGCTGTCCCACGTCGTGGGCGGGCGAGGTGACGAAGTCCCACAGTTCGGCGGCCTTGGCCTCGGAGGGGGCGCCGAGGTGGGTGAGGAGCCGCAGTTCGTCCTTCCACAGCGGCCGGGCCGCGTTCCACCAGGAGACCAGTTTCCCCGCGGCCGGGTGGTCCAGGTCGAGGGCGAGACAAGTCAGGGTGACGAGCGGGTGGCGCCATTCGGTGTACGTGGTCCGGTACTTCTTGGTGAGGTCCTTCAGCCGGCGCGGCAGCAGGGCCTCGACGTCGGACGCGGTGGCCAGACCGTGGGCGACGAGGAGTTCGAGGCAGAACCCGAGCCCCTGCAGGCCGGTCGTCGGGTCGGCCACCCGGTCCCGCAGCCAGCGCACGTCGACGTCGGTGAGAGTCCGGTACCGGTGCCACACGTCGGCGAGCTTGGTCTCGGAGCCGGTGAGTTCGGGGCCTGTACCGGACAGGAGTCCGTCCCTGGCGGCCTCGTAACGGTCCACGGCGGCCAGTATGTCGGCGGTGCCGACCCCGTCGAGGTCGGTCTGGCCGGGCCGGAGCGCCTCCTCCCGGATGTGCTCCACCTGTTCGCGGGCCGCGTCCGCTGCGAGGACGCGCAGCACCCGCGGCAGTCTGTCGTCGGTGGCGAAGCGGACCGCCGCGATCCCGGCGTACGACCGGCCGGCGTGGTAGCCCGCCCCCGTCTCCCGGCGCCAGTCGGCGGTGACGGCCTCGACCAGCGCGCCGTACAGCCCGTGCATCGACGTCTCCGGCACGTCGTGCGCGGCCAGTTCCGCCGCGAGGCCGCCGCGGCCCGTACCGCGTCGGGCTCGCGGAGCGACCGGTGCAGCGCGAGCCAGGCGTGCACCGGGGCACGATGGCCCGCGAGCGCGGTCTCCCGCACGACGGCCAGGCCCCGCTCCGACGGCATGCGGGACACGACGGCGGCCACCCGGGGGTCGCCGACGCCGAGGGCGTCGACCGTCCCCCACGCCTCCGCGTGGCCGTGGCGCAGCAGCGCGTGGAGCAGCTCCGCCCAGGCGCCCCACGCCGTGAGCCGCCCTTCGTACTCCGCACGCCAGGCGCGCAGCAGCCGCTCCGTCTCGTCGGGCGTGAGCCCGTCCCTGCGCTCCAGCGAGACCGCGAACCGGGTCGCTGCGGCGAGGTCCTGGGGGTCGTCCAGCCGTTCGTGGAGCCAGGCGGCCTCGACCGGGGACAAAGGCCGGTACCGGAGCGGGGAAACGCTGCGGTCCACCGGCTCGTCGAGCGCGTCGAGGAACTGCCGTACGCCGTCAGGGTCAGCGGGATCGGGCAGTCCCGCCTCGTCCCGGTCGGTGATCCGGTCCAGCCGGAAGGCGCCCTCAGGACCGCCGTCCACGACCCGGAAACCGGTCGGCCCCTCACCGAGCCCGGCGGTGACGGTGGCGTGGTCGCCGCCCCAGTGCAGCAGCAGTTCGCCCTTCAGTGCGCTGGAACGGCCGAAGGCCCGCCCGTGGGACTGCCAGTGCCAGTACGCGAAGGAGACGGGGCCGGTGAGCCCGCGCTCCGCGAGGACCTCGGCGGCGTCCTCGTGGCCGTCGGACTGCGTGTAGCGGCCCCGGTTCGGAGGCGGGAGCACGAGGAACCCGTCACCGCCGAGCCCCTGCCACCAGGCCGTGATCAGGGCGAGGTCCGAGGGCCGTCCGCGCGCCGCCCGGCGGCGGGCGGCGGGGGCGCCGGCGGCGTCGTTCACGTGCTGCTCCCTTGGTTCTCCGGGGTCTTCTCCGGGATCCGTCGAGGACGGCTCTCCCGCCTCGGGAACCACCGTGCCACAGGGGTCTGACACGCCCTCTCCGCCGGGGGGCAGGGAGCGGTGAGCCGCCCTACGATCGCCGTATGACCCCTCGCCGCGCTTCGTCCGGTTCGCGCCTGTCCCTCTGGTCGCGCGACTCGTTCCTGTCCGTCGGATCGGTCGGGTCTACGCTCTCGATCGGCTCCGTCGGCTCGTTCCTCTCCGTCGGCTCCGTGGGCTCCGCGCTCTCCGTCGGCTCGGTGGGCTCCTGGGCGAGCGCCGGTTCGCTGCTCTCGGCCCGGTCCTGCTGGTCGGTCCTCTCCTGGCGCTCGCGCCGCGGGGTACTGGCGGCGGGGGTGGCCCTCGCGGTGGCAGGCTCGACGGCCCTGGCAGCAGGGGTACGAAACCACCGCTGACCAGCGGCTCGACACGAGTGGCTCCCGCGAACGGCCCTAGGGTCTTTCGTTTGGATCAGGCCGGATCAGGGAGCGGGGTCTGGGTGCCGTGCCTCGCAAGGCGGAGGAGGGCGCCATGGCAACCGACGACAACGCGGCGAGGTGCGGTGCTAGGGCCCGCGAGCCCGGCATGATCCAAACGAGAGGCCCTAGCCGTTGGGGAAGAGCCGGTCGACCGCTTCCCTGATCCCCGAAATGACGTTACCGGCGACTTGGGGGCCGTTACCGGCGAGCCTGGTCAGGTAGTCCAAGCCTTCGTGTGCGAGCTGGTTTTCCTCGCTTGAGAGCCCGGAGCCCGTAGGCGTGGTCACGGGGTCTGCGTGTGCTGTGGCAGATGTGGACAGCGCGGCCCCTGCAAGGGCGAGGGCGGCGAGTACGCGCTTGGTGTTGTTCATGCCCTGCGAACGATCTTGGTCCGGCGGGGTCACGCTCCCAGGGTACGAGCTTGGGGTCGCTCGTACCGGGGCAGGTAGCGGTGACTCTGCGAAGCCGAGATGGTTGGTGCCTTCTTGTAGGGCACAGCCCACGGCTCCGGCCTGGGCCGCACCCGCTGGGTCGTCGAGCGAACCTTCGCCTGGCTCCACCAGTTCAAACGCCTCCGCATCCGCTACGAGATACGCGCCGACCTCCACCTCGCACTGCTCCAACTCGCCTGCAGCATCATCTGCTTGAAATGACTCCGAACCTCATTCTGAAACGATCAGTTATACGTCTCGCATGGACCAGCAAACGCTTCTGGACGGCCTTTACAACCTGTGCCAGGTGGTCCCCAGTGAGAGCCCGATGACCAGGACCGGGGCGTCTCCTTTCCCGTCAACGCGGTATTGCAGAGTGTTCGGAAGTGTCTCGCTCACCCGCCAGACCCTCTCATCTCTCGGGATCTCTCACATCGCCGGGTCGAAACCTGGGGGCTCCTGCCCACCGCGACCGTGGCCTTCACGGGGCGGGCGGGTCCGTCGAGCGCACGCCGCGTGCTGCCGCTGCTGGAGCCGTACCCTCCCGGAGCTATGCGGCCTGGATCGCGTCGGCCGGGACCTCGAAGACGAACTCGAGTCCGTCGTGCTCGTTCCCCCGCTCGCCGACACGCGTGAAACCGAAGCCCGCCAGGGTGGCCAGGGACGCCTGGTTGTCGGATCTGACGGTGGCCCGCACCGTCCTGACACCGGGTTCGGCGGCGGCCCTGACGAGCAGCGCCCTCAGCATGGCCCGGGCATAGCCCCGACGGCGGTACGCGGTCACCACGGTGTAGCCGACCTCGACCGTGCCGGTGTCGTCCGGCGGCCCGTGGAATCCGGCGTCGCCGACGACGGTGCCGTCCGGCTCGGACACCGTGGCCCGCGTGATCCAGGCCGCGGCGGACGGGTCCCGGGCGAGCTGGTCGGCGCGGTAGGCGAAGATCCAGCGGGCCCGGTCGGAGACGAAGTGTTCGTCGAGGGCGACCCCGGCCTCGGTGCTGCCACCGGCGAGATCGCCCTCGGCGAGTGCCCGCAACGCCTTCGCGCTGAGCGGGACGAAGCGGACGCGTTGGGGGAGGGAGAGAAGTTCGTTGTTCATCGGGGGGAGATGTTCGCCCAGCGCCAGGGGGTCGTCCACCGCTTTACGGCCCGGCCTCGGCGGCCACGATGCCCGTCCCGGTCGCCCGCGCGCCGCCATCCCGTGCCGAGCGGCCCTGGCCGGGGGACGCCCGGTCGTAGGATCGGGCCCCGTGACGGGGGGACTGGCGTGATGGGGGAATCCGATGCGGCCGCCGCTGCCCGGCGACCCCCGGCGGCTGGGTCGTTGGGAGCTGTGCGGGCGGCTCAGCGAGGGCGGCGTGGGGATCGTCCACCTGGGGCGCTGCGGGCGCCGGCTGGCGGCGGTCAAGACGCTGCGGGCGGACCTGGCGGGCGACGCGCACTTCGAGGCCCGCTTCCGGCGGGAGGCCCAGGCCGCGCGGGCTGCGCGCAGCCGCTATGTGGCGGCGGTGCTTGACCTGGGCCTCGACGGGCCGGTGCCGTGGTTCGCGGCCGAGTTCGTGGCCGGGCCGACGCTGGAGGCGTGCGTCGAGGGGCGCGGCCCGTTGCCGGAGGCGGGCGTGCGGGCCCTGGGCGGGATGCTGGCGCCGGCGCTGACAGCCCTGCACCGCGCGGGGGTGGTGCACCGGGACCTGAAGCCGTCGAACGTGCTGCTGACGACCGACGGGCTCCGGGTCGTCGACTTCGGCATCGCGCGACGCCTGGACGCCACCTCGCTGACGCGCACCGGCCAACTGCCGGGCTCGGACGGCTACATGTCCCCCGAGCAGGTGCTGGGCCGGGACCTGGGGCCGCCCTTCGACATCTTCGTCCTGGGAGTACTGACCACGGCCACGGTGCCCCACCGCGGCGCGTGGCATCCCCGCGATCCGCCGGATTCGTCGACCGCGGAGGGCGGCCGGTGCCAGGATGCCGGTATGACGGTCATCATCAAGGGGGCCAACGCCCCTCTGCCCGAGGGCCCGTTCCGCATCGCCGTGGCCCGCGAGGACCGGCCGGGTACCCCCATGGTGGCCGCCACGGCGGTGCTGCTGGACGCGGCGGGCCGGGTCCGCGGTGAAGCCGACGTGGTCCGGGGGGACCGGCCGTCGCACCCCTCGGGCGCCGTACGGCACCTGGGCGGGGCGGCGGAGGGCGGGCTCCTCGTTCAGCGGCTGGAGGTGGACGAGGATGCGGTGGAACCAGCCGTACAGCGGGTGCTGATCGTCGTCCTCGCCGTCGGCGGGACGTTCGGCGCGGTCGCCGGGCTCTCCGTGGAGGTGGCCGGCGGCGACGGCCCGCCGGTGGCGCGGTACGAGGTCACGGACGCCGGCGGGGAGACCGCGCTGGTGCTCGGCGAGTGCTATCGCCGTAACGGGGCCTGGCGCTTCCGCGCCGTGGGCCAGGGCTACAGCGCCGGACCGGCCGCGCTCGCCGCCGACTACGGCATCCCCCCGGAGGCCCTGCCGGCCGCGCCGGTGCAGGGCCCCGCGATGACTGAGGTCCACAAGGAGGCCGCCCCGCCCCCGGGCGCGATCCCGGCCCCGACCATGCGCCTGACCGCGAGCGACGCCGTCCCGGGCGGGGCCACGGCGGCGGCCGATCCCGGCCGGGCCCAGGCCGGGGGTCGCAAGGAGGCAGGCGGGAGCGTGGCCGCGACTGGGGCCCAGCTGACAGCCCAGGCGGCGTCCCTGGCAGCCTCGCTGGCGAAGATGCTGGACCCGACGGCCGGGTCGGAGCAGGGGTCGGTGCCCGTCCCGGCGAGCGAGGTGTTCCACGAGGCGCACGGCGAAGGAGACCAGGTCCTCTCCTTCGGCCGGCCGGCCTCGAAGGGCCCGCTGATCATCGAGATGTCGGTGGCCGGCGACGGACGCTTCACCGTCGCCGCCCTCGACGGCGAGGACGCGCAGGACCACATCCTCCTCGACACCACCGCCCCGGTCCGGGAGGCCCGGGTCCTGGCCGTCGGCGGTAAGCGCGCCTTGCGGCTGCGCGTCGAGGCGGCGGGCGCCTGGACCCTGCGCGTGCTGTCGCTCGGCGCCGCCCGCCGGCTGGACGGCACCGTCTCCGGCACCGGCCCGGACGTACTCCTGCACGACGGCCCGGCCGCCGACCTGACCCTGCGCCACCACGGGCAGCGGTCCGCCCGCTTCGAGGCGGCCACGGCCCCGCTCGACCGCGTGGAGCCGGCGCGGCGAAAGCCGCTGGCCGACGACGACGGCCAGGTCGAGGCCACCCACCCGACCCCGGCCGGGCCGCTGCTGGTGCTCGTGTCGGCGGAGGCCGGCTGGACCGCCGAGCTGACGCCCGCGCCGGGACACCACCGCACTCCGGAGGAGGCCGAGCGGGCCCGCGCCCGGTCCCTGGCCACCGGCGTCTACGAGGGGCGCGGCACGCTGGAGCTGACCGTGGTGAACCCCGAGCCCGGCAGGCCGGCGGTGGTGGAGTTCGAGCGGACCCGGGGGCCCGAGCGGCACAGCTGGTTCTGGATCTGGCGGCTCGACGAGAAGGGCGAGGTGGACCAGCTGAGCATCTTCTCCACCACCAGGGACGCGCGGGGACAGCTGCTGGTGTTCGCAAAGGGCGAGCCCGAGGTGCGGATGAGGGTCAAGGGCTCCGGCGACTGGCGGCTCCGGGTCCGTCCGCTCGACACGGTGGAGCCCCTGGGCAAGAGCGCCAAGGGGCGGGGACAGGCCGTGCTGCGCTACGCGGGCCCGCCCGCGCTGATCAGGGCGACGTGCGAGGGCTCCGAGGAGACCGACAGCTATGTGCACACCGTCCAGCCGGACGGCACCAGCGACAGGGTCGGGATGATCGGCACCCGCCGGCCGATGACCGGCCCACTCGCCGTGGGACCCGAGGGCTGGTGCCATGTGGTCGTGAAGCTGGACCACGCAGCCTCGTGGAAGCTGGAGGTGCTGCCCCTGGCCGACGCCCGCGAGGTGAAGCGAAAGCTGTCCGGCCACGGCTGGGAGCTGGTGAAGATGACCGACTCCGCCGCGAAGGTGGAGGTACGGGTCGACCCCGGGGCCGAGACCGACACCATAGTGCTGGCCACCATGGACGCGAACCTGCGCCCCGAACGCCAACTGTGCGCGGGGCCCGGGGCCTATCCGGTCCCGTCCGGCCTGATCGGGGTCCGCACCGCCGAAAAATGGAGCTTGAAGGTTCGCCGCTGACCTTTCGGAACGATGCGGCCCGGGACCCCGGTTACCCCGCTGCGGCGTCCGATGGACCACTCCGACAAGAGGACCCCGCATGATCTCTCTCGCCACCGCGCAACGCTCCCTCGCCGACCCGGCCGTCCGCCACCCGCTGTGGCCGCCCCTCACGGAAGGCTGTCCGGTGACGTCGACCGAGGAGGTCGCGTACCCGCACGCGCCTTCATCCAGTGGTACCGGGACCCGGACCGCGATCCGAAGGCGCTGCCGAAGCTGTTCGAGGGCTGGGAAGCCGAGACCATGCACGCCCACGGGTGGGCCCGCGCCCCGCAGCCGGAGGCCCCGCTCAGCCCACCGGCCAACCTGCGGCTCATACCGAGAGGGGAAGGCTGACCAGGGTCCCGGACGCGACCTGTCCGATTGCCGCTCCCTCGCCCCTTGTTGTGGGAGACGATGCACCTGTGACTCATTGGAATGCCTCATCACGGGCGCTTGAGGCCAGGCGGCGTCGGCGCGTCGCGCAGCTCGGTGACGCAGCCGCCCAGTGGGGCAAGACGGTGCCGGAAGACCCTGGCATCACGGAACTGGCCGACCTTCTTCAAGAGGTCGCTGACGTTTTCGCGCATCCGGATGAAGCCCGGCGCAGGGTGCGAACAGAGCTGACTGCTGTGGTGGAGGACCTGAGGGCGGCCGCCCGGCTCGGCGGCTTGCTGCCGGTCGTGACCCTGTGGCATCTGCACCGTGCCGTGGAGCAGGAACGTGCCGCGCGTGAACGCCTGACCCTCGTCGTGTAAGCGACAGCACGAGATCAGACGCTGCGCCGTGGCGGCCGACGAACCCCATGCCCCTCTCGTCAGCGATGGCGGGGCCCGGCGACGCCCCCACGATGTGACGATGCGAAATACCAAGGCCTTCAAGGATTCGGTCGCGCAGACGCTCGCCGAACTGGCAACGCGCGGTGTGACCCTTGGACCCGCGACGGTGGCGGACACCATCGAGCACAGCATGAGCACCGTGGCGGAACAGCTCGGCATCCAGGTGCGCTCTGCCTGGCGGTACTTCGACGCCGCAGCGCTCGCCGAACGTCTCGCGCAAGCTGATCGCGACGTCCGGGACAGCGGCGACCCGGAACAGATCGGGCAGGCCCCTCTTCCGCCGCTGGACAATCCGGAGCTGGCGCTGATCCTCGCCGGCGTGCCGGACGCCCTGGCCCGCAGCGGCGGCGACCTGTACGCCGTCGTCCTCAACGTCGCGGTGAACGCCTGGATGGCCGGCCACATCCACGGCGAAGACGGCTGCGACGGCTGTGAAGGCAGCCGCGACGCCAGAGGCCACGACTGGCAGGCCCGCATGCGCATGATCTCCGAACTGCAGCCGAACATCACCAAGTGGTTCGACCGGGACGTCTGGACCGCCGCACTCAACGACAGCGGGTTCACCGTCACCCACCGCTGACGAACCCCCGCCCCCCTTCGGGGCACTGGCCCCTCACGTTCTGGCACCCGTCCTCAGACACGCTGACCCCACCCCGGCCTGTCAGTGGCTCGTGCGACCCTGTTCGGGCCCGGCGGCGCGCCTCATCACCTCGAAGCCGATGCCGCCGCCGGGCGCATCACCAGAGCCGCGCGCGGTGCGCGCGCTGGTGCGCGCCCATGCGCCGCCCGCCACGGCAGGCTGGTGCGCGTGGTGCGCGCCGCGTGCCGGACGCCGGGTTCTACGATCCGCGCGTGGGACAGACCCCGGTACAGAAGGCCGCGAAGGCGGCACGCGGGTAACAGCCGAAGAAGCGGCCCGGCAAGGCGCAGCGTGAGGCGATCAAGCGGGCGCAGGCAGCGGAGAAGAAGGCGGACGGCGGGAAGCCGACCGCGAAGAAGGCGGCGGCGAAGAAGGCGGTGCCGCCGCCGCGCGGATCGACCCGGGCCGCGTACGGCGGCAGCTGCCCGGCCTGCTTCAAGGGTTACGCCAAGGGCGACGTCATCACGAAGGGGCCCGAGGGCTGGGGGCACCCCGGCTGCGCGCCCCGAAGGCTGTCGGCGTCCGAGCGGGAGTTCGCCCGCAACAAGGCCCGGATTGAGGCCGGCGAGACGTTCCGCGGCCAGAAGCCCTCGGACTGGCGGCTCGGCTCCTCGCCCTCCAACACGCGACCCGCCCGGTGAGGACCGCGGGTTACGTTGGGGCCGCGCCTTTTTGCTGTGTGGAGGCTCTCAGCCGGACGTAGTGGTCGTTGACCTCGGGCACCTCGCTGTAGAGAACGGCGCGGGCGACACCGAGAGCCTTCGCGACGCTGGTGATCGTCTGCTTGGGGTCGGAGAGGAGATCTCGCGCCTGCCCTACCTGTTCATCCGTCATCCTTCGTGGCGGGACGAGCGCGACGGGGTTTCCCTCCTCATCCCGTTGGATGTATGGGTGCCGCCTTCCTGTTGTCACCTCCATGGCAGCGGCCTGCGCCAAGTCCATGTCGACTTCCCCGCGCAGCCCATCAGTGAAGGCGCGAAAAGCGTCGTCCGCGTCGATCAGCTCCTCCAGTCCCACCTCCTTGTTGTCAGCCGTCACGCCGTAGGCGTCCTGGGACCGGTTGAGTCGAATGCACACCGCGATGGCTTCCCGCAGGGTCTTCTCCACGCCCCGTCAACGTGATGCCAGGCAGGGGTCACGAAGCGCTGCGCAGTCTGGGGGTGGGGCCCACCGAAGCGGAGATGAAGAGGAGCGAGGACCTGTTCGGCCGCCGCCGATAGCCCTGGCCGGTGCTCCGGCCGGAAGTTTGCCGTCCGGCCGGACAGGCGGCCCGGCCGGACAGGCGGCCCGGCCGGACGCGAGGATGAGAGCCGCGAACGACGATGCGAAGGGGGAGACGCCATGGGACTGGCGCGGAAGAGCTGTGCGGTGGCCACCTCGTTCACGGTGGAGGAGCACCGGCACCTCGCCGATCTGGAGTACGGCACCAACATGCTGGACGACTTCACTTGATGCGACCTGCAGACCGGACACGACGGCGAGTGGCATTACGCCCTGGCGCAGACCTCGGGCGAGGACGAATGGTGGCTGCGTTGGCGGCCGGGTACCGCGAGCTGATCATCCTGCCGGGCTGCACCGTGCGCGACACCGAAAGCACTCCGTCCGATCCGGAGCCGTGTCTGCTGTGCGCCGACCACACCGGCCCGCACACCTCGAGTTCGACTACAGGATCCGGCGGGACGGGCAGGGCCTACTCCACCGCGCCCTGACGGTAGGGGATCTCCGCAAGGCGACGGCAGACCTGGACGACGACACAGCCATCCGCATTGGCGCGGTCACCACCGGCGTCCTCGCAGACGTCGACTTCGAGGTGCTGCTCCAGTCGGTGTCGGAAGGCGCCCTGCCGTACACATCCGCCGGCGGACAGGTGGATCTAACCCTGGTCCTGCTCATCGGTCTCAACTCCATGCACCCCAGCGCCGAGAAGGGCTGACCGAGTCGGCCGACGGCACGGTGACCAATGACCTGTCCGGCTGAGACGTGCAGGGACCGGTCACGCCACTGACGTGCGGTTTGACCCACAGCGGGGCACGGATCGGTCACGCCGGTGGCGGTGACCGGTCACGCGTCGGGCAAGCCCAAGGCTTACCTGGCAAGCTCACCGGACAGCAGGCTTGGCCGGGCCTGACCGGCGGTCGCCTGGTCGCAGTCCCCGACGCCCGACCGCCTGAGTGCGACCCCCAGGGGTCTCCGACGACGGTTGCTCCCCGCGGCATCGCGGGCAAGCCCAAGGGGAGCCTGGGCAAGCCGCCCAGTCTGCAAACAGCGGCCAGGTCATCAGGGTGGGAGATGTGGGCAAGTCGCTGCGCATCGAACAAGTTATGGTCCAACCCGACTACTTGGGCCTCCACGGGCGGGCCCACGTCCAGAACAAGGGTTGGCTGAAGCCTTGCACCGGCTTCCAGATCCTCCTCGGCACCACGGGCGAGGCTCTGAACCTGGAAGCCGTCGAGATGCGGATCGAGTAGCAGAGCCCTACCAGCCTTCCGGAGACTGACACGCTGCGCGAAAGGCAGCGCGGCTCTGAGGTATGGGAATGCACGGCGAGGCCCTCACCGGGCAGCGGTGAGGGCCTTCACTGTCGCGCCGCCCCGCTGGTGCCGGTCGCGCGCTCTGTGTTCCGTAGACACGAGCGGGGAAGCCGCGTCCACTGACAGGCCGGGCGGGGTTCGACTCGGGCGGGGTTCGACTCTGTCGGGGGAGCCGTGCCGGCGCCCCCGAATGGCACGGTTTACTGACTGGGACGCGAGCGAGGAAGAGATCGACCGGCGGGACCATCGGCTGATCCCTGATCCCTGATCCCTGATCCCTGCCCCCTGACCCGCTCCGCACGTCGAGCCTGCCCCGCACCGAGGGTAGAGCTCGGGACTCTGCCGTCGGCACCCGGTGATCTCCCGCCCTGTCACCTCCGAAGTGGCCTCTGCCCTGGCCACATGCTTCGGCCCCGACGACTGCTACGGCGTCGCCTGGACGCTCGTGCAGTTGATCGAGATGGCTCCCGGCCCAGTGCCACAGCTGGCGGATCCGGGTCCAGAAGTCCGACTGGGCCGAGGTTCTGGGCACGATGGGGGCGGCGAACACCCCACGGCTTGACGGCTTAACTGCATGGGCTGTCTTCTCCGCGCGGTACCCGGGGGGAACAGGGCGACGGTGGGAGAACCGGGGCAAGCCGCCCTGAACGGCGGCTTGCCCATCACCCAACTGGCTGGGCACCGCTGAGTGCGGCAGGGGCTCAGTCGAGACCCACGTCACCTTCGACATCGGCCAGGGGCAGAGGGGGCGGAGGCGCAGAAGGCCGCACCTTCGTCCGGGGTGCGGAGTTCCTGGGCGATCTCGTTGACGACCCGCTCGGTCTCGCGCCGGAAGGAGCGGTTGTCCTTGCTGCTCGTTTCGGTCATCTGTTGATCATTCCCTGGCTCCGCTCCGGAGCAGTGGCGTGTGCGTGGGCGCTCGGGAGTTGAACGGCCGTCGTACTCGATGGAATGTCCGTATCTCGTAACGGGGCTTCTGTGGTGTACAACCTTCACTCGAGGTGGTCTGTCTCCCGTTGCGTCACACACGTTTCGTACAGGAGGCACAGTGCCCCGCCGCACTCTCACCGCCGCGATCGCCGTCACCGCGCTCGCGACCCCCCTCGCGCTCTTCGCCACCTCCCACACGGCGTCGGCCGCGCCCGTGCCGCCCCGCACGCCGATGACCGATTTCGACCACGACGGGCACGCCGACCTCGCGGTCGCGGCGCCGCTCGGTACTGTCGGCGGTGTGGAGAAGGCCGGTTACATCTCGGTCGTGTACGGCACCGCCTCCGGGCCCGGTACGGCGCGTCACCAGATGATCAGCCGGGCCACGCCCGGTGTTCCCGGCGACCTCCAGGGCACCTACGCCTTCGGTGTCCAGATGCTCCCGGGTGACCTCGACGGCGACTCGTACACCGACCTGCTCGTGCCGAGCGGCGGCGACGGCATCGAGGCGACCGTGCTCTGGGGCTCCAAAGACGGCCTTACCGGCCAGAACACCGTTCTGCCGTACCGGTACTCCGAGTTCGCCCTCGGGGACTTCAACGGCGACGGCAAGCGCGACCTCGTCGTGAACTCCGACCCGAGCGAGGACCCGGACGTCTCCGGGATGACGATCCACTATGGCCCGTTCACCCGCGACGGCAAGACCCGCACCCAGGACAGCATCACCACGAGCGACGGCCCGACGGGGCTGCGCTCCTTCATCACTGGTGACCTCACGGGCGACGGTGTCGACGACATCGTCACCACGCACGGCTTCGAGGAGATGCAGCACGAGGCCCGTTTCTGGAAGGGGTCGCGGACCGGAGTCGGCCACACCTCGAAGGCCCTCGGCACGGCGTACAGCGGCACCGTCGGCGATGTCGACGGCGACGGCTACGGCGACCTGATCACCCGCGACATCGGCTCCGTCACCGAGGAGATCGACTCCGCCCCGGGCAGTATCACCATCCAGTACGGCACCTCCACCGGGCCGAGCAACACGGGCAAGAAGGTCATCACCCAGGCCACCGCGGGGGTTCCCGGGGCGAGCGAGGCGAACGACGCCTTCGGCGCGTCCCTCAGCGCCGGTGACGTGAACGGCGACGGCAGGGCGGAGGTCGCGGTCGGCGTTCCCGGCGAGAGCCTGGAGGCCGCCACCGCTACCGGCGCGGTGATCCTGCTCAAGGGCGCGTCCAAGGCTGCCGGCGGCATGACCGGCAAGGGCGCGATCGCCTACAACCAGTCCACCGCGGGCGTGCCCGGCGTCTCCGAGTCAGGCGACGACTTCGGCCGCCAGGTCCGCCTTTCCGACCTGAACAAGGACGGCAAGGCTGACCTGACCGCAACGGCCCCCGGTGAGGACGGTGCCCTCGCCGACTCGGGCGCCCTGTGGAACCTCTACGGCACCGCGAGCGGCCTGACCACGACAGGCGCCGGCACGCTCAGCCCCGTCAAGCTCGGCGCCCCCGAGAAGGACGCCAAGTTCGGCCACACGCTCGGCGGCTGACCTCCCTCTCTCGCCTGCTGTTCTTTTCCTGTCTTTCTTTCTTGTGGAGGATCAGTGCGACGCTCCCTGACGGCCGCCCTCGCGGTCACCACGCTCCTCACTCCCCTTGTGCTCGCTGCCGGCTCGGCCTCGGCCGCGCCGGCGGCGCCGCGCACGCCGCTCGTCGACTTCAACCACGACGGGTACGCCGACCTCGTGTTTTCTGCGGTCGGCGGCTACGAGGGCACGACGCCCGGCCAGGTGACGGTCGTCCACGGCTCCGCGTCGGGCCCCGACACCGCGCACGCCAAGACCTTCGGCCGCGCCACCCCGGGCGTGCCCGGCGACCCGCAGAGCGGCGGACGCTTCGGCCAGGAGACGGCCGCCGCCGACCTCGACGGCGACCGGTACACCGACCTCGTCGTCAACGGCTACGACGGCAAGGCCGTGATCCTGTGGGGCTCCGCGGCCGGCCTGTTCGGCCAGGGCAGCGCCGAGCTGCCCTGGAACGGCGGGCACGTCACCGCCGGCGACTTCAACGGCGACGGCAAGCGCGACCTGGTCACGGTGGACTTCCCGCGCAGCGGCGATCCGAACAACGACGACCAGGGCATGCTGATCTCCTACGGCCCCTTCACGCGCGAGGGCAAGGCCGCGAGCACCCAGGCGGTCGCCACCAGCCGGACCTTCGGCCCCGGCGGCTTCGTCACGGGCGACATCACGGGAGACGGCGCCGACGACATCGTCACCAACCACGGCTTCGAGGAGATGGCGTACGCCAGCAGGTTCTGGGCCGGCGGCAAGGACGGCGTGAACACCAGCCCCAAGCCGCTCGCGGCCTCCGTCGGCGGGGCGATCGCGGACGTCGACAAGGACGGCTACGGCGACCTTGTCGTCCGCGACATCGGCAACAACTTCGAGGACATGCCGTACCAGAAGGGCACGATCCTCATCAAGTACGGCACCGCGGACGGGCCTTCGACGACCCGCACCGCGAAGATCACGCAGGACACGGCGGGCGTGCCCGGCGTCGGCGAGGAGGGCGACCAGTTCGGCTCCTCGATCAGCGCGGGCGACGTGAACGGCGACGGCTACGCGGACATCGCGGTCGGCATCCTTGGCGAGGACATCGAGTCGGTCACGGACGCGGGGAGCACGGTGCTGCTAAAGGGCTCGCGCACCGGCCTGACCGGCACGGGCGCGCAGGCCTTCCAGCAGTCCACAAGCGGCGTGCCCGGCGCCTCCGAGAGCAAGGACACGTTCGGCAGCCAGGTCCTGCTGTCGGACACCAACAAGGACGGCAAGGCCGACCTGACGGCGACCGCGCCCCTGGAGGACGCCACCTACGCCGACTCCGGCGCCGCCTGGCACCTGCGGGGCGCGGCCGGCGGCCTGACGGTCACCGGCATCGCGTCGTTCGGCCCCAAGGCGCTCGGCGCGCTGGACAAGGGCGTCATGTTCGGCTCGTGGCTGGCGCGCTGACCCGTCCCTTCACGGCAGCCCCGGGCGGCGGTGGCGCGTAGGGCACCAGCCCCCACCCGCCACCGCCCTCCGCAACGGGCCCCGCACGGCCCGCGCTCAGTCCACCAGCGGCAGCACCTCGGGAAGCCGCCTGTCCCAGGCTGCTGCTGTGCCCGGCCCTGGCCGCGTCGTACAAGCATCCACTCCTGCGCCTACACCGGCTATGTCCGCGCTCACATCTCCCGGTACACCGTCAGCATCCGGCTGGCGTACTCCCCGGCCGGCAGCTCCGCCGCGAGGCCGTGCGCGGCGAGCGCCGCCCCGGTGCGGACGGTGCCGGCCGGGAGCGTCCCGCTGTCGTCGTCGACGTGATAGACGGCATCCGGGTCGAGCCCGCGCAACCGCAGCCGGGGAACGGGCACACCGCCCGCCGGCCCCACCCGCCACTGCAGCACGACGGACTCCCCGCCGTCGCGGGCCACGTACTGCACGGCGTGCGACGCGTCACCCGGTGCCCCGAGCCGGTACTGGTCGCCGCGCTGGACCGTCTCCCGCACTCCCTTGTACCGGGCGACGAACGCGGCCGCCTCGTCGAGCTCGTCGGCCGACCATCGTGTGAGATCACCACCGACACCGAGCGCCCCGGCCATCGCACTGTGGAACCGGAAACTCAGCGGCACCGACCGGCGGGTGTGCGGGTTCGGGCTGTCGGTGACCCACGCCCCCATCACCTGCGCGGGATAGACCTGAGAGAAGCCGTGCTGGATCGCGAGCCGGTCCACCGCGTCGGTGTTGTCAGACGTCCACGCCTGGTCCGTCCGCGCCAGAATCGCCAGATCGACCCGTCCGCCGCCGCCCGAGCACGCCTCGATCCGCACAGTCGGTCGGGCCGCCCGCAACCAGGCGAGGACCCGCTGCGCACCGAGGGCGTGCTCGACGAAGACGCGGCGGGTGTCGGGGCGCCCGCCCGTCGAACCGGACTCCGTGAAGGACCGGTTGAAGTCCCACTTCAGGAAGTCGACGTCGAACTCGTCGACCGTCCGCACCAGCCACTCCAGCGCCCATCCGGCGACCTCGGGCCGCGAGAAGTCGAGGACCAGCTGGTTGCGCAGGGTGTGCGCCGTCCGGTCCGGCAGGTGCAGCACCCACTCGGGACGGGTACGAAACAACTCGCTGTCAGGATTGACCATTTCGGGCTCCACCCACAGCCCGAACAGCATCCCCAGGCCGTGCACGTGGTCGGCCAGCGGGCGCAGGCCGTCGGGGAAAGCCCCGGGCCGGGCCGTCCAGTCGCCGAGCCCCGCCCGGTCGCTGTCCCGCGCCCCGAACCACCCGTCGTCGACGACGAACAGCTCCGAGCCGACCCGCGCGGCCAGATCGGCGAGGCCCCGCTGGTTGTCGAAGGTGACGTCGAAGGCCGTCGCCTCCCAGGAGTTGTAGAGCACGGGCCGTGACTCGTCGGCGGTGGGCAGGACATGGGCGCGCACATACGCATGCCAGGCCCGCGACGCCGCACCGAACCCGCCGGACCCGTACTGCCCGGTGCTGATCGGCGTGGTCCAGGACTCGCGCGGGGCAAGGGCCAGTTCGACGCCCTCGTGACCGCCACCGGTGAGCACACTGCACCGGCCCTCCGCCGACCGCACCGCCGTGGTCCGCCAACTCCCGGACGTGGCAAGCGCGACGGACCACACCTCGCCGCTCTCCTCGGTGGCGTCCCCGCTGTCGAGAGTGACCCAGGGGTTGCTCTGATGGCCGGTGTGACCGCGCCGGCTGCCCCAGCTCGTCTCGCCGACGGTGAGCGGTGTCCGCCGCAGCTGGAACTCACCGACCCAGCGCCCGTGCACGGTCCCGACCCGGTACTCCGGGAGCACCGGCAGGTTCCACTGCGCAGCCGCGTGGCGCACCAGGGTCAGCGGCGGCTCGCCGTGTGCGCCGGTGTGCCGCAGCTCCGTCCAGCGCTCGATGACGGGGCTGTCCCGGCGTACCCGGTAGTGCAACCGCCACCCGAGCGGGCGCCCGGTGTCGCGCAGGCTGATGGTCAACTCCGCACCGCGGCAAGGAGTTCGCTGAACGCCTCGGCTGGCAGCGCTCGAAGGTCTCGCGGCTGGAGCACGGCAAGCAGACCGCGACCGCCGATGACCTCGTCGCGTGGGCCGCCGCAGCGGACGTGCCGGCCGAGGCTGCCGACCTGAAGAGCCGTCTGCGCGGCCTGGAGTCCCAGCAATGGTCCTGGCGCCGTCAACTCGTGGCCGGGCATCGCCCCGTGCAGGATCGCTACGTTGCCGCCTATCAGGACACGCGCACCGTGCGGGGGTACGAGGCCACCGTCATTCCGGGGCTGTTCCAGACGGCCCGACTACGCCCGGCACCTGTTGATTCAGAACGCCCAGCTGATGCAGTCGCCACGCGATACCGAGGCAGCCGTACAGGCGCGCATGCGGCGCCAGGAGGTGCACCAAACGGGGAAGTTGTTCCGCGTCCTGGTCTGGGAGGGCGCGCTGCATGCCCTGTGCGTCCCGGCAGTCAACGGCAGCACCGCAAGGGGCCATCCGTGCTGACGCTCAGGCTGCCCAGCGCCCGAAGCAGGCCCGCGGCATGGTGGTGGGCCCGGCGGACCGTGGAGTCCACCGATACGGTCCAGCCGACCTCGTCAGCGTCGTCGGCCGCTGCCAGGACCGCGGCGAGGATACGTTCCCAGGTGCCGTCCACGGCCCACCTGATCAGCCGTTTGTGAGCGGTCTCGAACGAGCCGAGTCGTCCGGCAGGTCCCGCCAGGGCGAGCACTTGCGTACTTCCACGCGATGGCCTCACGGGTGCGGCGATGGTCGGCCCGCCTCCGGCCGCGGACCGGACCGGACGGCATCAGCGGCTCGATCCGGTCCCACATCCCATCAGAGAGCATTAACCGGACGGACACATCCCATCAACTGATCAGCCGATCAAAGACACGCTCTGGGGGTGGGGCCCGACTTGGGAGGTGCCCCTGTGTGCCGTGTCTCATGAGATACGGGCTCGTTAATATTCCTGTGAACGCATAACGTGATCGTCTTCACTTACCGTGACTGTTGACGGATTCACGCTCGCCGCGGTGCTTTCCAAGCTGGTAGGCGGGGCCGGTGGAAGGAACTGCGGTCGTGACTGGTGGGCAGAGTGAACTCCCTCGGCTGCTGACGGCAGCGGAGTCGGCGGCGCCAGTGGATGCCGTCGACGTGGTCGCGGAGGACCTGCGGCTGCGTTTCAAGGCCACAAAGGTCTCTTTCCTCATCGTGGACCTGACGGGGAGGGCGGTGGTGCGGTTGTCCACCGCACCTACTGAGGGTGGGGGAGTGGCGGAGCGGATCCCCATGGTCGGCAGCGTCTACGAGAAGGTGATCCGTACCCAGCGGCTGTATCAGGAGGCGACCGGCCAGGGCCAGCGGGTGATCATGCCGGTGACCAACCGGGGGGATGCGATTGGGCTGCTGGAACTGCTCCTGCCGGCCGACCCCGGCCAGGACGTCCTTGACGCGGTCGGGGAAGCCGCCCACGTCCTGGCCTACATCGTGATCGCCAACGGGCGCTTCACCGACCTCTACACCTGGGGTAAACGCTCCAGGCCCCCCACCTTGGCAGCAGAAATCCAGTACCAGCTACTGCCCCCGTCACTGTCGTGCGAGGCTGCGCAGTTCACCCTGTGCGGGAGCCTGGAGCCCTCCGAAGACCTCAGCGGCGATACCTTCGACTACAGCCTGGACCGCGACACCCTCCATGTGTCGCTGACCGACCCCATGGGCCATGACATCGATGCCGCCCTGGCCGCTACGGTCCTGGTGAGCGCACTTCGCGGCGCCCGCCGCGCGGGAGCCAGCCTGGCAGAGCAGGCCCACCGGGCCGACCAGGCGCTGATCGATCACAGTCGCGGCCACGCCACTGGGCAGCTGCTGCGGATCAATCTCCACACAGGGCAGGCCCAGCTTGTCAACGCAGGCCACCCCTGGCCATGGCGTATGCGTGACGGCACCGTTGGGATGATCACCTGCGAGGTGGACCATCCCTTCGGGCTGTCCGAGCTCACGCCCCGCCCCTACCGCGTTCAGGACCTGGATCTGCGCTGCGGTGATCGGCTGTTCATGTTCACCGATGGCATGCTCGAACGTCATGGGGAGGAGGTCGACCTGCCCGCCCTGTTGGAACACACCCGGGATCTGCACCCGCGGGAAAGTGCGCTGATGCTGACCTCTGCAGTCCGGGATGTGGCCGGCGGGCGGCTGGAAGACGATGCCACCGTGGTGTGCCTGGACTGGCACGGCCCGCAGGAGACCCAGCGGCACGTGAGCTCCGGCGCGGACACGGGGCAAGCCTCAGCCGCTCGCACGAAGCAGTAACGGAGCTACCCGAATGAGACATCACGAGGTGTCTGGAGAACCGTCCCACTTCAGCTCCGCAGCCCACCCCGGGGGCAGCCCCGGTTCGGACACAGGGGCGGCAAGCATGGGGTCCGGCAAGGTCCACATGCGCTCATGCCTCCCCACCGACCGCTCGCAGGTACCGCGCACAGTCACGCGCCGCACAACCCGGCTGCAAAGGGGCCCCATGCCCGAGGCCCACACTGCCCTGCGGAGCGTCGCATGGTCCGCTGTAGTGAGGGGTAGTGCTGCGGGCGTGAGTCGCCAATGGATCATTGCACCGGAGCCTGCAGGCACCCGCACCACTTCACCCGGCATCGCGCCGGCCCTGCCGCGGCAGCCGTTCGGGACGGTGGCGATAGACCTCCTGCCGTGGGAACTGCGTGTGGGCGACGTCGTTCCCTGCGACAACCACATCGGCAGGCCGATCGCCGACATACACGCCGTGGGCCCCGGCCACCGCGCCCGACGCCTCATCCTGGCCGGCCTCCCACCCCTGACCACACGCCGCAAACTGCGCATCTACCGCGCCACACAGCGCCTGAGCGCCTGAACGGCGCCCCACCGCCCGGCTGACCCAACACTGGCTTCCCTCGGGGTACGAGGCAGTTCGCACCGCCCAGCGGGCGCACGATCGTTGGCCGCAGTCCGCTCCGCTCTTCGGGACCTTTCCGGCGACGGTCTGCCGGCCCCGCGGCCCGTCCGATGGCGAGCGGTTGAGGAGCCTGGACGGCACGCTGGTCCCGGCCCGCGAACGGAAGGTCGGTGCCTCCTCCCGCAACAACCGCTTCTCGGCGAACGTGCAGGTCATCATCGACGCCGACCCCGCCTGGTCATCGCCTCGGCCCGGCCCGCGCCGGGAAACAGGGCCGACGCCCACGTCTGGCGCGAGTCGGACCTCCCGGCCAAGGCGGCCGGGACGACAGTGATCGCGGACCGCGCTTACCGGGACAGGGCTGATCGTCCCGCACCGCAGAAGGGCCAGACGGCGCCCCTCCTGCGCGGCCAGGAAGAGGACAACGCGAACACCGCCGCATCCGCGAGCACGTCGAGCACACCTTCGCCCGCATGAAGAACTGGAAGATCCTCCGCGACTGCCGCCAGAAAGGCGACGGCCTCCATCAGGCCGTCCAGGCCGTCGCCACCATGCACAACCTCGCCTGACACGGTGAAACAGCAGGCCGAGCCGCACCCCGGCCTGCCCAAGAGCGACCTCCTGCAACAGCGTTTGCTATAGGCACACCATGATGATCGCTCCCGTAAATGCCCCGGGCGTGCTATTCGGTCTTGATGGCCGTCAGCATGTTCAGGCGGGCGGCGCTGCGGGCCGGCCACATGGCGGCCAGGACACCGACCACGGCGGCCAGCAGGAGGAAGATGCCGATCCGCTCGTAGGGCACGATCAGTTCGTAGTTCGGCTCCGTCGACAGCGTGGTACTGCCAACCGCCCAGGCGAGAAAGACGCCGATGGCGACGCCCAGGACCGCACCGAAGAGCGAGATCACCACGGCCTCCCGGCGGATCATGTTCTTGACCCGGCTGCGGTCGAGGCCGATCGCCCGCAGCATGCCGATCTCCTGCGTCAGCTCGAAGACGGACATCGCCAGGGTGTTGACCACACCGAGCACGGAGATGACCAGCGCCATGCCAAGCAGGCCCTACATGACGTTCAGCGCGGTGTTGACCTGGCCGCCCAGCAGGTTGCGCATGTCCTGCCGGGGCGCGATCGTCATAGCCGGGTTTCTCCCGAGGGCGTCCACCACGGCCTGCTGGTCTGCCTTGGACTCGCCGCCGACGGTGTTGATCTACACCTCGCGGATGTACTGGTCCTCGGTGTGTCCAGCCAGGATCTTATTCTCCATGGCATAAGGGGACAGAAGCTCCCCGAGATCCTCATAGACGGCGCCGACCTTCAGAGTGCTCTGCTGCCCGTCGTCGTACTGGACCTGGAGGGTGGAGCCGACGATGAGGTTCTGCTTCTTCGCCGTCTTCTCGGCGACCGCGAGCTCGCCCTTGCCGAGGCTGTCGAGCGAACCGCTGACGACCTCGACGTTCAGGAGTTGGCCGATGGTGGCCGGGTTGACGCCGGAGACCGACCGGAAGTCGTCGCTAATCCTGACCAAGTTGTGCGTGTGTGTGGGGGAGAGAGACCGCCTTGATGCCGGGAGTCTTGGCGAGGGTCTCGGTCACCGACTTGTCCAGGCTGCCCAGGGAGGCCATGGAGACCCTGTAGTCCGCCTTGAGCTTCTCGGTACTCCTGCGGTCGACGACCTTGCCCATCGTGATGGCGAGCACCGACAGGGTGGTGACCAGAGTGAGACCGATCGCCAGGGAGGCGGCGGTGACGGCGGTGCGGCGCGGGTTGCGGACGGCGTTCTGGGCGGCCAGCTTGCCGGGGACCCCGAACACCTTCTGCAGCAGCGGGCGAACGGCCGCGATGACCGGCTTGGAGAGCAGCGGCAGCAGCACGATCATGCCGATGAGCAGGAAGAACGCGCCCCCGCCGATGGGCATGCGGCCCTCGTCGCCACCCATCGACACGCCGAGCACGACCAGGCCGATGCCGAGGGCGCTGATGAGGGAACCGAGGACGTTGCGCACGACCAGGGACTTGCCCGTGGCCGGCAGGTGGGCGCTGCCCATGGCGGCGACGGGGGCGATCCGGCCGGTGCGCCAGGCCGGCAGCAGCGCGGCGCCCGTGGTGACGAGGATGCCGATGACCAGGGCCGCGACGACGGTGCCCGGGGCGATCACGAGGTCGCCGCCCGGAAGCTTGGCGCCGAAGGAACCGATCAGGGAGCGCATGCCGACGGCGAGGCCGGTACCGCCGATCAGGCCGATGATGGCGGACAGGGCGCCGACGACGAGGGCTTCGGCGAGGACCGAGCGCATCACCTGGCCGCGGTTGGCACCGACGGCGCGCAGCAGGGCCAGTTCCTTGGTGCGCTGGGTGACCAGCATGGTGAAGGTGTTGTAGATGAGGAAGACGCCGACGAAGAGCGAGATGCCGGCGAAGGCGAGCAGCATGGTGCTCATCTTGCCCAGGCTCTTCTCGATCTCCTTCGCCTGCTCCTTGGCGAGCGCCGCGCCGGTCTGCGCCTGGGTGTTGTGGGCGTCGAGGAGCGGCTTGATCTCGGTGAGCAGCTGGTCGGCGGAGGTGCCGCTCCTGGCGGCGACCGACATCTCCTGGAAGTAGCCGGGCTTGAAGTAGAGCTCCTGGGCGGCCTTGGTCTCGAAGAGCACCCGGCTGCCGCCGGCCTGGACGGCGCCGTCCTCGGTGGTGAAGACACCGGCGAGGGAGCACTCCTCGACCGGGCCGTTGGTGGCGACGCGGACCTTGTCGCCGACCTTGTACCCGCCCTCGTTCGCGGTGGCCCTGTCGAGGGTGGTCTCGTCGGCCCTGGCCGGGCCGGCGCCCTGGGTGAAGGCGTAGAGCGGGTCCTTGCCGTCCTTGACGGGCATGTGGTTGGAGCCCGCGTTGGACCAGCCGGAGCCGATCAGCTTGCCGTTCTCGTTGCCCACGCCGGCGAAGCCGGAGACGCGGCCGGAGACGGACTCGACGCCCGGGAGCGCCTTGACCTTGTCGAGGGTCTGGCGGCTGATGCCGGGCTCGCCCTCCTTCTCTCCCTCCCCGTTGCGGCCCTCAATGATGCCGGACGTGCCCGAGCACCGCAGTCATGACTACGTTCGCTCGGGCCCCACCGCGCTCTTCGCGGCCCTGGACACCGCTACGGGGAAAGTGATCGGCTTGCTTCATCGCAGGCATCGTGCGATGGAGTTCAAGAAGCAAGCTCGACCGCGAAGTGCCGGCCGACCTAGACGACCTCTGACTCAGGACACGCTGTTTTGACCTGTGAGGTGGGGCTCTACGGTGACGACACCGTCAATGCCTTGGCAGAGGCCCACGATCACCAGGACGAGTCGCGGTTCCGGGACGCGACCCCGCAGGGCGACGGCTCCGTCCCGGACTTCAACTGCGACAGTGCCTTCGCCCAGGCCAAGGATGCGCCCCAGGACGTCCTGCTCGACCTCGCGGCGGATCTCGTCATCGGAGCGAATGAATGCATCGAGCAGGTCGCTGCGGCTGACGATGCCGGTGAGGAGCCCGTCGTCGTCGACCACTGGCAGCTGCTTGACGTGCCGCCTGCGGAGTTCTCGTGCGGCCTGTGGGATCGTCCAGCCGGCACGGGCGGTGCAGGCGGGGCTGCTCATGAGCGCGGCCGCGGTCCGGGCCCGGACTTTTCCCCACGCCCGCTCGTCGTTCCCGTCCGTCCCCTGCGGGGCGGGCATGCCGGTCTCGTGCCGCAACACGTCGGACGCGGACACGACGCCGACAAGCGTGCCGTCGGCGTCAACGACCGGGGCCGAGGCGATGTCGTTCGCGTCCAGCAGGGCGGCGACCTCCTGAAACGGTGTGTCGGGGCGGAGGGTGACGACGTCCTCGGTCATTACCTCACCCACCGTGCGGCGATGCAGCATGGCACTGGCCTCCTCCGCTTCTGTGACGGGCGGCCGCGGTCGAGCTGCCCGGGCCGACACGCGCGGCGCCGGCCTCGGCCCTGCCGGCTCGTTCGCGCAGTCTCCCTTACCCATGACAGCACCTCGCCGCTCCGGCGACCAGTGACGGCCAGCGGGGGACTGGGGGCAGTGGCCTCCCAGCCAGGAGTGCCGCCGAGTGCGGGGTGGAGGGAACCCGAGACCGGACCCGCAACAGCAGCCTCCGGTCATGCGCGGCCGACGCCCTGGCTCGCATTCCATAACGCGCCTCAATGGTTTTCGTCAGTCGCGGGCATGGTGCAGAGGATGTAGACGCCACGGGCCAGGCAGATGAGGGCCGCGACGTGGTGTTCCCAATCAACCGGCGTTGCGGTGACCCAAGGGTCGTCGGCCGTGTGTGAGCCGGCGCCTGGCGGCCACCGATGTGTGCTGCGTGGTGGCTCTGCATGGGTCCGCGCATGCCGACTCGGCGGTGCGGATCTTGGGCGGCACTTTTCACTTCGCCACGCCCACCGGGAGCGGGTTTGTGAGAGCACCTGGCTGGCGGCGCTTTGGCAAGCACGGATCGGATTATCTCGTGAACAGTGTGTGATATTCCCTCATCTGGTGCAGCAGTGCCCTCGCAAGCGGGGCGGTAAGTCGGATTATAGATAATGCGCATTCCCGTACTTGTATCGCACCGGGCGCCATTTGGATGCCTGATCATTCCCCTCGTCGCTCCTACTTATTGCTGGCGTCCGGATATTTCTGCGTAATATGCGGCGACACAGAAATGGCTGCCCGGGCGATCGGTAGGGCCCGGTGCACGACCTCCGGCCCCCTTCAAAGGAAATGGCCTTTCGATGAAGCTGCAGTTCCCTCAAGCGGCTCGGCGCCGCGCATTGTCCGGCTGGCTGGCTGCGGCTGTGGCCGCAGCGGTCGCGGCCGTGATGGTCGTCGTGACTCCCACGACGGCACTGGCGATCGCGACACCCGTACCTCTGGGCACGGCCGCCAGTTTCTCCGTTCTGGCGGGCTCGGAGATCACCAACACCGGACCCTCTGTGATCGACCACGACCTTGGGGTGCACCCGGGCACTGCCATCAGCGGGTTTCCTCCCGGCATCGTGCTCGGTGCCGTGCATTCCGCGGACGCTGTCGCGCAGCAGGCCAAGTCCGATCTGGTCCAGGCGTACAACAACGCTGCCGGCCAGGCCACCGACTTCGCGCTTCCGGCGGGAATCGGCAATGGCAACACGCTGCTTCCGGGCGTCCACACCGCTGTATCCGGTGTCGGACTCAACGGCGACCTGATCCTGGACGCCGGGGGAAACCCCAACGCTGTCTGGGTGTTCCAGATTCCCGAAGCTCTCACGACGGCATCGTCCAGCCGGGTGCTTCTCACGAACGGCGCCTCGGCGTGCAACGTGTACTGGCAGATCGGGAGTTCGGCCACGCTCGGCACCAGCTCCACCTTCGTCGGCACGATCATGGCTCTGACGTCGATCAGCGTGACTACGGGGACGAGCATCGAGGGCCGTGCGCTGGCCCGTAACGGTGCCGTGACGCTCGACACCAACCGGATCTTCCTCGGCGGGTGTGCGACCACCACCGGGGGAACGACGTCCGGCACGACCACCGGCACCACCACGGGCGCTACGTCCGGCACGACCACCGGTACTACGACGGGCGCTACGTCCGGCACGACCACCGGTACTACGACGGGCGCTACGTCCGGCGCGACCACCGGCACTACGACGGGCGCTACGTCCGGCACGACCACCGGCACTACAAATGGCACGACTGCCGGCGCGACCACCGGTGGAAGCACCGGCGGTCTGATCAGTGGAGGGGTCCTGGGCGGTCCCATCCTCGACGGCCCCATCGTCAGCATCGTGGGCGGAAGCACTTCGGGGAGCATCTCCGGCAACACCGCCGGGAACACGCAGGGCAACACCTCCGGCATCACGCAGGGCAACACTTCCGGGAACACTGCCGGCAATACCGCCGGGAACACGGCCGGCGGGAACACGCAGGGCAACATCGCCGGAAACACCACCGGCGGGCACGGCGGCAAGCCCGGCAAGCCGGGCCACCACGACAAGCCCGGCGGGCCCGGCCACCACCACGACAAGCCCGGCGGGCCCGGCCACCACCACGACAAGCCCGGCGGGCCCGGCCACCACCACGACAAGCCGGGCCACGGACACGAGGAAGGGCACGGCAAGCCCGACCACGGCAACGAGGACGACGTCTACAGCTACGGCTACGGCAACAAGCCGGCGAGCCACAAGGGCTAGGCAGCACGCTGCCGCAAACCCGCTCATCGACTGATGGTGCACGGCGGAATCTTCATCGAGTCCGCCGTGCACCACCGGTCCAGGTCAAAGATGTCAGGCGCGAGTGGCTGAAATGGGAAAGACAAGGTGGCCGGTGTCGAGCGCGATTGAATCAGCAGACGCGAGGGAACTCCAGCAGCCCGATACTGGCCCGGACTCGGACGGATGCCAGAGCGAAGCGGACGCCGGAAGACGGAAGCGGGGTGCCCGCGTCCTGCAGGCAGGGCTGCGCACCGTCGTGATCCTGTGTCTGTTCACGACTCTCGTCCACGTCGTCCTCGTGTTCCTTCACGTGGCGCCCGCCAACACCGTCTCGAAGAGATACACCATGGCGATCAACGCATGGGTGTACCCCTACTTCGAACAAAACTGGCGCCTGTTCGCCCCGGACCCCGACTCCGTCAACCGCCAAATTCAGGTCAGAACCGCACACACGGCAGTCGACGGATCGGCCAAGGTGAGCGACTGGTACGACCTGACCGCCGCAGACAACTCCGCAGTCGAGCACAACCCGTTCCCGAGCCACACGACGCAGAACCTACTGCGCCGCGCCTGGACCTCCTACACCGAAACACACGCAGGAGACGACAAGGCACGCACGGAACGCGCTGTAATGATCCAGAAGTATCTGAGCAATATCGCCGCGGACCGCGTCACGGCCCACAACCGTGGCACGTTCGACTTCATTCAGCTTCGTGTAATCACACACCCCATCCCCGCACCCGGCACGCCAGCCAGCGGCCCGCGTACGCCCGCCGAGACCCGGCTCCTGCCCTGGTGGAAGGTGACCACCCATGGGAAATGAACAGACCCCCAAGACCGGCTCCACGACACCAGCGCCCCCAAGGCCGACACGTGGAGAGACCGTGCCTGCCGGCGCTGCCCGATGGGCCATCGACCGGATCCGCACGCTGTGGGCCCTGGTGACCGGTCGGCCGCTGTCCCTGTACGCCGCGTCGGTGCTGCGCATCGGCTACGGACTGCTCTACCTGGTCTTCCTGTTGCGCGAGTTCCCGCACCGCCACGAGATCTGGGGCCCCAGCTCCCCTTGGACGCCCGCGCTGGCGCGACAGCTCTTCGACCAGACAGGGTGGAACAGCATCCTGACCCTGTCCGACAGCCGCACCTACTTCGAACTCTGCTACGCGACCGCCCTCGTCACGTCCACACTGTTCATGCTGGGCTGGCGCACCCGCCTCCTGTCCGTCCTCTTCGCCGTCGTGGTGATCTCGTTCCATGCCCGATCGATCTTCATGACGGACGGGGGCGACAATCTGATCCTCCTGATGGCGCTCTACCTCACCCTCACCGCGTGCGGCCGGCGCTGGTCCCTGGACGCACGCAGAGTACGGATCAGAGCGGCTCGTGCGGGCACCAGGCCGGAGCCGGTGCGGAGCTTCTCCTCGCAGCAACGCAACAACGCCCGCACCTGCCTGATCACCGCGGTCCACAACTGCGGCCTCTTCGTCATCGCGGCCCAGGTCTGCTTCCTCTACGGATCAACCGGCCTGTACAAAGTCCAGGGCGCTACCTGGGGCAACGGCACCGCACTCCACTACGCCCTGAACCTCGAACTCTTCCAGCCCTGGCCCGCACTTTCCCACCTCGTGGACCAGTTCCCGCTCCCGATCGCCCTCGCCTGCTACATGACGGTCCTCTTGCAGGTCGCCTTCCCGTTCGTGCTCTTCGGCCGGCTCAAATACCCCGTCCTGGCCCTGCTGCTGTGCATGCACATCGGTATCGCAGCACTCATGGGGTTGCCTCTCTTCTCCGGTGCCATGATCGTCGCGGACGCCGTATTCCTGCCGGATCGCTTCTACTGCCTCCTGGGGCGGCTGTGGAAACGCGCCACCCAACGCATCGGTGCCGCAGATGCGGATGCCTCACTCGGGCAGGAATCCGCGCCGGTACCGGCGCAGCCGGGACCGGTGGCGGCGACGACACCCCGTTCCGCAGCGCGGTGACCAGACTTCTGCCCGCCACGGCATCCCCGCCTCGCCCCTCAGCTGTATGCAGGAGACGAAGACGCGCCCTGTGCCCGCCTCCAGCGGGCCCAGGAAGATCAATCATGAGCTACGACGGCTTCCTGGCGCGGGCCCGTGACGCGGGTGCACATGAGGGCACGGGAGAAACACCGCAGCTACTCGCGGCAGTACCGGCGTGCTCGCTGCCCGGCTCAGTCCTCGCCCTCCCAAGCAACGGCACGCCTTTGTGACAGAAACCCGGGAGGACCATTCAGAGCAGGAGACAGAGCCATTCGGGCCGATGGAGTGCTGCAACCGGATTGCTGGGCGGACCGGAGCGAGCGCCGAGACCGCCCGCTAGGACGCCGAGTTGCCGGCCTCCTCGCTGGCGATCTCCCTCCTGACCGGGCTGCGCGGATCCTCAATGAGCTGCCCCATGGCTACCGCTCTCTGTTCGGCAACGCGTAGAGGCGCTCACCTTGCATCTGAGGGAACGAACACGCCCTCCTGACGGTTCAGCCTCCCCCGCACTTCCCAACTTGCTCGCGCGCGTGCGGATCGGGGCGCAGGACGGCGGTATCCAGCAAAAGCAGCGTTCGGGTGAGTGCTGTGCTGTCAGGGCCGGCGCCACATTGGGGTTCCTGGATTCGGTGACCCCAGACCGATGGGTCGGCGCGCTCCGTGCGCGACATCCAGTGCTCCTGGGGCCGTGGGCATGCCCCCTGCGGAGACCTACCCAGTTGCTTCCGTCGAAGCACCTGATGCGGTCGGGGGCCGCATCAGGTGCTTGCGAGCCGCCACGGCGAGAGGATCCCTGCCATGGTTGCCTGGGGCAAATGCCAATGTAAGCGTCCGTTTCGGCAGTCCACCAACACGACGGCACGCCGCTTGATCGACAAGTCCTGCTCCATGGCAATCTGCGGTTCTGAACAGGAATTGGAGCCGGAGGTACACCGCCCGTGGCGGCGAACAGTAACCCCACCGTCACAAAGCGCCGCCTGGGAGCCGAGCTCCGCCGGCTCCGCCAGGCCAGTGGGCTGAAGAGCACCGAAGCGGCAGAACGGCTCATGGTCTCTCAGCCCAAAATCAGTCACCTGGAGAACGGTCGTCGCACCATCAGCGCCCGCGACGTACGCGATCTGTGCGTGATCTACGGAGTGACGGACCAGCAGGTCGTCGACTCACTGATGCGCATGGCCAGGGAATGCGCGCAGCCGGGCTGGTGGAACGTCTACGGCGACATCCCCCAGAGCGTCTACATCGGCCTGGAGGCGGACGCTACTACGATCCACGCCTACGAGCCCCTGGCGATCCCCAGCCTGCTCCAAACCCCGGCCTACGCCCACGCAGTCATTGCGGAAACGATCCCTTTGCCCACGGCCGCACAGGCCGCCACCCGTCTCAGGGTGCGGCTGCGCCGCCAGCACCGGATCTACGACCCGGCCCGTCCGCTGCGTCTGCGGGTCGTCCTGGACGAGTCGGCCTTGCGCCGCGTCGTCGGCGGCCCCGACATCATGCGCGAACAACTGGAGCACCTCGAGGCCATCGGCGCCGAGCCGCACATCACCGTGCAGATCCTGCCCTACACCGTGGGAGCCCACCCGGGCCTATCAGGACAGTTCTCCATCCTGCGGTTCGCCGACAGTCCCGACTCAGTGGTGTATCTGGAACGGTTCACCAGCGATCTCTACTTGGAGAAACCATCCGACGTCCAGCACTACAGCGCGATGTACGACCACCTCCAGGCCCAGGCCCTCGCCCCTCACAGCAGCCGCGACTTCATCGCCGACGCCAGCCAGTCATACATCAACGCAGTGAGTCAGCCCGGAGGATCCGCAGCGGTCCGGCGAGCATCTCCAGGACCCGGCGGCTCTGGGAGGCCCGTATGGGGCTGAAGCCGGGGCGCCTGGCAGGGTGCGTCATAGCGGTACGCCAGCCTGACAACAGCGCAGGTGAGGTCACGTGGTCAAGGGCAGCCGACGACGCCGACAACGGACAGCTCAGGTGGCCCGTTCGAGTCCCGGCCCGAGGCGAGCTGCCCGCGCTGCTCGAGGCGTCCAGTGAGGCCGGGCGTGGACAGGTGGAGGCCCGGCCTCGGGTGGGATGCGAGCGGGCCTCCGATGCTGCGGTGTGGCCTTGTGGCCGGTGCGCGACGCGATGCCCGTGCCCGCCTGGCTGGAGGGAAGGGGCGGGCAGCCGGAGAGCTACTGCCACCGGCATGCTGGCCGACGCGGTGCGCTACCTGGTCGCGGGCGGCATTGCCTGGAGAGCGGTGCCTGCGCACTTCCCCACATGGAACCGCGTCTACGCCTTCTTCCGGCGCTGGCGGGACAAGGGCCTGGTCGCCGAGTTCCACGACCGGCTGCGCGACCGGGTCCGCGAGGCGTCGGGTCGTGATCCGGAGCCGACCGCCGGGATCATCGACGCGCAGTCGGTGAAAGGGGCCGCGTCGGTACCGGTTGCCAGCCGGGGGTTCGACGGCGGGCAGAAGGTGAACGGCCGCAAGAGGCACATCGTCGTGGACACCCTCGGGCTTCTGCTGGCCGTGATGGTCACCGCCGCATCCGCGAGGCCGGCCGGACGCTGCTGGAGCGGCTGCGGATGCGGCACTGGCGCATCTCGCTGGTGTGGGCCGACGGCGGCTACACCGGACGCCGGGTCGACCTCGCCCGCAATGTCCTGCGGATCGCGGTGACGGTGGTCAGATGCACCGACAACGCCACGGGCATCGTGGTGCTGCCGAAAAGGTGGCTGGTGGAACGGACGTTCGCATGGCTGATGCACTCACGCCGCCTGGTCCGCGACTACGAGACCCGCACCGACACCTCCGAGGCGATGATCCGGTGGTCGATGAGCATGGTCATGAGCCGCCGGCTCGCCCGGCGAGCACGTTGAACATCCCCGGACGTTTCTCGGCCATCCAGCCCCGCGCGGCCAGGCGCTTCACCTTCGACCGCACTCCCTACGCCTTCGACGCGGCCACCTCCAGACCCAAGGCCGCCGCGAGCTGCCGGCAGTCCATCTCCTCCCCGCTCCCCGCCAGGACCTCCACGAGCCGTTGGTAGTCCGGCGCCAGTGAGTCGAGAGCGAGCCCTTCCCTCCAGGCGGGAACCACCGAACCGGGCACCGCCCCGGCGACCCGCGCAGGCCGTTTACCGGCCACCCCGGCCAGCGACGCCTCCTCGCCCACAGGGGGTTCTGCCAGGACTTCGGCCACCGTCTGACGGGCAATCACGAATCGCTCCCACGCGGCTTCCGCCTCCTGGAGCTCGGCCTGCAGGACCTCCACCCGCTGCCGAGCGGCGCGTTCGCGCTCCTCCAGCAAACCCATCACAGACGGCATCCCGGCTCCTCCACCCAAGAGACGACACCCCGTCCCTCCCGCCGAAACACCACCCCTACACCTGACCAGTGGAAACGAACCCATCGCTCTCGGAAGGACAACGGCTTCTAACGCCTGGTCGCGGCCACGGCTACCAGGCCGCCCAGGACGCCGAGTGCCACGCACAACGGCGAGTACAGCAGGCTGTTCAACCGCTGGAATTCGCTGGCGGCTCCGGAGTTCATCATGTACCCGCCCAGGCCACGGGCGAGCAGAACCGCGGTCAGCCCGTACATGCCTGCCAACCGCAGCCAGTCCGGGCCGATCGCCGGGATGGACTCACTGACCATGAGGGTGAGCACACCGCCACCGATCAGCGCCACACCCACCAGCAGGGTGCTCGATACCGACGGCATCACGCCGTCGTCGCTGCCGGCGATCGACTTGGTGAACGTCACCGAGTCTTTCATCGGCCAGGGGGAGAACGCCCAGACGAAGTGCATCAGGTCGATCGCCACGAGGACAGTCGTCAGCACCACGGGCACCACCGTGCGGACCATTTCCATGCCTCCCACTCAGTACTGCACCTGGTTGAGTCCGAGTACGCCGGCGGCGGCGCGGGCCACCAGCTGCTCGTCGTACGGCATCTGGCAGGACAGCGCGATCGACGTGCCTTCGAGCGCGCCGACGAAGGCGAGCGCGAGGGCGGCGGCCGGCGGCCCGTCGGGGATGGCACCGCTCGTACGGCCGGCCTCGATGAGACCGAGACAGAGTTCGACCAGCTCCCCGTAACTCTTCTCGATCTCGCGTCCTACCGGGTGGTCCTGGCCGGAGAACTCCAGCCGCAGGGCGATCGCCACACGGGCGATGTCACGCCGGCAGTAGACGGCGTGGCCGCGCGCCAGGGTGAGCAGGGCCGCGACCGGTCAGGCTGCTGCTCGACGGACCGGCCCACTTCCCGGTCCCGGGTCTCCATGACCCAGTCGATGACGGCCAGGGTCAGTTCCTGCTTGTCCTTGAACTGGTGGTAGAGCGCCCCTCGGGTGTATCCGGCGTCTTTGGCGACCTGCTCCAGGACCAGGTTGCCGTAGCCAAAGCGCGACAGGCCCCGCGCGGCCGACTCGAGAAGCGCGGTGCGGGTTCGGAGCCGGCGGTCCGCCTGGGTCCGCCTGTCTTTGGTCGTCTCCTGCATCGCTTACTCGCTCCGCTTCTGTTCGGGATCAGCGGACCGCGCCGGTTGGTGGCGCTGAAAGCCTTTGGGAAAGCCCGGCGGCAAGCCGGTGGCCATCATCAGGCCGCCCGACCCGGCCGCGCCGGTTGACTCGGCCGGCGCCTGCCGACCGGGCGGGGCGGTGGGGCGACAACGAACGCACCGGCGGCGAAGTCGAGACCGACGACATCGTCAAGGGCTACGACCTCGGCGGAGGCGAGTACGTCGTCGTCGGACCCGACAAGTTGGAAGAGATCGCTCCGGGGAGTCCCAGACCGTCGACATGACCGGCTTCATCGACCTCGACCAGGTCAACCCCGTCCACTTCGACCGCACCTACTCCATCGCCCCGCAGAGCAAGGAATACCTGGCGGTCTACGAACTGCTGCGCGCCGCTCTGGAGGAGTCCGGCAAGGCCGGCAATGCGACGGTCGCCATGCTGGGCAAGGAGTACCTGACCGCCGTTCTCGATGACGAGGGCCAACCTGCTCGCGTCAGGCGTTCGGGGCCCGGGAAGCGGATATCGCCGCCTCTGAACGCCGAGGATCGATAGGGGGAGTAACTGCGCCTGGCTATGGGACAGTTCATGATGCCGTGTCACTGGCTGCTGGGAGAAGGGCAAGATATGGCTGACGAGCCGGAGGGCGACTGGCTGACGGAGCGCCAGGTGAGCACTTTGTGGCCGGGCGTCGGTGCTCGCTCGGTGTATGTAAATGTGCTGGCCCATGGAGTGCGGGTCCGTACGGAGAGCTGGATGACCACTACCGGGTCCGCTGGTAAGAGCTGGTATCACGCCGACGACGTGCGCCGAGTGGCCCCGCTGGTAGCAGCCGAGCCACTCAAGGGGCCGTCCCAGGTACCGTGCTGTCTACTGCTGATCGTTCTGGCAGCGGGACCAGTCGTCTGGCTGGTGCTGGCCATACGAAGCGGGCAGTAGAGGTCAAGCGTTGGCTGCGGCTGGCCAGCCGCGAGATGCTGCGGTGTCAACTGCAGCATCTCTGGCTCGTTGGGCAGGGCGCTTCCGAGCCTCGAGGGGAGGCCGATCAGATGCCTGCACGCGTGGGTACGGCGTCCGCACATCCGTAGCCGAGCACCCGGGTGAGGACTTGTCGAAACGTGAAGGTCTTCGGCCGGCGCTTCGATGACGGCGCCGATCTCGCTGTCGGTGCAGAGAAGTCATCGAACGTGCTGCCGATATGGGGTCGGTGGGAATCCGCTCTGCCAGGAGTGCCGGGCCCGGCTTGTGGAGGCGCAGCAGAAGCCGGCCCACCCCGGAGCCTGACTCGGCAGAGCCCTCTGGCCCTATCCACGCGCCATGCACGCCTGGCTGGGGAAGGCTGTCGGGTGCCAGGCCCGGAGCGCCGGTAAGGAGGCCATCCCCGAGTGGTTCTCATCCCGCCCTTCGAGCCGATGCTCGCTCAGGTCGCCGAGTACGTCCCCGGCTCCGGCGTGCTGGCGAGCGGCTTCGCGGCGGAGCAGAAGTTCGACGGCCACCGCGCGATCCTCTTCACCCCCACCGGCCCCGGCGGCCGCCTGCTCCTGCAGACCCGGCGCGGCTCCCGCTTCCCCGACTTGGTCTCGGCTGCCGAGCAGCTGCCGGACGGTCTGGTCCTTGATGGCGAGCTCGTTGTCTGGGACACCGGAGCCGGCCGGCTGTCCTTCGAAGCCCTCCAGCGCCGGGCCGCCGCCCGCGGCCGCACCGCCACCGCGCTCGCCGCGAAGACCCCCGCGTCCTTCATCGTCCTCGACGCCTTGCAGATCGACGGCATCGAGCTGCTGGCCCTGCCCTACGCCGAGCGCCGCAGACGCCTGGAGGTCCTCTTCGCGGCCCGCGCAACTGACCCCCGTGGACCCTGTGCCCGATGACCACCGACCCGGACAAGGCCAGGGAGCGGCTGGAGGACTGGACAGACGTCACCGGTGTCGAAGGTCTGGTCGTGAAAGCCATGAACCAGCGCTACCGGCCCGGAGCCCGCGACCGCGCCTGGACCAAGATCTACGGGCCAGATAACGGTGTACCGCATCCGCGTACCGGTCGAAGAGCACGGCGAACGCCTCGGGCTCATCCCGGGACCGCGCAACTACCGAGGCATCACTGTCCACCCCTGTGCGGACGCCTGGGTCGACGGTCATCGGGGCTCCTCTCGTCCTGAAGAACGCTTCGAAGGTTTGGGCTTTCACCTCTCCTTCGCCGCTCGCCCCCGGCGAGTTCCATCGGGCCCCGGGCAGCTGGTCCCCAGCGCTGCGCGCGGAAGATCCGCGGCGCAACACTAGGGATACCAGTTGTCCCGCCAGGCGGGATGCAGCTCGAAGGGCAGCGCGAGCGCATGCATGCTCTGGAACGCGGGGATCGAGTCCGGGAACCAGCACAGGCCCTCTTCGTGCTCGTGCTTGATCCGTTGCTCGCAGTGCCGGAGGTACTGCCGGTGGATGGCGATCTGGTCAAACCCCGCATCAGGCGACCAACGTCGCAGCCGCCGTCCGCGCCACGCTGTTCCCGCACCTCTTGGGGCGTCACTGCCACCCTCGCTGCTCGGCTCGCCGGACGCGCTGCGCCGGGCGGCCGAAGAAGCCGGTCCGGCCCTCCGTGCCTTCACAGTGATGACCGCCTGTTCTTTGCCTCTACGCCCACCGCATCCCGATCGCGGACAGCAGCTCGATGCGCTCCGGGGAAAGTTGCGGCCCTGCTCCGCTGATTAGTGACTGGTCGGGCCGGGGCTGGAGCGGTCAGGATCGCTTGAGGGCTGCCAGGCAAACTACCTCTGCCTCTCACGAACATAAATCTGTGTCCGTCGGAGTAGACATTGGGTGGTGGTGTGGTTATGGTTTCTCTCGTAACCCAGAGAGACCGCAGGGCCTGGCAGAGATGAACTGCCGGGCAGCAGTAGCGCAGTTGTAGTTCGCAGGGCGGTGCGGTGGTGGAGTTTCGAAGCCAGGTTTGTTGCAGGACGGCGACGGGACTGACGACCGGACCGGGTGGCCCGCGGTGATCAGGGGCCGCCGTGAGCAGTACCGCAGTGGCAGTACTCAGCAGTGAAGTCAGTGAGCGGTACCTCGGTGAAGGCGTCGGCTGTGGGCGCGCGCACCGGGAGGTTCGGCAGTGGGGTTCTAAGCCAGAGCAGACGCAGGACGGGCGACGGGGCTGGCTGCCGAAAGGGTGGCGCTGTGGCAGGTCACTGAGCAGTTCGCATCATCAGCAGTACGCAGTACCCGTTTGGTAAGCAGTTGATCCCAGAGGGAAGAACGGAGGAACGAGGCGCCATCAGGATCGCCCGGGCGGAAGTCTTCGAGTCCGGGTACCGCAGGACATCCGATAGTGAGGTGGTCTCCGGTCAAGCAACCGCGATCCCCGCACCCCGACAGCAACCAGGCCGGGCACGCGGACACAAGAGGCCGGCGCAGTAACCAGGGCCGGCAGATGGTGTAGCAGTTCCTTCGGGGCCCTGGTGCCAATGGCACCAGGGCCCCTCCAGCATGTTCCACAGGAAGGTGCGATGACCGCAGACGACTCCTACAGCCGTCTCGACGACGATGACTACCCCGCCTACACCACGGGCCGAGCCGCCGACATGATCGGCACCACCCCAGGCTTCCTTCGCGCCCTCGGCGAAGCCCGCCTCATCTCCCCGCTGCGCTCCGCCGGCGGACACCGCCGCTACTCCCGCTACCAGCTGCGTATCGCCGCCCGGGCCCGGGAACTCGTCGACCAGGGCACCCCCATCGACGCCGCCTGCCGCATCGTCATCCTCGAAGACCAGCTCGAAGAAGCCCAGCGCATCAACGCCGAACACCACGGCACCGCCGAAGTGGCGAATCCGACGGCCGCGGCCTGAGACGCTCGAGACCCGCAAACTTGGACAGCCCTTCGTGGCTGACGCCGACACCCTCTGCCCGGGACGCAAATCGTTCCGGGCGTCGCAGGTCAGGTCCCGGGCCGCCCCGCCTTCTCCTCGACCGTTGCCGGCCGGTCCCGAAAGGATGGGTGTTTGAAAACCTCCGCGCGGTACAGACGATCGTTAACACCGGTTTTATTCACCGAGGTAGGAGACGCATCATGGGCATTGTGGCTTGGATTCTCATTGGTCTGCTCGCGGGCTTCATCGCCAAGGCGCTGATGCCGGGCAAGGACCCGGGCGGCGTCATCATCACCATGCTCATCGGTATCGCGGGCGGTCTGCTCGGCGGCTTCCTCGGCAAGGTCATCTTCGGAGTCGACTCCATCGACGGCTTCTTCGACCTCTCCACCTGGATCGCCGCCATCATCGGCTCGGTCATCCTCCTCGCCGTCTACCGACTGGTCACCGGCAACAAGCGCCACCACAGCCACGCCTGACACAGTTTCACCCCGGACGGAAAACGGCTCCCCCTCTTCCGAGGGCGGAGCCGTTCCGCTGCTGGGGCCAAGACCCCGGACTCCGCGATGTCGGTGGTGGTCGACAAGCCGTTGCCGTGCACAGCGGTCGCGGTCAACATCCAGCAGCGCGAGCAGCGTCAGGGGCCATGATGACTCGACGTCTCATGCAGCTGTACAGCTGCGGGTGAACGTTGGTGTGCCGCATGAGGGTGTGCCGCAGCGTTCGAGACGCCCGGCCGCAACCGGGGCGCTCCTCCAAACTCCGACACGAGAAGGACACGGCCCTGCGGCACGCCCACAGGGTAGCCATGCGCGGTGCTGTAAGCCTGCATGACGTGGCGAAAGGGCGCTTATAAGCGGCATCGACGCCACTTCTCCGAGCCTGCTGTTCGCCGACTGGTACCGGAAATCCTTCAGTGGCACGACGGTCCGCGACCAGGAGCCGACCTTCTGACCGGTGCCGCCCATTGTGGCCTCGATTCGGCGCGGCGTCGCTGCCGGACCCCGGTCAGACCATTGTCGCGGCCCATGGCCCGTGCGGTGTCGAGCGCATCGTGCGATGCCGCCGACCTGGGAGGCGGTGACCATGATCCGAGAAACATCGCCCAACTCCCGTAACCGTCGGCAATGAACCGCTCACCTTGCCGGAACGCAAGGTGAGCGGTTCATTGCCGGGTGTCCGGAGGTGGCACCGAGGCGGTCGTGGGTTGCCTGAGTGCGGTCACCGGCGGTTCAGCCGTCGTGGCCCATGGCTTTGCGTACGGCGTCCTTGGTGCGGTCCATCAGCGCGGCGATCGGGCCCAGAGCCATGTTGGCCGCGGCTGATTCCACTCCGGGGTGGGGCCGGGTGGGTGCCATGGCTTCGGCGGCCTTGACCGCCTTGGCCATCGAAGCGAGTTTGGCGGCGTCGGTGCTGCGCCGGATATGGGAGAACTCGTAGCGTTCCTCGGCGCGGGCGTGCGCCTGGACGTCTTCGCGCAGGGCGAGTAGCTGGGGAAGGAACTTCGGTTCGTCGGTGTCCATGCTGTCGAGCGCCGACAGCACCTCCTTGGCCTCGCGTTCCTTCGTCAGCCGGTCCTCGACGACCTGCTCACCGCCCGGAAGGCTACGGCGCGCGAACGGGTGGACCACCTCTTCCTCAGCCGTCTCATGCACGGCGAGGAGACGTACGAGGCGACGGAACGCGTTTTTCCGCGCGTCTCCGGTCGATCGCTCGACTTCGTCGAAGAGGTTGCGGATGTCTCCGTGCTGGCGCATGAGCAGCGCCAGCACGTCGGTGTCCGCGGCCTGGTTGTCACCGGCGTGGGGGGTGTGGGTCTCAGTCATGCTGAACCTTTCCGTCAGCTCTTCTCGCGCATGGCGGGATCCGGGTGCTCGCCCTCGGTCTCCAGCCGGTACTCGCGGCCGAACATCTCCTCGTGCTGGGCCATCACCCGCTCGCTGGGGGGCTGCTCGCCGCCATGGATCTGCTCCTGCATCTGCTCGAAGCGCTCGTGCGCCTCCCGCACGTAGCCGGCGCCCAGCGTCGTCAAGTCCATCTGCGTGGCGAGCAACTCCCGCAGGTACGCCTTGTTCGGCTCGAACGTCAGGACGTTCGGCAACTGCGGCGCCAGCACCTCCTGCGGTTCGCGGCCGTCGTGCCGCCGCATGAGGTCACAGGCGATGTGCAGGTGCTCGAGCTCCATATTCAGGTGCAGTTCCCAGAGCGCCCTGACCCTGGGATCGCTCTCCTGCTCCATGAAGGAGTAGTACAGGTAGCACTCGTTGTACTCGTGGTTGACCAACTGCTCCCACCACGTCTCACCGGGGTCGACGAGCGACTCGTAGTGAGTGACGTGCTCCTCCTCGATCAGCCCGATCTCCTGGTAGAGCTGCCGGGCGATGGGCTCCATGTAGGTGGGGCCGGTGTTCATGTAGAAGTTCATCGTCTGCTGCTCCGCCGACAGCACGGTGAGAGCGTGCAGCTTGGACAGCGGATCGGTGCGGGTGCGGTCGTACGGAGCCCGGACGTTGTCAACAGGGTTGCGGTGGTGGAACCTGGTCGGGCGCCCGGGCATGACCTCGTTCAGACCGTCGACGATCGACTCCGCCTTGCGGTGCTCGATCATCTCGTACAGATTCGCGTACCGGTAAAGGTGGTCGAAGTCCTCCAGCACACCGAACTGATACGCCTGCTTCAGATACGGATCGGGCTCCATCCGCGCGATCCACGCGGTCAGGTCGACGGCCACCTGCTCGTACGCGATCGTCGTCTCCAGCACCGACGAGACGCCGGGCAGCAGCCAGTTGACCACCTTCTGCTGCTGCGCCTCGATGTACCGGGTCCTCGCCAGCTGCCTCTTGATCTCCGGATCGACCGTGTTGCGGGCGAGCTGGTGGCTGAACATGATCGCCTCCACCTCGATCCCGTTCACCGTGATGACCCGGCACCTGGTGTACGGGTCACAGTGATCGGGGTCGATGGGCACCACCTTCAGCTCACGCCAGTTCCTGAGCTGACGATCCAGCGGAATGCCCCGCTGCTCCAGGGGATTGAACGTCCTCCGGGTCTCCTTGAGATTCCGATGTCCGAACTGCCGTGGAGTACCCCGGAATGCCAGTGCACAGGGGCATGATCCGGCCATGCTCGCGGCATCTCCGGGCCGTCCGGTGTCAACCACTCCTCGGCCGCGGCGGGGTGCTGTGCCGGTGCTCTCCGCACGCGACTGCATCCTTTGGACTATTACGCTTTCGGCCTGGACGGGTGACATAGACGGTCTCGCGCGGACAGCGGGACGGCTCCCCGTACCGGTGCAGGCCGCCCGGGGCTTCGGCGTCGTCGATCGGCGGCCGCGGCTGGGGGACCGGGAGTGCCCAGCCGGAGACCCCGCAACGTGCCGTTGTCAGAGCCCATCTCTGAACCTCCGCTGATCTCGTACAAGCGCTCCGGTGGAGGACCCTGTACGCACAGGGTTATCCGCGATTTGCTAAGCGGCCGGGGCCCAGCAGCTTTTCGACGGCGTCGCCCGGGCTTCTCCACGAGCTGCTCACAGCGTTCGCGCGCTCGCCGCTTGCCGATAGCCTTGAGTTGCTCCTTGATGTATTTGAGGTTGTCGGCCTTGCTGGTTTTGGGGGCGTTGGGCAGGCCGAGGTTGCCGCACTGATTGGTGGGGCCGCTGACGGGCAGGGCAGCGGTCAGGGCGGTGACGGTCCCGGGCCCGTTAGTGGTGGCGGCCCGAGGGATGGCGCTGCCTTGGTTGGAGCAGGCGTTGTTGCTGGCACCGTTGCCGAATCCGATGACGGTGGTGGCTTCCTACGTGAAGTCATACCCGTCCAACGATCACCAGCGGGCGGCGGCCGTACTTGCTCGCCGGCGGGGTGCCGAGGCCGTCGCTTGGCGTAACCCGCCTGGCAGTGGGGCGCTGCTGCTTCGAGGAGCCGGGCGATGCGCAACTGCTTGTCCCTTCCCTTGCATTCGAGTTCGGTGTTCGAACGGGTCGGGATCATCGTCGAGGGAAGCGGACGCTCCTTTCATCCTTCCGGGGATGATCGAAAACCGGCCGCAGGTCTGGTCCACCGGATGTCCGCAACCGGCATGCGTCCAGCGGGACTTCACCGAGCCGGCTGTGCGTCTGCCGCGATCCGCAGGGCCTCCACCAGCTCCCGGTACAGCGCGTCCGTCGCCAGCAACTCCTCATGGCTGCCCCGGGCGCGGACGCGGCCCGCCTCCATCACCACGATGGTGTCCGCGTCGATCACGGTCGACAGCCGGTGAGCGATCGTGACGACCGCCCCCGTGGCCGCGCGGGCGCGGACGCAGGTCTGGACGGCGGCCTCGGTCAGCCCGTCGAGCTGGGCCGTCGCCTCGTCCAGGAGCAGCACGTCCGGCGTGCGCAACAGGGCCCGGGCCAGGGCGATCCGCTGCCGTTCACCGCCCGAGACGGCCGAGCCGGACAGGGGCGTGTCGAGTCCCTCCTCCAGGGCGTCGGTCTTCTCGGCCAGCCGCACCTCGAGCAGGACCCGGCGCAGTTCCGCCTCCGTCGCGTCGGGGCAGGCCAGTAGCAGGTTGTCGCGGATCGTGCCGGGCACGATCGGGGTGTCCTGCTCGACGTAGGCCAGGCGCGAGCGAATCTCGTCGTGGGTGAGCTCGCGGTAGGGGCGGCCGTCGAGGAGGAGCTCGCCGCCGGTCGGCTCCAGGAAGCGCAGGACGAGGGAGAACAGGGTCGTCTTGCCCGCGCCCGACGGCCCGACGATCGCGGTGTGCCCGCGCCGGGGGACGGCGAGGCTGACGCCGCGCACAGCCGGGTCGCTGTCGGGGCCGTAGGCGGCGGTGACGTCCCGCAGTTCCAGGACGGGGGTCCCGTCCTGGGCAGCCTCGCGCGGCGGCACCGCCGGGCGGGCGTCGTCGCTCTCCTCCGACTCCGACTCCAGATCGTCCGTCTCCCGGATGCGTTCCGCGGCGGCAATCCCCGACTGGAGCGCGATGACGTTCTGGCTGAGTTCGCTGATCGGGTCCATCAGCCCGAACGCGTAGAGCAGGAACGCGATGAGGCTGGAGACCTCCAGGGCCCCCTCGGAGACCCGCCATGCGCCCACGCCCAGGACCAGGATGATCGCCAGCTGGATGCCAGCGACGGCGATCGTCCAGGCCAGCGCCTCGCGGCGGGTGGCACGGATGCCGTGCTCGGCGGAGGTGCGCGCGTCGGCCACGATGCGCTCGGCGGTGCGGTCCTCGGCGCGGCCGGCCTTCACCGTCCGGATCGCGCGCAGCGCCCCCTCCAGGTTCCCGCCGAGCTGCCCCAGGTGGCCCTGGGCACGCTGCTGCGCGGTCGCGATCCCGGGCATGAGGACGGCGAACAGGGCGCCGATCACCAGCACGGCCGCCGCGACGGTGCCCAGCAGGGCCAGGTCGAGGACGCCCATGAGGATCAGGGTCCCGAAGAGCATGACCACGGCGTTGATCAGGCCGACCGGGGCGCCCGTGGAGGCCTGGTGGAGCAGGACCGTGTCGGAGGTGACGCGGGTGACGAGCTCGCCGGGCGGACGCTGGGCGACGGCGGGCACGGTGGCCCGCAGGAAGCGCCGCACCATCGACTCGCGGGCCCGCAGCACCACCCGCTCTCCGAGCGCGCCGAGCAGCGTCCACTGCCAGTACATGACGGCACTGCCGACGGCCAGCAGGAACAGCAGGGTCAGGATCGGCCCCCGCAGCGACTGGGAGCCGCCAAGCGCGTCGAGCACGCCCTTCGTGACCATCGGCGTGGCCAGCCCCATCCCGGATCCTACGAGGGCGAGGACCAGGGCCAGGGCCAGGGCGCCCCGGTGCGGCCGGGCGAACGACCAGAGGACCCGCAGCCGCGGGAGGGATATCTTGCGGGACGCACTTTCCGGAACAGTCATGCTTCTGACTGGAACACCGCTGCTCCATAACGGTCAAGCGATTTTCATCCCGGAAGGCGCGCTACCGTATGGGCATGGGTGAGGCACGGGCCGTCGTAGCGGAAAGCGGGACACGGGCACGCACGCGGCGTGCCATCGTCGACGCCGCCGTCGCCCTGCTGGCGGGCGACCCAACCGCCTCCCTCGGCGATGTCGCGGCGGCGGCGGGCGTGGGCCGTACGACGGTGCACCGCTACTTCCCCGAGCGGTCCGATCTGCTTGCGGCCATCGGCACGGACGTCCTGGACAAGGTCGAGGCGGCGACGGTTCGCGCCCGGCTCGACGACGGCCCGGCCGCCGATGCCCTGGAGCGCCTGTGCCAGGAGTACTTCGAACTGGGCGACGGCCTCACGCTGATGTTCGAGACGCCGCAGCTGGTGAACTGGTCGGGCTGGGACGAGGAGACCGCCGCCGACCGGCACTTCCTGCACACGGTCCGGCGCGGCCACGCAGAGGGCAGCATCGACCCCGAGCTGGACCAGGAGTGGGTCCGCAACCTGGTGTGGGCCCTGCTGTACACGGCCTGGGAGCAGGTCCGCACCACCGAGACACCCAAGCACTCGGCCATGACCCTGTGCCTGCGCACGCTGCGTAAGGCCATCGCACCATAGGGCGCCCTGCGGCGGGGAGTTCACGTCCGGGTCGGTGAGGGGCTCCGATGGCGTCCCGCTGTGTGGTGTAGGGGATCTCTGCGGTTGAGTGCAGCTCGACAGGCATCCCGGCGGCGGCTAAAAGTTCACCCGGGTCTCAGGGCATCCCTCAGCGACCGCCTGGGGCGCCCCTCTGTCAGGTGCCTTGCACGGCAGAGGGCCGTAGATCGTGACTTCCGCTCGGAGGTCCTGCCGACGCCACCAACAGGGCTTTGGCAGTCGTGTGGCTGTAGCTCACTGAAGCACCCCTGATGAGAGGACCTCAGGTGTCGACTGACCGGCAGGCTATGGATCTTGAGGCGTACACGGCCCGCGCACGAAGCGGGCCGTGCTTCATCTGCTCGTTCCTGGCCGGACATCCGGACTACCCGCACGAGAAGTTCTATGAGGACCAGGACCATGTGGCGTTCCCCGACCGGTGGCCCACCGTGCGGGGGAAGGTGCTCGTCGCACCTAAGGCGCACATCGAGCACGTTGTCCGTGACCTGGACGAATTGGCCTACCTTCGTCTTATGCAGGTCGTCCGCGAGATCGCCCTGGCCGTCGATAGCGTCTGCGGATCCGAGCGCACGTACCTGTACTCCCTCGGCAGTCAGCAGGGCAACGCCCACCTGCACTGGCACATCGCTGCACTGCCGGCAGGTGTCCCCTACGAGCAGCAGCAGTTCCATGCTCTTATGACTGAGAACGGGGTCCTGTCTGTGCCACCGCAGGAGGCCGCCGCCATGGCCGCACGCCTGCGCGCGGTCGTTGCTGCTGGGGGAGTCCTTCGCACGCGGCAGGCGCCCCGCACCCTGTGATCACCCCAAGGGGCCCGTGCCTCGCCGCCGGGGTCATTGTGAGGCTGCGCTCGGCGTCGGCGCGGCGGTCAAACTGCCGCCAGGGGCTCGCTTCACTTGAGCCGCCACACGTCTCGCCCTCGGTCGCGCCTGCCTACGGGGATGACCCGCCTCGATCTACCGGCTCATGCTGACCACGCCGCGCGACCGGCCAGCAGATCCCGTACGTCGCGCTGCAGGACTTCCTGAAACCGGTTACGAAGCGTCCCCACTTCGTCCTTCAGGGCATCCAGCCCTTGTGTATCCCGTTCATCCGCGATGGCGACGTAGTCACGCGCACGCTGTAGAGCGTGGAAGACCGCGTCGGCGGCCCGGGCCACGTCGGCCGGGGCCAGGACGCGAACACGCTGGCGCGTGCCGCCGAGATTGAAGCCGGAGAAGGCCGCTGCAGCAGCTTCCGCGCGTTCCTGCGCCGGCACCGTTCTCACGACGCGCAGCAGGTCTTGACCGGTTTCCTCCATCGCGACCAGGTACTCGGCGTACAGCGCTGTGCGCAGCTCCAGCAAGCGTGTGACCGATTCCCTGCGCCACCGGCGGCGGTCAGCCAACGCCGTCGCGCCAGCACCAAGCAGAACACCCACAAGGGCGAAGAGCGGTGATATCCAGTTCATCCACGATGGCTTCCCACGACGGGGAACCGGAACGCAGCTCCTCACCCACGAAGACAGGAGGAGTTTGCTGTGCTTGGGCTGTCGCCTCCGCGTAGGCCGCCTCAGGCCGATTGCCTCGCCCCACCGCCAACCAGCCGACGCGGCGGTTCCGTACCGCACAAGACCACTGCACTGGGCCGCGAACTGCTGGACGGGAACCGATAACGTCGCACGGCCCTGCCACAGCCCCTTAAGCCACTGCTTAAGGGCATGGCCACACCACACGACACCCCGGAGCATTCATGGCATTCCGGCGTGTCCGGGGAAGCCCGACGCCGGAACCGCTGGAGGTACACCGCCTTCGACAAAAGGGGAGTATGCGCATGACCGCTTCACCGACGTCACCCCGGTCACCGGGAACGAAAGCCCGTCCCCGCCGCGCACTGCAACGCGCGGCGATCCTGCTGGGCGCCGTAGGGGTGGCCTTCACCGCCACGCAGGCACCCGCGTCGGCGAGCCCCGCACAGTGCGCCGACAACCGACTGTGCGCATGGTCCGACGACAACTACCTCGGCATCTTCACCGCGTACACGGCTTCAGCGCCTGCGCTCGGCGGAGACAACGACCGGTTCAACTCGCTGTGGAACCGCAACAGCGTGTCCTGGTACGTGTACGTGGACGCCTACAACCGAGGAGCAAAGTACTGCGTGCGTCCCGGGTACTCGGTGTCGAAGCTCAACGACTGGTTCGACCTGGACGACAAGATCTCCGCTGTGCAGAAACTGGGCTCTTCTTCCTGCGGTACCGCCACGCCGATCGGTTCGTACAAGGGCTCCTAGCGGGGAGCGGCTGCCGACCGCGGGGGCACGTCGGCAGCCGCGTGCGCCACCGCCCCCGCAGTCCGCGCACCTGGTCGCGCAGGAACTCTGCCCGGGGGTGGAGGAAGCTGCGCTGGCTGGCTTCAGGCTCGTCTTCACTTTGTATCGATCATTTGACACAAGATCCCGACCAGGTCATCTTGTACCCACCACTTGATACAAGATGATCTGAGGGGATCTATAGATGCTCGACACGGTCCCGGTCCGGTCCCGGTTCCTTGACCATGCCGACCACTACGCCCGTTGGTCCGGTCTGGCCATCGGCACAGTGTCCGCACAGCAGTTGGTCACGATGGAGAGCGAGGACATCACGATGCCCCTCGTGTTCGCCATCACCGCTTTCGGCCTCTGCGCGGTGGGCGGTGTCATGCTCGGCGACGCCCTGACCCTGCGTCCCCAGGAAACGGTACGCACCGCGAGTCTCGCCCCGCGTCTGGTGCGAGACCAAGTGCCACCCCGTATGGCGCCCCTGCTTCTTCTTCAGGCGGCGTCCCTCGTCACTTTGCTGGTGATCTGCGCGGTCACGGCCTCCTCCGACTCGGACCAGATGCGCAGAGCGGGGCGTGTCATCACCGTCAGCTGCGAAGGGGTGCGCGCATCCCTCGGTCCCTGGCCCGGCATGTACTACAGCGGCACGATGTTCGCCGCCCTCGCGGTCGCAACCCCCGTCTGCGTCTGGGCCCTGCGCCGTATCGCCCACGGCCCGGGCGACGACCAGCAGCGCCGCGACCGCGCGTGGGCGATCACCGGAGCCTGGGGGCTACTGGTGTCAATCCAGGTGCTGCTCGTCGTTCTCATGATCTTCGTCGCGCTCACTGAGAATGCCTGCGCCGGCCCGCTGGGCGCCGCCACCCTCGTGGTGATCTGCCCCCTGGGCCTGCTGAGCCTGTTCACCTTCGGATGGTCCCTGGTCACCGTGGTGGCACCCCGGGCGGTCGACGACAAGGCAGTCGAGGATTGGACTTTCGACGATGAGTGAGCCCGCCGTCCGTGTCGACACCACTAGCCAGGTACCGCCGTACGAGCAGATTCGAGCCCAGATGGCCGCGCTGATCCGCACCGGCCGGCTGGTCGAGGGCGAGCGCCTGCCGACCGTGCGCCAACTCGCCGCCGATCTCGGCCTGGCACCGGGCACCGTGGCCCGCGCCTACCGCGAGCTGGAGACCGCAGAGCTGATCCTCACCCGCCGTGGCGCGGGAACCCGGGTCGCCGTACTCCCGTCCAAGCCACACGCACACGATGTCGACCAACTCGCCACCTTGGCGCGAAACTTCGCCTCCGCCGCACGAGCGCTCGGCGCCGACACCGAGGACATCCTGACCGCCGTCCGTGACGCCCTTGACCCCGGGTCCCACCCTCTACTCTTCGGCCACCGCCAGTAGGGGAGCGGGTAGCCCCCAGGGGGTGGGATGGAGCTGGGCGATGGGGAGGCTATTCAGCCAGGGGAACACGTTGCTCTGCACGGGCTACTTCTCAAAAACCTGGTGGTGACACCGACAGAGCCCCGACCGTCCGAGGACAGCCGGGGCTCTCTGCACCTTGCTGAACCGGGGGGAGCCTCCTGGGATCAGGTGGCCTCGGCTCAACGAGGGACGTCAGCGGTAGGTATCGCTCGCCGTGGGGGCCACGGTCGCCTCCGGGTGGTGCATCCAGACCTGCTGACCCTCGGCTGTGACCGTGAGACCGAAGCTCTGGGCGTCAGGGCGGCCGAGGGCGATGTACTCGCGGTGCACGGCTTCGATCTCGGCCCACAGGTCACGCGGCCCGTACTGCCACACGTCCTCGCCCTTCGCCGTGGACGTGGCTGACCCGTCCTCGCCGCGAGCCCAGACCTTCACGGTGTCCTCGGTCCGGGAGTGCTGCATCCACACGTCTGGCAGTCGGGCCCCGGCGTACAGGGCGAAGCCCAGGGGCAGCAGTTCCTCGGGGTTCAGGCCGGCTGTCCGGGAGCGTGCCGTGGAGGAGTCGACCTCCACGGTTGCCGCTGCCCGGTGCGACCTCATGGGCATGTACGAGGCTCCGCCTTGGAAGTGGCCCCAGGCTCGTCCGTCGGTCTGGACGGTGAGCTGGACCAGGGCGCCGCTCCAGAAGTCGCGGTACAGGGGAGCGACGATGATTCCCCCGGGCCGGACCTGCTCCACGAAGGCATACGGCACGTGCCGGAGTGAGCAGGTGGAGACGATGCGGTCGAACGGTGCCTCCTCCGGCCACCCCAGCGCCCCGTCACCGAGACGGAGGTTCGGGGTGTAGCCGAGGGGCCGCAGGTGGTTGGTCGCCATGGCGGCCAGGAGGGGGTCGATCTCGACGCTGTAGACGTTGCGGTCCCCGAGGCGCTCGGCCAGCAGAGCCGCGACGTAGCCGGAGGCGGTGCCGATCTCCAGGACGCGGTCGTGGTTCTTGACCTGGAGGAGCCCGAGCATCTTGGCGACCATGGAGGGCATGGAGTTCGAGGAGGTAGCCACACCAGGCCCGTCCTCGTTTCCGTCGTCCACCTGGATGATCACCGGCTCGTCGCTGCTGACGAGATCGCACCAGTCCTCGTACGTCGTGACGGGCTCACACCCGTCCGGACGCTGGCGCCAGATCTCCTGTGGGATGAAGTGGTGACGGGGCAGCTTCTCCCACACCCGACGCCAGGCCGGGCTCAGGAGCCCCTGCTGGTCCAGTAGCCGGACGAGAGCGGCGTGGCCTTGCTGCGCTCGCGTCGGGATCACTTCTTCGGCCCTGACCCGTCAGGGCTCGGCTCCGAGGGGCTCGGGGGAGTCCAAGGCTTGTCGGACGGCTGACCGCCGTGCTTTCCGCTGTCGGTCATGTGAGCCTCCTGGTTCGGTGTGATGGATGGGTTCTGCCTTGGCCGTCGACACGGGCAGAGGTGCGGGAGGGCGACGGCCTGCGGGCAGAGCCCAGTCGAGCGGATGTTGGCTCCCGTCCAGCAGCTTCGACGTGCCGGACGGGAGCGGCACGTGCCCCTCCTGGGGTTCCTTGAGCACGAGGGGAACCCGTGCGCCTTCCAGACGAGAAGGTGTGACGCCGAGGCGTCTACTCAGTCGCATCCGGTCGGCCAGTTCGTGATCTCGTCAGCCGACCGCGACCTAGCCTCCCGGTAGCCGCTAGTTCGGCACCTTTCGGCCTGGGCACGCGGCGCTTCGGCTCTCCTGTCCGGCATCGGGCGTGACCTCTCCACCGGGGAGCGTCACCCTGCGGCAATGTGCGGCTCGCCGGTTCTCGGGGCGTCCGTCTCCTCTTGCGTAAACCGGAGGGCGTGGCACGCCAGCGTGACCGCCGCTGTCCGCACGGCACCTTGGGCCGGGCTGCCGTCCGCTTGCTCGAGGACCGTCCGCAGGGCACGGAAGACGTGGGGCCTCCCCGCCGCCACGGCTCCCACGGGGCGTCCGTTCACGGTCGCCAGCGCGGCGAAGTCGAAACCGGCGATGTCGCCCTGAACCGTCAGGGAGTCGGCGTCGGCGCAATGGCCGGCGATCTGCAGCATGACACCGTACTGGTCGGTCCACGACCAGGGCACCGCGGTGAAGGGTGTCCCGGCGCCGAGCATGTTCCTCGCGACTGCGGCGGCCTGCTGCTGGGCGTGGTTCCACTGTTCCACGCGCACCCGTCGTCCAAGGACCGGGTCGGGATACAGAGCCACGTCCCCCGCCGCGAAGATGCGCGGATCGCTGGTCGTGCCCAGGGCGTCGACGAGTATGCCGTCCCCTACGTCCAGGCCCGCCCGGGCGGCCAGTTCGACGTCGGGCCGCATGCCGGCGGCGACCAGCACCGTGTGCGCGTGCCAGCTTCTTCCATCCCGGGCTGTCGCCACGAGCATGCCGTCCTGTCGGGCCAGTCGTGCGAGCGCGACCCCGGTGTGCACCCGCGTCCCGTGAGCCCGGTGAAGCTCCAGGACGGCGCGGCGCAAAGGGGCGGGCAGCACCCGGCGCAAGGGCTCCGAGCCGGCTTCCAGGACGGTGACGTCGAGTCCCGCCGCCCGGGCGCTCGCGGCGACTTCCAAGCCGACCAGTCCCGCGCCGATGACCACCAGCGGGCCGCCGGACTCCAGGTCGGCGCGGAGAGCGGGCACGTCGCTCAGGCCGCGCAGGGTGTGCACATGGTGGTGCCCGGCGGCGTACGGCAGGGAGCGGGCGCGTCCTCCGGTCGCCAGCAGCATTCTGTCGTACGGCAGTCGGCCTCCGTCGGAGCATTCCAGGGCGCCGTCGGCGATGCCCGTGACTTTCGTGCCGGTGCGCAGTTCGATCCCCAGCTCGTGCCAGGCCGTTGGCGGCTTCAGGCGGAGTCGCTCGGGCGTCAGGGCCCGCTTGGCGAGGTCCTTGGACAGCGGCGGACGCCGGTACGGGGGGTGGTGTTCCTCACCGATCAGGAGGATACGGCCGTCGAAGCCCTCCTGGCGCAGGGTGAGCGCGGCGGTCGCGCCGGCGACTCCGGTGCCGACCACGGCGATGGTGCGAGGCGTGGTCTCAGGCACGGGACGCCTCGATCATCTGGAAGTCGGCCTTGGCGGCACCGCAGTCGGGGCAGGACCAGTCGTCCGGGATGTCCTCCCAGCGGGTACCGGGGGCGATGCCTTCCTCGGGCCAGCCCCGCGCCTCGTCGTAGACGAAACCGCACACCAGGCATTCCCAGATCTTCACGCCATCTCCTCGAAGTCGATCTTCTCGCGGACCCCGCAGTCCGGGCAGGGCCAGTCGTCAGGTATGTCCGCCCAGGCCGTACCGGCGGGGAATCCCTCGCGCGGCGCACCCGCGCGCTCGTCGTACACGTAGCCGCAGACAGGGCAGAGGTGGCAACTCATCAGCGGCTCCCGTGGCGGGCGAGGACCCTGCCCCTGGTGCGGGGGTGGATGTTGGCCCGGGTGACGTCGCCGTCGTAGTGGGCGAGGAGCCGGGAGTCCATCACACGCCGCCACAGCGGCGGCACGACGGCGAGCACGATCATCCCCGCGTAACCGGTGGGCAGTTGCGGGGACGTCTCGAAATGGCGCAGGGCCTGGTAGCGGCGGGTGGGGTTGGCATGGTGGTCGCTGTGCCGCTGCAGGTGGTAGAGGAAGATGTTGGAGGCGATGTCGTCGCTGTTCCAGCTGTGCTGCGGGGTACAGCGCTCGTAGCGGCCCGAGGGGGTCTTCTGCCGCAGCAGCCCGTAGTGCTCGAGGTAGTTGACGACCTCCAGCAGGCAGAAGCCGATGACCGCCTGGACCGCCAGGTACGGCAGCACGTCCGGCCCGAACACGGCGGTCAGTGCGGCGAAGAGGACCGCTGACATCGCCCACGCGCTGAGCACGTCGTTGTGCGGGTTCCACGGGCTCTTGCCCAGTCGGCCGAGTCGCTGCTTCTCCAGGTGCCAGCCCGAGTGGGCGCTGCCGTACACCGAGCGGGGCAGGAACCGCCAGAAGGACTGTCCCAGGCGGGAGCTCGCGGGGTCCTCGGGGGTGGCGACCCGCACATGGTGACCGCGGTTGTGCTCGATGTAGAAGTGCCCGTAGCAGGTCTGGGCGAGGGCGATCCGTGCCAGCAGGCGTTCCAGCGTGTCCTTCTTGTGACCCAGTTCGTGCGCGGTGTTGATGCCGAACCCGGCGACGATGCCGACGGTGACGGTCAGCCCCGCCTTGTCCACGACCGACAGACCGCCGCTGGACCACAGCCAGCAGGCCAGCACCAGTCCGGCGTACTGGAGGGGCAGGAACAGGTAGGTGCACCAGCGGTAGTACCGGTCCGACTCCAGCCAGGCGAGGACACTGTCGGGAGGATTGTCGGAGTCCTTGCCGACCAGCAGGTCCACCAGCGGGATCACGCCGAAGACGACCGGCGGCAGAAGCCACCAGAAGTAACCGTGCCCCGTGGCCGCCGCCAGCCCCCACTCCGCGAACGGGAAGACGGGCAGTACCAGTCCGAGCAGCCACAGGTAGCGCTTTCCGTCTCGCCACGTCGCCTGCGCCGCCTGCGCTCCGAGCGGATTCGAGGTTCCTGTCATGACCCACCTTCACTGGACATCTAGGCCGTAAACTGTCCAGAAACTAGACAGTGATGCCTTAGGTCGTCAAGCGACAGGGCAATGCTCGTTAGGATGGGACCGAGATGACGCACTATCGAGAGTCGGTCCGCTCCCTGCTCAGAGAACGGATCCTGGACGCCGCCTACGAGCGGGTCGCGGCCGAGGGCTGGGCCCGGCTGAAGATGACCCATATCGCCACGACCGCCGGAGTGAGCCGGCAGACCGTCTACACCGAGTACGGCTCCAAGGCGGCTATCGGTCAGGCGCTGGTGATGCGCGAGGTGGAACGCTTCCTCACCGGCGTACAGGACCAACTCCTCGCGCACCCCGGCGACATGAGGGCCGCCATCACAGCTGCCATCGGCTACACCCTGCGCACGGCGGCCGACAACCCGCTGATCAAGGCCATCCTCACCAGCAGCCGGGGCGGTGACGAGGATCTGCTCGCCCACTTGACGACCCGCTCCGAGCCACTCCTGGACACCGCCATCAGCATGCTCACCGCCTACGCGGCGGAGGCCTGGCCCGACATCGACGCCCACTCGCGGGACCTGGCCGTCGAAGCGGTGGTGCGCCTGACGGTCAGCCACCTCGTCCAGCCGGTCCTGGCGCCCGACCTCTCCGCGGAGCGCATCGCCGAGATCACCATGCGGGTCGCGCAACCCTGAACCACCAAGACCGGCGTAGGCCCGAGCCGCCGCTCGCCACTCCTTCGTGTCGACGCCCATCACACGGCCGAGCCCAGCGCGAGCGCCGGGTCTGCGAGGTGGGGGAGCGGGTAAGAGGACGCGCGGACAGGCGGCGGATGCGGCAGGCTGGAATGACGCAGGCGCAAGTTCCGTGATCACGGAGTTGTTGACGCTCTGTGATCGTGGAGGACCTGCGGCTGTGCTGCCACCATCGCTGATCGAACCCCTGTGGGGCCGATGCGCTGCCGCTGCGGCCGGAGTTCACTCCTGCCCATCCGCTGGGCTGTCACCGCCGCCGGATCGGCGACCGGATCGTGTTCGAGATACTGCTGCAGGTCCTGCGGTTCGGCTGCTCCCACGAGGCGGTCGCGGACTCGACGTGCTCGGCCCCTACGATCCGATCGGCCTGGGCTTTGTTCGCCAGTTTGTGGGGTGATCTCAGCGCATGATCCGAAGTGGATCGAGCCGGCGGACCGCGCCTATTCATCCCCCGCGATCCGTGCACATCTCCGCCGACGCGGCATCCGCGCCGTCATCCCGCAGCCCTCCGACCAGATCGGCCACCAACTGAAGCGAGGCCGCACCAGCGGACGACCACCCGCCTTCGACAGCGAGATTTACAAGCAGCGCAACACAGTTGAGCGATGCATCAACCGACTCAAGCAGTGGCGCGGCCTGGCCATGCGAACAGACAAGCTCGCTATTGCCTACCAGGCCGCACTCCACCTCGTCGCCATCCTCATGTGGGTCCGGGGATGGGAACCCCGGCACACGTATTGGAGAGGCACGCCCCCAGCCCAGCGTGACAGCATGCGGCAATGGCCTTCCCACACCCCGACGGCGACTACACGATCACTGCGATGTACTCCGTACCCGATGACGCCTGGTACTTGGAACTGGACATCGTGGCCGGGCAACGACGTCTCGTGACCGCAGTCGTCCCCGACGAGGATCCGGCACGGGAGCCGACGGTGTGCTTCGACTCTCGCGGGCCACACGTGGATGTTCCCTTCGAGGTCATGCGCTGGTTCATGGACCAGGTCGAGGAAGAGATCCGCACTTCCCGTGCCTGGATGCGGCTGAGACCCGAACTCGTCGAGATCATCTACCAACTCCGCCAGGAACACATGGGCGCCATCGACGATGACACTTTCCGTCATGTCCTGGCGGAGGTGCGCGCCACGGTCTCCGAGACAGACCTCCCCGCCGTTCTAGAGGCCGCCTTCGGGCGACATCCCGACGGCACCACCATGGACCACCTGCAAGCGCCCCAGCCAGCTGACAGCCAAGGAGACAAGCCCTAGTAGGACTCCGTTAGGTTCTTCTCGATCTTGATGCTGTCCGTGGCCTGCTGGGCAGGGGCTGTTGGCAGGTGTTGCAGATGCCGGTCCAGCACCTCAAGGTGTCCTGGAGAGCATCGAGGATCTGGTAGAGAGTGTGTCCGGCTCGGGCGCTTTTGGGGCCAGGCGCTGTTCGGTAAGGAACGCGTGGGCGGCGGTCACGAGGGTGACGTGGTGGTGCCAGCCGGGCCAGGAACGGCCTTCGAAGTGGTCCAGGCCCAGGCCGTGCTTGAGTTCGCGATAGTCGTGCTCGATGCGCCAGCGGACCTTGGCCAGTCGGACAAGATGGGTGATCGGGGTGTCGGCCGGGAGGTTGGACAGCCAGTAATCGGTGGGGACCGGGGCCTCTTCTGGCCACTCGACCAGCAGCCAGCAGCCAGCAGCCAGCAGTCGGGCAGGACCCCGTCCCAAGCGAGGCTGGGGCCAGCAGCCGACCGGTCCGTTGCGGTCCGGCGCATCGGGCTCCGCGTCGAACGGGTGGGCACGTCCGCGCGGACGGCCAGCACGTAGTTGTTGCCGCGGTCGGCCAAAGCGGTCCGCAGGTGGGCGTTGGTGCCGTAGACGGCGTCGGCCACGACGACCGGCGGCCTCATACCCCAGTCGGCCAGCGTGTCGAGCATGTCCAACGCCAGCCGCCACTTCTCACGGTGCGTGACCTCGGGCGGGACACGAGTGGCGGTCCTGCGGTCGCTGTCCGCTTCCCATTCCCGCGGCAGGAACAGCCTCCACTGCAGCGGGCAGGAGGCGGTGTCGGTGGCAGCGTGGACGCTGACCGCGACCTGGCAGTTGGCGCGTCTACCCAAGGCCCCGCACTCCTGCGGGGCCACGGCGACCGACATTCTTCCGTCCTTGGGCAGCGACACGTCATCGATCACCCAGGCCGTCGGGGCGATGAGCGGCAGCATCCTTTCGCAGATCCGACGCTGCACCGGCACCGGATCCCAGGTGGACTGGTTCACGAACTGCTGAAGGTTCTGCTCGTTGCCGTCCGGCAGCCTCGAAGCCATGGCCTGGATCGACTGCGGCGACCGTCCAGCATCAGTCCCCGCAGGTAGCAGTCGCCCTTGGCCCGCTGATCCTTACGCGGCACCGAGGCGAACACATCAGCCACGTAGAACGCCAACTGGCCCCATACACGGTTCACTTCAAGTGCATCCACACATCCAACATGCCCAGGAACACCTCGCATCGGAAGACCTAACGGAGTCCTACTAGGTAGAGTGCTGAGCGGAGCGTCGGAGGAGGAGTGAGGTCACTCGCGCCGCGGAGTTGGTTGGCCTTCCAGCCCGCGGACGCCGGTGAGGTCTGCCGATGATCAGCATCCGCCTGTATCACCCGGATGACACCCCGCCCGGCTGGACCGCGCTCGGTGCTTCCCTGACGCGACCGATCCGCTGGGAAGTGATCGAGCAGCAGTACGACCAGATGGTCAAGTACGCAACCGCACTCCGGCTCGGCACCGCTGAGGAAGCGCGAACACTGTGCTCCACTACGGCAAGGACGGCGCCCTGACCGGCCCGGACAAGGAACACGCCGAGACCTCGATGCTCGCCCTGCACCTGCACCTGCTCCAGTCCGGGCTCGTGCACGTCAACACTCTGCTCTTGCAGCAGGTCCTGGCCGAACCGGCATGGGCATCGAGGCTGAGCGACGAGGACCGGCGCGGCCTGACCGCGCTGTTCTGGTCCAACGTCAACCCGTACGGCACCTTCCGCCTCGACATGAACAAGCGCCTCGACCTGGCGCCAGCGTCCGCGGTGCCCCACCCTCGCATGCCGACGGGCGCCGCCGACCGGGCTGTCACCCGGACACACTGAAAACGTCCGGGCACCGGTGCCCGGAATGGGCACCGGATTCGATACGCGCGCTTTTCGCACGTGCTCGCTGTGATCGTCGCGCCCTTCCGGTATCGGGGAAGGTACCGCAATCCGGGAAGCTCTCGTCGCCCTGCCTACCGCGAATCCCAAAGGTCAGAGTCGACCGGTGGTCGGAGCACGGCCCACCGCGATGGCGACCAGAGCAGCGAGCGCAAGCCCACCGCCCACCCACATCGCCGAGGTGATGCCGATGCCGTCTGCCGCCTGGCCGCCGAGGAGCGCGCCGAACGCGATGGCGCCGTTGAACACGCCGACGAACAGGGAGGAAGCTCCCTCACGGGCATCGGGCGACGCGGCCAGGATCCACGTCTGCGTACTCACGGAGACTCCGCCGTAGGTGAGCCCCCACACTGCCATCAACGCGCCCGCCACCCACGGCGCCCCGCCCACGACGGGAAGCAGGAGCACCGTCGCGGCCATGACCACACTGATCACAAAGAGCGTCTTGCGCGGCGAACGCCCCGCGCCAGCACCGGAGATGAAGTTTCCCGCGACACCAGCGATTCCGTACACCAGCAGGAGCGTGCCGATCATCCCGGCGCTGACTCTGGAGACGTCCTCGAGAACGGGTCGGACGTAGGTGTACGCAGCGAAGTGCCCGGTGACCAGAAACGCCACGACGATCAGGCCGGTCCGCACCTGCGGGTTGCCGAACAGTCTCATCACCCCGCCCAGCTGAACAGTCCCTTCGGCCGGCAGCTTCGGCAGCAGCACGGCCATGACGAGGAGGACCAGGAGTGCAAGGACGGCGGCGACCACGAATGCCGCGCGCCACCCGGCCAGGGCCCCGACGAACGCACCCGCCGGAATGCCGAGGACCGATGCCATTGCGATTCCGCTGAAGACCAGGGTGGTCGCCGTACCCACCGAATTCGGCGGCACCAGGCGCACCGCAATGCTTGCCGCGATGGCCCATACGCCGCCCATGCCGATACCGACCAGTACGCGCGCGGCGACCATCACACCGAAGTTCGGTGACCACGCGGCGCCCAGATTGCCGATCAGCAGGACGGCCATGAGCGCGCAGAGCACAATGCGCCGGTCGAACCGGCCCAGGGCGGACGTCAACAGGGGCGAGGACACCGCCGCCACCAGACCTGTGATCGTCAGTGTGAGACCCGCCACGCCTTCGGTGACCTTGAGGGAGTCACCTATGGGAGTCAGCAGCCCGACGGGCAGCATCTCCGAGGTGACGACCGTAAACGTGCCGACAGCCACGGTCACTACGCCCAGCCAAGCGCGTAGCGTCGTACGCCCCTGCGGTGCTGAGCTTTCTTCGACTTCTTCAACTTGCGACATGCGTTGAGTCAATCGACCACGCTGTAGGGGAACAACGGCCAACCTCTCATCGTTCCATGAGGTGCACTCATAGATCGACAAAGTGCCTGGCCAAGGGAGTGGAAGAGCGGAGGGGGCCGTGGGAAGTCTGGAAGTTCGCGAGGTGGAGGCGTTCCTTGCCTTGGCCGAAGAGCTGCATTTCGGCCGGGCGGGTGAGCGCCTGTACGTGTCGCAGAGCCGCATCAGCCAGCTCCTTCGAACCCTGGAAGGCCGGATCGGCGCCCGCCTCGTCGAGCGCACCAGCCGCCGTGTACGCCTCACCCCGCTCGGCGAGACGCTCTTCGCGGACCTCCGCCCTGCCTACAACTCCCTGCAGACCGCTCTCGATACCGCTCGTAGCACGGCACGGGGTGTCGGCGGGCTACTCCGCATCGGCTTCCAGGGCACGGCTGACGACCATGTCATGAATGCCGTCGCGCTCTTCCAGAACCGCCACCCCGATTGCACCACCGAGATCGTGGAGATCCCCATCTCCGACCCCTTCGGCCCGCTCCACCGCCACGAAGTCGACACTGCGATCGTGCTGTTGCCCGTGGAGGAGAACGACCTCGTCCTCGGACAGATCTTCTCCAAGCAGCCGCAGACCCTCGCTGTCTCCACAAACCACCGCTTCGCGTCGTACGAGAAGCTGACGGCCGAGGACCTCGCCAGCTGCCCCTTGATCGGGGTCCGCGGCCCCGCCCCTGAGTACTGGCGGCGCGCACAAGCTCCCACTCTCACGCCGAGCGGCCGCGAGGTCCCGACCGGGCCGACCGTGAGCACTCTGCAGGAGGGCCTGGCCCTGGTAGCGGCCGACCGTGGCGCAATGCTCCTGTGCCACCCCACAGGCGAGTACTACAACCGGCGAGCCATTACCTTCGTGCCCATCACCGGCCTCGAGGATTCTTTCCTCGGCCTTGTCTGGCACCACAGCCACGAAACCGCACTCATACGCGCCTTCTCACAGGCCCTCGCCGCGTCAGGGGGCATCGCCGACGGGCCGTTCTAGCGGGAGCGTCGAAAGGCTGAGCGTTGCATGTGGTCGCTTGTGCACGCTGAGTGACAGGGCTCGGCCGAGTCGGCCTTGGGGAAGTGGTGGTCGGGGTCGATGAGTACGCGACCTGCAAGGGTCGCAACTACGGGACCATCCTGGTCGATGTCGAAGGTCGGCGGCCGGTGGACCTGCTACCCGACCGGGAGGCATCCAGCCTGGCCGCCTGGCTCGCGAAACGGCCAGGGATCGAGGTGGTCTGCCGCGATCGCGCACCGTTCTTCGCCGAAGGCGCCACCGTCGGGGCACCCCGGGCGGTGCAGGTGGCGGACAGGTGGCATCTCTCGCAGCTACCAGCGCGTTCGCGCCTACTTCCGGAAGAAGCGGCTCTCTCCCGGCCCCGTCACAGCTCGGCCGCCGTGACCCCGCGTCGTCGCCGGATGGATTCTCCACCTGCCCGAGTCCCTGACGGAGACCGACCGCCTTCACTCAAGGCCATCCTGGTCCACTGCCCCGAACTCGATGCCCTCACCGGTCACGTCCGGCCCTTCTGCCAGATGCTCACCGAGCGCCAGGGCGAACGACTGCCGCAGTGGCTCGACGCCGTCCGGCAAGACGACCTCCCCAGCCTCCACACCCTTGCCGCAGGCATCGACCGTGACCGCGACGCGGTGATTGCCGGCCTCACGCTGCCCTGGAGCTCCGGCGTCGTCGTCAATCGGATCAAGATGCTGAAGCGCCAGATGTTCGGCCGGGCCGGCTTTCAACTCCTCCGAAAGCGAGTCCTGCTGTCGTGACTCAAGCTGTGCAATTGGACAGGGCTCTCGGAAGATGCGCGAAATTGGCAAGCCCCCCGCCCGGCCTCGGTGCTACCCGACCCGCGCTCGCCGCCACTCCGCTTCCTCGGCGGTCATCGGGGCCTGGATGCTGTACACGTCGCCGACCGCAGATTGTCCGGCGTGCTGTACTCGCCGTAGGTGCCTATGACGGAGACGGCGGTGCACCGACCCTCGCCGAGTTCGAGGCCGTCGCCCGGACCGTCACCTACCACGAGCCCCGCACGGACATCATCTCCACGGTGACCGGCAAGGACATCGGTTCGGACCTCGCCCACTGGAGCTATTGGGTCGAACAGACGACCCGGCCCGTGCGCTTCCACGACGCGGCCTCGACCCTGCACGGACTCGGTGTCCGCACCCTGCTGGAGATCGCCCCGAAACCCACACTGCTGCCACTCGCCGAAGAGCTCTTCGATGAGCCCGGTGCGGCACTCGTCCCCAGCACGAGGCCGGACCATCAGTGGACCCAGCTCCTCGACGCGGTCCGCCGCCTCTACGAGAACGGCATTGACCTCGACTGGCACGAGGTCACCGCAGACCCAGCCCGGCGACGAGTGCCTCTTCCCACCTATCCGTGGCAGCGTGAGCGGTACTGGATCGCCGCCCCGGACCCGGCGACAACGATCGCCGCCCCGCACACGACCCCGCTCCTGGGAAGGCGGCTCGACCTCGCAGATGAGGGGGGCGTTCGCTTCGACTCCGTCGCCAGCGTGAGCACCCTGCCGTGGTTGCGCGATCACCGGGTCTTCGACTCCCTGGTACTGCCCGGCGTCGCGTACATGGAGATGGCGTTCGCCGCGGCCGGAGAGGTCTTCGGGCCGGCCCCCGCCGAACTGCGGGACTTCCACATCCACCACGCCATGTCCTTCCCGGATGAGAACGCCCCGCGTCAGACCCAGATCGCCCTCAAGCCGGAGGAGGAGGGGACCTACACCTTCGAGGTCCACTCCCGCCTCCTGGCCACGGGCGAAGAAACCCAGCGCGCCCACCAAAGCTGGACGTTGCACGCCTCCGGCAGCCTGACGCTGGCCGCCCCCAGCACCACTCGGTCGTACGGCCTCGAACGGCTGAACGTGGAACGGAACGCACTGCAGGGCCATGAGCTGCGACCGGAAGAGATCTACCAGCGCGAGCGCGAACGGCAAATCGACCTCGGGCCGCTGTTCCAGGTCACCGAACAGCTCTGGCAGCAGGGCCCGAACGCCCTGTCAAAGGTACGCCTCGGCCCAGAACTGCGCTCCGAGGCGTCTCTCCACCGGGCTCATCCCGTACTCATCGAGGCATGCTTCCTCGCACTGACGGTGACGTACCCGGAGAAGCTGGGCCGTAGGACGTACGTACCGCTCGGTGCGGACCGCATCCGTATCGAGACCATCGCCGCAGGGACCGAGGCATGGTGCCACGCACGGCTGCGTCCCACCGATGAAGAGGACCCGGGGATCCTCCGCGCCGACATCGACCTCATCGCGCCGGACGGCACTCTGGTCCTGGCCCTGGACGGCGTCCTGCTCAAGCGCGCCGCGCGAGAGGCGATGATCCCGGCACGACGCGAGAACTGGAGGGAATGGCTCCATTCGACCCGTTGGACCCCCACCGCGCTGCCGGAACCGGCCCCCGTCCCGGCCCACCGGTGGCTGGTGATCGCCGACGGCCGACTGGGCCGGGAAGTCTCCGACTTCGCCCGGGTTCACGGCGTCACCTGCGAGGTCGTCGACGGCTACGGGGAGGACGTAGACCTCTCCCCGTACAACCTGGTCGCCGTGTGCCGCAGCGGCCGCGGAGGCACGGACGATGCCAGCGCCGAGGCCGTGGCGGAAGGCGGACGCATGCTCCGCCTCACCCAGCGACTTGCCATGCTCGACGCGGCCGCGCCCCGGCTCTGCCTGGCCTCAAGCGGCGCCCAGCCCGTGGCCGGCCGCCCCGTCACCTGGCCTGCGGGCGCGGCGCTGTGGGGCATGGGACGGGTGACAGCCAGCGAACACCCGGAGCTGTGCATCACCCAGATAGACCTCGATCCCCGTACCGACACCCGAAGCCAAGCTGCCCTGCTGTACGCGGAACTCGCCCTGCTCAGCGGCACGGTTCACCAGCCCGAGCAGCACCGGGTCGGCTACGAAGGCCACCGCAGGCACGTGGAGGTCCTCGGCCGCGCGGAACCGGCCGACGCGCCGGGTACCGCGATGCCGATTGAGCACCCGGTACGCCCCGACGCCACCTACCTGATCACCGGCGGACTCGGCGGGCTCGGTCTGGAGTCGGCACGCATGCTGTGCGAGGCCGGAGCGCGCCATCTCGTGCTCCTCGGCCGGACACCTCCGGGGGAGGCCGCGCGCCACCTGATCGAGCGACTGCGCGCCGACGGCGCCACCGTGTCGGCGTTCACCGCCGACGTCGCGGACCACGACGCGCTGTCAGGGGTGTTCGCGCGCATCGACGCCGACCCGGCATTCCCCCCGATAGCCGGAGTGCTGCACCTGGCCGGCGTCCTGGACGACGGGGTCCTGCTGTTGCAGTCACCGGAGCGGTTCGCACAGGTCATGGCGCCCAAGGCGCTGGGTGCGTGGCATCTGCACACCCTGACGGCCGCCCGGCCACTGGACTTCTTCGTCCTGTTCTCCTCAGCGTCGTCGCTGCTCGGCACCCCGGGTCAGGCCACCTACGCGGCGGCGAACGCGTTCCTCGACGGCCTGGCGTCCCACCGGCGTGGCCTAGGACTGCCCGGTCTCGCGATCCAGTGGGGGTCATGGGGTGAGACGGGTATGAGCGCGCGGGCGGGGCTGAACGCCGTCCTTGTCGGCAAGGGCGAGCATGTCATTCCGACTTCCGACGGCCTGGCTGCCTTGCAGCGACTGCTCTCCGGCGAGAACCCCGATTCCGTCGTCGCCGTCCTGCCGGCCGACTGGAACCGGTTCGAGGACCGCAACGCACCCGCACTGCGTGGCCTCCTGGCTGACATGCCGGGCGGCAAGCGCGCCGATGCCGAAGAAGGCGTTCGGGCTGTACTCGACGGGGCTCCGCCGGAAACCCGCCGAGCTCTGTTGCTCTCCCTCGTACGGGAACAGGTGGGGCGCGTGCTCGGGGACAGCACCGGCGGCCTGACGGACGAGCATGATCTTTTCGCCCGTGGCCTGGATTCGCTCAGGGCCATCGAACTGAGAAGCCGCATACAGCGGACTCTCGAATGCAAAGTGCCACCATCGATAGTGTTCGACAACCCGACCATCGTCGCCCTGTCGGATCGGCTGCTCGACATGGTGAGCAGGGGAGGCGGAGCGCGATGACGAAACTGGTGTGCCTTCATCACGCGGGCGGTAGCGCCTCCGTGTTCCGCCCGTGGGTCCAGTACGCGCCGGCCGGCGTGGAAGTCGTGCCGGTCACCATTCCGGTCCGGCAAAACTCGGGCCGCAGACTTCACCTCAGCACCGAGGAGCTGATTCCGGCGCTCGCTGCCGAACTGGAGCCGCACACGAACGACGATTTCGTGCTGTTCGGAAAGAGCATGGGCGGGCTCCTTGCCTACCTCCTCACCCGGCACTTCGAGCAGCATGGCGAGCGGCGGCCAAAGGCCCTGGCCGTTGCCGCGTTCGGTGCGCCGCACATACCGTGGGGCAGCTTCACGGCCCAGGACGACGAAGACGCACTGCTGGCCCGTCTGCAGTCCATGGGGGGCATCCCTGACTGGCTGGTCCGGCACCCTGCCTGGGTCCGGCCCTTTCTCGGCCTGCTGCAGGATGACACGCGCATGTGCGCCGAATACCGCCATCAGCCGCAGGAACGCCCACTGTCGGTGCCGGTCAGAGTCTTCGCCGGCGATTGCGATCCTCTGGTCCCCAGGGACGCATTCGCCGGATGGAAGGAGCTCGGCGAGGACGTGGACGTGAGCTTTATCCCCGGCGGGCATTACCTGGTATCGCAAGATTTCGGCCTGCTCAGACAGGCGATTTTCAGTCTCGCTCTGCGCGATCCATCTCCGGCATGTAAAATTCCGGCCCGTCAACTCACAAGCTGCGCAGCCTGGTTGAGCCAGACCCTAGGTTGCTACGGACAGAGAAAGGTCGATCGATCGTGTCGACAAGTTTGAAGAGGATTTTCGGGATTGCCCTGATCGCGGTGGGCGTGGTACTCATCGCCGCCTTCCCGGATACCGAATTCATTTGGTTCGATGGCAGGCCGTTCGGTATCGCACTGGTCCTCTTCGGAGGCCTTGAATTCGCGGAGAGTTATCGACGTACCAAGCCTCGGGGGCTTGTTGATGAATTGCGCAGTGACTTCGGCCTTAAGTCCTCCGAAGACCGGAGGCGGGACGAGGACCGGAGGCGGGACGACGACCGCCGGTGGGACGAGGACGGCAAACGGCGCCGGGACTCGCGCGACGACTGACCGCAGCAACGCAAGCAAGGGACGGAACGTGAAAACGATGCCCCGGCTCGACCAGAGTGACGCGGCAAAGGCGCGACAGGCCAGCCTGTTCCTCGTCGCCACAGGCACACTCTCCACCGCACACCTGCCGTTCTGGCTCAACTGGCTGTCCGCGAACCGCCCTGACTACAAGGTGACGGTGGGGTTGACCGACACCGCGGAGCACTTCGTGAGTGCGTCGGCCCTCGCCACGATGACGCAGACCCCGGTCGTCTCCAACACCTGGGAAACGGTGAACGGCCGACGGGAGCCGGTGCACACCAAGATCGCGGCCGACTACGACGGCATCATCGTCTTCCCCGCAAGCGTCGCCTTCCTGTCGGGGCTGGCATCGGGATCGGGCACCTCGCCCTTCTTCCTTGCCGCGCTCGGCACCCCTGCCCCGGTGGTGATCGCCCCGTCCTTCCCGCCGGGGGTCGCACAGAACCCGATCATCGGCGACGTGCTGGCCCGCCTCACCGACGTTCCGAACTATCACCTCGTCGAGCCCCGGAAGGGCACGAGTCGTTCCACGGGGGCCGATACCGAGGTGACCGCCCCCTTGTGGGACGTGATCGCCACGTTCGAGGCGGCCACCACCATGGCGCCGGACACAGAGACCACAACCCCAACCGCACCTGTGAACGCGTAAAGAGGCCGGGCATGGACCACTTCTTCTACACCTTCGCCGACCCCGACTCGTACGACGAGATCGCCCGCTGGAAGGCCGACCCCGGCGACACCAGGTTCCAGGCGATACGGCGTGGGCTGGTACCGGTCATTCACGCCGACGGATGGCAGTACGCCCAACACGGCATCTGGACCGTCTGCCGGCCCGGCGGCGAACCCGTCACCGGCCAGGGGTGGAAGATTCACATCGCTGTCACGCCCGACACCTTCGAGGCACTCCGGGAGAAGGTCTCGGCGTTCTGCTTCGCGCGCGGCGTCCCCTTCAAGTTCCTGGCCCGCTACGAGTACGCGTGGCTGATCAACGCCAAGTACGCGCCCCGGCAGGTCAGCGGCAAGGGATTCGTCCTCTACCCAGCCACCGAGGAACAGTCCGTCACCCTCTCCGGTGAGCTGGTCGGCCTGCTCGCCGACGCGGAGGGCCCCCGCATCCTGTCCGACCTCCAGGTCGACCAGAGCGTTGTCCACGTCCGGTACGGCGCCTACACCCGCCGGTACTGCCGTACCGGCGAGGGCAAGCCGATCCTCGCCCTCGAGCACCCTGACGGTCATCTCGTCCCCGACCGCAGGTCCGTGCCCTTCAATGCCCCGTCGTTCGTAAAGATCCCGGACGCGTTCAAGCCGGCGACGCCCACCGCGGGCGGGCCGGTTCCGCCGTACCGCATCGACAAGACGCTGCACTTCTCCAACGGAGGCGGTGTCTACCTCGCCACCGACAAGAACACCGGCCGGCAACTGGTACTCAAAGAAGCCCGGCCCTTCGCCGGATACGACCTGGTCGGCGGCGACTCGGTCGCCCGGGCCATCAACGAATACCAGGCGATGCGGACCCTCTCCGCACTGCCGGGCATCCCCGAGGCCTACGACCAGTTCAGCTGGCAGTCGCACGTCTTCACCGCAATGGAATACGTCGACGGGACCACCCTCCAGGAATGGTGCGCCGCCAGGGTTCCCTTCCTCGTCCGCCCCGACCCCTTCGAGCCGCCGACACCCGAGGACATCAGGGTCTACCGCGAAGACGTCCACGCCATCCTGGAAAAGGTCCGTCACGCGATGGACGCGATCTGGGATCGAGGCTACGTCTTCGGAGACCTTCACTCGGGGAACGTGATGGTCACCCCTGACCTCGACATCAAGCTCATCGACCTGGAAACCTGCCTCCCGCAGGACGCGCCCCGGCCGTTCCCCGGAGCGCCCGGCTTCACCGACCTGACCAGGACCGGGCGAGCCGCGGACGAGTACGCCCTGTGCATGCTGGAACTCTCCTGCTACATGCCTCTCACCCATCTGATCCGGATGGACGGGACCAAGCTGCGTCAGATCGTCGAGGCCTGCCGGACGTGGTACGACCTGCCCGAGGAGTGGGCGAACCGAGTGCTGCGCGTTGCACATCGTGCGGAAACCGCACTCGACGGCCCGACAGGGCTCGCCTCCAGTCACCTCGACGACTCGCTCGGATTCGAGACCTGGGCGTCGCAGATCGTGACCGGGCTCCGGGCCACCATGGACCAGGACCGGACCGACCGTCTCTTCCGGGGGGACTTCACCGGCTTCTCCCTCTCCCCGGTCTCCCTGGCCACGGGGGCCTCCGGAGTGCTGTGGTCGCTGCTGGGCACACAGGGCCTGGACGCACCCGATCTCACGGAACAGGTGACCGAGTGGATCGCCGTCCGCAGCCGGGAATCGGCCCACAGACTTGAACGCGGCCTGTACGACAGCGCGCTAGGCGCCGGTTACACCCTGTGGAAGGCCGGGCGCCACGACCACGCCCAGTGGCTGGTGGAGACGAGCCTGGCGAAGGGCCGCGGCGGAATCGGACTGAGCGTCTTCAGCGGCATCGCCGGCATCTTCCTGGCCACGTCCGAGATGGCATCAGGCCCCGAACCGCTGGTGCCGGAAGGGCTCGCCGAGCAGCTCGGTACCGAACTCACCCAGCGGGCACGGGCATACCTCGACCGCCTCGTGAAGAGCGAACAGCCGGACGTGTCGCACTTCGGCCTCATGCACGGCGCGGCGGGCATCGCCCTGGCCGTCCACCGCCACGGACTGCGCACCGGGGACACCGCCGCGGTCGACCTCGCCCGGCAATTACTGGAGTTCGAACTCTCCGGTTACGTCCGGTGCGCGGACGGCTCCCTGCAGTTCAACGAGGCCGGACGCAGAAGCCTCGGATATCTCGAAGTGGGATCCTGCGGCGCCGCGCTCGTCCTGGCGGAACTCACCAGGCACGAGAACTGGACCTCCGCACAGGCCTCAGTGGTGGATCTGGTGCGGGCGACCGGTCCTGAACTCATGGTGCAGAGCGGTCTGTTCCGTGGGCGTGCCGGCTTCGTCGCCGGACTGTCCACACTCGCCCGGAACGGGACGGTCGAAGCTCAGGCCCGTGCGTTGATAGCCCGGCACTCGCAGCAACTGGGCCTGCACGAGATCCGGCCACGCGAGGGCGAGCTGCACTTCCCGGGCTCGCGCAACTTCAAGCTGTCGAGCGATCTGCGGACAGGCAGCGCGGGCGTCCTCACCGGCATCGCCTTCGCCTCCGGCCGCCGGGACAGCTGGCTCCCTGGAGTCTTTTAGTGGGTGTACTGGGACACATCATTCCGCTGGCCTTGATGGACACCTTGAGCGTGTCCACCCTGGCCATACCAGTCTGGTTCCTGCTGACCCCGCAGGCGCTGCGCATGGCGAACGTCTTCGGTTATCTGCTGATCGTCGCCGTCGGCTATCTGGCGCTGGGCCTCTTGATGCTGAGCGCGCTCTCGGCCGTACGCGAGCCTCTGGGCTCCGCACTGGACTCGCCCGCCGGGGACATGGTGACGGCGGGGAGCGGCGTGGTGCTCATCCTCATCGGGGTCTGGTACGGCCTTCTGCGACGTGAGAAGGCGAGGGAAGGGCGCTTCACCCGGTGGCGGGAGTCGGCGGTCGGCGCGTCGGCCACGGCCCGAGGTGTGGTCGCCGTGGCCTTGATGGCCATCGCGCTGGAGATCGTCACGATGTTCCCGTATCTCGCCGCGATCGACGCCCTCGGCGATTCCGGTCTCCCGTGGCTCGCGCAAGCCGCCATGCTGGCCCTGTACTGCCTGGTCATGATCGCCCCTGCAGCACTGATGGCGCTCGGCCGGCTCGTCTCCCGACGGGCGGTGCAGCCCGCTCTGCGCCGGATCGACCACTGGCTCAGGGTCAATGCCCGGGAAAACACGGCATGGCTGTTCGCGCTGGTGGGCTTCCTGCTCCTGTCCGGCACCACCGCCTATGGGAAGGCCATGGATCACCTCACTGGATAGGTCCGCCCTCCGCGAGGAACCGACGACACGCACCGTTGCACATCACGGCGACCGGCATCCGGTTAATCCACCGACGTAACACGACCGACAGGTGCTCCTTACGCACCGACCGCCCAGACATTGGCAAGGAGAGCGACATTGACCAAGCCGCGAGGCACCACGAGGCGGGGGCCGGCATGAGCCACATCCCTGTACTGGTCGGCCTCGGCGCCACGGTGCCCCCGCGCGTGGTGGACAACGAAGAGCTGTCGCAACGGCTCGGCACCGACGACCACTGGATCCGCACCCGGACCGGGATCACCCAGCGGCACTGGGCCGACCCCAAGACTGCCACGGGCGATCTCGCGGTGACCGCGGCACAACGCGCCCTGCGATCAGCCGGTGGCGGCCGGGTCGACATGCTCATCCTGGCCACCAGCACCCCCGACCACCCCATGCCAGCCACCGCCCCGGACGTCGCCGCACGCCTCGGCCTGGGGCCGATCGCCGCGTTCGACATCTCGGTCGCGTGCGCGGGCTTCGTCTACGCCCTTGCCTCTGCCGCTGGCGCCATCGCGGCGGGGATCGCCGAGCGTGTCCTGGTCATCGGCGCGGACATCTGGTCCACTCGGCTCAACCCGCAGGACCGCAACACGGCGGTCATCTTCGGCGATGGCGCCGGCGCGGCGGTCCTCCGGGCCGGGGAGCCCGGTGAGCCCGGTGCCCTCACCGGCTTCGACCTCGGCGGCGACGGCACGCTCAAGGACCTGGCCCTTGTTCCCGGCGGAGGCTCACGCCAACGCTCCGATCCGGACGGCACGGGCGAGGCGGACGACTACCTCACCATGCGCGGCAAGGAGATCTTCACGCACGCCGTACACCGCATGGGAGAGTCCTCGGCACATCTGCTCAAGAAGGTCGGCTGGTCCGCCTCCGACGTCGACTGGGTCGCGGGACACCAGGCCAATGTCCGGATCCTCCACACCGTCGCCGACCTTCTTGAGGTCGACCGGGCCCGCGTGCTCATCCACCTCGACCGCGTAGGCAACACGTCCGCTGCCTCCATCCCCCTCGCCCTCACCGACGCAGCAGCCGACGGACGCCTCGGCTCGGGAGACCGCGTCCTCATGACCTCCTTCGGCGGGGGCCTCAGCTGGGGCTCCGCCGCCCTGACCTGGCCACCGATCCAGGTGTCCGAGGTCCTCGTCTGACTTTCACCCGTCCTCACGCGAAAGGCACCACACCATGACCGTCGATGCCCTCAAGGACCAGCTTGTCACCCTCCTCATCGACAAGCTCGAGGTCAAGGGAGAGGTCACCCCCGAGATCCCCTTCACGGAACTCGAACTCGACTCCCTGGTCCTGCTCGAGTTCTCCGTGCTCCTCGAGCAGCGCTACAGCGTCGAGATACCCGAGGAAGACCTCCTCGACGCCGGCGACATCGCCGGCGTCGCCTCCCTCGTCCTCGCGCGGCAGGACTCCGCGACGACCCGGGCATAACCGCCCCTCATCTGCCCGAACCCCGTGCGCGCGTCCCAGACCGCCGGAACCCACCGCAGCCCCCGCATGCGATGGGTTCCGGCCACCCGCCCCGCACCAGCTGAGAAGTGGAGTAGTCGCGATGGAGACGGCAATCACGGCGGAGGGTCTCCGCAAGCGGTACGGAGACCACCAGGCGCTGAGCCACGTCGACCTCGCCGTACCCGCGGGCACGATCCTCGCCGTCCTCGGCCCTAACGGCGCGGGCAAGACCACCACCGTGCGGATTCTCACCACGCTCCTGGAGCCGGACGAGGGGCGTGCCACCGTGGCCGGTTACGACCTGGCCACCCAAGCGCGCGAAGTGCGCGGCAGTATCGGTCTGGCGGGCCAGTACGCGTCTGTGGACGAGCGGCTCACCGGACGCGAGAACCTCCGGCTGATCGGCGTGCTGCTGCACCTCGGGCGGCGCGGGGCGAAGGCAAGGGCTGACGACCTCCTTGAGCAGTTCGGGCTCGTGGCGGCAGCCGATCGTCCGGCGAGAACGTACTCGGGCGGGATGCGCCGCCGTCTCGATCTCGCCGCGAGCCTGGTCGGCCGCCCCCAGGTGCTTTTCCTCGACGAGCCGACCACGGGCCTCGACCTCACCGGCCGGCGGACGCTCTGGGACATGATCCGCAACCAGGTGGCCGAGGGGGTGACCGTGTTGCTGACCACCCAGTATCTGGAGGAGGCCGACCAGTTGGCCGACCGGATCGCGGTCATCGACCGGGGCACTGTGATCGCGGAGGGCACCCCTGACCAGCTCAAGCGGAAGGCGGGGGGCGAGCGGCTGGAGGTGTCGGCTGCCTCCGTCGCCGATCTGGCGACCGTGGAGCGGACACTGTCCGGCCTCTCGTCGGAGGAAACGGTGACGAATCCGGAAACCCGTACAGTCTCCATACCGTTGACCGACGGTGTGAGCACGATCGCCGCGGCAGCGAAGGGTCTCGAACTGCTCGGGATCGAGCCGGAGGACTTCGCCGTGCGCAGATCGACACTCGACGACGTGTTCCTCGCCCTGACAGGACAGCAGAGCGAGCCCCGGCCGGAGCCGGAAGCGACCGGGGCCGTTGCCGCGTCCGAGGAGAAGCAGCCGGCATGATCGAGGCAGTCAGCGACTCGTTCGCACTCGTCGGACGCCGGATGCGGCACATCCGCCGGATGCCGGAACACCTCCTCGGCGTCACCGTGATGCCGGTGGCGTCCGTCATCGTCCTCGGCTACCTATTCGGCAGCGCCATGCAGGCACCCGGCCCGGGCGGCTACAAGGAATACATCATGGCTGGCATCTTCGCGCAGGTGATGCTCACCAACATGACCACCACCGGAGTCGGCGTGGTCAGCGATCTCAACAACGGCCTGGTGGACCGGTTCCGCGTCCTGCCCATCTCCGGTTCCTCCGTCCTGGTAGGCCGGACCTTGGCGGACGGGCTGCTCGTCGCCTGGAGCTGTGTAGTGATGACACTCGTCGGGTACGCCATCGGCTGGCGCGCGCACAACGGCCCGCTCCAGACGCTGGCCGGTTTCGGGCTGCTGCTCCTGATGGGCTTCGCGATGTCCTGGCTCGGGGCCCTGCTGGGACTCGTGCTGCGCAACGTGGAGACAGTGAGCGCGGTGTCCGGCGTGATCATGATGCCCCTCGCGTTCCTTTCCAACGCGTTCGTACCCTTGGACGGGCTGCCGGGCTGGGTACGGGGCCTCGCCGAGTGGAACCCTGTCAGTGCGGTCGTCTCGGCGAGCCGGGATCTGTTCGGCAACGAACGGGGTCCGACCAGCGGGGCGTTCCCTGCGGAGCATCCCCTTCCTACGGCGTTGGCGGTGCTCCTGTTTCTCCTGGCCGTGGTGGTTCCGATGGCCGGACGGGCGTACCAGAAGGCGGCCGCGCAACGCTGAAACCGTTCACTCGCCTCAGCCGGCACGGCAGGATGAGGCGGCGCGGCATGAACGGCCTTGATGTACTCAACGGCATCGCCAGGCCCGAAGTCCCGGGGTAGCGCCTTGTGGAGTTCCGGAAGAACGATGATCTGCATGGGGCAACGGTCAGCCCATAGCGCGTCGACCGTTCGTGCCCCCGGGCAGCGAGTACGCCGTCCGGGGCACGAACGGAGCGCGTCAACTTTGCGGTCGGTGTGCCCCCTCGCCGGGGCCGGGGCGACCGGAGCCTTGGGCGCGGCGGCGGGGGCCTTTGGTTGTGCCAGCTGCATGGGCGTTCTGCGGGGCCCGTCCGGCGCAATTCCCGTGCGGAGCCTCAGCGTGCCCCCGGGGCAGCCCCACTGCGGGAGTGTGCGACATTCCGCGAGTTCCCCTGAGTCCGGCTGAGGCATTGCCCCCGTGCCCTCGCGCAAAGCGGGCCACGGCGTCCTCTCGGGTGATGTCGCTGGCCGCCTGGAGGCCCGGCTACCTGAGTGGCACCTCGCGTGCACCAGCTCGCAGCGACCGAAGCGACTGTGGCCCAGAGTTGAATGAACCACCTGTTACGGCAGGAGATACCGGTGGCGGGTCGCTTTGGTCGCCGCCTTCGCTGCCCAGTGGCAGCGACTGAGAGGCCAGCGACCGAAGCAAAGCGACCCAGCAGGCGGGGCAGCTCCCCCGCGCACCGGCAAAAGATCAGGTCAGCAGGCAGCAGGCAGCAGGCGAAGGCGCAGCGACTGAAGCTACTCACGGCCGCTATATATGAGCCCAACCTTGAGTGTGCGTGTGCGTCATATATAGAAGACTTCAGTCGCTGTTCTCTGACTCATAAGGCCCTGACCTGCACTTTTAGGAGTCCCGCCTGGCAGCGACCGAAGGTCCCTCAGTCGCTGGCCGCGCTGGTGAGTCGCTGAAGTGCCACGAAGCAGGCCCCGTCGACACAGCAGGGCGCTTCCCCTCGGCTGCGCACCCCCTGTCCAACGCTTCGCTGGTCTGTGTTCGTTGTTGAGTCGCTTCAGTCGCTGATAGGGGAGCACATGCCTGCTGAGCTGTGGATTTCCCGTAGCGACTCAAGGCTGGCGAACCCTGCTGCCTCACTCACCCCAGCTTCTCTGGCTCCGAGAAAGACGGCCTAGGCGGTACGGGGCCGGACGCGGCAGCGTGCCGGGCCGGTCGCCCGGAGGGTGATCGCGGAGCTGATCGGCACCTCTGTGTCGATCGCCTCCAGGTCGTGCTTCTGGAGGATCATCGCCAGCGCGATCACGGACTCCAGCATCGAGAAGTGCTGCCCGATGCAGGCGCGCGGGCCGCCGCCGAAGGGGAACCAGGCGTAGCGGGGGCGGCCCGCCTCGGCTTCGGGGGTGAAGCGCTCGGGGTCGAACCGCTCCGCGTCCTCCCAGTACGCGGGGTGCCGGTGGGTGACCCAGGGGGCGACGATCACGTCGGCGCCGGCGGGGATGGTGTGGCCGCCGATCTCGGTGGCGGCTACCGCCCGGCGGCCGATGACCGGTGCGGCCGGGAAGAGCCGCATGGCCTCCTTGAGCACCTGGGTCACGTAGGGCAGGGCCTCGAGGTCGGCGGCGCCGGGGGTACGGCCGGCCAGGACGCGGTCGACCTCCTCGTGGGCCCGCTTGCGCTGCTCCGGGTGGAGGGCGAGCAGGTGGAGGGCGAAGCCGAGGGAGGTGGCGGTCGTCTCGTGTCCGGCGAGCAGGAAGACGAGGACCTGTTCGCGCAGTTCGGAGGCGTCGAAGCTGCCGTCCTCGGCGCTCTCGGCCTCGGCGAGGAGGGACAGCAGGTCCTGTCCGCCGCCGTCCCCGGCGTCCTGCCCGGCCGCCCGTCGCTCGGCGATGATCCGGTCGCAGACGGCGTACAGCTCCTCGTGCGCGGCTGCGGCGCGGCGGTTGCCGGGGGTGGGCCAGTCGCGGGGGATGTTGACGGGCGAGAACCCGCGGCGCAGGACGTAGTCGCCCATGACCGGGAAGGCGCGTTCGACGATCTCGACGGCCGCCTCGACGTCCGTGCCGAAGAGGATGCGGGCGACGGCGCGCAGGGCGAGTCGTGTCATCTCGTCGAGGACGTCGACGGTGGAGTCCGCCGCGGTGCTCCACCCCGCGGTCACGGCTCCCACCTCGGCGGCGATGGCCTCGGCGTAGCTGTCGACGCGGCGGCGGGTGAAGAGCGGCTGGGCGAGCCTGCGCTGGCGCAGGTAGTCCTCGTCCTGGCTGGTCAGCAGTCCGTTGCCGAAGGACTCGCGGACTTCTTGGTAGAAGTGGTTGTCCTTGCGGAAGTTGGCGGACTCGGTGGCCAGGATCTGCTGGGCCCCTTCGGCGGAGAAGACGCCGTAGACGACGCCGCGCATGCCGGGCGGTCCGGCGGTGATCCGGACGACGTCCCCGTGTGTGCGCTGGGAGTTCAGGAAGGTGCCGAGGGAGTCGTTCTTGAGGTCGAACATCGAGCCGAGCAGCGGTAGCCCCGCCGGGCCCGGAATCGTACTGGTGGTTGCCATGTGTGCGTTGCCCCCTTGATCGTCACCGGCCCGGTGATTGTCCCGCACCGGGTGACTCACCGGTAGCCTCGCACGAACACCGGGCCGGATCCGGGGGGTTGGCTCGAATGTCGGTGGCGCCCGGGCCACCTCCGCGATCGCATGACCCTCGGCGCACTCCAACACGATCCGCGAACGCAACACCAACGACTGAGCACTCGAACGACGACGCACCCACGACAGCAACATGTCCCGCTCGGCATCAGTCAGAACAACCGGCGGAATCTTCGGTCCAGGACGACTCACACCAGACCAACGACAAACCTCTGACTCAGGACACTAGATGCTCAGCACGCCGATGAAGGTCAGCGCGACGCCGAGGCCGGCGGCGCCGAGAGCGGCACCGGCGACAGCCGTCCACAGGCGGCCGATGCCCAGACGCGCGTAGTGGATGCCGGCCACGCCGAAGGTGACGGCGAGAGGCCCGGCGAGGACCGCGAACACGAGCACCGGCGTCCACGGACCGACGACGGCGAGTACTCCGAGGACAAGTGCGGTGGGCCCCAGGGCGACCGCGGGTGAGTCGGTGGGGTTGGTCGGTACGGGTGTGGTCGGCTGAGGCATGGCTCGGTCCCCCCTTTGAACGTGTTCAAATCCTGTGCTGATCGTACCAACACGGTGTGTGGCGGCTGGGGGTGGCCCTGCGAAGGACTCGCCGAGGGGCGGCTGTACGACGCGGCGGCCAAGCGCCACGGGGTGCCCACCGGCCGCCTCGGCGCGGCTGTCTGGGGCAGGGCCGGGGGAGCGCGGCTGCCGAGGGCGGCCGTCTCCGGCGTGCGCCGGGACGGCCCCACCGTTACGGCTGCTGCCCACCGGTCGTGCGAAGGAGGACGCGGGCCACCTCCTCGGGGTGGGTGAGCTGCGGGTAGTGCCCGGCCCCGGGGACGGTGAGGTGGTGCGCATCGGTGCGGGCCAGGGGGTCGGAGGCGCCGGCCACCAGGGTGACGGGAACCGCGACGTCGGCCAGTTCCCGCCGCAGCGCGCCGTCGTCGCGGCGGGCAGCACGCAGGGCGGCCACTGTGCGCCGAGCGGTCCCCGAACGGCGCAGCGCCGCAGCCGCGCTATCGAGGGCGGGTCCGGCGGGCACGCCGAGGCGGGTGGCGAGCCGGGCGGCGGACATCCGGCGCAGTGCCACCGGGGCCACGAGGTCGCGCACGAACCGGCGCGGAGCGTCCTGGAGGAAGGCCGGCGCCACGAGTACGAGCCCGCTGATCCGGTCCGGATGGCGCCGGGCGTAGCGCACGGCGGGCCCGCAGGCCAGGGAGTGTGCCGTGAGGAGGGGGCGGCTCGTCACCGGCTCCAGCAGGTCCGCGAGCCAGTGTTCGAGAGCGGCGCCGGTCGGGCTGGAGCGGCCGAGGCCGGGGAGGTCGGCGGCGAGCGTACGGCTGCCCAGGAGTGCGCTCACCGGGCCCCACGACTCGGCGTCCAGCGGCAGACCGTGCAGCAGTACATGCGCGGGGGCCTCCCGGTCCCCGGCCACCCAGGTGCGGCTGCCCGCGACCCCGTGGAAGCCATGCGGAGCCGCCGTTGCGCCGGTACTCCCGAACCGGGTGGCGACGAGATGGTCGGCCCAGTCGCGCAGTGCCTCCCCGACCGGCGGCACCGCGATGCCGTGGGAGCGGGCGAAGGCGTCGGCCGGGCCGGTGGGGTAGCGGTCGGTGGACAGGAAGGAGAACGTCTCGGGGTCGGCGCCGGTCAGCGCCCGGGGCAGCCGCCGCAGCAACGGCACGGGAAGGTGGCGGCGGGGGGCGCGTACGCCGGTGTGCTCGGCGATGCGACGCAGCAGAACGGGGAGTTCGGGGGTCGCGTCGTCGAGGATCCAGTAGTCCTGGCCTGCGGCATCCGGGTCCTCAGGCAGCACGGCGAGGAACCGCGTCAGGTGGTCGAGCGTCACGACCGGCAGGAAGGTGCGGGAAGTGCCGGGCACGGCGGGCAGGCGTCCGTGCCACAGGTCGTCCACCATCGGGGCCAGACCGATGTACTGGCCGGGGCCTATCACGACGCCCGGGTTCGCGACGGTGAGGGGGACGCCCAGTTCGGCGGCGCGGCGGCGCACCGCGGTGTCGCCCTCCTGCTTGGATGCCTCGTACGCGCCCAGCCGGTCGTAGTCGTCGTCACCGCTGCCGTTGCTCACGCGGTAGCCGCTGATGTGCACCAGGCGGCGCGGGCTTCGCGACGTCGCTGTCCACTCGACGACGTGGACCGCTCCGGTGACGTTCACGGCCCGCGCCTCGACGGGGTCGAGCCCGAAGGCGTAGCGGGCCGCGCAGTTGAACACGTCGCGGACGGCGGGCAGCGCGCCTGGCGGCAGGTCGAGTCCGGGGCGGGTGATGTCGGCGGCGACGACGGTCAGGGCGCGGGTGTCCACGCCCGTACGGGCCAGCGATGCGATCAGCGGCTCGGCGGGGCCGCGTACGGCGGCGGCCACCCGCCGTCCCCGACGGAGCAGTTCGGCGACGAGTGCGCGTCCGATGAAGCCGGAGGCGCCGAGTACGAGGGTGTCGGCGGATGAGGGCACGACCTTCTCACTTTCAGTAGACCACCGATCTATATATTTCTTGATGCTGAAAGAGCCCACCCGTGGGTGGGCCGGTGGAATCAGACCAGCTGGGTGAGCGCCCGCGCTGCCCGGTCGAGGGGAATTCGGCTGCGGTGAGCCCTCGCCAGTACCAACGCGCCCTCGATCAGGGCGAGGACGGCCGTGGCGGCCGACTCGGGCGTGGAGTGGCCGTCGGCCGCGAACCGATCGGCGAGGGTGGCCTCCCAGGACGCGTACACCTCGGAACAGGCCCGCTGGAGCGCGGTGTTGCCGACCGCCATCTCCAGGGCGACGGTGGTCACGGGGCATCCCTGGCGCCAGTCGGACGCCTCCAGGCGGTCCCCGAGGGCCTTCACGAGTGTCGCGAGCATCTCCGCCGTACCGCCCCCGCCGGAGTCCTGTTCCAGTCCGGTGAGGAGCGCGGAGATCTCCTGACCGCCCTGACGGACGGCTTCCTCGATCAGCTGGTCCTTGCCCTCGGGGAAGTGGAAGTACAGCGACCCCTTGGGGGCGCCGCTCGCGGCGACGACCTGGTTCAGCCCGGCGTTGTAGTAGCCCCCGGCCTCGATGAGGCGCTGAGTGGCGTTCAGGAGTTTGCCGCGGGTCTCCGCCCCCTTCTGTCCCATGGCTGAAAAATAGACCGGTCTTCCTATTTTCGCAAGGCGCAGGAAGGTGCGCGACCCAGGAGCAGGTCACGGGCGGGGCCGGACGCCCTCACCTGCGCGGTACGGCAGTTGGGGCGGGCCCCGCCACGGAGACCGTGAGGGCGTGACCGGGTCGGGCGCCGAAGGTCAAGCGTCGAACACGCCCGTTTCCAGGTACTCGGCGCTCACGAGGACCCAGAAGTCCTCGGCGAGCGAAGCAAGGACGTACTGGTAGGGCAGGTAGCCGTATCCCGAGTCTCCCCATCCGGGACCCCAGGAATTGCGGACGGCGAATGCCCCGCTGACGGTGCTGCTGTCGATCGGGTTGGTCACGACGCGGCTGTCGTCGAAGCCGACCACCACGACCGCATGACCGCCCACGACGTTCTCGTGCGGCGCCGGGAAGGGGATGTCGCCGTTGTCGGCTTGGAAGATGCTGCCGTAGACCGTGAAGCCGAACATCGGCGGCAGCCCGGCGTACACGTGCGACTTGATGTCCTGGAGGAGTTCCTCGGGAGGCCGGCTGGGCGTGTCGAGCCGGTAGTACTGCAGGGCCTGGAACTGCTCGGCGAACGAGTAGCAGAACGCCGACGGTTCCGCGTCGAACTGGGCGGTGTCGTACGGCCAGTACCTTTCCGGCGGTGTTCCGAAAAGCCTCAGCGCTCCCATCGTCGTGCGCAGATACGCTCCCGTGTCACCCGTCCACTGCAGGAGATTGCGGGTGGCTTTGTAGAGGAACATCCGCGAGACGGGAATGTACTTCTGCGCGGCGCGCAACTGGAAGTACTCAACGATGCCCGCTGCGGCGTTGGCGGTGCACGACCCGATCTCCGCTTGATCCACCACAGGGGAGCAGTACGACCGCAGGTCGTGCTTCTGCGGCAGAGTCGGTGCTTTCAGCGCGCCTGTCCTCGCGACCAGGCTTGCGATGCCGTTGGATTCCTCGGTGTAGTCCCGGATGTCCGGCCGGTCGGGCAGCCAGCCCATTCCCGTGCCCGGACCGCTGGTGTGCTGGATGACGTTCATTGGACACTTCCCGTGAAGCACGGTGTGGATGCCCTCGCGCGGCTCATGCTCGTGAGGGCGTTACGGAGGTTCTCTTCCAGTCTTCTACTCATCGCGTCAGTTGCAAGTGCGGGACAAGGAGGGATAATTGCTCCGCTCACACTGTGTCAGCGATGGCCGCGTCAACTGTTGAACGGTCCACTGGCGGTTGTGACACTCTGGGATCGGTTCCACGGAAAGGCCCCAGGGAGTCGGCTCACCGGTGACGGATGGTTGCCGTTCGGCGGAGAGCGCGCAGCGCGAACGGCAGGCGTCGGCCTGCGGGTAACGGTCAGTCGTCATCGCGGCGAAGTCGCATTCTTCCGCCGGGCCCGGCGCACCCGCACGTCGCGGTCAGGCCGTGGTGGTGAGACCGGGACCCTCCGGCTCCGTGGCCCGAGGATGGCGCGCCAGAAGGAACGGCGTCGCCAGGAGCAGTACGCCGGCTACGCCGATCGCCACGCGCGCGCCGGTGACGGCGGCCAGCACGCCCCACAGGGGGTCAGCCCGGCGATCGCGCCGGTGCCCGTCCACCTTCCAGGTCACCAGGACCCGCCCGGTCCGCTCGGCCGGCACGCGCTGGAGACGCTCGGTGGCGAACAGCGGGTTGAACACGCCCATGCACGTGATCATGACCAGTTCGACGGCGACGACCAGGACCACACCCGCCTTCCCGGGCATGACGATGAACAGCCCCACCGGCCACAGGGCACGCGATGCCCCGAAGGTGATCAGGGCGCGGCGGCGCCCGTAGCGGGCTTCCAGGTACGGCGCGACGCGGGCGCCGGCGAATTCGCCGACGCAGGGCAGGCCGCTCCGTAACAACTTCGGGAAGCTGTTAGCCGCACGGGTTGTCATCCGTCTGTGCGTGGGTGATCTGCTCGCCGTTCTCCCGCGCCTTGTCGATCATCCGCTGGAGCATGCGTTGGGCGGCGTCTCTCTCTTCGTCGCCGGTGCGCGGGTGTTTCCGCCCGAGGTGGTGGATGAGGTGATCGCGCAGTGCGGACGCCGGGAACAACGAGCCCGGCTGCTGCCTGCCCGGGTGGTGGTGTACTTCGTGCTCGCGATGTGTTTGTTCTCGGGGCAGGGCTATGAGGAAGTGGCCCGGCTGCTGACGCAGGGCCTGGAACGGGTGCGGCAGTGGGAGAAGCCGTGGCGGGTGCCGACGACGGCGGCGATCGGCAGAGCCCGTAGGCGGTTGGGCCCGGAGCCGCTGAAGGTGCTGTTCGACCGGGCGTGCAGGCCGGTCGCGACACCGGAAACAACCGGTGCTTGGTATCGCAGGTGGCGGCTGGTCGCGGTGGACGGCACCGTCTTCGACGTCCCGGACACCGAGGCGAACAGCATGTTCTTCGGCCGTCCCGGCTCGGGACGGGGGCAGCAACGGCCGTAGCGAGCAGACTGGCCGGCCGCGACCGTACGGTTCGCAGCACCCAGGATCGATACACGTCGGTGGGGAGCCGCGAGCTGCACGGTGCAGAGAACGTGCGCCTCGTCGTCTGGTTCCACTGACGCCGCCCGCCTTGGCCCGGACCCGAGCGCCGACTCGGGTGGTGGACTCGCTGCATTGCACGGTGGCAGAGCGAGGTCGGACGCGGCGGTGCGAAGGGCTCGAAAGTTGGCCCCTCGCACGTCGACCGGGCGGACCGCCCCCGCCGGGTGCGCAGGACAGCGTGGCGTGGCATGAAGCGTCGCTTCCGCGGGCAGTGGTAGCGCAGCGCCGAGTCGGCCCTTGGTGTCCTCTGCGCCCGGCTTCGAGCTCCTTGCGGCGTCGTTCGGCCAGCATCTCGAGCAGGTCACCGACCGGGGGGTCTCCCTGTCGAACCAGGAGGTTGGCGGTCCGAAGTACCTGATGACTCGCCGAGACCCGCGGCCAGGAGGCCATCGCCACCCTCAGCGCGGTCGCCCTCGCACACACTGGCCTGCGCCCCTGACGCGCCCCCCACGGCGAGGGACAACCGCCACACGGATACGGGACCGGAGAACCGGGGTGCGTACGGGGCCGCCGGCGCCTGGCGGTCAGACCGCCACAAGCTCCTCGGCGACGAAGCTCTCCACGAACTCCCGTGCACGACGGTCCAGATCGGCGTACTGCGCCTCTCGCTCAGCACCCGTGACCGCTTTCCCGACCAGGAGATTGCCTTCGGCGTCGACGCGCTGCGGGCGCTCCTCCGCGTCGGTGAGCAGGCCGACGGTGGAATGGGAGAACCCGCAGTAATAGGCGATGCCTTCGCTCAGATTGGTCTCGAGGACGGTTTGCATCCCCTCCACGACGGGATCGTCGGCAGTGGCGCCGGCCAGTCCCAGCCACAGCATGCGCTTGCCGGCGAGGCGGGGCTTACTGCGGCCGTAGGCGAACCCGTAGTTCCATACGCGGTCGATCCAGCCCTTGAGGATGGCGGGCACGCTCTGCCAGTACACCGGGAAGACGGCGACGACGACATCGGCGTCGAGGATGCGCTGCATGTGGGCGTGCGCTTCGTCCGAGTACGCCTTCTCCCTGTTGCCCCAGTCCGGCTGGTCCGAGCTGTTCATCCGCGGGTCGAACCCCTCGGCGTGCAGGTCGAGCAGGTCGATGCGGTAACCGGCTGCTTCGAGCCGGGCTGCAGCACGGCGGGCCGTGTGCGCGGTGAGGGAATCGGTGCGATGGTGTGCGACGACCACGAGGGCTGTCCTGGCATGGCTGTCGTGCTGCGTCACGGTGTCTCCTGGCTGGTCTCGGTCGATGCGATAAAGCCATTACAGCCACGGTGACTTGGATGATCCATGGGAGAAACGCTTCGAAACATAGGAGATCGTCTACGATGCGTTCCGTGGATCCTCTGAGTTCGCTCCTGAGCGGTATCCGGGCCGAGGGCTCGGTCGTCACTCACGCCGTACTGACGGCGCCCTGGACCATCCGCTTCGCCGACGACGCACCGCTCATCATGATCAGCGTGCTGCGCGGTGGGGGCACCCTGCTGCTGCCCGACGGCACCGAGCGGGCGGTCGGCGCGGGCGATACGGCCATCGTGCGCGGCCCCGCGCCGTTCCACCTCGCGGACCATCCCACCACTGTCAACAAGTCCCATGCGGCGTACGAGATCGCCTGCTTCACCACGGATGCCGAGTGCACCGCCCAGGAACTCGGCGGTATCCACTGGGGCACCGACTCGCAGGAGGCGACCGCGCTGATCGTGGGTGCCTACCGCGCCTCGGGCCACCGCCACGAGCGGCTCCTGCGTGCTCTGCCGCCCGTCCTGGTAGTCAAGGAGGACGCCGAGGTCTGTGCCTGGCTGGAGACGGCCGCCGCCGACGCCGCCCGTCTCTCGGCCGGTTCGCAGGCGCTGATGGACCGGCTCCTCGACTGGGCCCTGGTGTGCACGCTGCGCAGCTGGTTCGACCAGGTCGGCGCCGACGCGCCCAGCTGGTACCGGGGTCTCGCCGACCCCGTCCTCGCCCCCGCCCTGCAGGCTTTCCACGACCGGCCCGCCGAGGCATGGACGGTGGCGTCGCTGGCCACTCGGGCCGGCGTCTCGCGGGCGCTGTTCGCCAAGCGCTTCACCCAGTTGATGGGCCGCCCGCCCCTCGCCTACCTCACGGAATGCCGCATGGACGAGGCAGAGACGCTTCTGGCCGACACCGACCTCACCGTCGCCCAGATCGGAAGGTCCGTCGGCTATGCGGACGCTTTCGGCTTCAGTGCCGCGTTCAAACGGCACAAGGGCCTGAGCCCCAGCACGTTCCGCGCCGCGGCGGCTTGAGTTCCGGTCCGGCGACCGTGCAGGTGCATAGTGCGGAGGACGCTTCCTTCTCGCCGCCCCTTGGCGTGAGTCACGGGGGCGGTGCGGGGCGCCGTCTTCTCGGCGGCGTCCCCGCACCGGGTATCACGAGCCGTCGATCAGTTTCTTGACCTCAGGAGGAAGCTCTTTGCCGCGGTCGATGGAGACGAGGAGGACATCGCTGGGCGCGTCGTCCACCGCGATGGCGATGCTGGGGTCCAGCCCTTTGACCGCATAGGCAGTCGTCAAGGCAGGAGTTGCCCTGCCGTCGTCATTGTCGTTCGGTGTGTCGTCGCACGAGGGAAGGGCAGCGGTACCGATCTGTGCCCCCACCGTGAAGTTGGCGTTGGCCACGCCCGAGTACGTACGGTTCTCGTACTCGACCAGGAACGCACAGGACGATGCGGACTCGCCGTCATAGCCCGTCGTAGTGCACGCGGCGCACATCACAAAGGCAGTTGCCGCCAGCAGCGCCCACGCGGCTCCGCTCCGGCCCGCCGGATGTAGTGCCTTCATCGGAGCGCCTCCTTCAAGAGCGTTCGTCTGGGGGAGTTACTGCAAGAAGCTGCCGATGGGCACCGCGTCGTACTCCGTGGCGCCCGCCGTGGTGATGCCGCCGGCTGAGCCGGGCAGCCGCAGAGATAAAAAGAGACTTCGAGAAGAATCACCCTGGCGAGCCGAAGTCAGTAGCCGCAGCCTGCGAAACCTCGCCCGTCCACGGATAGGCCGCGTCCGCTCCGCGCCACCTCACCGATTGCGGTCGTCGATCACCTTCTCCGGATCGAGCTCGCCGGTGCCACCAGGTGCGGCCGTTTCGGCTCACGGCCCCTCGTCGGCTGCCGCTGGCTGAGGACCTTTGGGCCACTGTCGGCGCGCTCTTCTGTCCAGGGGGTCTACGACAGTGCTGTCGGGCGCGTTTCTGCGACTTGGCCAGCGGGGGACAGCCGGAGGTGAAGCGGCCGTTCGTCACGAGGATCACAACGTCTGCCCCGTGGAGCTGGCGGGCGGTGCCGTTGAGGACATGCAGGTCCGGGGTTCCGACAGGTGAGCCGGCCAGGCCATTGCGACGGTGCTTGCATTGGATGACCCAACGACGTCCGAACGGGTCGGTGGCCTTCACATCCGCTCCGTTGTCGCCGGCCCCGCCGACCTGTACCGCATCAGCGCAGCCGTCCCGCTTCAGCAGGTCCCGTACAGCGTGCTCGAATTCCCGATGATGGAGCGAGTCCAGCTGACTCATCGCGTACCGCAGGCCGCGGGCCCGGACCTGCTCCCACTGCGACCGCTGCTGACGCTGGTACAACCATCCGCCCACCACGGCTGCGCCAAGGACGAGAGCCACCAGGAGCACCCAGGGGTGGTCGCCGATCCACTTGACCACTGCGACGAACAGCGCGATGGCCACGACGGCAACCAGGCCACGGGCGATGGCCTGTGCCTCTCTCTGCTGCTGTCGCCTGCTCCCACGGGACGTGCGGCGCCTTGCTGGCGGCCGGCGGCGGGTCACTGTCCGTTCCCGCTGGTCTCGAACCGGATCGGGTACGACACAGACGGCCGTGGCACAGGCTTTCGCTCCACCTTGGGGAAGCGGATCGGGTATGTCACCGACTTCTGACGAGGCTTCACCGCTCGACCGTGGTCCGCGAAAGTGATCGGGTGCGTAGCTGTCTTCTGCGGCCTGGGTGCCTGGCCGTTTCCCGTGCCGGTGCTGATGTTGCCGTTCCCTATGCCGACGATTGCGACCACGGCCACGGCTAATATCGCCATCTCATGGCGCGCTCCTGCTGCCCATCGATGGTGCCCACGGACGTAGGTTCCGTCCGCCTTCGTGTAGGCCTGGATGTACGGCACCGCTGGCCTTCCCCTCCTGATCTGCTCACCGAAGTGCCCATCAAAGCAGGCGGTATTGACACTCGGTCAGAGTCCAATCACCCCGGGTGATGCGGGCGATGCGGGCGATGCGGGTGGTGCGTATGTGGCAGGAGAGGCAGCCCGCGGCGGGGCATTCCCGCTTCGAGCGCCAAGGCATCCGGAATCTCCTTCGCAGGCCTCCACCTCCGCGCCTCAACGATCTGGATCGACCTCCTGAAGGCCAACCGATTGATCACGACAGAGTGAGAGACAGGCGAACCGTCCGGGAAGGGCCGGGAAGCTCTCCTTCCAATCCGTCCGTGGCGCTGCCCAACGTGGTTGATCGGCGACAGCTGTCCGCTGCACTCGGCTACTCGCAGTCCGCTGCCAGCGCCGTGAGTGTCTTCGGGGCTCCGCTCGCCGGTGCACTCTAAGCCGCCGGGCGGACCGTGCCGTTCGCCGTCAACGCGGTCTCCTTTGCAATGTCCGCGGCATCGCTGTGTCTGATGCGCGCTCGGTTCCAGCTGGCCCGACAGGACACGCGGACGACGGCCCGGCTCACCACCGAGATCCGTGAAGGGCTCGGCTGGCTCTGGCGCCAGCCGGTCATCCGCTTCCTCACCCTGGTCTCGGCCGCTGACAAGGTGCGCTACGGCGCCGGGTATCTGCTGATCATCACCCTCGCCCAGCAAGTCGGCGCCTCGTCCGTGTGGATAGGCGTCATCTTCAGTGGCGGTGCGGTCGGCGCCATGGTGGGGGCTCTGGTCTCGGACCGGGTCACGCGTCGCTTCCCGCTCGGCCGGATCGCCGTGGTGATGCTCTGGTTGGAGGCGCTGATGTTCCCGCTGTACGCACTCGCCCCCAATCCGCTGCTGCTGGCAGCTGTGGCGGCCGCCGAGTCGCTGGTGGCTCCGGTCTACGCGGTGGTCATGACCACCCACCAGTTGGCCATCACGCCCGAAGAGTTGCGGGGCCGGGCGACGAGCGCCGTCCAGACGCTCACGACGGGAGCCTTGTCGATCGGCACACTCGCAGGCGGCGCGCTGATCACCGCACTGGGTGCTAAGCCTCTGGTCTGGCTCTGCGGGGCATGGCTACTCGCCCTGGCCCTCCTCACCACGGCCAACCGGGCCGTGCGACAGGCACCGCTGGTAGGCACGATCCCAGAACAGAAGGCCACCAGCACCGTTGAGTCCGCGGACGTGGCCAGCTAGCTCCCGGGCTGCGGCCACCATCTCGTCGTTTGTGTACAACTCGCGGTGATCGACGGTGGCCGCACCATCCCTGCGCCAGCCTCCACCTGCAAGATCACGATCTACAGCTGGAGTACGAGGGGCGGGCGGGATGGGCGGCGCGGCCGCGGCCGGCGACCGGGGAACGTCAACAGGGGCGGGGGTCCCGAGCCAGGCGCGGTCATCGGGACCCCTGGAGCGAGCAATCCGAATCCGTGCATGTGCACGCGTCGCCCGGATCAACGGCGCGGTGAACTTTTGGTCACGCACGACGGCGGTGGCCAGGAGTGCGCCGAGTGCGCCAGGACGAGGCCGACGAGCGGCAGAATCGGCCGTTCAAGCGCGGCGTCCGGTGGGGTGGGCCGAAGGACCAGGTGCGGACGTACCACCACCGGTGGCCAGTACGCATGCACAAGGTCCGCCAGTGGTACCCGTCAACCCAGGGACACCGCCTCATCTGGCGCGGGCCCTACATCAAGGGACCGGCCGACGCGCCCCTACTGCTGGGCGAGAAGGTCTACTCCGTCGCAGGCCACTCATCAGTGACCTGCGCCGCAGGCGCAGGAGGAACCGCCGTGTGCTCCTGTCGGTGACGCCACGCAGCCCGTATGCATGTTGGTGCACCAAGGAACTGCCGCCTCGTTTACTGGTTGTGGGATTTGAGACCAGGGCGCGGCCGAGCTGGGCCGCCGGTGAGGAAAGCCGGCACGTCGCAACCAGGAGTTTGCAGTCTTCTTCTTTGCCCGTGACCGAAGTGCGTGCAATGCGTTGTTCTCGGGGGTGCCCCATGTCCATTCCTCGAGGGTGCGGCCCCCCCGGGGCCTTGGCCAACGCCCGGTCCAGGGTCCCCGGGTCTTCGTTCCCGAGCGCTTGGACGCTGGCGCGGCTGAACACGACACCCGTTCGCTCAAAACGTCCGGCTGGGAATTCCCAGCCGGACGTTTTGAGCGAACGGCTTGCGGCCCATCAGCTCAACAGACATCGCCCGTTACGGGCTTGCTGGCGAGCGTTGATAGGCGTCCCGCGTTGTTAGAGAAGGCCGAGGTCGAGGTCGAGCCCCGGTCCCGTCTCGGCGTCGGCGCCGTTCCTGGCCAGGGTGTCCTCGCCGCTGCAGATCTGCTGGACCGAGACGGCGGTCGCCGGGCCGCTGCCGAGGACCGTGATGGGCCCGGTCGCGAGGTTGATGAGGCCGAGCTGGAACGTGTCCTGGCTGACGTCGGACCGCTGCTCGCACACGACCACGTTGCCGTCCTTGCCCTTGTGCCGGCCGTCGGGGTGGCCGTAGCCGTCGCCGTCGCCGGCCGCGGCGACACCGGCCCCGAGCATGCTGAAACTCCCGAGCATGGCAGCTACCAGAGCGGCATTGCGAAGCTTGCGCACAACATCTCCACTTCCGTCAGATTTGACGTTATTGGGAAGTACCGGACAAATCAGCACGTTAGGTCATGCTTGCGCTGTTTTGAGTGCAACGCGCCGTGGTGTCCCCTCGCTACGGAGGGGCCGGGCGGCCGTAGCTGTGACGGATACGGCCGACGTTTACCGTCCGGCCTTGCGAAGCCGCCGACCAAGCCAGGGCCATCTCCCTTCGGGTTGTTGCAGGGGTGTGGGGTGTGGGCGCACGCTTGTAATGAGTGGACAAGGCGGGTCTTCCCGGGGGTCGGCTGCAGGCGGCGGCCGGCCCCCGGTTGTGCTGCCCTGCAGCCCGCCGGACTTCTGATGCTGCACTGCGCTACGTCGCCTGTGTCCGGTCGGTCAGGTGAGGGTTGCCAGCTGCTGATTGAGTAACCGGCCACGCTTCTTATGCCAATCCGCGCTGGATCGGGCGGCGCTGCCGTCCTACGCCCTCATGTGGTGGACATGGAGTCCTGGGGGTCGTGGTGTCTTGTCTAGGCGGTCATGGGGACGTATGAAGGGCCGGTGAGCCGGCCCGGGTAGGCGAAGTGCCTGGGTCGGCCACGTTGAGCAAGCGGACCGCTGATGCGGACGAGGCCACGGGCCCGGCCTCCACCCAGGCCGGGCCCGTCGCCGTCTGCGGCCCGCACTGTCGGTGGTGGCTGGCACGCTGAACGACATGAATAGCAGAACGGCGAACAGGTGCTTGCCCGCGAGGGGCCGGAGGCCGCAGGCGGCGGCGACCAGGCTGTGGGACGTGGGGCAGACGCCTGGTCCACCGCCGTCGCTTCGGTGCGCCGCCAGCTGGCCCGAGTACATGCAGGGCTGCCGCCCCGTGAGGAGGAGCCGGCCGGGACCGGAACCCTTCCCCGGCCCCTCGGCGAACCGAGGCCGCGGCCACGAAGCGTGCTGACTTCTGGACAAGGCGAAACCCTGTGCACTTGAGTTTCAGGAACGGACGTGGGTGCAGAGAGGCGGCAGCCCTGGCCGGGCGGGCCGTGACCTCGAGGCACTGACGGCCGTTGGCAGCCCATGAACACAGCTAAGCGCACACTCGCTGTCCTGGCCGTTGCGGCAGCCTCCATCGTGGTTGCTGCCCCCGCTCACGCCGACCAGGGCCCCGCTACCGCACCCGTGGCGGACCCCATTTCAGGCCTGCTCGGCGGTCTGCCTGTGCTGAGCGGCCTGCCTACGAACAGCCTGCCTACGAACTCCCTGCCTACGAACGCCCTGCCTTTGAGGGCCCTGCCTCTGCAGGGACTGCCGATCGGCTAAGTCGTCTCGGACCTGCCAGACAAGTTGACGCAAAGGAGAAGCCCCCAACCCTCGCGGGTTGGGGGCCTTGCGGAGCCCTGGGCCAGGCGCGGTTCAGGGCCCCTGCGGCGCGCGCATGCCCTGGGGGGATGCACGCGCGCGTCGCCCGGCACAACAGCGTCGGCGGCCCTCGGGTCACGGGTCGGTCACCGGCCACCTGACCGGTCGGCGTGACCGCGCCGGCACGGCGGGCTCCGCCGTCGGCCTGGCCGCGAGCCGCATCCGATTCACTGATTATCGGGCGACTGCCAGTGCGGATTGTGGGCACTCCACAAGATTTATCTGATCTCGGGTAGGGGTGAGCGGTCGGGGCAGGCGGCCCAGCATGAACGTGGACCAGGAACCCGTCAGCGAGGATTCCCAAGCCGGGGCAGGGAATGACGGTGACCAGCCCAGGAACGTGGCAGACGCCGTGTCCACGGCTGTCACCTCGGTGCGCCGGCAGCTGGCCCGGGTACATGCGGGATTGCCGCCCGTCGACGCAGAACCAGCAGAACAATGCCCTGGCCGTCCGGCCCCTGGCGCCGCCGCTGCAGAAGCCTGCTGACCTTCTGGGGAGAAGGCGAAGCCCTGGGCGGCGTGTGACGGCTTGGTCCAGGGCTCCGGCTGCGACTGCAAAACGTCTTCTGGAGTCGCAGCTTCCACTGTGCAGGCTTCGCAGGCGGATGCCGCCCACCGCACCGCACCTGGGCAGGGTCTCTCACTCCATTGGTCGCCACGCGCCGGGCCGTGCGTGTGACTGAACTGGTGGGGGCAAGCCCTTGGGGCGGCATGAGCAAGCCTGCCGACAGGCCGGGGCAGGCCCGGCCTGTCGGGCCGTCCCCGAACCGCTGATCTCCCGTGGGGTGAAGCAAGCCGCAGCTGAGAAAGAGCGCCGGCCGAGATTGAGGCTCAGTCCCGCATCTCAGCAATACGGTTCAGGCTGTCTCGCGGAAGGACTCAACGGTGCTCGCCGCGGTGATGTGCGACTTGATGGTGTCGGTGATGAAGTGGCGGCTGTGTCGGGGTTGAGGGCTTGGGCCTGGAGATGGTCGTACAGCACGCTGTAGAGCTGTAGGTCGGGTGGTTTTTCCAGGTAGAGGTCGTGGGTGAACCGTTCCAGGTGGACTACCCCTGCCTGGGGGCTGTCGGCGAAGTGCAGGATGGAGAACTGTCCCGAGAGGCCGGGGTGGGCTCCCATGTGGTGGGGGAGGATCTGCACGGTGATGTGCGGTTCGGTGCTGAGGACGTGGAGGTGTTCGAGTTGCTCGCGCATGATGTTGCGGCTGCCGACGGCGCTGCGTAGGGCCGATTCGTCCAGGACGACCCACAGCCGCAGGGGGCGGGCCGGGTCGTAGATCCGGTGCTGGCGGCGAAGCCGTACCCGAAGGTGGCCTGCTCGGCGGTGAGAAGGGGGATTGTTTCCCCGATGACCGCGTCGGCGTAGGCGGGGGTCTGCAGCAGGCTGGGGATCATCGTGGGCTCGTAGGAGTGGATGGATGCGGCGGCCGTCTCCACGCCGATGTAGATGCTGTGGGGGATGTCGCCGTAGGCGTGCCACCAGCCCTGCTGCCCGGATTCCTTGGCCATCTCCATCAGGGAGTCGATGACCTGCTGGTTCGTCACTTCGTAGAGCACGCACAGGTCGCGTACATCGCGGGGGCTGACGGAGCGGCGCCCGATCTCGATGTGGCTGATCTTGGGCTGGGAGACCATGAGCCGTTCGGCCACTTCGGTGTCCTTGAGCCCCTTGGCCTGGCGGAGCCGACGGAGTTCGGCTCCCAGGCGGCGCCCGTAGCCCCGCCATGCCTGCCGTGGCGCGCGAACGATCCGGCCCGGCGTCGGCGCTCAGGCGCCTCCCTGGACATCGTCGGTTCTTCGCCGCCCTCTCGCCGGCGCCTTCCGCCCACTGCCTGCTCGGACTTCGGTGACGGAGTGTGGACGGTGGGGGCTGGTTCCAGCAGGTGACAGACGCCTCTGCGTGCAGCGCGGAAGGGTGGATTTCGACCGCGAACAGAAACAAGCGTCATACGTCTATCGCGTCGGCATCGATCACTGCTAGAAGAGTGACACTTCAACAACTCCTGGCCCGCACGGCACCTTGAGGAACGTGTTGTCATGTTCGCATCTAGATTGAGATGGGTTCTGCCTCCGCTGCTGGCGATGTTCGCCGCGAGCTTCGGCCTGGCCCAGCCCGCCTCCGCCGCTGCGGCGGCGGGGGAGCGGTACGTCGCTCTCGGCGACTCCTACTCCTCCGGCGTGGGTGCCGGCAGCTACCTGTCCGACAGCGGCAGCTGCCAGCGCAGCAGCAAGGCCTACCCGTCCTTGTGGGCGGCGGCCAACGCCCCGGCCTCGTTCTCCTTCACCGCCTGTTCGGGGGCAACGACCAGTACCGTCAAGAGCAGCCAGCTGACCCCGCTCAACAGCTCCACCACGCTCGTCAGCGTCACCGCCGGCGGCAACGACGTCGGGTTCGCGAACGTCATGCAGACCTGTGTTCTGCAGAGCGAGGCGACCTGTGTCAACGCGGTGAACAACGCCATCACACAGATCAACAGCACCCTGCCCGGGTCCCTTTCGTCTCTCTACGGCACCATCCGCAGCAAGGCGCCGCAGGCTCACGTCGTCGTGCTCGGCTACCCGCGCTTCTACCAGTTGAACGGCAGTTGCATCGCCGGGCTGAGCGAGACCGAGCGTGCGGCGATCAACCGGGGCAGCGACGCCCTCAACGGCATGCTCGCGAAGCAGGCCGCCGACGCGGGGTTCTCCTACTCCAGCGTCGTGGACGAGTTCACCGGCCACGAGATCTGCTCGAGCGCCGCCTGGCTGCACAGCGTTTCGGTGCCCGTCTCCAACAGCTACCACCCCACGGCCACAGGCCAGTCCGGCGGCTACCTGCCGGCCTTCCGCTCCGCCGTCTGATTCCCCGGGCCGCACTGCCGGGGTCTTCCGCGCCCAGAAGTCGACGCGGGTAGACCTCGCGGTCCGGTTGCTCAGCCCCGCCAATGTCCGCACCCACTCGCCGAAGTCGGCGCCAGGAGGAAGACTCATGAAGTCTCCGCAGGTCCCCAACGGTCGCGACACCGCTGCAACCCGCATGAGAGGAACCGGACTGCGCTCGGTCCTCACCGCCCTCGCCCTGGTCCTCGGCGCCCTCTTCACGCCCGGTGTCGGCGTCCTCACGGGTGCCACCGACGCCCACGCGGTCACCAAGATCAGCCATGCCACCGCGACCTCGATGTTCCGGAGCTCCGGGATCACCTGGTCCTCGTCTGGCGGCTGCTCCGACCGCTACAACTCCACCTGCACGTCCTTCGAGCAGCTCAACCTCGCCTCCGCCCAGGGCGCCCAAACTCTCAAGAGCGCCAGCGGCTGCGCCCTCAACATCACCGGCGGCACCGAGACCGGCCACGCCAGCGGCACCTACTCGCACTGGAACGGCTACAAGCTCGACTTCAGCAAGTACACGTGCGTCGGCAACTACATCAAGAACACCTTCACCTACATCGGGGTGCGCGGTGACGGGGCCCCGCAGTGGAAGTCCGGCGCCGGCAACATCTACGCCGACGAGGGCAACCACTGGGACGTGACCTTCTACAACTGCGGCGGCTGCTGAGCCGGATCCTGCTGCGTAGCAAGGTGGGCGGTCTGCCGCGAGCTCTCGGGCAGATCGCTCCACCATGTCCGCGCCCGCCGACTCGACCGGGCGCCGTGGCCGCGGTGTAGTGCCGGGCGGGTGAAGGCGGCGACGGCCGTGTGAGCGGCCGACGAAGGGGGCCCTCCTCTCCCTTCTCATTCTCGGGCTGGTGGTCGCCCGCGCGGTCAACGTCCTTGCCTGAGGAGCTGCGGGAACGGCATGTCCGGTTCCGTCCGGTGAGGGAGTGTTCTCGTAGCGGGTGGCCAGACCGCGCCACTGCTTGAGGCGATTGATGCAGCGTTCGACGGTGTTGTGTTGCTTGTACGCTTCGCGAATCCGGGTGGGCGCCCCGCCGCTGCGCCCTCTGCGCTTGCGGTTGGCGATCTGGTCAGCAGGTTGCGGAATCACAGCTGGCATTCCACGCCTTCGCAAATGGTCCCGGATGGCTCGCGACGAGTACGCCTTGGCCGCCAGCACCACGAAGGGCCTGGTCCTGGGCCTGCCAACTCGACGCGGGACCCGGGTGGCGACCATCACGTGCTCGAACGCGGGCGCGTCACGCGTGAGCACGAAGCGCAAAGGGTGACAGCGGCTGTCAGCGGCGAGAGGACCTTGACGCGGCCTCGATACCCCGCCGCCGGTAGGAGCCCTCCGGGTCGTTGATCGGCAGCCGGACAAACTGCGTCAGCACGGCAGGATCGTGCTCCTCACTGAAACGCAGCACCCCTGCCGCCGTACTGCTCACCCGCAGCGAACCCTTCTGCTCCTGGTCGTCGTCCCGATTTGCGTCGAGCGGTGATCAGGTGTGGCGGTAAGGCGGTCCGGCAGCAACCGCGAGAGGATGGACGCATGGTGATCGCGCTGCTCGCTGTGCTGGGTGTCGACTTGATCGTGGTCGTCGTTCTGTTGCTCGTTGTGCTGACGCGCCGGCGTTGGATCAGCCGCCAGCCGGGCGTTTTCAAGGGAGCGGTTAGGGTCGTCGACGGCCAGGTGCGAGGGCTGTCCGCGAAATGGCGGCGAGGCTATGGCTACTGGGTCCGTGACGTTCTTGTCTGGAGGAAGGCGCCCTTCCTGTTCCGGGGTGACTTTGTTCCTGCAGATGCCCTGGCAGGCGCGGATCGTGCGGCCGAGCCGGGCGAGGTGAGACGTCTCGGGAAGCGCGTGGCCGTCATTTCCGTGGAGGTCGAAGGCGGTGCGCGTATCGAGGTTGCTACTTCGGCGGACAAGCGTGAACGGGTGCATGGGCCGTTCGTCGTCCCCGGGCTGGGGGCGGGCGACCGCTGAGGGGGCCAGAGCGAAGGTTTGTTGGCACTGGGAGACGCTGCAATGGGTGACGTTGCGCCGACGATGTCGTGGTCCATCCCGGGCAAGATGCGGTCGGTTCCCTGTGTCATGAGCAGGCGGGCCCGGCCCGGCTTCTACCGTTACGAGGTGGGTGAGCCGGCGAGTGTGCGGGCCCCTGTGCTTGAGTCCCGTCGGGGGCTCGGCCAGGACTCCAGGCAGGGGACGACGCGACACTCGGGGGGCCGCGGGGCGGTCTTGGAAGAGCGGGCACGAGAAGACCGCGGCCCCGACGCGCGACCTTCGCGAGGACAAAGCCGTACCCGAGACTGTCGTGCGCCGCAGGCTCGGCCCGCTGGACCCGCCGAAACGTGGCGGGCGCCGCACACAGTGCCCAGATGACGAACGCGTCGATCGCGATCAGCACGATCGACCAGACGGGTGCGTACGGCAGCCAGAGGAAGTTCGCGATCACGCCCAGGCCCGCCAGCAGCGCACCGATGACCCTGGCCCATGTGGCGCCCTGGAACAGCGCCAGTCCGGCGAGAACGATCACGCTACCCAGGGATCAGATGGCCCCAGCCCCATCCAGTGAGGTCGAACTCGAAGACGTCATTGCGGGTGGACAGGAACACATCGTCGTTGGCGATGGCGGCGATGCCCACGAGGATGGCCATGACGCCACCGAAGATCACATGACTGCGGCGAAGGCGAGCCAGCCGCTGCCACTCTTTGCCGCGCTTCCAGTGCGGGCGTCACTCATGAGATTCGTCATGACCGCTCCATCCTGGACGGCTTCAAGGACGGGCCGGCCCTAAGGGAGTCAGGAGCCCCATCTCTGCCAAAGAGCTGTGGCCGCGACCGGCACCGTGATGGAGTCGTCTCCTTACGTTCCCCCACCACGGTGGCGTCAGCCGAGAATCCTGCGCTTCTGCGTTTCGAATTCCTCTTCGGTCAGAACCCCTTGGGCTTTCAGTGCCCCCAGCTCCTTCAGCTTGTCGATCGTGCTGTCCATGTCGTCAGGAGGTGGGGCCGGAGCGGCGACCTGGGGCTGTTGCAACATCTGCTGCTGAGTGTCCTGCTCCGCCCATCGGCCCGCCTGCCTCCGTGACACACGGTTGGATACCGCGGTGGCGGTTCCGGAGACCACGGCTGTACGCGCGATACCACGAAGAAGTCCTGGCATGTTCGATCATCTCCCAGACTGCGTGTCTGCGGCCTCGGCTGCTTCGAGGGAGGCCAACAGGGCCTGGACGGGAATACGGCCGTTGGCCACGAGTCGAGCACCGCTGCGCCGCATGGCTCGAGCGAAGGGGGCGGCCCACACGTTCTCGTACACGATGATTCCAGCCGCATTGCCCGGCTCCAGAGCGGTACCGGCTTCGTTGATGTCTTCCTCGTCCAGCAGTCCGGACGAAGCGCCCTCGAAGACGGAGAGGTCGATCCCGTCGCCGAGATCCCTCAGTTCTGCCGCGGCAACCGACCCGTCGCTGTCTTTTCGGACGAAGACGAGGTCAAGGATGCGGATGATGCCGCGATCGACGAGGTCGAGGAGGAGGGGGAAGCCCTCGCCCGTCATTTTGTTGCCGGGGAACTCGACCACCAGGTAATCGACGGGCCCCATCTCTTCCAGATCAGCAAGGTCTTCGCTCACGGCCACTCCTCACGAGCGATCGAGGTCCGGGCCCGACCCGGCCGCTGACAGCAGGCGTTGGTGGCCGTCGGCACGGCGACGGGAGAGCCCTCTCGCCATTTCAGCACCCCGCTCATACCTTCGCACTTCCTGGAGACGGGCCGTCCTCAACTGGTCGGTTGCCCTGGCGAAATATCAGCCGCCTGTGCGTGTCCTTTCTCCGGGTTCCCCGCCAGGAACTCCACCAGGGCCATCACGAGGAGCCAGACCAGTGCGATGCCGACGATGACCAGGGCGGTCGGAAAGCTCCACAGGATGCACGTCAGTACGGCCAGACCGGCCAGGACCCAGGTGATCCATGTGCGGTGGCGTCGGATGAATGGTCCGACCGGTCCGGTGCGCATCCCCGCGCGGTCAGCGGTGGAGCGGACGGAGCCGATGCCGGAGTGCCACGATTGCCGTACGAACGTCGCCCATCGGCCGTGCCCGCTCAGCCAGGCAGCCAGGGCGACAACCACGCTGAGCGTCACCGCCATGCGGACCATGGTGCGCATGTAGCGCGTGAGCGTGTCGTAGACCGACTCGGCAGCGGGCTGAGAGACGGTGTCCGGCAGCGCGTTCAGGTATGTCACGCGGAAGAGGGTCAGGCCTCCACCGAGCAGCAGCATGACGAAGGCGAAGGCGAGCGCGGCAACCACGAGAACGCGGCGGCGGTGTGCGGACAGCACGACCCCGGCGGCGATGAGCAGCACGGAGAGTACGGGCAGCCAGAACCCGGCCATCTGAAGGATCCGGAAGTACGTCTTGACCTTGCCGACGTTGTCGGCTCGCAGCACCGTGAAGTCGGTGTGCACTTCGGGGATCTTCGCGGCCGCGGTCATTCCGTCGTCGATGAGGCGCTGCTTGACCTGGTCGACGACCGGGCCGAGGTCGACGGTGACCGAGTCGTTGTTGATCTTCATTGCGCCGCCGCCGCTGCCCGTCAGGGCTTTGTCGACGGCCGAGTGGATCCGGCGGTTGGCATCGGTCCAGAAGTCCTCGAAGGTGTCGGAGGAGACGATCTCCTCCGACTTGTCGTGGACGAAGCTGCGGATGGCGCTCTGCAGCGAGTCGCCGAGTTTGCCGAGGGCCTTCTCAGCGAGCGGCCGGTCCGCAGGCGCCACTCCCTCCAGCAGGGTCGGCAGGTCGATGTGTTCCATCACCGCGTTAGTGACCCGGTTCGCGGCGGCCGCCTCGATGTCGGGGTCGGAAGCGAGCGGGGCGACCGTGTCAACGTAGTGGTCCGTGTCGCCGATCTCATCCGCCGTCCAGGCTGCGACAGCGGCCAGCGGGGCAAGGATGCAACCAAGGACGATGAGCAACGCGGAGAAGAAGGACCGCCACCGGTGACGGGGAGCCCGAGCCTTCTTGTCAGCCTCCAAAGCGGTGATACGAGCCTGTAGCCGCTCCAGCTCGGAGCGTTCATCGGCGGCACCCGCTGATCCGTCGTTCGGCATGGCTCGACCCTCTCGTCCTGTGGGTTCAATGCCAGCAGACCCCAGCCCGCGGCCACGTGCGAGCACTCGGCGAAATGAACGCAGACGCGGAACTCGGAGCTGCGCTCAGGCGGCGATGGTGGGGAAGCTCCAGGAGCCGTCGAGGATTTCTTTGCGTGGGCGGTAGAGCCGGATCAGGTAGTTCCAACCTTCCATGATGGGGAGACAGTTGGCGCGGCCCTCGGTGCAGCCTCCGAATCGGACGGTGATCGACCCGTCGCTGTTGGGCACCCCGGTGACGCTGTTGACGCTGTAAGCGTCATGGTCATTGGCCTGGAAGAATCCCTCGGCGTTGTACAACGAGATTGACCAGAAGGCATCCACCGGGACGTCACGGACCGTCAGTTCGTACTCTCCTACCGGCAGGCCCGGGTCGACGGTGATGTAGGACGCCTCCGTCTCGGGCAGTCCGCCCCATCCGGCGGCCGTTCCGATGAGGTGGCGTACGGGGTCCACGGCGTCGCGTGTGCCGAAGGCGCGTTCGACTCCACCCAGGCCCTTGGCGAGTTCGAGGAGCGCGTGACGCGTGGCGTTGAGGCTTTCCTCGTCGTAGTCGGTTGGTTCGAACGCGCGGCTGGAGACAGCCGTGAGCGCGAACTTGTCCTGCAGTTCGCCCACCGTCGCCAAATCCTCGGGGTCGGTCGGGTCGACGAGTACGCGCAGAGCCACGACGACGAACGGGGTGTCGAACTCCGCGGGAGTAAGTTCGTACTCACCGGGCTCGCAGAAGATGCGATTGACGTAGTGGTCCTGGTTCACCACCATCACCGAGAAGTAGCGCCCGCCGGCGTCCGGGATGCTCAGTTTCGCCCCGCGGCTGATGTCGACGACTGCGAAGCTGTACAGAGTGTCGCGGTTCATCCGGATGACGGGCTGTTGGTCGACGGGGGTGGGGGTGCGGTTGTGTGACCAGACGTTCACGCCGCCGGCTGTCCGCTGAAGGTCGTTGAACATTCTGTCAGTCTCAGCGCGCACGAAGTTGTCGACGTTGACCCGCAGGGCGTTTGTCACAAAAACTCCTTAACCACCGTTTTTCTGCGTAATCGTCGCATGCGGTCTTGGTGCCAGCAAACGCCGACCGGTCGGGCGAAGACGAGGGAGCGGAAGCGGCCCCCCTCCAGGTCGCTGGCCCGTGCCAAAGCAGGGCACGATCAGGCATGGGGGAGCCAGCAGCGGGTCCGGCAGCGTCCCCATCACGCGCCATTCCTTCCACCATCGGCCAGCCTGGTGAGCGCCATCGCTGGGCCGGTCCCGATCATGTGGCTACCGCTTTTCCGAGTCGTTGGGGTGGACGTGGGGCGGAGTGACCTGACAGGTGCCGCGGGGGGAACGACTGCGGCCGTTCCTGCCGGCAGGGCTTCGCGGGAGTGGCCTGCTTGACCAGCCGAGCCGCCAGCTGCAGAGTCGGGACGTGGCACCGCAGCAGCGCCGCATCCCTCTCCCGGCCAGCGCCTCGTCCGCAGGTGGCGGACGGCCCCTGAACCCAGGAGCGACTGATCCGATGGTCCTCAACCTGGTTGTGATCGGTACGGCCATCTCCCTGGGGCCACTGCACAACAGCGCCTTCATCCTGTTGCTCTCCTCGCGGCGAGGCGTTCGTCAAGGTCTGGCATTCCTGCTGTCGTGGCTGGCCAACCTGATTACGGTGATCGCGGTCGTTGTGCTGCTGACCGGCGGTCAGCCCCCGGCCCGTCACAGCGTGCCCTCGACCGCCGCGATCGCTGCGAAACTCGCCATAGGTCTGGCGCTGATGCTGTACAGCGCGTACCGGCACCACCGGCCGCCCCGCCCGCACTCCCCGCCACGCTGGACCGCCCGGATCGACCATGCCACTCCGGTCACGGCAGCCGGTCTGGCATGGCTGCTACAGCCCTGGGCTCTGGTCGGCGCCGGCGCCGCGACTGCCATCGAGGCGAACCTCTCCACCCTCACTGACTGGCTCGTGCTGACCGGCTACTGCCTGCTGGCCACACTCAGCCTCATTGTCATGGAGATGTACGCGGTCCGGGCGCCCGCAGCCGCGAACGCACACTTGAATGCCCTGCGGAGCTCGCTGGAGCGGCACCAAGAACAGCTGGTCGTCACGCTCTCCCTGGTGATCGGCCTGTGGCTGACGGCCCGGAGCATCGCCGAGCTGGTCACCTGACGCAGGAAGCCCCAGCGGCGAGATCACACTAGCGGTGGTTTGTTAGACCGGGACGACCACCGGCTACACCGGTATCGGGTTCACGGGTCTGACGACCTCAACGGACCGTCACGAAGGCCGACACGGCGAACGCGGGAGCCGTGGTCGGGCAGACAACCGTCTGCCTCGTTGAGGCTCGCTCGCGCTCTACGGCTCCCCTCGACGCAGACGGCCATGAGAGGCTTGGCCCGCCCGCATCAGCCGCGAAGACGACCAGCACGGGAGGTGTCTCACCGACCTGCCGGGCAACGAGGCGGACCTCGTCAGATGTCGGCTCGCGAAACACCGGAGCCGCGCCACCGCAAGGTGGGGTCAGTGATCGCGTGGACCTGTGCTACCGAAGGCGATCACCTCTTCAGCCCGCTGATCCGAGCCAACGGAACCGGCGCATGACTGCCGGATGCGACTGTGGTCATCACACAACTTCCGGGCGGGGCGTCAGTCACCTGGGTGGGCCATCGAGTCGAGGGCGACGGCGGCGGCCAGGACAGTAGTGTGGTCGGTGCCAGGGCTGATATCCACGCTGTAGGTGTCGCGTACGCGGAACCACTTCTTGGAGACTTCGGCGATCTTGTAGCCGTCGCGCTCGATGGTGTACTCGTGGTCCACGAGGTTGCCCTGAACGGTGAGCTCGTCGCCGGCCTCGGGCTTGATGAGCCAGCGGTCGCGCAGCGGGCTGACGAGAGCCTTCTTGACCAGAGCGACGCGGTTGCCGTCAGCGTCCTCGATGGACATCGAGTCCTTGATCCGCAATGGGCGGCTCCGCACGGTCGCGATGCTGCGGCCGTCCCGGTCCTCAATCTCGTAGGTATGGCGAGCGCGCAGAACCTTGCCATTGACCTTGTAGAGATGATCGCCGGCCTCGTTGTCGATCCAGTAGTCGTCCCCGATGGACATCGCCTTCTGCTTCAGGTGGTATCGCGTGACGCCTTCGCCGTGGTCGAAGGCGTGATTGGCACGTCGACGGTCTTTGCGTTCCTCGAACATCGCTGGGCTCCCTTCTGGCTCCAATCGAGAAGTCTTTCCTTCGCTTTCTACCCCTTTGGGCTCGATCGCCTTCTCATGAAAACGGTGAGCGGTTGTCGCTCGCTGTGACCGGGGAAGGGTCCGAGCCGGGCTCGGTCGCCCGTGGGTCGGCCGCGCTCGGGCAACCGGATAGCCCTTTCTCCGTGTCGGTGCGGCTGCGCCTGCCGCAGTTGCCACAATATTCCCTAAACGCCCCGTTGCGGATTGGGCCCCATGCCACCAGACCGGAGTATTCGAAGCCGATGAGTAGTGGCTCGTGGACCGGCGTGGCCGTAGCCGCGGTCACCGCTGGATACGCGCTGGCCTCGCGTCGACTCGCCTCAACGCCCGTGTCTCTTGCTCTGGTGTTCGTGGTGTGCGGGGTCTTCATCGGTCCCGTCGGGCTCGACCTGATCGATCTGGAACATGACGCAGGTCCGGTGCTTACCCTGGTGGAAGCCGCGTTGGCCCTGGTGCTCTTCATCGACGCGATGAGCGTCCGGCGGCGGGACCTGCTCAGCGGGGGATTCCTGCCCGCCCGGCTGCTGGCCGTCGGGCTGCCCCTGACCGTCGGGGCGGGCTGGCTGCTGGCGTGGCCGTTGCTGCCGGGCCTGACCGCCTGGGAACTGGCGCTGCTGGGCACCATCCTCGCGCCCACCGACGTGGCCGTGAGCACCACTGCCATCTCCAGCCCTCGTGTACCCGTGCTCGTGCGCCGAGGGCTCAACGTCGAAAGCGGCCTCAACGACGGCTGTGTGCTTCCGTTCTTCGTCCTCTTCCTGGCCGCGCACCCCGGTACGACCGCCTCACATGACGGCGTACTCGGGGTTTTCTGGCGTGCGTTGCTGCTCAGCACCGCACTCGGTCTGGCGGTCGGCTTGCTGGGCGGCCTGCTCCTGCAGAGGGCCCGCGCCAAGGGGTGGGTGTCTCGGGAGTGGCGCCAGGTCTTCGTCCTTGCAGTGGCGGCCGGCGCCTACGGGCTGGCCGTCGCCACCCATGGCAGTGGTTTCATCGCCGCCTGGGTGGCCGGGTTCGCCTTCGCGACTGGGCTGCGCCGCCGGCCGGTGGCAGAGGCGGAGGTGCCGGACCGTACCGCCGACTTCGCCGAAGACCTCGGCGGGCTGCTGGCGGCCCTGAGCCTGCTGGTCTTCGGCGCGGTGCTGCTCGGCCCGGCGCTGGAGCATCTGACGTGGCGAATCGTCGTCTACGCGGTGCTCAGCCTGACGGTGGTCAGAATGGTGCCTGTCGCCCTCGCGTTGGCAGGCAGCCGGCTGCGACCACCCACGGTGGCCTACATCGGGTGGTTCGGTCCCCGAGGTCTCGCCTCCATCGTCTTGGCCCTCCTCGTCGTGGAGGAGCACTTTCCCGGAACGGAGCTGATGGGCAGGGTGGTCGCGGTCACCGTCGGTCTGAGCGTCCTGCTGCACGGGGTGTCCGCCATTGCCCTCTCCGACCGCTACGGCCGCTGGTACGCGGCGGCTGAAACCACCGTGCCGGACCTGCGCGAGGGCAAGCAAGTAGCGGAGCAGGCCGTGCGGCACAGGCTGGGGATGCCCGGCCGACCGTAGAGGTGAGCTTCGGGCGGTGGTCAGAGCCGTTGACCGTGGCTGTCGTCTACAGCGACGCCCGCATGCTGGCGTGCCGGGGGATGCCGGTCGCGAAGTCACAGCTCACGCATCGAGCGCGGATTCCGTCCACACGGTCTTGCCCTGATCGGACCATCGCACACCCCAGCGGTCCGACAGCTCACCGGAGATGAACAGTCCTCGTCCTCCTTCGTCACTTGCCCGCGCATGGCGCAGATGCGGCGCGGCAGGGCTGGTGTCGAAGATCTCGCAGGTCAGCGTGTGACGCGTAGTGTTGCGGATGAGGCGCAGACGAACGGGTGGCCGGCCGTAGCGAATCGTGCTGGTCGCCAGTTCGCTGACCACCAGTTCGGTGGCGAAGACCGCATCGTCCAAACCCCACTGCCCGAGCCGGCCGGCAGCACGGCGGCGCGCCTCGGACACGGCGCTTAGCTCAGCGGGGATGTCCCAGGACGCGACATCGTCCGGATGGGACTGCTGCACGGACAAGTGACACCTGGCCTGGCTTGCTGAGAGGCGGCCTGGAAGGATGTTGCAGTGCCCAAGCCGTATCCGAAGGAGTTTCGCGAGGACGTCGTGCGGGTCGCACGCAACCGTGAGCCCGGCGTCACGCTGGAACAGATCGCCGCCGACTTCGGCGTCCACCCGATCACGCTGTCGGAGTGGCTGCGCCGTGCCGACACCGATGAGGGCGCCAGGCCCGCGACAGCGTCGGGTGAGTCGGCCGAGCTCCGCGAGGCCCGCAAGCGCATCCGGCTGCTGGAGCAGGGAAACGAGGTCCTGCGGAGGGCTGCGGCGTATCTGTCGCAGGCGAACCTGCCGTCAAAATGATGTACCCGCTCGTCCGCGAGCTGGCCGCCGCCGCTGCCCCTCACCGGGTGCCGGTGGCGGTGACGTGTCGGGTGCTCGGGCTGGCCCGCCAGCCCTACTACCGGTGGCTGGCCTCACCGGTCACCGGTTCCGACGCGAAGGAGGCCCTGGCCACCGAGCACCTGATGCAGCCCCGACTCCGCGGCGAACGCGAGGCACTGCGCGTCCTCCTCGCCACCCGCCAGGGTGCAGTCCTTGCCTCCACTGCGGCGATCAACCAGCTCAAAGCCCTGATCGTCTCCGCACCGGACAACCTCCGCGCCGAGCTGCGGAAACTCAAGCGCCCGGCCCAGGTCACCCACTGCGCCCAGCTCCGCGACCGCCCCGCCCAGGACCTTGAATACCGGATGACAGCACGGGCCCTTCGTTGCACTGCCCAACGCATCCAGTGCCTGCAAGCGGAAGCAAAAGATCTTGAAAAGGAGATCCTGGCCCTGGTGAGGCAGATGGCCCCGGACCTTCTCGGCCTGCTTGGCGTCGGGCCGATCACCGCGGCCCAGGTTCTGGTCAGCTGGTCCCATCAGGGGAGGTTCCGCTCGGAAGCAGTTTTTGCCTCGTTCGCCGGCGTCTCCCCAATCCCCGCATCTTCCGGACTCACCAGCCGGCACCGCCTCAACCGCAGCGGAAACCGGCAGCTCAACCGGGCCATGCACACCATCACCCTGATCCGCATGCGGCTCGACCCCGCCACGAAGTCGTACGTCGCGCGCAGGATCGGGGAGGGCAAGGCCTCCCGGGATGCGCAGCGCTGCCTGAAGCGCGCGATCTCCAGGCAGCTGTTCAAGATCCTCGAACGAGGAGATCAGCCCACGCAGCAGATCACCGCTGAAGATCTCTCTTAAACAGCTTGGCTTGATATAGCAGCCTCGGAGGGGGGCCTGGCCGTCCGGCCATGCGGGTGCACGCGGGTGGCCGGACGACGAAGCCACCCTGCCAATAGGAATGTCCGATCTTTAACGCATTGCGTGACAGATCCTGCAAAGTCGCACCCCTTCTAGGCCGTGGCCGACGGCAGAAAGCGGTGAGTTATGCCCGCCGACCCCTCCCTCCAAGCCGAGTTGAGGAACGCTGTTGAGGTTCTCATCGTTGGCGCCGGCCCGACCGGCCTCACCCTCGCGGTCGACCTCGCCCGGCGCGGCGTACGCAGCCGCATCGTCGAGGCGGCCGACCGCCAGTTCGCAGGGTCACGCGGCCTGAGCCTGCAGCCGCGCACCCAAGAGGCCTTTGACGATCTCGGCGTCATGGAAGCGCTGCGGGAGGCCGGCCGCCCCCTTCCGCCCATGCAGACCTGGCGCAACGGCTGCCGAGAGGGCGAATGGCAGTTGGTGCAACGCGACCCGCAGGCGCCCGCGTCGCGGTATCCCGTGCAGTGGCTGGTGCCGCAATGGCGGACGCAGCAAGTCCTCCAAGACCGGCTCCTGGCCTTGGGTGGGACGGTGGAATACGGCACTCGGCTGACGGCCCTGCGTCAGAGCGACCAGCAGGTGCAGGCAGAGGTGACACAAACCGACGGCGTCAGCCGCACCCTGAATGCCGCCTATCTGGTCGGCGCCGACGGCGGACGCAGCACCGTCCGCGAGGCGCTGGGCATCACGATGAAGGCCGAGGGCGGCCCACTGCACGCGGCGGTGGTCGCGGACGTGCGTCTCGACGGCCTGGACCGCGAGCACTGGCACATGTGGCCGGACGGGCCGGGCGGCGAACTGTTGCTATGCCCGCTGCCCGGAACCGACCAGTTCCAGCTCACCGCCCCGGTCGGCGACGCGGAGAACGACCCCTGCCCGCAACGGATCCGGGAACTGATCGCCACCCGCACCCACCTGCCCCCAACGGCCGTCACCGACGTCCAGTGGACCTCCTCCTACAAGCCCCGCACAGCACTGGCCGAACGCTTCCGCGACAAACGGGTCTTCCTCGCGGGCGACGCCGCGCACGTCCACCCGCCCGGCGGCGGCCAAGGCCTGAACATCGGCGTCCACGACGCCTACAACCTGGGCTGGAAACTGGGCCAAGTCCTGCACGGCAACGCCCCCGACACGCTGCTGGACAGCTATGACGCCGAACGCCGCCCTGCCGCCCACGACGTCCTCGACCTCAGCGCCCAGCTCTACCGCCTCGGCCGCAAACCCGAAGGAAGCCGCGAGCGCGCCCGCCACCGAAACCGCCTCACGCTCCTGCCCGTCCACTACCGTGACAGCCCCCTGAGCACCGAGGCCCGAGAACACCTCACACCCACCATCCTTCAAGCAGGTGACCGCGCCCCCGACCTCGCATACACCCTGGCAGACGCAGCCGCCCACGACACCCCGCGACAGCTCTTCGAACTGCTCGCAGGCCCCCACTTCACCCTGCTCGCAGTGAACAGCACACCACCCCCCGTACCACCGGCCGTCCGCACCCTGCAGGTGACCGGCGGCGCCCTGGCGCAAGCCCTCGGCACGGGCCTGTTCCTGATCCGCCCCGACGGCCACATCGGCCTGGCCACCCACAACCCGGCACACCTCGAGCGCTACTACACCAAAGTCGGGCTCGCCGCCGACTGAGCTGCCCCAGCCCGCCCGGGAGTACTGGACACGCCCGGCCGGGCCAGTGCTGCCGTACCGCAAGGGGCCCATGACGATCAGCTGGTACGCCTGCGCCCGGTGGATCCCCAGCTCACCCTGCGTACGCACCCCACCCCGAGTACCCCAGCGCACCCCACCCCCGCTCCCCGGATGCGCTTCCCGCACCCGGTGGGCCAGCACCACTGAGGCCCTCGACGCACGCAGCTGCTCGGTCAGCCGGACCGCATCGACCGCCCGACCGGCTCCAGTGCCGCGCCCTGACCTTCTTCATCACCGGAAGCCACAGCTCCCATGGTGCGTGCGGCGAGGCCGGTCGGACAGGGGGCGCGAGAAGCACACACACGGAAGGCGAACAAGCGCTCCGCTCAAGCGAACTGATGGTGTTCGCCCCCTTGCTGCCGATTCCCCCGAATGCACCGTTTGGGTGGCCTTCCCTGTGATCGGGCGCCCAATATTTGACTGAAAGCACCGGTATGCGCACGCGGCGCACCTCCTGTTCGGGGGAGCCGGTCTCGACTCTCAGCTGGAGTACGCATGAAGAAGACGACGGCCACCGCTATCGCCGTTCTAGCGGCGATAGCGTCCGGTACGGTCCTGGCGCCTGTGGCGTTCGCAGGAGACGACACCTCGCGGGACGGTTCCCTGCACGCGACGCTGTCGCCGATCCCGACGAGCAAGGTGACCGGTTCGGGCACGGCGATGGTGCACCTGAAGGGCAACCAGGCCACCGTGACGATCAAGACACGCGGCCTGCTGGCGAACGCCCCGCACGCCCAGCACTTCCACATCGGGGCCAAGGGCCAGTGCCCGCCGGCTTCCGCGGCCACCAAGCACAACGGCCAGCTGAGCCTGAACACCACCGACGGCCTGCCGTTCTACGGCAAGATCGGCGCCTCACTCACCACCACCGGCGACACCGGCGCCAGCCACTCCGCGCTCGCGGTCGACCGCTTCCCCATGGGCGCCTCCTACACCTACCACCGCACCATCACCGTCGACGACGAAACCGCGGCCAGCCTGCGCAACGAGAACGCTGTCGTCGTGGTGCACGGCATCGACTTCAACGGCAACGGCAAGTACGACAACGTCCTGGGCCCCAGCGACCTCGACCCCAAGCTGCCCTCCGAGGCCACCAACCCCGCCCTGTGCGGCCCGCTGAAGATGGCCCCCGCCGGCGCGGTCTCCGGCGGCCTGGGCGGCACCCAGTCCGGTGACACCACGGCGCTCGCCGCCGCAGGCGGCCTGCTCATCGCCGCAGGAGGCGCGGTATATCTGCGCCGCCGCACCAGCCGCCAGAGCTGATTCGGCCCGCCGGATGCCGAGCCGCTGGCCAAGTGGCCGCCGCGGAATGTGCACCGCGGCGGCCACCGGCTTCACCACCACCGCCCTCGCGCTGCTGGCCTACACCGCCCTGACCGCACACCCGCCACCCCCAGACCCACCACCGGACGCCGCCCGCAGCAGCCAGTCCGCTACCCGTCACCGCTGGGGGCCGGACATCCCGGCCCTGCCCCGCTCCGAGCCCTACGGCATAGAGATCCACAAGCTCGGTTTGACGACGACGGTCGAAAAGGTCACCACAGCCGCCGACGGTGCGATAGCCATGCCCGCCGACGCGGACCACGCCGGCTGGTACACCGGCTCACCCACCCCCGGAGAGAACGGCAACACCATTCTCGTCGGCCACCTGGACTCCACCACCGGCCCCGCAGCCTTCTACGGGCTCGGCGCCCTGCGCAACGGCGACCGCATCACCCTCAAACGCCGCGACCGGACCACCGTCACCTTCACCGTCACCACCATGACCGTCTGGCCCAAGAACAACTTCCCCTCGGAGCGCGTCTACGCCCCGACTCCCATCCCTCAGCTGACGTTGATCACCTGCGCCGACTGGGACGACGCGGCCAACGACTACCGGTCCAACCTCGTCATCACCGCACACCGCCGATAGGCCGCACACCCACCCCGCCAGCGGGGCCTTGGACCTGTGCCCGGGATACCAGGGCCCCCTTGCGGGCGCGCGCATGCCAGGGGACTGGGGGCATGCGCGCGCTGTCCGGGACAACGGCGTCGGCGGCACTCGGGTCACGGGCGGAATTCGCTTCGGGCTGTTAGGGGAGCCTTTTCCATCCTCAGCTTGAGCTGGCCAGATGGAGGGTGAGGACGGCTTGGACGAGGCTGGTGATTCGGGTCGTCGAGCAGCGGAGCCTGCGGAGGATCCGCCAGGACTTGAGGGTGGCGATGGCCTGTTCGACAAGGGCCCGGATCTTTGCGTGGCATCGGTTGACGGCACGCTGACCGACGGAGAGGCGGTCCCACCGGCCGCGGTATGGGAGGCGGACCGTGCCGCCTGCGCCTTGGATGCCCTTGCCCGCCCAGCAGCTGATGCCGGCCTCGGCGAGAGCGTCGATGATGTCGTGCTCGCGGGCCGCCCGGATGTCATGGACGGCACCGGCCAGGGCCGGTGAAGCCCACAGCAGACGCCCCTTTGGGTCGGCTATGACCTGCACGTTCATGCCGTGCTTCTTGTGTTTGCCCCAATAGAAGGGACGGTCGGCGGCGATCCGGTCGATCGGCAGAAGCGTCCCGTCCAGGATCAACGCCTTCATCGACGCGGCCCGCATGGCTTCGGCCAGCGTGGGGGCGAGGACGGCCAGGAGCCCGACGGCCTCGGTGACGTAGCGGTAGACGGTGGTGGTGCCGATCCTGAAACCAGCCGCGAGCTGGGCATACGGCTGGCCGTTGCGGAGGTAGACGAGGGTGAGCAGGGCCTGGCGCCCCGCGCTCAGGCGCCGCCATCGGGCGCCGGGAACACGACGGTGTTCCTCAGGCGGGCAGTGAGGAAGCGCACGGCAGAGCTGGAAACGTCGACGCCGGACGGGTAGACAAGTATACGAAGCCTCAGGTGGAGACGGTTCTCTTGGTCGAAAACCCATCTACCAGGGGCTTCATCCGTCCGTCAGGCCAACTGGCCATCCTACAGGTGAGATTGCCAATGGCTCACTGTACGGCTGGCCGCTGCCCCGCCCCGGGCCGACCGGTGACCTACGTCTTCGATTACGTATTTCTACTGACGCCTCGGGAAGGCAGCGTTGGGAGACTCACTCCATGAGCTTCCTGACGGAGCCGTGGTGTCACGCCGGGGAGCTTGCTGACTCCCTACTGGGCAACCGTCGCCAGCCGTCCAACGGGTAGCGAACGCTGTCTGGTCAATAGAGCCCGCCTGAGCATTGGAGAGTCCTCCGATGGTTTCCAAGATTCGAGTGCTTCTGGGCATGCTCGTGCTCTTGGCGCTGGCGCTTGGCGCCATCGCCCTGCTCGCGGCCATGAAAGCCGATGCCACCTGGTTCACGGTCGTTCCTCTCGGCATCCTCGTTATCGGCGCGTCCGTCGTCCAGTCGCTCGGATGGTTCAACAAAAAAGGCAGGTGACTGGCCTGGCGCCTCGCAAGGCACACAGCTTCTACTACGGCGCCCTGCCCGCGGGGCACGGCAGGTCCGTCCGCCCGGCTAGGCAGTGTCCCGTGGATCAGATGGTCGGTTTTTCTGGTTGGAGAGCCATACGCGCAGCCGCACGGGGTGCTGTCTTCGAGGTGCTCGGTGCCCCCTCGGTACAGCGGGATCATCGGGACGTCGGTTCGTCGGAAGATCGGCGATCACGGGCCGAGGCGGGGCTGAGGGGCCGCGTCATGCCGGTTTCGAAGGCGTGAGACGCGCTCCAGTCCCTACTGCCGGGGCCGGTGAGTCAGGGTGGCGGTGTTGCGCAGGAGTTCGAAGGTGATGCCGGTGGCGATGGCGTAGATGCCTTTGTGGAACAGGTCGGTGGCCAGTTCCTGTTTCTGCCATTTCCATGGCCAGGGGGCGATGCCCAGGCTGCGGTAGAGCATTACGTCGCCGCCCCAGACGGCGGCGTAGTGCACTGCGGTTGCCGCCACCGGGCCCAGGCCGGTCAGGGCGAGTGCCCCGCGGACCGCGCCCATGGTGATGCCGTGGGCCAAGTGCACCGGGATGTTGAGCTTCTCCGCGGCGGCCTCGTCGCCTTTCCTGCCGGTCAGCGCACCCTCGTCCTCGCCACCATCGCCGCACGCTGGGAACTCACCCACCTGCCCGGCGCCAAAGTCCGGCCCGTTCCCAGAGCCTCACTTGCCCCCAGAGGCTTCTCCATGCGGCTCCAGCCGCGCAAGAGCATCAACGCACGGTGAAACACGCCGACGGACAGCCAGCTCCGCTGCGCACCTTCCGGGCGGAGTCTTCATCCCCCTCGGCGGCGCGCCAGTACGCCAACGGTTGAGCCAACTGTTGCGCGGGCCTTCACAGCGCCCCGGAGTTCCCCAGGTCACCACGGGTGTACGGGCGTGGTCGGGCCTCAGTGCGGCGGTGACGTCAAGCGTGGGACGTCGGCGGGAGAGAGGTCAGGTAGGTCGCCTGCTGACAGGAACGCGGGAGATCGCACTCAGTTGAGAGCTTGAAGGCCGCTGGGCCATAGCAAAGTGGTGGCCGCCCAGGTGAAGCCTGCACCGAAAGAGGTCACGAGGACTCGTTGCCTGGCTTTGAGTTGCCCGTCGATCGCACAGTGGCTCAGCAGCAGGGGGATGGAGGCCGCGGAGGTGTTGCCGACGTGGGTGATGTTGGACGGTACGCGCTGTGGCGGGATTCCCAGGGTGTTGGCCACGGCCGTAGTGATGCGTGCGTTTGCTTGATGGACGATCAGTCGGTCAATGTCCTGGATGCTCCATCCCGCAGCGGAGGCTGCTTCCTGTGTCACGTGAGTGATGCGGCGCACCGCGTGCCGGAATACTTCGTTTCCCTTCATGTGTACGTACCGATTCTTCATGTCGTCGGTTGCGTGTTCGGGGCGGCGGGAGCCCCCATCGGGGATGTAGATGGCGTCTGCGTGCTCGCCGTCGCTGCCCCATGCGGCTGGTCCGAAAGCTCCTGGTTCGTCAGCGTGTCCGGCTGTGAGTACGACTGCGCCTGCTCCGTCGCCGAAGATCGGCGCGGTAGAGCGGTCGTCGGGGTCGATGACGGCCGACATCTTCTCCGCTCCGATGACCAGCACGGTGCCGGCGGCTCTCGCGTGGATGAGTCCTGCTGCGACGGTGGTGGCGTAGACGAAGCCCGAGCAGCCTGCGCCGAGATCGAAGGCGGGGACGTGTCGGAGGCCGAGTTGGTGGGCCACCAGGGGCGCGGTGCCGGGCACGGGATGGTCCGGAGTAACGGTGGCCAGGATTACGGCGTCGACCTGTTCGACCTCCGCCGATTTCATCGCCCGTCGTCCTGCCTCTACCGCCAGGTCACTGGTGGCCGTCGCCGGATCGGCGATGTGTCGCTCAGCGATGCCGATGCGGGTACGGATCCATTCGTCCGTCGTGTCTAGGCGTGAGGTCAAGTCGTCGTTGCTTACCTTCTGCGGGGGCAGGTAGGACCCCAGGCCGATCAGCCGCGCGGCAGACGTCGGCGTTGGGGTCGTGGTTTTGCGGGCAAAGATCAACGGTCCGTCTTCTCTGTGCTGCTCATCCGCGGGACGCCAGGGGAGGCTTCGCCTTCGGGACCTTGGACTTACCGGTCGCTCGTTGTGATTCCGCTGCCCCTGGTCTCGGCGGGTGATGGTCGAGTCTTGCGGGCAATGGGAAGGGGCGCAACTACGCCTCAGGCACTGCGTGGGGGCGATCTGCCAGTGGGTGGGGAGCCGGCACACCCGGACCTTCATGGCGGGAGGGCGAGGCTGCCCGTCGGGCCACCAGGTCGACCAGGTCGGTAACGGTGGGTGCCTTCGCCAGTTCGCTTTCGGTGATCAGAATGCCCAGGCGGTCCTCGCAAGTCATAGACAGCAGGGCAACGGCCAGGGAGTCGATGCCGGCCTCTGACTGAGTGGCCCGGGGAGTGATTCGGGCAGCCGCCAAACCCGCCTGTTGGACCAGGATGTCTTTGATGAACGCGAAATCAATGACAGTTGCGGTGTCGTAGTCGGGGGCGTGTGCTGGGGTCGTCCCCTCGGTGCGGGAAGGTTGGCCCGGTACGTGCGAGTCGTCGTCGGGGTGCGGGAGGTCGTCCACCGCGTCATGGAACAGGCTGGGCAGGTGGTTCAGTCCGGGGAGAGCGGCGTCGGTGACGAAGCAGACGCTGGTGGTTCCGTTGTAGCTGCAGGCCACGATCGACGCCGGCTGGTGCCGTGGGAGCCAGTTGAAGGGCTGGATGCAGGTGACGGGGTCCTGCTTGTAGCGGAGAGGTCGATGGATGGCGAGGTAGGAGGTGGTGATGGTGGCCCGGTCGGGTGTGGTCAGCCGGGCGGCCAGGGCCCGGAAGGCGCGTGCGGGGACGAGGTCCATCACGGTGCGCATGGCCTTGTGGCGGGTCGGGTCTTTCGTGGTGCGAGTGGCGGCGATGACGTGCTCGAGGCGCCCTTCCGCTGTCGGCTGGTGGCAAGGAAGGGGCGCGGATGCGAAGGTGCAGTAGTTTCCGGGCCGGTCGTGTTCCTCAGCCTGGCGCAGGTTGACCATGGTGACAGCTGGCAGCGGCCTGTCGGCGCCCCGGGGCCAGGATTGTGATGTCCACGTGCGCAGGGCGCCGCTGAGGGCAGCCAGGAAGGCGTCGTTCGTGTCGCCGCCACGGACGGTGGCGGCTTTCCGCAATCGCTGCGTGGGGACATGCGCCCAGCGGATGTCCCGATGACCGGTGAGAGGCAGCGCGGTGTCGTTCCACACGTTGTTGGTGGCGCTTGCGGCGAGCATGCCGCGCACGGTACCCAGGTAGGCTCCGGCGCCTGCGTGGGGAGCGGGCTGCGTGGTGGGCGCGGGGGCGGTACCGAACAGTGTGGTCAGGGTGCCGACCAAACCCATGCCGTCCTGGGTGCTGTGGTGCGCTCGCAGGCAGACGGCATAGCGGCCAGGGGCATATCCGGTCAGCAGGCAGATGTCCCACAGAGGGCCTGTGCTGGGCAATGGGTACGCGACGATGGCGGGCAGCGCCGTCTCGATCTGCTCGTCGCCTGAGGGGAGGTGCTGTTCGCGGACGCGGTGGGTCAGGTCGGGGGTCGGATCGTGGTGCCAGCGGGCCTTGAGCCCGGGGCCGTTCAGGTAGTGGGTCAGGCGCGGCTCGTGCTCCAGGTGGGAGGCGACATGAGTGCGGAGTTCGACGAGGGTGGGAGAGGTTCCTTCCAGGTGGAGGATCACTCCGATGGTCTGGGAGATCGAGGGATGGGCCTGGGCCATGCTGTGCATGGTCAGGTCCATGGGGGTGGGACGAAGGGACAGGGTCACGGGGGTTCTCCGCGGTGGTGGTTCGGTGGGGAGAAGAGGGGTCAGGCCGGGGTGAGCCGGAAGATCCGCAAGCGTCGCCCCGAGCGTTGGGCGAAGGAGACGTAGGCGGGCCAGACCTCGACGAGGTGGTCCCAGGCAACGGCTCGCTCGGTTCCCTCCAGAAGGGTGGCGGTCACCGGTAGCGTGCGTCCGCGACGGGTCACGCTTGCACGGGGCGTCGCGATGAGGTTGTGGGACCAGGCGGGGCTCGGCGGGCGGCCAAAGTTGGTGTCGACGACGAGATAGCTTCCGTCTGCTTCAAGATGGCACAGCAAGGGGGTCTGCCGGGGTTGGCCGCTGCGGCGGCCGATCGTGGTGAGCATCAGGGAGGGCAGCGTTGCGGGCATGAGGAGCATCCGGCCCCCGCTGAGTCGGTGAGCCGTCCGGTCGACGCCCGGCGCAATATGGGACATGACGCGCACGAAGTGGGCGTTACCCCCCGCCTTCTTCAGAAGACGGGCGATGAGTCCGTCCTTATGGGTGCCGCTGGTTCGGATGGACTGAGGTTGCGCTGGCAGGGCAGTTGTGGGGCGCCCGGCGGCATAGTCGCGTCGGGCGCTGCCACCGGTTGCGGCGGCCTTGCGGGTGAGTTCGGGCGCCATGGCGTAGGCGCGGTAGAACGACGGCAGATAGCCAGGAATGTCGACGGCCGGCCGACGGCTGCTGATTGCCTGAACGGTCGCGGCAGCGACCTTCTCCGGCGTGGTGGGCGGCAGGAAGTCGGCGATCCTGGGCATGCGGGCCGAGGGGACGTGGACTTTGAAGAAGTCAGTGCCAATGACGGTGGCCGGACGCACCAGGGTCACGCCGATGTTGGTGCCGGCCAGTTCGATGCGCAGCATCTCGGCGTATGCCTCGACGGCTGCCTTCGCCGCGGCGTAGGCAGCCGATGGTCCTTTGACGAAGATCCGTCCTGCGGCCGATCCCATCGCCACGATCTGCCCACCGCCGCCCGCCCGCATCAGCGGCAGCACTGCTGTGACGGAGCAGACCAGAGCGTCGTAGGCGGTGCGCATGGACAACTGGGCCTGCTCGACGGTCATCTCTTCGACGTCCGCCCAACGGATGTAGGCGGCGTTGTGCACCAGGACGTCGATGCGTCCGTGCTCGGCATGGACTTTGGCGATCCAGTCCTCAAGGGCGGTGCGGTCGGTCACGTCGACATGGGTGAACACGACGGATGGCGCCCCAGGCAGCTGGGCGAGGTCAGCAGCGGCTTGGTCGAGGCTGGCCTGGGCGTTGTCGCACACGAAGACATGGGCCCCGGCCGCGGCCAAGGCGCGGGTCAGGGCCCACCCGATGCCTGCTGCACCTCCCGTCACCAGGCACACGCTCCCCGGCAGGGAGGGGACAGCCGACTTGGGGCGGAACGGGTTCATGGGGTGGTCCTTTCGGCGGGTTGAGCACTGCTGAGTCGGCGGCCCGGCATGACGAGACGTGACGGCCGGATGCGATGGGTGAGGTGTCCCAGGGCAAGCAGAGCGAACGCGTCGGTCAACAAGGGGACGTGATACGGGAAAGGACGCGGGCCGAGCATGTCGGGGACGGAGATGATGCTTCCGTCGGGACGCTGCTGGGCGAGCAGGTAGTCGGTGGCACGGGCAGCGGAAGCAAGGTCGCCCTGTCCCGCCAGAATGATCAGGGCATAGGCGGTGCTGATGGCATCGCTCGGGGCGCCGTTCTGCTGTCCGAAGCCGCCGTCCGCGTTCTGTGCGGTCCCAACCAGCCCGGCGATCCGGCCGCACATGTCAGCGACGGTCGGAGGGGACTGCCGGAGGTAGGGGCGAGCGGCGAGATACGCCCTGAAGAGGGTGTGCAGGCGACTGCTGCTCCAGCCGGGAGGAAAGGAGCCGTCAAGCATCTGGCGGTCGGCGAGAAAACGCAGAGCAGCCTGGGTGAGGTGATGGTGGCGGCCTTGGGTGCCGAGCGCGTTGATCGCGGCGGCGGTCATGCATGCCTCGGAGGGAGTGCCTGATCCGTAGGTGGGGAATCCGCCGTCGGCACCGCGCACCGCGATCAAGGCGTCCAGGGCGCGCCGAATCGGAGCGCGGAAGGCGTCCGCGTCCAGATCATGCAGGAATTCGACCGCGACGGAGGTGCAGTCCGTGTCAGAGAGCTGAGCGTCGTCGGTGTAGGACCAGCCGCCGTTCGCGTGCTGCACGTGCACGAGGTGTCGGGCGATGCGATGTAGTACCTCGCGCGGTGCGCCGACGCTACATAGGGCAAGGCCCGCGGTCACGGTGCACCACGTGTCAGTGTCCGTGACAAAGGGCAGGCCGCCGTCCTCCCGTTGGTGCCTGAGGGCGGTGCGCAGACCAACCTCGACGACGCTCTCCATGCCGGGCATGTCCGCCAGGGCGTGCAGAACTGACAGGTGGATGAAGAGGTTGCCCTCCCACACCGTTCCCGGGTGCTGGGTGGAGACCAGCAAGGTGACATCATCCTGGCTGGCCGGGGCTCTGCCTCCCGCCCGGTTAAGGACGGCTCTCACGGCAACGGCCTGCACAACAGCCCAGGGGTGCAGTGCACTCACATCGAAGGCATGGGGACCAACCTCGTCCTGGGCGGTAGCTGCGCCCAACATGGTGAAGATGGCGTGGACCAAGGCGCGCTTGCGAGGTCCGGTGAAGTCCGGGACACGGCTGACGATGTCATCGACGGCCAGGTGACGTGGCGGGTGCCCCGTGCTGCGGCCCAGGGCGGAAGCGGCCACGGCCGCGTCCATCAGCTCTTCGCTGCCGCGGTGGCGTTCCAGGTAACGCACCATGCGGTTACGTGCGTCGCGGTGGCCAGATCCGCACCGCTGCACCAGCGCCAGGGCGAGCGCGGTTTCAAGGACCCGGCTTCGGCAGGCGTCGCGCACGGCACCGTCGGCCTCCACCCGGTTGAGTACGTGCGCCAAAAGACGTCTGCGTCCGGCAGGCAGTGCTGCTGGCAGACGCGACGACGGCCAGGCCGGGGGGAGCTGGTCGGCGGCAGGGGGTCTCATCGGTGGACAGTCCTTGAGGGCATGGGAAGCAAGGTGGGGCGCGGATCGGCAGGGGGCCGGGCGAACGAGATCAGTCAGATGGACCGGGTAGGGCACCTGGGCGACCAGCGGGCGTCGAAGCGATGGGTGACGCCAAGCCAGTGCAGGGTCGCGGCCATGAAGGACTCGAGGGTCGCCACGTAGCGCCGTACTCTGTCCTGCTCGGTTCCGGGAGCGGCCCTGGCCGTCAACGAGGCGGCAAGCGCCTGGAAATCCCTGACTCGGTCATTTCGCATGCCGGTGACCTGCTCGCGTGCTGAGGACAGGGAGCAGCCGCGCTCACGGCCCAGCACGGTCACCAGGTTGTCGCGGTCCTCCCGTAGGTCCTCCTCGGCCGAGACCAGGTCATTGGTCCAGCCGGCCACATCAGCCGCAGCCAGACGCAAGGCCTCCATGAGTTCTTCCCCGTGGGAGAGGCCGGGCCATGGCGCGCCGGCGGTGCACTCCAGGATGTCTGCCATGGTCAGCGCGGTGATGGTCCTGCGACGCCGCAGGACGTAGTTGCTGAGCCCCAGACGGGTCTGGTTTGTGCGGTCGGCGGCCTCTTCACGCGTGGCCAGGGCGAAGTCGCGGTAGTCGGCAACGAACCGCTCCCGCCACTGCGCGGACATCCGCGGAGCCGTACGCCGCCACAGGTCATCCAGGGCTTGCTCGATCCCGCTGCCCGATCCTGCCGCGCCGCCGCCAGTGATTACGTCCAGTAACTGGTTAAACAGCGACGCGACGTCCTCCGGATCGATATCGACCCGGCTGCGGTCGAACCGGTCGTCGACCAGACAGATGAATGCCGCCCACTGGGCCGTCAGCTCCAGATCGTCGGCGCTCGCCCCCGGCACGGTCAGGTCGGCGAGTTCACCCAGCCGCATGGCCACCAGACGCTTCTCCTCAAAAGCGCCGGCAACCAGTCTCAGATCCCGTGCCCACGCCAGCACCGCGGCGCTGACCTTCTCAGCCTGGACACCACCCGGGATGCCAGGACAGCCAGGTCCGACATCAGGCCCCCTCAGCATCCGGCCTCAGCCCAGAGCCGGCACGACATCGACACGGCCCGCGACCGTGGCCAGGCTGGCCCCGGTGGCAACCGGCGACGCACCGAACGCCCTGGAGAACACCGCCGCACCGTCCTGCGTCAGCATCGTGTCAAACGGCCTGCCCTCCACCGAGCCAGGCGAGTTCAAAGACGGCATGGTGACCGTCATTTTCGTCATGTCGAGCTCGTACGTGGACAGATCAACAGACTGCGCCGCTTCATCTCCGACAGCCGCATCCACCGACATCGACCGCCGAGCCAAGTCACCGTGCGCCCCGGTGAAGCGCAGGCTGCGCCCGTCCGAGGCCCTGGTGAAGGTCATGCCGCCACCCGCAGTCCAGGACCCCTCGGTCAGGTCGAAACCGATCTTGCCCTTCATCGGCCACTGCACACACGGGGCCGGTCCCGAAGAGTCGAGCACAGCCGGAGCACCAGCCGAGACCACAACTCCGTCATCCGCCAAGTGCTGAGCCGCCCTAGAAGACAAACACCATGTGACCGTCCCGGCAACAGGCATCACAGGTCCCGCAGCCGCAGCCGCGGACACAGCAACGGCAGACAGGGAGAACAGAGCAGTGACCATCACAGCACGACGCCGCATGGGAAAGCCTTCCGTCGGAGGGTCGCCAGAATTGCCTACAACTCCTCCAAGACCGGGTGAATATACGTTTCTGCTCTTGCAGTTCACCTGAAGGCGTGAGTCAGCGGAATCGCTGCGCTTCGCACCTGCTGAGCGGCAACATCGCCCAGAACCTCCCACAACGGCCATCGCGTCCCCTCGCCAGCGCCCCGCCCCCGCTCTGGACAGGCGACCGGAGTCCGGTACTCATAGGCACCGGAGAGGGACTGTAAAAGGAACGGTGTAACTCCGATCATGGAGGATTGCACCTGTGACCAGCGAGAACATAGCCGTAGCGTCTGAGGCGGGGGCCTCGCCGACGGCTGTCGATGACCGGTTCCTGAATGAGCTCGTGGCCCGAGCTCAGGCCGAGGGCCTGCAGCTGACGGGCGAGGGCGGTCTGCTCCAGCAGCTGACGAAACGGCTGTTGGAGTCCGCCCTCGAGGGCGAGATGACGGACCATCTCGGCTATGACCGGCACGATCCCGCGGGCAAGAACGGCGGCAACTCGAGGAACGGCAAGCGGTCCAAGACCGTCG
>NZ_JBWKLQ010000015.1:7325-164793 GCF_056429965.1 Streptomyces sp. NPDC046122 | reverse complement strand
TGTGGGTTGTGTGTTGGTGGCGTGGGATTTCCTCTTTGGTCTCTTTCTGGGGGGGGGGGGGGAAGGGGGGGGGGGGGGGGGGGGGGTGGGTGGTCCCCCCCCCCCCCCCCCCCCCCCCCCCCCCCCCGCGGTCAGGTTCTTAAACCGCGGCGAACGACTTGTCCTTCATGATCCACGTGGCCAGCGTCGAGCTGCCCTCCGAGGCCAGCGCCGTGAAGGTGACGCCCAGCTTCAGCGCCCCGGTGCGGGTCAGCGAGATCTCCTCGGTCTCGGTGACCTGACCGCGCGGGACGATGAAGCGGTACGTGACGTCCGCGCCGTCCTTGAACTCGATGCCGAGCTGGCGCTCGTCCTGCTTCGGCTCGGCGGCCAGCTTGTACTGGTACGTGTCGGTGACGCCGGTGGCGGTCACCGGGGTCACCGCGTCGCCGCCCATGAAGAACGACAGGGTGTCCTTGTTCAGCTGGAGCAGCTGGAACTTCACCGTCAGATCGCGGTCCGAGTAGATGAACCGGGCCGGGCTTACCGACTGCCAGGTGTCGACCGGGTCGATCTTGTCCTTCTTGTTGAACTTGATGCCGTCGGTGGTGGTGTAGCCCAGCTCCGTCCAGCCGCTCGCCCACTCGTCGCCGGTGTGGGCCGGCGCGGCCGGGCCGGTCGTCCCGGCCTTCGCGACCAGGATCCGGCCGGTGCCGGCGACGCGGATCTGGCTGCCGTTGTTGCCTGCCATGTCTGCTCCTCCATGAAGGGGTGGCGCGGCGGCGGATGCCGGCGCGCCGGTGTTCGGAAATGACGAAGGCCCCGCCGGTGGCGGGGCCTGGGGGACGTACGGGTCAAGCGCGGGGACGTACGGGTCAAGCGGGCCGGACGGAGATCCGGACGGTGGAGAGGTAACGGTTGCCGGCGGGCCGGTTGTAGTCGGGCAGCCAGCGCGGCCCGTCCGCCTCGGCGACGTCGGTGACCGCGGCCCCGCCGTAGGCGGTGCCGGACAGGGTGAGTACGGCGGCGCGCGCGGCCAGCGCCACGGTGTGCGCCGCCGTCTTGTCCGGCCCGTACACCTCCAGGTCGATCAGCGGCTGGTCGAGGTGGAGATCGTCCACCCACGCGCCGCCGACGCGGGAGACGAGGACGGCCTTCTGCGTGCCGTCGAAGCCGGCCGGGGGACGGTTGTCGACCACCGTCCCGGCCATTTCCGGCCGGTTCTTCAGGTGATCGACGACGAGCCGTTCCGCGTCCGGGAAGGCGAGGGGACTCACATGGACACTCCCTTCGGGGGCCTGTGCTGCGGAAAACACAAAGCGGCAGATCCGCCGCCCGGGTACCGGACGCAGCTCTGCCGCTGCCCCAACTGTGATCCATGGGCGCCGACTTCGCAACTCAGTACGGAAACCGCTTGTACGAGACCGCCCCCGGGAACGCCGAAGGGCGGCCACCCACGGGGTGACCGCCCTTCGTTCGAACCTACGCCTTACTGGTTGTACGGACCGTAGTCGTAGTCCTCCAGCGGGACGGCCTGGCCGGAGCCTGTGCCGAACGGCGAGTAGTCGATGTCGTCGTAGCCGACGGCCGAGTACATCGCGGCCTTGGCCTCCTCGGTGGGCTCCACCCGGATGTTGCGGTAACGGGACAGACCCGTACCGGCCGGGATGAGCTTACCGATGATGACGTTCTCCTTGAGGCCGATCAGGGAGTCGGACTTGGCGTTGATCGCCGCGTCCGTCAGAACCCGGGTCGTCTCCTGGAAGGACGCCGCCGACAGCCACGACTCGGTCGCCAGCGAGGCCTTGGTGATACCCATCAGCTGCGGACGGCCGGAGGCCGGGTGGCCGCCTTCCGTGACCACACGACGGTTCTCGCCCTCGAAGCGGCCGCGCTCGACGAGCTCGCCCGGAAGCAGCTCGGCGTCGCCCGACTCGATGATCGTCACGCGGCGGAGCATCTGCCGGATGATGATCTCGATGTGCTTGTCGTGGATCGACACACCCTGGCTGTTGTAGACCTTCTGGACTTCGCCGACCAGGTGGACCTGGACCGCGCGCTGACCGAGGATCCGCAGCACGTCGTGCGGGTTGGTGGCACCCACGGTGAGCTTCTGGCCCACCTCGACGTGGTCGCCCTCGCCCACGAGCAGACGGGCACGCTTCGAGATCGGGAACGCCGTCTCGTCGCTGCCGTCGTCCGGGGTGACGACGATCTTCTTGGTCTTCTCGGTCTCCTCGATACGGATGCGGCCGGCCGCCTCCGAGATCGGGGCGACACCCTTGGGCGTACGAGCCTCGAAGAGCTCGACGACACGGGGCAGACCCTGGGTGATGTCGTCACCGGCCACACCACCGGTGTGGAAGGTACGCATCGTCAGCTGCGTGCCCGGCTCACCGATGGACTGGGCGGCGATGATGCCGACCGCCTCACCGATGTCGACCAGCTTGCCGGTGGCCAGCGAGCGGCCGTAGCAGAAGGCACAGGTGCCGACCGCGGACTCGCAGGTCAGGACCGAGCGGGTCTTGACCTCCTCGACGCCGTGCATGACCAGCTGGTCGATGAGCACGTCACCGAGGTCGACGTTGGCCGGCGCGATGACCTTGCCGTCGATGACGACGTCCTCGGCGAGCATGCGTGCGTACACGCTCGTCTCGACGTCGTCCGTCTTGCGGAGGATGCCGTCGGCGCCCTTCTCCGCGATCTTCAGCTTGAGGCCGCGGTCGGTGCCGCAGTCCTCCTCGCGGATGATCACGTCCTGCGAGACGTCCACGAGACGACGGGTCAGGTAACCCGAGTCGGCGGTACGCAGGGCGGTGTCGGCCAGACCCTTACGGGCACCGTGGGTGGAGATGAAGTACTCCAGCACGGACAGACCCTCACGGAACGACGCCTTGATGGGACGCGGAATCGTCTCGTTCTTGGCGTTCGACACCAGACCACGCATACCGGCGATCTGACGCATCTGCATCATGTTTCCTCGGGCGCCCGAGTCAACCATCATGAAGATGGGGTTCGTCTTGGGGAAGTTCGCGTTCATCGCCTCGGCGACCTCGTTGGTCGCCTTGGTCCAGATCGCGATGAGTTCCTGAGTGCGCTCTTCCTTGGTGATGAGACCGCGCTCGTACTGCTTCTGGACCTTCTCGTCCTGCGCCTCGTAGCCCTTGACGATGGCCTTCTTGGCCTCGGGCACGACGACGTCGGAGATGGCCACGGTGACGCCCGAACGGGTCGCCCAGTGGAAGCCGGCCGCCTTCAGGTTGTCGAGCGTCGCCGCCACGATGACCTTGGGGTAGCGCTCCGCCAGGTCGTTGACGATCTCGGAGAGCTGCTTCTTGCCCACCGAGTAGTCGACGAACGGGTAGTCCTCGGGCAGCAGCTCGTTGAAGAGCGCGCGGCCCAGCGTGGTGCGCAGCCGGAAGCTGTCACCCTGCTGGAACTCCTGCTCGCCCTCCTCGGCGACCGGCGGCACCCAGCCACGCGGCGGGATGGTGCCCACCGGGAAGCGGATGTCGACCTTGGCCTGGAGCGACAGCTCACGGTTGTCGAACGCCATGGTCGCCTCGGCGGTCGAGCCGAAGCTGCGGCCCTCACCGATGACCTTGCGCTCTTCCTCGTCGGTCGTGAGGAAGAAGAGACCGAGAACCATGTCCTGGGTCGGCATGGTGACGGGACGACCGTCGGCCGGCTTCAGGATGTTGTTCGAGGACAGCATCAGGATGCGGGCCTCGGCCTGCGCCTCCGCGGAGAGCGGCAGGTGCACGGCCATCTGGTCACCGTCGAAGTCCGCGTTGAACGCGGTGCAGACGAGCGGGTGGATCTGGATGGCCTTGCCCTCGACCAGCTGCGGCTCGAAGGCCTGGATGCCGAGGCGGTGCAGCGTCGGCGCACGGTTCAGCAGAACCGGGTGCTCGGCGATGACCTCTTCGAGCACGTCGTACACGACCGTGCGACCGCGCTCGACCATGCGCTTCGCCGACTTGATGTTCTGCGCGTGGTTCAGGTCGACCAGGCGCTTCATCACGAACGGCTTGAAGAGCTCCAGCGCCATGGCCTTCGGCAGACCGCACTGGTGCAGCTTGAGCTGCGGACCGACGACGATCACGGAACGCGCGGAGTAGTCCACACGCTTGCCGAGAAGGTTCTGACGGAAGCGACCCTGCTTGCCCTTGAGCATGTCGGACAGCGACTTCAGCGGACGGTTGCCGGGGCCCGTGACCGGGCGACCACGACGGCCGTTGTCGAAGAGCGCGTCCACGGCCTCCTGAAGCATGCGCTTCTCGTTGTTCACGATGATCTCGGGGGCACCGAGGTCGAGGAGGCGCTTGAGGCGGTTGTTGCGGTTGATCACGCGGCGGTACAGGTCGTTCAGGTCGGAGGTCGCGAAGCGGCCACCGTCCAGCTGCACCATCGGACGCAGGTCCGGCGGGATGACCGGCACGCAGTCGAGCACCATGCCCTTGGGGCTGTTGCTGGTCTGCAGGAACGCCGAGACGACCTTGAGGCGCTTGAGCGCACGGGTCTTCTTCTGGCCCTTGCCGGTACGGATGATCTCGCGAAGCCTCTCGGCCTCCTCCTCGAGATCGAACGACTCCAGGCGCTTCTGCAGAGCAGCGGCGCCCATCGAGCCGTCGAAGTACGTACCGAAGCGGTCGCGCAGCTCGCGGTAGAGCAGCTCGTCGCCCTCGAGGTCCTGGACCTTGAGGTTCTTGAAGCGGCTCCACACCTCGTCGAGACGGTCGATCTCGCGCTGCGCACGGTCGCGCAGCTGCTTCATCTCGCGCTCGGCGCCTTCGCGCACCTTGCGGCGCACGTCGGCCTTGGCGCCCTCGGCCTCGAGCTCGGCCAGGTCGGTCTCGAGCTTCTTGGCGCGGGCCTCGAGGTCGGCGTCGCGGCGGTTCTCGACCTGCTGGCGCTCCACGGAGACGTGCGCCTCCAGCGACGGCAGGTCGCGCGTGCGGCGCTCCTCGTCCACGAACGTGATCATGTACGCGGCGAAGTAGATGACCTTCTCGAGGTCCTTCGGCGCGAGGTCCAGCAGGTAGCCCAGGCGCGACGGGACGCCCTTGAAGTACCAGATGTGGGTGACGGGTGCGGCCAGCTCAATGTGGCCCATCCGCTCACGACGCACCTTGGCGCGAGTGACCTCGACGCCGCAGCGCTCGCAGATGATGCCCTTGAAGCGGACACGCTTGTACTTACCGCAGTAGCACTCCCAGTCCCGGGTCGGGCCGAAGATCTTCTCGCAGAAGAGTCCGTCCTTCTCGGGCTTGAGCGTGCGGTAGTTGATGGTCTCCGGCTTCTTCACTTCGCCGTGCGACCAGGTCCGGATGTCGTCCGCGGTGGCGAGGCCGATCCGCAGCTCGTCGAAGAAGTTGACGTCGAGCACTTGTCGTCAATCCCTCTTTCGGGGTCGAGAGTCAATCATGGTCTGAACGGGTCCGGGGAGAGCCGGCCGCTGCGGTGAAGCAGCGGCCGGCCAACCCGTCAGACCTCTTCGACGCTGCTCGGCTCGCGCCGGGACAGGTCGATACCGAGCTCTTCCGCAGCGCGGAAGACGTCCTCGTCGGTGTCGCGCATCTCGATGGACATGCCGTCCGAGGACAGCACCTCCACGTTGAGGCACAGGGACTGCATCTCCTTGATGAGCACCTTGAAGGACTCGGGGATGCCGGGCTCAGGAATGTTCTCGCCCTTGACGATGGCCTCGTAGACCTTCACGCGGCCGGTGACGTCGTCGGACTTGATGGTCAGCAGTTCCTGGAGGGCGTATGCGGCGCCGTAAGCCTCGAGCGCCCACACCTCCATCTCACCGAATCGCTGGCCACCGAACTGGGCCTTACCACCCAGCGGCTGCTGGGTGATCATCGAGTACGGACCGGTCGAACGCGCGTGGAGCTTGTCGTCGACCAGGTGGTGGAGCTTGAGGATGTACATGTACCCGACCGAGATCGGGTCCGGGAACGGCTCACCCGAGCGGCCGTCGAACAGGTTGGCCTTGCCGGACGGCTGGACCATCCGGTTGCCGTCGCGGTTCGGGATCGTGGACTCGAAGAGACCGGAGATCTCGTCCTCGCGCGCACCGTCGAAGACCGGGGTGGCGACGTTGGTGCCAGGGGCGACCTCGTCGGCGCCGATGACCTTGAGCCGCTCCATCCACTCCTCGCTGCCCTCGACCTTCCAGCCCTGGCTGGCGAGCCAGCCGAGGTGGATCTCGAGGACCTGTCCCGGGTTCATTCGGGACGGGACACCCAGCGGGTTGAGGATGATGTCGACCGGGGTGCCGTCCTCAAGGAACGGCATGTCCTCGATCGGCAGGATCTTCGAGATGACGCCCTTGTTGCCGTGACGGCCGGCGAGCTTGTCACCATCGGTGATCTTGCGCTTCTGCGCGACGTAGACGCGCACCAACTGGTTCACGCCCGGCGGCAGCTCGTCGCCCTCTTCGCGGTCGAAGACGCGGACGCCGATGATCTTGCCGACCTCGCCGTGCGGCACCTTCAGCGAGGTGTCGCGCACCTCGCGCGCCTTCTCACCGAAGATCGCGCGGAGCAGGCGCTCCTCCGGCGTCAGCTCGGTCTCACCCTTGGGCGTGACCTTGCCGACGAGGATGTCACCGGCGACGACCTCGGCACCGATACGGATGATGCCGCGCTCGTCGAGGTCCGCGAGGACCTCCTCGGAGACGTTCGGGATGTCCCGGGTGATCTCCTCGGGGCCGAGCTTGGTGTCACGGGCGTCGACCTCGTGCTCCTCGATGTGGATCGAGGAGAGGACGTCGTCCTGCACCAGACGCTGGCTGAGGATGATCGCGTCTTCGTAGTTGTGGCCCTCCCACGGCATGAACGCCACGAGCAGGTTCTTGCCGAGCGCCATCTCACCCTGCTGGGTGGCCGGCCCGTCGGCGAGGACCTGGCCCTCGACGACCCGGGCGCCCTCGTCCACGACAACCTTCTGGTTGACCGAGGTGCCCTGGTTGGAGCGGGAGAACTTGGCGATCCGGTACGTGGTGTACGTACCGTCGTCGTTGGCGACGGTGACGTAGTCCGCGGAGACCTCCTGGACCACACCGTCCTTCTCCGCCTTGATGACGTCACCGGCGTCGACCGCGCAGCGGTACTCCATGCCGGTGCCGACGAGCGGCGCCTCGGACGTGATCAGCGGCACGGCCTGACGCATCATGTTCGCGCCCATGAGCGCGCGGTTGGCGTCGTCGTGCTCGAGGAACGGGATCATCGCGGTCGCGACCGACACCATCTGGCGCGGCGAGACGTCCATGTAGTCGACGTCGTCGCCCGGGATGTAGTCGATCTCGCCGCCACGACGGCGGACCAGCACGCGCGACTCGGTGAAGCGCATGTCCTCACCCAGCGTCGCGTTCGCCTGGGCGATCACGAAGCGGTCTTCCTCGTCGGCCGTCAGGTAGTCGACCTCGTCGGTGACCACACCTTCGGTGACGCGGCGGTACGGCGTCTCGACGAAGCCGAACGCGTTGACGCGGCCGTACGACGCGAGCGAACCGATCAGACCGATGTTCGGGCCTTCGGGAGTCTCAATGGGGCACATGCGGCCGTAGTGAGACGGGTGCACGTCACGGACCTCGAAGCCGGCCCGCTCACGGGAGAGACCACCCGGGCCAAGAGCCGACAGGCGGCGCTTGTGGGTGAGACCCGACAGCGGGTTGTTCTGGTCCATGAACTGCGACAGCTGGCTGGTGCCGAAGAACTCCTTGATGGAGGCGACGACCGGCCGGATGTTGATCAGGGTCTGCGGCGTGATCGCCTCGACGTCCTGAGTCGTCATCCGCTCGCGGACGACGCGCTCCATACGAGCCAGACCCGTGCGGACCTGGTTCTGGATGAGCTCGCCGACGTTGCGCAGACGACGGTTGCCGAAGTGGTCGATGTCGTCGGTCTCGACGACGATGCTCCGGCCCGACTCGCCGACCGTCTCGACCTCGCCGGCGTGCAGCCGGACCAGGTACTTGATGGTGGCGATGATGTCCTTGCTGGTGAGGACACCCGCGTTCAGCGGCTCGTCGGCGCCGAGCTTCTTGTTCACCTTGTAGCGGCCGACCTTCGCGAGGTCGTAGCGCTTCGGGTTGAAGTAGAGGTTCTCGAGCAGCGTCTGAGCGGCCTCACGCGTGGGCGGCTCGCCCGGGCGGAGCTTGCGGTAGATGTCGAGCAGCGCGTCGTCCTGGCCCTGGGTGTGGTCCTTCTCCAGGGTGGCGCGCATGGACTCGTACTCGCCGAACTCTTCGAGGATCTGCTCGGTGGTCCAACCGAGAGCCTTGAGGAGAACGGTCACGGACTGCTTGCGCTTGCGGTCGATGCGGACACCGACCATGTCGCGCTTGTCGATCTCCATCTCCAGCCAGGCACCCCGGGACGGGATGATCTTGGCCGAGAAGATGTCCTTGTCGGACGTCTTGTCGATGGAGGAGTCGAAGTAGACACCCGGCGAGCGGACCAGCTGCGACACCACGACACGCTCGGTGCCGTTGATGACGAAGGTGCCCTTGTTGGTCATGAGCGGGAAGTCGCCCATGAAGACCGTCTGGGACTTGATCTCGCCGGTCTCGTTGTTGGTGAACTCTGCGGTGACGAAAAGGGGAGCCGCGAACGTGAAGTCGCGCTCCTTGCACTCGTCGATCGAGTTCTTCGGCGGCTCGAACCGGTGGTCGCGGAACGTCAGCGACATCGACCCGGAGAAGTCCTCGATCGGCGAGATCTCCTCGAAGATCTCTTCCAGACCAGACTTGGTGGGGACGTCCTGTCCGCTCTCGAGAGCGGCCTCGACGCGACCCTTCCAAGCGGCATTGCCGAGCAGCCAGTCAAAGCTCTCGGTCTGCAGCGCAAGGAGGTTAGGAACCTCGAGGGGCTCCTTGATCTTTGCAAAGGAGATGCGCAGCGGGGCGGTGCTGGCGCCGTTGTTCGTATTGGAGGTCGAGGCGTTGCGCGAGGCGGCCAAGAGGGGGTCCTTCCGAGGGCTCGGACTCACTACGCGCGTACCGGTCCCAAGCTGGCACAGCGGCAGAATTCCCTGGTCGGGGAAGTCGGCCATCAGATGCTCGAGCGAGGGTATGCCCCTGGTGACGGGCAGGAGGCAGCTAACAGGCAGCGCAAAGGGTCAGTGTAGCCACTTGGCTCACTGATGTCCAGAGCGGGTTGTTTGACACCCTCGCTGTACTCAACTCCTGCGGAAAGCCATGCGCGCGATGCGCATATCAGTACTGCCCTCTACGTCGTCGATCCATGCCTCGGATCCGGATCGGTATGACGACGCGTCCTGAGAATTGCGCGCCTCGTGCGGTTCGTCAAGGCCCTCGGGCTCCCGGGCTCCCCCGGGCGTACGGCGAAGATCACGATACTCGCCCCGGCGCCAAGAGCAAGGAAGGCGTCCCGGGAACGCCTCAGGGCGACCACCCGAACGGGTGATCGCCCTGAGGACGTGAGCAGCTGAGTCAGAGACTCAACGAGGTCACTTGACCTCGACAGCCGCGCCGGCGGCCTTGAGGGACTCGGCGGCCTTCTCAGCGGCCTCCTTGGCGACCTTCTCGAGGACCGGCTTCGGAGCGCCGTCGACGAGGTCCTTGGCCTCCTTCAGACCCAGCGAGGTCAGCTCGCGCACGACCTTGATGACCTGGATCTTCTTGTCGCCGGCACCGGTGAGGATGACGTCGAACTCGTCCTGCTCCTCGACGGCCTCGGCGGCGCCACCGGCGGCACCGCCGGCGGGGGCGGCGGCAACCGCGGCAGCGGCGGTGACGTCGAACTTCTCCTCGAAGGCCTTCACGAACTCAGAGAGCTCGATGAGGGTCATCTCCTCGAACTGCGCGAGCAGGTCGTCCTGGGTGAGCTTCGCCATGATGGCGTCCTTCCACTAATTCGGCTGGTGCCGATGTACATGTGAGGCGGGCGTACTTCCGGCCCGCTGCGACCGGCGCCTAGGCGGCGTCGATCAGAAAGCGAGCCGAATTACTCGGCACCGCCCTGCTCGGCCTGCTTGGCACGAAGCGCCTCCGCGGTGCGGACGAACTTCGAGGGAAGCGCCTTGAACAGCGAGGCAGTCTGCGACTGCTTGCCCTTCATGGCGCCCGCCAGCTTGGCGAGCAGAACCTCGCGGGACTCGAGGTCCGCAAGCTTCTTGATCTCATCGGCGGACAGCGCCTTGCCATCAAGGACACCGCCCTTGATGATCAGGTTCGGGTTCTCCTTGGCGAAGTCACGAAGACCCTTCGCCGACTCCACCGGGTCACCGGTGATGAAGGCAACCGCCGTCGGGCCTGCGAACAGGTCGTCCAGCGTGTTGATCCCGGCCTCGTTGGCCGCGATCTTGGTCAGCGTGTTCTTCACCACGGCGTACTGGGCGTTCTCACCGAGCGAACGACGCAGCGTCTTGAGCTGCGTCACGGTGAGACCCCGGTACTCGGTCAGCACGGCGGCGTTCGAGCTGCGGAACTGGTCCGCGAGCTCGGCTACCGCGGCAGCCTTGTCGGGCCTTGCCATAGAGCGTCGGCCTCCTTCCGGGTGATGAGGACCGCTCAGAAGGGGCTGGGAAAAACGAAACGCCCCGGCGCAGGCGCACGGGGCTGGGCTCGACCGGAACGAATTCCGGGAGCTTTTCCACGACACCTGCGCAGGTCGTCCGCACCTAGCGGATCCTTCGGCCACCGCACCTTCTTGCGAAGACACAGCAACGACCAGCGGTCTTTGGCTTCCGGGGAAGACTACGCGAAGGGTTCAGCCAGAAGCAAATCGGGCCCCGCGCCTCCCGGAGGAGGCACGGGGCCCGAAAGAGCCGTGCAGTGAGCCGTCAGGCCCGTCCCGGTCAGACAGCTGCCGGGTCCTCCTCGACGAGGAGGTTACGGGTGCGGTTCTGGTCCAGCGGGATGCTGGGGCCCATCGTCGTGGTGAGGGCGGCCTTCTTGATGTAGCGGCCCTTCGCGGCGGACGGCTTGAGACGGAGGATCTCCTCCAGCGCCGCGGCGTAGTTCTCGACCAGCTTCGTGTCGTCGAAGGAGACCTTGCCGATGATGAAGTGCAGGTTCGAGTGCTTGTCGACGCGGAACTCGATCTTGCCGCCCTTGATGTCCGTGACAGCCTTCGCCACGTCCGGGGTGACCGTTCCGGTCTTCGGGTTCGGCATCAGACCACGGGGACCGAGCACGCGGCCGAGGCGGCCGACCTTGCCCATGAGGTCCGGGGTGGCGACGACGGCGTCGAAGTCCAGACGGCCCTTCGCGACCTCGTCGATGAGCTCGTCGGAGCCGACGATGTCGGCGCCGGCGGCCTCCGCGGCCGCAGCACGGTCACCGGTCGCGAAGACCAGGACCCGGGCGGTCTTGCCGGTGCCGTGCGGCAGGTTCACGGTGCCGCGGACCATCTGGTCGGCCTTGCGCGGGTCGACGCCCAGACGCATGGCGACCTCGACGGTGCCGTCGAACTTCGTGGTGGAGGTGTCCTTGGCGAGACGGACGGCCTCGAGCGGGGCGTACAGACGCTCCCGGTCGATCTTCGCGTCCGCGCTGCGGAAGTTCTTGCTGCGCTTCACTTCTGCTCCTGAGCAGTTGCACACGCGGCTCGCGCCGCGTGAGAGGTGGAGTCGTGGTGCGGACCAGCGCTTGGTCCTACCACTGAGGTGCTACGGGGGTTTCAGCCCTCGACGGTGATGCCCATGGAACGGGCGGTACCGGCGATGATCTTGTCCGCGGCCTCGAGGTCGTTGGCGTTCAGGTCGGGGAGCTTGACCGTCGAGATCTCACGCACCTGAGCGGCGGTGAGCTTCGCGACCTTGGTCTTGTGGGGCTCGCCCGATCCCTTGTCGACACCAGCGGCCTTGAGGATCAGCTTGGCGGCCGGCGGGGTCTTCGTCACGAAGGTGAAGGAGCGGTCCTCGTAGACCGTGATCTCCACCGGCACGACCATGCCACGCTGCGACTCGGTCGCGGCGTTGTAGGCCTTGCAGAACTCCATGATGTTGACGCCGTGCTGGCCCAGCGCGGGGCCGACCGGCGGAGCCGGGTTGGCCGCGCCGGCGTTGATCTGGAGCTTGATGAGCCCCGTGACCTTCTTCTTCTTGGGAGGCATTGCTCTCTCCGGGTCCTAGTGAGAGTTTCCTGCCATCCGATCACCGGACGGAGGCATACCGCACAACGATAACGGGTATAGCTGTGCGGCTAAAAACCGAGCAGGTCAGACCGGCTGCGAGAGCCTGTCTGACCTGGTCGGAAGCGGGGGTCCAGAGAAGATCAGTTCTTCTGGATCTGGTCGAAGCTGAGCTCGACCGGGGTCTCGCGACCGAAGATCTCGACGAGGCCCTTGACCTTCTTGGAGTCGGCGTTGATCTCGTTGATCGTCGCCTGGAGGGTCGCGAAGGGGCCGTCGGTGACGGTGACCGAGTCGCCCACCTCGAAGTCCAGAACCTGGACCTCCATCTTGCGGCTGGGTGCCGGCTTGCCCTCGGCCTCGGCGGCCTCGCGGGCGGCCTTCTCCTCGGCCTCCGGGGCGAGCATCTTGACGATCTCGTCCAGGGTCAGCGGGTACGGGTCGTAGGCGTTGCCGACGAAGCCGGTGACGCCGGGGGTGTTGCGGACAACGCCCCAGGACTCGTTGGTGAGGTCCATGCGGACCAGGACGTAGCCGGGAAGCTTGTTCTGGCGGACGTTCTTGCGCTCGCCGTTCTTGATCTGGACGATCTCTTCCTCGGGCACTTCCGCCTGGTAGATGAACTCCTCGACGTTCAGCGACACCGCGCGCTGCTCCAGGTTCGCCTTCACGCGCTTCTCGTACCCGGCGTACGTGTGGATGACGTACCACTCGCCCGGCAGGGTGCGGAGCTCCTCGCGGAGTGCGGCGATCGGGTCGACGGGCTCGGCGGGAGCCTCTTCGGCCTCTTCCTCGCCGGACTCGTCGCTCTCGACGGCCTCGGCCTCGGCGGCGTCGGCTGCTTCGCCGTCGGCCTCGGCGTCCTCGTCCAGGTCGGTCTCGTCGGCCTCGACGTGCACGGCGGACTCCTCCGCCGGCTCGCCCGCAGCGACGTCAGCAGCTTCCGCCTGGTCCTCGTCGGCCGCCTCGACGATGTCGAGCTGGTCCTCAGCGGACTCCGGGCTTTCGCTCGGCTCAACGGCGTCGTTCAGGTTCGGGTCAGACACGGTGGCTGCTTCTTCCTGGATACATATGGGTGGAACGGCGAAAGGGGCGCCGGGTGGGGCGCCCTACGCGGGATCAGCCGAAAACGTACTTGACGGCTCGGGCGAAGCCCATGTCGATCACGGTCACAATGCCGATCATGATGACGACGAAGACAATCACCACGGTGGTGTAGGTCGTCAGCTGGCTGCGGGTGGGCCAGACGACCTTGCGCAGCTCTGCGACGATCTGGCGGTAGAAGAGCGCGAGACGGCCCAGAGGGCCCTTCTTGCCGCGCTTGCCGCCCTTTCGGGACTTCTTGGACTCCGACGTCTCGTCCTGGGCATCAGGCATGTCGATGGAGCCCACGGCGTCCGTCACGCTACTCACCTGATTCCGGGTCGTGGCCGTGCCGCGCCCGGTGGAGCCGCACGGCAGTGCATAGAAGTACGTACATGCGCACACATCCTGGCGAAGACGTGTGTAGCAGGGCCGGAGGGACTTGAACCCCCAACCGCTGGTTTTGGAGACCAGTGCTCTACCAATTGAGCTACGACCCTTTGTGGTTCCCCCAACCTACCGCATCCGCCCGAGTGCACCGAGTGCGCACGGTGGAGTGGCTGCTGAGGGGCCAACGACGAGTGAGTGTACGTGGTCACAGGCCCGGCGTCGAACAGATACCGCCCCGAGCGCCTCCTGTCGGCCCGGTGTCGCCCCGGTGTCCGCCCTGCGGGACTGTGTGCCGAGCGGGATTGCGGTCTGGGACGATGGGCCGTATGAGCGCTGCAACTCCTCCCTCCGAGCGCCGGGTCTCCGCCCGAATCGGCGCTATCTCCGAGTCCGCCACCCTCGCCGTGGACGCCAAGGCCAAGGCCCTGAAGGCCGCCGGCCGCCCGGTCATCGGCTTCGGCGCGGGCGAGCCCGACTTCCCGACGCCCGATTACATCGTCGAGGCCGCGATCGAGGCCTGCCGCAACCCGAAGTACCACCGCTACACGCCGGCCGGCGGGCTCCCCGAGCTGAAGGCCGCGATCGCCACGAAGACGCTGCGTGACTCCGGTTACGAGGTGGACGCCTCGCAGGTGCTGGTCACCAACGGCGGCAAGCAGGCGATCTACGAGGCGTTCGCCACGATCCTGGACCCGGGCGACGAGGTCATCGTCCCGGCGCCGTACTGGACGACGTACCCCGAGTCGATCCGTCTCGCCGGCGGTGTCCCGGTCGACGTCGTGGCCGACGAGACCACCGGCTACCGGGTCTCCGTCGAGCAGCTGGAGGCGGCCCGTACGGAGAAGACGAAGGTCGTCCTCTTCGTCTCCCCGTCCAACCCGACCGGCGCCGTCTACACCGAGGCCGAGACCGAGGCGATCGGCCGCTGGGCCGCCGAGCACGGGCTGTGGGTGCTGACCGACGAGATCTACGAGCACCTGGTCTACGGCGACGCGTCCGCCGTCTCCCTCCCGGCGGTCCTGCCGGAGCTGCGCGACAAGTGCATCGTCGTCAACGGCGTGGCGAAGACGTACGCGATGACCGGCTGGCGGGTCGGGTGGATCATCGGCCCGAAGGACGTCATCAAGGCCGCGACCAACCTCCAGTCGCACGCCACGTCCAACGTGTCGAACGTCGCTCAGATCGCGGCGCTGGCCGCCGTCTCCGGCAACCTCGACGCGGTAGCCGTGATGCGGTCCGCCTTCGACCGCCGCCGCCAGACGATGGTGCGGATGCTCAACGAGATCGACGGCGTCTTCTGCCCGGAGCCGGAGGGCGCGTTCTACGCGTACCCGTCCGTGAAGGGGCTGCTCGGCAAGGAGATCCGCGGCAAGCGCCCGCAGAGCTCGGTGGAGCTGGCCGCGCTGATCCTGGACGAGGTCGAGGTGGCGGTCGTTCCGGGCGAGGCCTTCGGCACCCCGGGTTACCTGCGGCTTTCGTACGCGCTGGGTGACGAGGACCTCGCCGAGGGCGTGTCGCGCATCCAGAAGCTGCTGGCCGAGGCTCGCGACTGAGTTCCCGCTCGATGGAACGGGCCCCCGGCTGCCGCCGGGGGCCCGTTTCTGCGTTCGGGCGTTACCCGTTCGGGCAAAGACGCTTCCGGGCGGCCCGCGCGTGCGGCAGGATCTTGGGATGTTGAGTGCGCGCGATGTCCGACTGCTGCCGAAGGCCCACCTGCATCTGCATTTCACCGGGTCGATGCGGCCCGGCACGCTGCTGGAGCTGGCCGACAAGTACGGCGTACACCTGCCGGAGGCGCTGACCAGCGGGGAGCCGCCGAAGCTGCGGGCGACGGACGAGCGCGGCTGGTTCCGCTTCCAGCGGCTGTACGACGCCGCACGGTCGTGCCTGCGGGAGCCCGAGGACATTCAGCGGCTGGTGCGCGAGGCGGCCGAGGAGGACGTGCGGGACGGCTCCGGGTGGCTGGAGATCCAGGTCGATCCGACGTCGTACGCGCCGATGCTGGGTGGCCTGATTCCGGCCCTGGAGATCATCCTCGACGCGGTGGACGGCGCGTCGCGGGAGACCGGTCTCGGGATGCGGGTGCTGGTCGCGGCGAACCGGATGAAGCACCCGCTGGACGCCCGGACGCTGGCGCGCCTCGCGGTGCGGTACGCGGACCGGGGGATCGTCGGCTTCGGGCTCTCCAACGACGAGCGCCGGGGCATGGCCAGGGACTTCGACCGCGCCTTCGCCATCGCGCGGGAGGGCGGACTGCTCGCCGCGCCGCACGGCGGGGAGCTGACCGGGCCCGCGTCCGTACGGGACTGCCTGGACGATCTGAGCGCGTCGCGGATCGGGCACGGCGTGCGGGCGGCCGAGGATCCGCGGCTGCTGCGGAAACTGGCCGAAAAGGGTGTGACCTGCGAGGTGTGCCCGGCCTCGAACGTGGCGCTGGGCGTGTACGAGAAGCCGGAGGACGTGCCGCTGCGGACGCTGTACGACGCGGGCGTGCCGATGGCGCTCGGCGCGGACGACCCCTTGCTGTTCGGGTCCCGGCTGGCTGCGCAGTACGAACTGGCTCGGCGGCATCACGGGTTCACCGACGCCGAGCTGGCGGAGTTGGCGCGGCAGTCGGTGCGGGGGTCGGCCGCGCCGTCGGACGTGCAGGCGAAGCTGCTGGCGGGGATCGACCACTGGCTGGAGGGCTGAGCGGGAGCCGCTGAGCGGGGACGCGTGGCCTCTTGCCGGGTGGGGTGGCGCGGGGCTGCGGCTGCGGGCGCGGGGGCCCTGGCTGGCCCGGGTGGCCCGCGGCTTCGGGGGCGGTGCCGCGCCGGGGCGTCTCCTCGGGTTCCGCACGTGCGGGCACTGCGGTTGTTCGAGGTGGTTGCGTTCGACACCCTGCGGGGAGCGCCCCGGCACGTCCCCTCACGGCGTCGGGAGGGCGGCCGGGGCAGGCGTCGGCCTCGGCCCTGTCACATCCGTTCACGGGGCCGGGGCGGGCGGTGGCGTCGGCCGGTTGCGTCCTGTCCCGGTGCCGGGGGTGGTCAGAGGGTTACGCCTACTGTCACCGGTTCGTTCACCAGGGTGATGCCGAAGGCGTCACGGACTCCGGCGACCACCTCGCGCGCCAGCGCCAGCAAGTCTTCCGTCGTGGCCTCGCCCCGGTTGGTGAGGGCCAGCGTGTGCTTGGTGGAGATGCGGGCCGGGCCCGTCCCGTACCCCTTGGTGAAGCCGGCCCTGTCGATGAGCCAGGCCGCCGAGGTCTTCGTCTTGCCGTCGCCGGCCGGGAACGCCGGGGGCGTCACCGCGGCGCCGAGCCGCTCGCGGGCGCGGGCGAGGAAGGCGGCGTACTGCTCGTCGGTCAGGATCGGGTTGGTGAAGAAGGAGCCCGCCGACCACGTGTCGTGGTCCTCCGGGTCAAGGACCATGCCCTTGCCCGCGCGCAGCTTCAGGACCGTCTCTCGGGCGACGGCGGCCGGCACCCGGTCGCCGGCCTCCACGCCGAGGGTCCGCGCGGTCTCCGGGTACTTGATGGGCGCCGACATGCCGTCCGCGTCCTCCAGGGCGAAGCGGACGCGCAGGACGACGAAGCGGTCCGGGTGCTGCTTGAAGCGGCTGTGGCGGTACGCGAAGTCGCACTCGGCGGCGGGGACGGTGACCGTCTCGCCCGCCCGGCGGTCGTAGGCGACGACCTCGGTGATGACGCTGGACACCTCCTGGCCGTACGCCCCGACGTTCTGGATGGGCGTCGCGCCGGCCGAGCCGGGGATCCCGGCGAGGCACTCGATGCCCGCGAGGCCCGCCTCGACCGTGCGGGCCACGGCGTCGGTCCAGACCTCCCCGGCGGCCAGCTCCAGCGACGTGCCGTCGAGGCGGAAGCCGGTGGTCGCGATGCGCAGGGCGGTGCCGTCGAAGCCCTTGTCGCCGATGACCAGGTTGCTCCCGCCGCCGATGACGAGCAGCGGCGTGCCGGTCGCGTCGGCATCGCGGACGGCGGCGATCACCTCGTCGTCGGTGGTGGCCGTGACGAGGCGGGTCGCGGGGCCACCGAGCCGGAAGGTGGTCAGGGGGGCGAGGGGGGCGTCGTGGAGTTCCTGCACGGGGACAAGCGTACGGGGCGCCTCGGACACCCCCGGGCACCCCGCGTCGGCGGCCGCCCGGGGGCCCCGCGTGTCAGGCGCCGGTAAGGGGCACGCGCTTGCGGGGTGCCCCTTACCGCGAGCCGTGACGTCAGGCGAGCTGGACCACGGCGCGGGACATGCCCAGCACCTTCTGTCCGGCGCTCGTCGCCGTCAGGTCCACCCGGACCCGGTTGTCGTCCAGCAGTGCGGCGACCTTGGCCGCGACCTCGATCACCGCGCCCTTGCCGTCGTTCGGCACGACGACGGGCTTCGTGAAGCGCACGCCGTACTCGACGACGGCGGCCGGGTCGCCGACCCAGTCGGTGACCACACGGATCGCCTCGGCCATGGTGAACATGCCGTGCGCGATCACGTCCGGCAGCCCGACCTCGATCGCGAACTTCTCGTTCCAGTGGATCGGATTGAAGTCGCCCGAGGCGCCCGCGTACCGCACGAGCGTGTCGCGCGTCACGGGGAAGGTCTGCGCCGGCAGTTCGGTGCCGACCTCGACGTCCGCGTAAGAGATCTTCGCCGCCATCACGCCTCCTGGGCCGCGCGCGCGACGAGCTTCGTCCACGCCGTCACGACATGCTCGCCGGACTCGTCGTGGACGTCACCGCGGATGTCCAGGATGTCGTTGCCGGCCATCGACTTGACCGCCTCTATGGTCGAGGTGACCGACAGCCGGTCCCCCGCGCGCACCGGGCGCTTGTACGCGAACTTCTGGTCGCCGTGCACCACGCGGCTGTAGTCGAGACCCAGCCCGGGGTCCTGGACGACCTGCCCCGCCGCCGCGAAGGTGATGGCGAAGACGAAGGTGGGCGGTGCGATCACATCGGAGTGACCGAGTGCCTTGGCTGCTTCCGGATCGGTGTACGCGGGATTGGCGTCGCCCACCGCCTCGGCGAACTCGCGGATCTTCTCCCGGCCGACCTCGTACGGTGCGGTGGGCGGATAGGCCCGCCCCACGAAGGACTGGTCGAGCGCCATGGACTCGTACCTCCTGATGCCTGATGTCTGATGCCGGACGAATGACTGATATCAAACGACGCGAGGCCGCCCCCGAAGTGGGGACGGCCTCGCGTACGAGCCTGTGTTTAGCGGGTTTCGCGGTGCGCGGTGTGCGAGTTGCAGCGCGGGCAGTGCTTCTTCATCTCAAGACGGTCCGGGTTGTTACGCCGGTTCTTCTTGGTGATGTAGTTCCGCTCCTTGCACTCCACGCAGGCCAGCGTGATCTTCGGGCGGACGTCGGTGGCAGCCACGTGAGTGCTCCTTGGACGGACGGTTGACGGATGAACGCATAAAAGAGTAGCCGATCGAAGGACCGACCCCACAATCGGCTACCGTGTGTAGCGGTGACCGGACTTGAACCGGTGACACAGCGATTATGAGCCGCTTGCTCTACCGACTGAGCTACACCGCTTTGATGGCCGGATCACCCCGCCCGAAGGCGGGGATCCCCGATCACCAGAGCCCCAATACGGAATCGAACCGTAGACCTTCTCCTTACCATGGAGACGCTCTACCGACTGAGCTATTGGGGCGAGCGATGAAGACATTACACGCTCGCGTGCCGATCGCCCAAATCCGTTTCCCTTACCCCGCGCGTGCCCACCGCAGCGGTCTCGTACGCCACTCGTGCCCCACACCGGTACGACTATTTCGCTCCTCCTCGAAGGCTGGTTTGCGGCCCCCTAGGCTCGACTCACGCTGCGTGATCTTGATCTTGCACGCCAGAGCCCCACCAGGAGCCCGATGTCCGACAGCCAGCCGCAGCCGCCCCGTTCGTCCGGCGGCACACCTGGGAACAGTGACGGCTTGCCCGGCACCGACAGCAGCACGCTCCTGCTGTGCGCGGCCCGTCTCACCGACGGCCGCACCGTGGACGTACGGCTCAGCGGCGGCCGCATCGAGGCCGTCGGAACGGCGGGCAGCCTGCCCGCGGTGGGCGCGCGCGTGGACCTCGGCGGCCATCTCCTGCTCCCGGCCCCGGCAGAGCCGCACGCCCACAGCGACACCGCTCTCACCGCCGACGCCGGCGGGCCCGTGTCGTACAGCGCCGAGGACGTCCAGCGCCGCACCACCGAGGCGGTTCTGCTGCAGCTCGGGCACGGGGCGACGGCGGTGCGCTCGCACGTGCGGATCGGGGACGTGCAGGGGATCCGGTCCATGGAGGCGGTGCTCCAGGCCCGGCGTTCGCTGCGGGGGCTCGCCGACCTGACCGCCGTGGCCGTGCCGCGGCTGCTGACCGGGCTGGCGGGCGCGGACGGCCTCGCCATGCTGCGGGACGCCGTGAAGATGGGCGCCGGCGTGGTGGGCGGCTGTCCGGATCTCGACCCCGACCCCGCCGGGTACACGGAGGCGGTCCTGGAGATCGCCGCCGAGCACGGCTGCCCCGTGGACCTCCATACGGAGGGTGACGATCCGGCGCGGCTCGCGCGGCTCGCCGCGATGGCCGGCGGACTGCGTCCCGGGGTCACCATCGGACCGTGCGCGGGGCTGTCCCGGCTTCCCCTGGAGGCCGCGACGCGCGCGGCCGGACAACTGGCCGCCGCCGGGGTGACGGTGGTGTGCCTGCCGCAGGGCGACTGCTCCGGGGTGGAGCGGCGTGGTGGCGGCCCGGCCCCCGTACGGCTGCTGCGGGCCGCCGGGGTGCGGGTCGCGGCGGGCAGCGGCGCACTGCGGGACGTGGCCAATCCGGTCGGGCGGGGCGATCCGCTGGAGGCCGCCTACCTGCTGGCCTCGCAGGGCGGGATGCGGGCCGCCGACGCGTACGGGGCGGTGAGCGCGGCGGCGCGGGAGGCGATGGGGCTGCCCGAGGTGCGGGTGGAGGCCGGGTTCCCGGCCGAGCTGGTCGCCGTGCGCGGGGACCGGATCTCGGGCGTGCTGTCCCTGGCGTACAGCCGCGTCGTCATCCACCGCGGGCGTGTCGTGGCCCGTACCAGCGCGGTCCGTGAGTACTGCGACTCGGCGGCCGCCGTCGCGCTCGATCTGCCGCGGCAGGGCCGGGGCTGAGGCAGCGTCAGGCCGTGCGGCGTTCCGCCGGGCGTCCGTGCGGCGGTGGCGGCGGGCGCCCCTGCGGCCCGGTCCTGAGCACCTGCGCGCCGCGGCGCGTACGGTCGGAGCATGCGCATTGTCATCGCAGGTGGACATGGACAGATCGCGATGCGGCTGGAGCGGTTGCTCGCCGCGCGCGGGTACGAGGTCGCGGGTGTCGTCCGCGATGTGAAGCAGAGCGAGGATTTGCGGGCGGTGGGCGCCGAACCGGTCGTGCTGGACCTGGAGTCGGCCACCGTCGAGCAGGTCGCCGACGTACTGCGGGGCGCCGACGCCGTCGTCTTCGCGGCGGGCGCGGGGCCCGGCAGCGGTGTGGAACGCAAGGACACGGTGGACCGTGGAGCGGCCGTGCTCTTCGCCGACGCGGCGGAGCGGGCGGGCGTACGCCGCTACCTCGTCGTGTCGTCGATGGGCGCCGACGAGAACCGGGCGGGCGACGAGGTGTTCGACGCGTACCTGCGCGCCAAGGGGGCGGCCGACGCGGACGTACGGGCGCGGGCCGGCCTGGACTGGACGGTGCTGCGGCCGGGCGGCCTGACGAACGACGCCGGCACGGGGCTCGTCTCGCTCGGGGTCTCGACGGGCCGGGGGCCGGTGCCGCGCGACGACGTGGCGGCCGTCCTGGCCGAGCTGCTGGAGACGCCGTCGACCGCGGGACTGACGCTGGAGCTGATCAGCGGGTCGGTCCCGGTCACGGTCGCCGTGAAGGACGTCGCCGGGAACTGAAACGCCCCGCCCCGAGGGGCGCGGGAACGAGAGAACCCCCTCCGGTCTGCTTCTCAGCAGTCCGGAGGGGGTTTCCCTACCTGTGGCGGCGCCAGGATTCGAACCTGGGAAGGCTAAGCCGGCGGATTTACAGTCCGCTCCCATTGGCCACTCGGGCACACCGCCATGGGATGTCGCTCCGGTTCTTCCGCCTGGGCGGTTGTTCCGTGGCAACGACGTAAACGATACCTGATCCCCAGGGGTGCTCCGCCACCGGATTGATCAGCCCTCCGGGCGGGTGCGGGTGGCTAGGCTTTACGGCAGCGGCCCGGGACGCCCGGCCGCGCGCCCGCCCCGTGCGGCACTCCATACCGGTACCCCGTCCCCCGAGCACAAGGAGCCACAGGACATGGCCGACTCCAGTTTCGACATCGTCTCGAAGGTCGAGCGGCAGGAGGTCGACAACGCCCTCAACCAGGCCGCGAAGGAGATCTCGCAGCGCTACGACTTCAAGAACGTCGGCGCCTCGATCGATTGGTCCGGCGAGAAGATCCTGATGCAGGCCAGCTCCGAGGAGCGGGTCAAGGCGATCCTCGACGTCTTCGAGACCAAGCTGGTCAAGCGCGGGATCTCGCTCAAGGTGCTGGACGCCGGCGAGCCGCAGCTGTCCGGCAAGGAGTACAAGATCTTCGCGTCCATCGAGGAGGGCATCTCCCAGGACAACGCCAAGAAGGTGGCGAAGATCATCCGCGACGAGGGTCCCAAGGGCGTCAAGGCTCAGGTCCAGGGTGACGAGCTGCGGGTCAGCTCGAAGAGCCGCGACGACCTCCAGGCCGTGCAGGCGCTGCTCAAGGGCAAGGACTTCGACTTCGCGCTGCAGTTCGTGAACTACCGCTGACCGGTCGCCGCGGCGGTGGTGCGCGTCACGACGGGGGTGGAGGCGGCTCGGCCGGCTCCACCCCCGTCGTGATGTCCGGATCCCGCCAGCGGGGGCGGGCGCGGGGGCGCAGACTCGTGGTGACGGGACGCGCCGCGCAGGGGCTCGAAAGACCCGGGGAACCGCGACGGAACGGGAAGGGAAGGAAGCCATGACGCTGTACGCGACCGTGGACAGCCCGCTCGGTGAGCTGCTGCTGGTCGGCGAGGAGTCCGCGACGGCCGCCGGCGGTACGGCGCTGGCCTCGCTGTCCGTGCCCGGGCAGAAGGGCGGGGTCGCCCTCGGCGACGTACCGGACGGGTGGCGCCGGGCCCCGGGGGCCTTCAAGGAGATCGCGCGGCAGGTACGGGCGTACTTCGGCGGGGAGCTGACGCGGTTCGAGGTGGAGTACGCGGCCGGCGCCGGTACGGAGTTCCAGCGGCGCGTGTGGGACGCGCTGGAGACCGTTCCGTACGGCACCACGACGTCGTACGGGAGGCTCGCCGAGCGGATCGGGGTCTCGCGGGCCGGGGTGCGGGCGCTGGGGACGGCGATCGGGCGCAATCCGCTGCTCGTGGTGCGGCCGTGCCACCGGGTGATCGGGGCGGACGGCTCGCTGACGGGGTACGCGGGCGGGCTGGAGCGCAAGCGGGTGCTGCTGGAGCTCGAGGCAGCGGCCACGGCTTCCGGGGCGCGCGCGGCGGCCGGAGGCGGCGGGGCGCCGGCGTGAGCGGCCTGTTCCCCCGGGAGCGGGCCCGGATCGCGCCGGGGGCGGTCCATGTGCCCGGCTGGCTGTCGCCGGACGAGCAGCGGGAGCTGGTCGCGGCGTGCCGGGAGTGGGCGCGGGGTCCGGTGCCGATCCGTCATACGGGGCTGCCCAACGGCGGGGTGATGTCCGTGCGGACGGTGTGCGTGGGGTGGCACTGGCAGCCGTACCGCTACACGCGCACGGCGGACGACGTGAACGGGGCGCGGGTCGCGGAGTTCCCCGAGTGGCTGGCGCGGCTGGGGCGGCGGGCGGTGGAGGACGCGTACGGGGACGACGATCCGTGGCGTCCGGCGGCGTACGCCCCGGACACCGCCCTGGTCAACTTCTACGACGGCGACGCGAAGATGGGCATGCACCAGGACAAGGACGAGCGGTCCGGGGCTCCTGTGGTGTCGCTGAGCATCGGTGACACGTGCGTCTTCCGGTTCGGCAACACGGAGGGGCGCGGACGGCCGTACAGCGACGTCGAGCTCGTTTCGGGCGACCTGTTCGTCTTCGGGGGACCTTCGCGGTTCGCGTACCACGGGGTGCCGAAGGTGCGGGCGGGGACGGGGGATCCGGCGTGCGGGATGCCGGGCGGGCGGCTCAACGTCACGTTGCGGGAGACCGGGCTCGGGTAGGGGCGCGCGGGGCTCAGTAGGGTGCGGCGCATGACTCGGGAACTGCGCCGCACGCTGGGCGTCTTCGACGCGGTGGTGATCGGGCTCGGAGCGATGGTCGGGGCCGGAATCTTCGTGGCGCTCGCACCGGCCGCGCGGGCGGCCGGTTCCGGGACGCTGCTGCTGGCGGGGCTCGCTGTGGCCGCCGTGGTGGCGTACTGCAACGCGATGGCCTCCGCGCGGCTCGCGGCGCTCTATCCGGCGTCCGGTGGTACGTACGTGTACGGGCGGGAGCGGCTCGGGCCCTTCTGGGGGTACCTGGCCGGCTGGGGCTTCGTGGTGGGCAAGACCGCCTCGTGCGCCGCGATGGCCCTGACCGTCGGGGCGTACGTCTGGCCGGGGCAGGCGCACGCGGTCGCCGTCGGTGCGGTGGTCCTGCTGACGGCCGTGAACTACGCGGGAGTGCAGAAGTCCGCCTGGCTGACGCGGGCGATCGTGGGGGTGGTGCTGGCGGTGCTGGCCGCCGTGGCGGTGGTGTGCCTCGGGGCGAGCGGCCCGTCGGTCGGGGCCGGGTCCGGCGGGTCGCCCGGCGGGGTGCTCCAGGCGGCGGGGCTGCTCTTCTTCGCGTTCGCCGGGTACGCGCGGATCGCGACGCTGGGCGAGGAGGTGCGCGATCCGGAGCGTACGATCCCGCGCGCCGTTCCCCTGGCCCTGGGGATCGCGCTGGTGGTGTACGCGTGCGTCGCGGTGGCGGTGCTCTCGGTGCTGGGCGCCGGGGAACTCGCCGCCTCCGCCGCCCCGCTGGCGGACGCGGTGCGGGCGGCGGGGGCCGGCGGGCTGGCGCCCGTCGTGCGGGTCGGAGCCGCTGTGGCCGCGCTCGGGTCGTTGCTCGCGCTGATCCTCGGGGTGTCCCGTACGACGCTGGCGATGGCGCGGGACGGGCACCTGCCGGGGGCGCTGGCCGCCGTGCATCCGCGGTTCCGGGTGCCGCACCGGGCCGAGTTGGCCGTGGGGGCGGTGGTCGCCGTGGTGGCCGCGGTGGGTGATGTGCGGGGGGCGATCGGCTTCTCGTCGTTCGGCGTACTGGCCTACTACGCGGTGGCGAACGCGTCCGCCTGGACGCTCGGGGGGCGGGGGCGGGTTCTGGCCGCCGTGGGGCTTGCGGGGTGCGTGGGGCTGGCGTTCGCGCTGCCGGTGACTTCGGTGGTGGCGGGGGCGGGGGTGCTGGCGCTGGGGGCTGCGGCGTACTGGGTTCGACGGCGGTTCGGGGCGGGGGCTCCGCGGGGGCGGTGACGGGCGGGGGCCGCGTGCGGTGGCGCGGGCTGCGGGGGTCGGCGCCGCTCCGGGGCGTCTCCTCGCGTGCCGAACCTTCGGGTCGGGCTGCGGTTCGTACGGGCCCGTTGCGTTCGACACCCTGCGGGGAGCGCCTCGGAGCGCCCCCTCCCGGCACCGGGGAGGAGTGGCCCGGGAGTTGGCGGAGCCGTGCCCGCGTGGGGTGTCGGCCGCGCGGGAGGGCCGGCGCCGCTCCGGGCACCGGGGAGGAGTGGCCCGGGAGTTGTGCGGGGCGAAGCCGTTCCGTTTCCGGGGCGTGTTCTGTGGGACTGGTGCAGTGGTGGGGGTGGGGCTCAGCGGGTGGCGAAGGGTTCGTCCGTGCGCACGATTTCGCGGCCCAGGGGGAGCAGGGAGACGGGGATCAGCTTGAAGTTGGCGATGCCGAAGGGGATCCCGATGATCGTGACGCACAGCGCGATGCCCGTGACGATGTGGCTCAGCGCCAGCCACCAGCCCGCGAGGACCAGCCACAGGACGTTGCCGATGACGGAGGGGGATCCCGCGTCGTGGCGTTCCGTCGTGGTGTAGCCGAAGGGCCAGAGGGCGTAGACGCCGATGCGGAACGCCGCCAGGCCGAAGGGGATGCCGATGATGGTGACGCAGAGGAGTACGCCGGCCAGGAGGTAGCCGAGGAAGAGCCAGAAGCCGCTCAGAACCAGCCATATGACGTTCAGGATTGTCTTCATGGGCGGTGACCTGCCATCTGCTCGAGTCGGGCGATGCGTTCCGCCATGGGCGGGTGGGTGGAGAACAGCTTCGCGGCACCCTGTCCGGGACGGAACGGGTTCGCGATCATCATGTGGCTCGCGGTCTCGATGCGCGGCTCGGCGGGCAGCGGCAGTTGTTTCGTGCCCGCGTCGAGTTTGCGCAGGGCGCTCGCCAGGGCGAGCGGGTCGCCGGTGAGCTGGGCTCCGGAGGCGTCCGCCTGGTACTCGCGCGAACGGCTCACCGCGAGCTGGATGACCGCGGCCGCCAGGGGCCCCAGGATCATGATCAGCAGCATGCCCAGGAGGCCGGGGCCGTCGTCGTCGTCGGAGCGGCCTACGGGGATCAGCCAGGCGAAGTTCACCAGGAACATGATCACCGAGGCCAGCGCGCCGGCGACCGAGGAGATCAGGATGTCCCGGTTGTAGACGTGGCTCAGTTCATGGCCGATGACGCCTCTGAGTTCACGTTCGTCGAGGAGCCGCAGGATGCCCTCGGTGCAGCAGACGGCGGCGTTGCGCGGGTTGCGGCCGGTCGCGAAGGCGTTGGGGGCCTGGGTGGGCGAGATGTACAGCCGGGGCATCGGCTGGCGGGCCTGGGTGGAGAGGTCGCGGACCATCCGGTACAGCTGTGGCGCCTCGAACTCGCTCACGGGCCGGGCGCGCATGGCCCGCAGGGCGAGCTTGTCGCTGTTCCAGTACGCGTAGGCGTTGGTGCCGAGTGCGACGAGAACCGCGACGATCAGGCCGGTCCGGCCGAAGAAGCTGCCGATGACGATGATGAGTGCTGACAGTCCCCCGAGGAGTACGGCGGTCCTCAGCCCGTTGTGCCGGCGGTGCACGGTGCGCCCTCCAAATGGTGCGGCGGGGGAACCCCTTGCTGTGGGGGTGCTTCCACATCCAGTGGACCCTCCCTTCCTGGTCAACGCCAGGCGAGGAGGGCTAGTTCCCTGGTGCCACCGGGGCCGTCCGTTGGGCCGTCCGTGCTTACTGGAAGAGGCTGCCCGTCGCGAAGCGCAGGACGAGCTGCGGTACGCCGGACAGGGCGACGCCCAGGACGGCGGTGAGGGCGATCGCGGCGGTGACCGGCGCGGGGACCGCGTGCTTCGGCTGTTCGCCCTCGGGAGCGCGGAAGAGGACCGCTGTCCACTGGAGGTAGTAGTAGAGGGCGATCACGACGTTCACCGCCATGACGACGGCGAGCCAGCCGAGTCCCGCGTCGACCGCGGCGGAGAAGACGGTGACCTTCGCGAAGAGGCCGATGATGCCGGGCGGCAGGCCCGCCAGGCACAGGAGGAAGAAGCCGAGCGCGAGGGCGGCGAGGGGGCGGGTCGCGTAGAGGCCGCGGTAGTCGGCGATCCGGTTGAGCGGGTGCGTACGGGCCACCAGGGCGGCGACGGCGAAGGCGCCGAGGTTCACGACGGCGTACATCAGGGCGTACGCGACGGTGGAGCCGATCTGGTCGTCGCTGGAGTACGCCGCGGCCGCGATCGGGACCAGGATGTAGCCGGCCTGGCCGACGGAGGACCAGGCGAGCAGCCGGACCGCGCTGTACGCGCGCGTGGCCGACTGGCGCAGGGCGGCGACGTTGCCGACCGTCATGGTGAGCGCCGCCAGCACGGCGAGGGCGGGGCCCCACACGTCGGCGTACGAGGGGAAGGCGATGACGGTGACCAGGACGAGGCCGGTGAAGCCGACCGCCTTGCCGATGACGGAGAGGTAGGCGGCCACCGGGAGGGGAGCGCCCACGTACGTGTCGGGAACCCAGAAGTGGAAGGGGACCGCCGCCGTCTTGAAGGCGAAGCCGACGAGGGTCAGGGCGACGCCCGCCATGGCGAGGGTGTCGAGCTGCGCCGGCACGTCGTCCAGGCGTACGGCGATCTCGGTGAGGTGCAGGGTGCCGGTCGTCGCGTACACGAAGCTGACGCCGAGCAGCATCACGGCGGTCGCCGTGACGGAGGAGAGGAAGAACTTCAGGGCCGCCTCGGAGGAGAGGCGGTCACCGCGCTTCATCCCGACCAGGGCGAAGGCCGGCAGCGACGCCACTTCGAGGGCGACGACGAGGGTGGCGAGGTCGCGGGAGGCGGGCAGCAGGGCCGCGCCGGCCGCGGACGACATCAGCAGGAACCAGAACTCGCCCGCGGGGAGCCTGTCCTTCGCCGTCTCGGTGATCGACAGGAGCGCGGTGAGCAGCGCGCCGCCGAGGACCAGGAGCTGGATGACCACGGTGAACTGGTCGGCCGTGTAGCTGCAGACGTCCGCGTCGGACGTCAGGCAGAAGGTGGAGCGGTCGCCCTCGCGGAGAGGCAGGAGGGAGACCAGCGCGACGGCCAGGCCGGCGAGGGAGAGCCGGCCCAGGAGCGCCTTCTTGTTCTCGGGTACGAAGAGGTCCGCGACCAGGACGATCAGGCCCACGACCGCGGTGATCGTCGGCGGGGCGATCGCCGTCCAGTCGACGGACTGGACGAGGCTGGCGCTTTCGGCGGCCACGGTCACGAGTTGCCTCCTGCGAGGAGCTTCTGCACGGCCGGGTCGGTGAGGCCGAGGAGGACCGCGGGCCAGAGTCCGGCGAGGACGGTGAGGGCGACGAGCGGGGTCCAGGCGGCGAATTCGTAGCCCTGGACGTCGGCGATCGCCGCCGGCTCGTCGGCGTGCTGCCGCGGGACGCCCATGCAGACACGGCGTACGACGACGAGCAGGTACGCGGCGGTGAGCAGGGTGCCCACGCCGGCGATCGCCATGAAGGTGAGGAACGCGGGGCGGCTGAGACCCTCTGCGGGGTCGAAGGCGCCGAACATCGTCAGCATCTCGCCCCAGAAGCCGGCGAGGCCCGGGAGGCCGAGGGAGGCGACCGCGCCGAAGGCGAGGAGGCCGCCGAGGCGGGGGGCGCGGCCGTAGAGGGCCGCTCCGGTGGCGCCGGCGAGGGTGTCGAGGTCGGCGGTGCCGTAGCGGTCCTTGAGGGCGCCGACCAGGAAGAAGAGCAGGCCGGTGATCAGACCGTGGGCGATGTTGGCGAAGAGCGCGCCGTTGACCCCGGTGGGGGTCATGGACGCGATGCCGAGGAGGACGAAGCCCATGTGGCCGACGGAGGAGTACGCGATGAGGCGCTTGAGGTCGCCCTTGGCGCCCTTGCGGGCCAGGGCGAGGCAGGCGAGGGACCCGTAGATGATGCCGACGACCGCGAGGGCGGCCAGATAGGGCGCGAAGACGAGCATGCCGTCGGGCGCCACGGGGAGGGCGATGCGGACGAAGCCGTACGTGCCCATCTTCAGCAGGACGCCGGCGAGGAGGACGGAGCCGACGGTGGGGGCGGCGGTGTGGGCGTCCGGGAGCCAGCTGTGCAGGGGCCACATCGGGGTCTTGACCGCGAGGCCGACGCCGATCGCCAGAACGGCGGTGACCTGCACCGGCGTGGTCAGTCCACGGCCGTTGTCAGTGGCGAGTGCCACCATGTCGAACGTGCCCGCCTTCAGTCCCACGAGGAGGAGACCGAGCAGCATGACGACGGAACCGAGCAGCGTGTAGAGGATGAACTTCCAGGCGGCGGCCTTCCTCTGGTCGCCGCCCCAGCGGGCGATCAGGAAGTACATCGGGATGAGGACCATCTCGAACGCCAGGAAGAACAGCAGGAGGTCGAGGACGGCGAAGGTCGCGAGGGTGCCGGACTCGAGGACCAGCAGGAGGGCGACGAAGGCCTTCGGGGAGGGGCCCGCGGGCATCTTGAAGTAGCTGTAGAGCGCGCAGAGGAAGGTCAGCAGCGCGGTCAGCACGAGGAGGGGGAGCGAGATGCCGTCGATGCCGAGGTGGATCCTGACGTCGAGCGCCGGGATCCAGCTGATGTCGGTCGTGGCCTGCATCTTCGACGGGTGGTCGTGGTCGAAGCCGAACGTGAGCACGAGGGCGGCGAGGAGGATCGCGCCGGTCACGGTCACGCCGTGGCGGAGCACGGCCTGGTCGGGGCTCTTGCCCTTCAGCCCGGGCGGGGCCGGGAGGAGGGCCGCCACCGCGCCCAGGAGCGGGCCGGCGACGACGAACGCCAGGAGGAACTGCATGACGGACGGGCTGATATCGATCACGGCTCACGCTCCGACGGCGGCGACGATGACGGCGGCGATCGCCAGGACGACGGATCCGGCGAGCAGGGCGCTGAGGTAGGTCTGCACGTTGCCGGTCTGGGCTCGGCGGACGCCCGCGCCGAGGAGGCGCGGGACGAGGCCCGCCCCGCGTACGTACGTGTCGACGACCTCGCGGTCCAGGAAGCGGACCAGCTCGGCCGCTGCCAGGACGGGCCGTACGAACACGGCGTGGTAGACGGCGTCGAGGTGGAAGCCGGCCGCGGCCGGCCGGTGCAGGGGGCCCAGCAGGAGCCGGCCCGGGTCGGCGGGGTCGGGGGCCGACGCGATGTCGCCGTAGGCGGGGGTGTGGGTGGCGATGGCTTCCGCCTCGGAGGCGGCCGGGCTCTCCTCGGGGTGGGCGGCCACGGCGCCGATCGGGGGGCGGGCGGCCATGGCCGTGGTGTGGCGCCAGGCGCCGTACGTGACCAGTCCGCCGACGAGGGCCACGCCGGTGCCGAGGACCGCCGTGGTGACGGTCGGGGTGAGAGCGTGGCCGTCGAACCAGTCGTCGAGGTAGGTGACGGCCAGGCCGAAGGCGAGCGACGGGACGGCGAGGACCCACAGGACGCCGTTCATGACGAGGGGCTGCCTGCCGTGATCGGGCGCGGCGGGGCCGCGGCCGCGGAAGGCCAGCAGCCACAGGCGGGTGGCGTACGCCGCCGTGAGGAGGGCGGTGAGCAGGCCCGCGACGAGCACGGTCAAGCCCGCGCCGGAGGGGACGCCGGTGGTGTCGCCGAGGGCGGCGTGCTCGGCGGCGACGAGGACGGCTTCCTTGGAGAAGAAGCCGGCGAACGGCGGGATCGCGGCGAGGGCGAACAGGGCGATCGTCATCGTCCAGTAGGCGTCGGGGATGCGCTTGGGCAGGCCGCTCATGCGGGACATGGCGGCCAGCGAGTTGGTGCCGGCGGCGTGGATGATCACGCCGGCGCCGAGGAAGAGGAGCGCCTTGAAGGCGCCGTGGGAGATGAGGTGGAAGACGGCGGCGCCCCGGTCGCCGACGGCCAGGGCGCCGGTCATGTAGCCGAGCTGGCCGATCGTCGAGTACGCGAGGACGCGCTTGATGTCGTCCTGGGCGAGGGCCGCGAGGGCCGAGCCGACCATCGTGACGGCGGCCAGCACGGCGAGGACGGTCAGGGCGGCGGCGGAGGCCGCGAAGACGGGGAGGAGGCGGGCCACGAAGTACACACCGGCGGCGACCATCGTCGCGGCGTGGATCAGCGCGGAGACGGGCGTGGGGCCCGCCATCGCGTCGGGCAGCCAGGTGTGCAGCGGGAACTGGGCCGACTTGCCCGCCACACCGGCGAGGAGCAGCAGCGCGATGAGCGTCGGGTGGTCGAGCCCGCCGCTGCCCACGGCGCCGAGGATGCCGGTGATCCGGAACGTACCGGCGTCCGCGGCGAGCGCGAACAGGCCGAACAGGAAGGGGACGTCGCCGAGCTTGGTGACCAGGAACGCCTTGAGGGAGGCGGCGCGGGCTTCGGGCGTCTCCCAGTAGTGGCCGACCAGGAAGTACGAGCAGATGCCCATGATCTCCCAGCCGACCAGCAGCACCATCAGGTCGCCGGAGTAGACGACGAGCAGCATCGCGGAGGTGAAGAGGGAGACGAGGGCGGCGTAGGACGGGTAGCGCGGGTCGTCGCGCAGGTAGCCCGTCGAGTAGAGCTGCACGCAGGTCGCGACGACCCCGACCAGGACGGCGACGAGGGCCGCGAAGCCGTCGAGGTGCAGGGCGAGGTCGATGGGGACCGAGCCGGTGGGCGTCAGCTGCGTCGAGGCGTCGATCGCCTTGCCGCCGCCCTGGCGTACGGCGACGATCACGGCCAGCACGGCGGCGGCGAGGGCCGGCAGTACGGCGAGGGGCCGGACGAATCCGGGCGCGGTGCGGCCGAGCAGGAGCCCGGCCACGGCGCCGAGGAAGGGAAGGAGGGGAACGAGGACGGCGAGGGTCGTGGTCGTCACGCGGCGGCCTCAGCCTTCTGTGCGGCCTCTTGCGCGGCCTTCTGTGCCATGGCGGAGGCTTCGGCGTCGGCCGCCGGGCCTTCGGCGGTGTCGCGCAGCCGGTCGATGTCCGAGGTGCCGCGGTTGCGGTAGACCATCAGGACGATCGACAGGCCGATGCCGATCTCCGCCGCGGCGATGGCGATGGTGAAGAGGGTCAGTGCCTGGCCGGCGTGGAGGGTGTCGCGGAGCCAGACGTCGAAGGCGACCAGGTTGAGGTTGACGGCGTTGAGCATCAGCTCGACGGACATCAGGACCAGGATCGCGTTGCGGCGTGCGAGCACTCCGTACAGCCCGGTGCAGAACAGGAGGGCGGCGAGCACGGCGGGGTAGGCGAGGTGCATCAGCGCTGCTCCTTGTCGCTGTCGCTCTTGCGGGAGAGGACGATCGCGCCCACGAGGGCGGCCAGCAGCAGGACCGAGAGCGCCTCGAAGGGCAGCACCCAGTGCTGGAAGAGGAACTCGCCGGTCACCCTGGTCGAGCCCTGGGCCGGTCCGTCCAGGTCGATCCACTGGGTGCGGAACGCGTCCACGACCACCCAGACGAGTGCGGCGGCCGCGGCGACGGCCACGGTGAGCGCGGCCCAGCGGTTGCCCGAGTCGGCGTCCGGGGAGCGGCCGATGGGCGCCTTGGTGAGCATCAGTCCGAAGAGGAGGAGGACGACGACGGAACCGACGTAGATGAGGACCTGCACCCAGGCGATGAACTCGGCTGTCAGCAGGAGGTACTCGACGGCCAGGCCGCCGAGCGCGACGACCAGCCAGAGGGCGGCGTGCACCAGCTGCCTGGTGGTGACGGTGACGACGGCAGCGCCGAGTGTGGCGATGCCGACGAGGAGGAAGGCGATCTCGACGCCGGTCGGGGAAAGGAATCCCTGCTCGGCGGCCGCTGCGAGGTGGCTCATCCGGCGTGCCCCTCGTCTTCCCGCTGGGTGGACTGCTCCTGGGTGGCTTGCTCCTGAGCGCCCTGCTCCGGCTCGGCCTGTTCCTGTGCGCCCTGCTCCTGCGCGGCCTGTTCCTGCTCCGCCTGTTCGCGCGCTGCCTGCTGGGCGGCGGCGAGCTTCTCGGCGGCCTTGCGGGCCGCCGCGATCTCCTTGGGCTCCTCGGCGCCCGGGTCCAGGGCGGGCGGCTCGGGCACGGTCCACATCCACTCGCGGAGCTTGTCCCGCTCGTGGGTGAGCTCGTGGATGTCGGTCTCGGCGTACTCGAACTCCGGGGACCAGAAGAGCGCGTCGAACGGGCACACCTCGATGCAGATCCCGCAGTACATGCAGAGCGAGAAGTCGATCGCGAAGCGGTCGAGGACGTTGCGGCTGCGCTCGCGGCCGCCCTCGACGGCGGCCGGGACCGTCTCCTTGTGCGAGTCGATGTAGATGCACCAGTCGGGGCACTCGCGGGCGCAGAGCATGCAGACCGTGCAGTTCTCCTCGAACAGGCCGATCACGCCGCGCGTGCGGGGCGGGAGTTCGGGCTGGACGTCCGGGTACTGCGCGGTGACGGTCTTCTTCGTCATCGTGCGCAGCGTGACGGCCAGGCCCTTGGCGAGGCCGGAGCCGGGGATCGGGGGCATTACTGGATCGCCACCTTCACGATGCCGGTCAGCGCGATCTGCGCGAGAGCGAGGGGGATGAGTACGGTCCAGGCCAGCTTCTGAAGCTGGTCCTCGCGCAGCCGCGGGTAGGTCACGCGCAGCCAGATGACGCCGAACGCGAGGACGGCGGTCTTCAGGAGTGTCCAGACCCAGCCGAGGCCGTCCGCGCCCCAGGGGCCGTGCCAGCCGCCGAGGAACAGGACGGTGGTCAGGCCGCACAGGACGACGATTCCGGCGTACTCGGCCAGCAGGAACAGCGCGAAGCGCAGACCCGTGTACTCCGTGTACGCGCCGAAGATGATCTCCGAGTCGGCGACCGGCATGTCGAAGGGCGGCCGCTGGAGTTCGGCCAGGCCGGCGACGAAGAACACGATCGCGCCGACGATCTGCCACGGCAGCCACCACCACTCGAAGGCGTTCAGGATGCCGGGCAGCGAGACGGTGCCGGCCGCCATCGCCACCGAGGCGGCGGCGAGCAGCATCGGCAGTTCGTACGCGAGGAGCTGTGCGGCGGTGCGCAGGCCGCCGAGCAGGGAGAACTTGTTGGCCGATGCCCAGCCCGCCATGAGCGAGCCGAGTACGCCCACGCCCATGACGGCGAGCACGAAGAAGATGCCCGCGTCGACGACCTGGCCGACCGCGCCCTCGCTCGGGCCGATCGGGATCGCGACGAGCACCAGGAGGTACGGGAGGAGGGCGACGGCGGGCGCGAGCTGGAAGATGCGGCGGTCGGCGTTGGCCGGGACGATGTCTTCCTTCTGCGCGAACTTGACGCCGTCGGCGACGAGTTGGGCCCAGCCGTGGAAGCCGCCCGCGTACATGGGGCCGAGGCGGCCCTGCATGTGGGCCATCACCTTGTGCTCGGTCTGCCCCACGACGAGGGGCAGGACCATGAACACGGCGAAGACGACGACCAGTCGGAGGGCGACATCGAGTACGTCGTTCACGCGTCGTCGCTCCCTCGGTCGCGGGTGGTGTCGTTCGTGGTGTCGTTGCTGGTGTCGTTCGTGCTGTCGTCGGCGGAGCCGGGGGCGTCGTCACCGGGCGCCTCGCGGGGCACCTTCGCGGCGCCCGCGTCGCCGCGCAGCGTTTCGGCCGCCGCGTCGGCGGCCGAAGCCGCGTCGGCGTCGGTGACCTCGGACGCGCCGGTCCTGGTCGCGGCCGCTTTCTCCGGCCGCTCCGCGTCCGCTTCTGCTTCTGCTTCTGCTTCCTCGAACGCGGGGCGCGCGTGGTGCCAGGGCGCGTCCGCGCTGCGCGCGGGGGCCGCCGGGGCGGGCCGGGCCTCGGAGGCGTCGCCCCCGGTCTCCGAAGCGGCCAAGCCGGCCGCAGCCGCCTCCGCCGCCTGGCTCGCCGAACCCTCCGACACACTGCGGGTGCGGCGCGGAGCCGTCGACGGCGCGGCTTCCGGAGCAGCCGCGGCCGCCTCCGCCGCCTGGCTCGCCGAACCCTCGGACACGCTGCGGGTGCGGCGCGGGGGCCGGGCGGCGGCGGCTTCCGGGGACGGCGTCGCGGCCTCGGCCGCCTGGGTCGCCGAACCCTCCGCGACGCTGCGCGCGCGGCGCGGCGGGCGGTCGGCGGCTCCCGCCGCTCCGGCCGCGCGCGGGGTGCGGGCGGGGCGGGCCGGGGCCGGCGGGAGCTGGCCCTTCTGGGGGCCCCAGTCGTTCGGGTCCGGTACGCCCGGCGGCAGCATCTGGCGGCGCTTGGGCCCGCCGTGGTCCGACTCCCCCGGCTCCTTCGCGCCCGGCCACGCCTTGGCGACGCGCGCCGCGAGGACGAAGTCCTTGCGCAGCGGGTGGCCTTCGAAGCCCTCGGGCAGCAGCAGCGGCACCAGGTGCGGGTGGCCGGTGAACTCGACGCCGAACATCTCATGGGTCTCGCGCTCGTGCCACTGGGCGCCCGCGTAGACCTCGACGGCGGACGGTACGGCGGGGGCCGCGTGCGGGACGGTCGTACGGAGCAGCAGGCGGCGGACCGTGCGGCCTTCGAGGGCGACGACGTGGGCGCAGACGCGGAAGCCCGTGCCCGGCTCGTCGACCGCGCTCAGCCAGTCGAAGTACGTGCAGCCCAGCTCGTCCCGCGCGATCTCCAGCGCCGCGATCCACGAGCCGGTCGGCACGTCGACGGTGAGCAGGTCGTAGCCGCGCTCGGCGGTCGCCTCCTCGCCGAAGATCTCGGCGGCGGCGTCGGGCAGGCGGTCGTACGCGGTGGTGTCGGTCGTCCCGCTCACTTCGCGGCCTCCCCCGGAGTCGGCGGCGGTGCGACGAGCCCGCTCTGGAGTGCGGCGGCGGAGGGGCGTCCGTGGCCGTAGCGCTCGCTCAGCGACTCGCGGGCGATCTTCTCCTGGAGCTTGAGGATGCCCTGGAGCAGCGCCTCGGGCCGCGGCGGGCAGCCGGGCACGTACACGTCGACGGGGATGATCTGGTCGACGCCCTTGGTGACGGAGTACGAGTCCCAGTAGGGCCCGCCGCAGTTGGAGCAGGCGCCGAAGGAGATGACGTACTTCGGCTCGGGCATCTGCTCGTACAGCCGCTTGACGGCCGGGGCCATCTTGTCCGTGACCGTGCCGGAGACGACCATCAGGTCGGCCTGGCGCGGCCCCGGCGCGAACGGGATCACGCCGAGCCGGATGAAGTCGTGGCGCGCCATCGACGCGGCGATGAACTCGATCGCGCAGCAGGCGAGACCGAAGTTGAAGACCCACAAGCTGTAGCGGCGGCCCCAGTTCAGGACCACCTTCATGGGCTCGGGTGCGAGGCGTGCGAGAGCTCCCAGCCGCTTGGGCTCGGGGAGGTCGACGGGGGTCACGTCCATTCGAGGACGCCCTTCTTCCATGCGTACAGCAGTCCCACGGCCAGGAAGCCGAGGAAGATGAACATCTCGACCAGCGTCGTCGCGCCGTACTCGGGCGCGGCGAAGACCGTCGCCCACGGGAACAAGAAGATGGAGTCGACGGCGAAGATCACGTACAGGAAGGCGTAGACGTAGTAACGGACCTGCGTGTGCGCCCAGCCCTCTCCGACCGGGTCCACGCCGCACTCGTACGTCAGCAGCTTCTCCGGCGTCGGCACGACCGGCCGCAGCAGTCGCCCGGCCCCGAAGGCCACGGCGACGAAGAGGACGCCGACGACTGCGAGCAGTCCGACGACCGAGTAACTCTGGAAGTACCCGTCCGCGAGAACCGTCGGTTCCGGCACGTCCGCCCCTCTCGCTCTCTGGCCGCGTCGGGCTGCGTGGGTTGCGTCAGCCTCGTTCGACGATCTGTACGCACGGGAGTCTAGGCCCTGGTAAAGCCCGGGTAAGCAGCCGTCTCACGGAGGGGTGGGGTTATCCCTACTTCCGCGCACCCAGTGACCCCATGGCGTGCGTGTCCGGCGCCCGGCAGGCTGTGCCCCATGACCGCCAGCGCCAGCGACCACCTCCCAGATTACGACCGGCCGGACCGGCTCCCGCTCCCGCCTGTCCGCTTCCCGTACGGCTCCGGCACCTGGAAGGAGATCGCGCATCTCCTCCTCAACCTGCCGATGGCACTCCTCGGCTTCGTGTTGACCGCCGTGGTGCTCCTGCTCGGCTGCGGGCTCTCGGTCACGGTGATCGGCCTGCCGCTGCTGGCGGTGGGGCTCCTGGCCGCGCGCCGGTTCGGCGCGGTCGAGCGGGCGCGGGCCCGGGCGCTGCTCGGGGAGTACGTCGACGAGCCGAGCCCGGCGGCGGCGGAGCGCCCGCCGGGCGGTGTCTTCGCGCGGCTGTGGGCGCGCGTGAAGGATCCGGTGGGCTGGCGGGCGGCGCTGTACGCGTTCGTGCGGCTGCCCTGGGGCGTGCTGACGTTCGCGGTGACGCTGGCCGGGCTCGTCGTGCTGTGGCCGGTGCTGCCGTATCTCGCCCGTGCGATGACGAACGCCGACCGGGCGATGGTGCGGGGGCTGCTCTGCCCCTCCGACGAACTGGAGCGGCGGATCGCCGAACTGGAGTCGGACCGCGGCGTGGTCGTGGACACGGCTGCGGCCGACCTGCGGCGCATCGAGCGGGACCTGCACGACGGGGCGCAGGCCAGGCTCGTGGCGCTCGCCATGGGGCTCGGCATGGCGAAGGAGAAGCTGACCGGCGACCTCAAGGATCCGGTCGCGGCGGCGGCGATGGTCGACGAGGCGCACGGCGAGGTGAAGCTGGCGCTCCAGGAACTGCGGGACCTGGCGCGCGGCATCCACCCGGCCGTGCTCACCGACCGCGGTCTGGACGCGGCGCTCTCGTCGATCGCGTCGCGCTGCACGGCTCCGGTGCGGGTCACCGTCGATCTGGCGGCGCGTCCTGCGGAGGCGATCGAGGGCATCGCGTACTTCACGGTCTCCGAACTCCTGCAGAACGTCAGCAAGCACAGCGGGGCGCGGTCCGCGACGGTTGACGTGTGGCGCGGCGGGGACCGGCTGCTGATCCAGGTGCGGGACGACGGGCGCGGCGGTGCGCGGCTGGACGGCGGCACGGGCATGGCCGGTCTGGCCGACCGGCTCGGCGCGGTGGACGGGCTGCTGGCCCTGGACTCCCCGGCGGGCGGGCCGACCACGGTGACGGCCGAACTGCCCTGGCGCGACCGCGACGCCGCGGGCCGGGCGGGTGCGGCCGGGCGCGGCGCGGGGGTGGGGAAAACCCCCGGGCGGAAACGGTGACCGGCCTCATGGTCCCGGAACGCCCGTCCCGCCATTCTTGATACGTACACAGCAACGCTCACCAAACTCCCAGAGCAGAAACGGACGGCAGCGATGGCCACGGAGTACGCACCGCAGACCCGGGACCCGTGGGAGCCCGCAGGCCGGCCCCCGAGGGAGCACGTCCTTCCCGCGGCGCTGCGCGCCCCGATCGAGGCCCGGACGTGGCGCGAGTTCGGCTACCTGATACTCAGCCTGCCGATCAGCGTGCTGCTCTTCGTCTTCGCGGTCACCATGACGTCGCTGGGCGCGGGCCTGCTGATCACCTTCTGCGGCGTTCCGGTCCTGGCGGCGGGCCTGGCCGGCTGCCGCGGGTTCGGCGCGCTGGAGCGGGCGCGTGCCAGGGCGCTGCTCAAGCTGGACGTCGCCGACCCGGCGCCGCTGCGGATCAGGGCGGGCGGCGGGCCGATGGCCTGGATGGGCGCGATGCTCAAGAGCGGGACGTCCTGGCGTCATCTGCTGTACGCCGTGCTGCACATGCCGTGGGCGGTGTTCGCCTTCTCCGTGGCGCTGACGCTGTGGTCGTACGGCTGGGGAGCGCTCACGTATCCGCTGTGGAAGTGGGCGATCCCGGGGCCCGGCCTCCAGCTGTACGGCGACAGCACGCGCAGCGTCCACCTCGACAACCCCGTCGAACTGGCCATCACCAGCACGTTCGGCCTGGTACTCCTCCTCGTCACCCCCTGGATCATGCGCGGTCTCGTGATGGTCGACCGGCTGCTGGTGGCCGGGCTGCTCGGCCCGTCCCGGCTGGCCACCCGCGTCTCCGAGCTGGAGTCGGACCGGGGCGTCGTGGTCGACACCGCCGCGGCCGACCTGCGGCGCATCGAGCGCGATCTGCACGACGGCGCGCAGGCCAGGCTCGTCGCCCTCGCGATGGACCTGGGGCTGGCCAAGGAGAAGCTGACGGAGGATCCGGAGGCCGCGGCGCGCATGGTGGACGAGGCGCACGGCGAGGTGAAGATCGCGCTCCAGGAGCTGCGGGACCTGGCCCGCGGCATCCACCCGGCCGTCCTGACCGACCGCGGTCTGGACGCGGCGCTGTCGGCGGTGGCCTCCCGGTGCACGGTGCCGGTGCGGGTCGAGGTGGACCTCCGGGCCCGGCCGGCCGCTGCCATCGAGGGCATCGCGTACTTCACGGTCTCCGAGCTCCTGCAGAACGTCAGCAAGCACGCTCAGGCGTCCCGGGCCACGGTCGAGGTGTGGCAGACGGGGGACCGGCTGATGCTCCAGGTGAGCGACGACGGCCGGGGCGGGGCGGACACGACGGCCGGCTCCGGGCTCGCGGGGCTCGCGGAGCGGCTGGACGCGGTCGACGGGATCCTGGTCGTCGACTCGCCGGCGGGCGGCCCGACCACCATCACGGCCGAGCTGCCCTGGCGGGGCTGATCCGGGGGCGCGGCGCTCGCCCCGCTCCCCCGCTCTCCCCCCTGCGCGTCGTCCCGTCCTCCCCTGACTCGCACGCCGGCACGGCCCGACCACCGGACTTCTTCCGAGTCGTACGCCACTATTCCTCACGCCCGGCCGCGCGCCGGTGCGGATGCTGGGATGCTGAGGGCGTCGTTTCGGGGAGAAGTCGAAAGCTGGGGGCGCAAGGGCCGTGGTGGACAGAGTGCGGGTCGTCATCGCCGAGGATTCCGTGTTGCTTCGGGAGGGCCTGACCCGGCTTCTGACCGATCTCGGACACGACGTCCTCGCGGGCGTCGGGGACGCGGAAGCACTGATCAAGACAGTGGGCGACCTGGCGTCGCAGGGCGAGCTGCCGGACGTCGTGGTGGCGGACGTGCGGATGCCGCCGACCCACACCGACGAGGGCGTGCGGGCGGCGGTGCGGCTGCGCAAGGACTACCCGGACATCGGGGTCCTGGTGCTCTCGCAGTACGTCGAGGAGCAGTACGCGACGGAGCTGCTCGCGGGTTCGAGCCGGGGCGTGGGCTATCTGCTCAAGGACCGGGTGGCCGAGGTGCGCGAGTTCGTGGACGCGGTCGTCCGGGTGGCGCGGGGCGGAACGGCGCTCGACCCGGAGGTCGTGGCGCAGTTGCTGGGCCGCAGCCGCAAGCAGGACGTCCTCGCCGGGCTGACGCCCCGCGAGCGGGAGGTGCTGGGTCTGATGGCCGAGGGCCGGACGAACTCGGCGGTCGCCAAACAACTCGTGGTGAGCGACGGCGCGGTCGAGAAGCACGTGAGCAACATCTTCCTTAAGCTCGGACTCTCCCCGAGCGTAGGCGACCACCGACGGGTGCTGGCGGTGTTGACCTACCTGAGGAACTGAGCACCCGGGTCCCCGACCCGATGGATGACTACGGAGCGTCGTCGACCAGTACGCCGGGGGGCAAGTGAACCATGGCAAAGCAGGGCAATAGCGCGTCTCAACACGGGGTCCAGCACGTGAAAGACCCAGGGAAGGGCACCCTTACCGACGTAGGGTGGGCCCTGGGGCCGCCGGTGGCCGGCGGGCCCCGAGCAGCCGCCTCGAGGGAGGTCCAGTTCAGTGACCAGCCAGGTCAGTAGCCCGGCCGAGAAGGCCGACGGATCCGACGGCGCCGACGGTGCCGACGCAGCGAACGACACCGTCGTCGGGGAACAGCGCGGCACCCCGGACCGGGGAGTCTCCGAGAAGGAGGTCCGCCGTCTGGACCGGGTAATCATCCGTTTCGCGGGTGACTCCGGTGACGGAATGCAGCTCACGGGTGACCGCTTCACCTCGGAGACGGCGGCCTTCGGCAACGATCTGTCGACGCTGCCGAACTTCCCGGCCGAGATCCGGGCGCCCGCCGGCACCCTGCCGGGCGTCTCCAGCTTCCAGCTGCACTTCGCGGACCACGACATCCTGACGCCGGGCGACGCGCCCAACGTCCTGGTGGCCATGAACCCGGCCGCGCTGAAGGCGAACATCGCGGACGTGCCGCGCGGCGCCGACATCATCGTCAACACCGACGAGTTCACCAAGCGCCCCATGGCGAAGGTCGGCTACGCGACCTCGCCGCTGGAGGACGGCTCCCTGGAGGCGTACAACGTCCATCCGGTGCCGCTGACCACGATGACGATCGAGGCGCTCAAGGACTTCGGCCTGTCCCGGAAGGAGGCCGAGCGCTCGAAGAACATGTTCGCGCTCGGGCTGCTGTCCTGGATGTACCACCGGCCGACCGAGGGCACCGAGACGTTCCTGCGCGCGAAGTTCGCGAAGAAGCCGCAGATCGCCGAGGCCAACGTCGCGGCGTTCCGGGCCGGCTGGAACTTCGGCGAGACCACCGAGGACTTCGCCGTCTCGTACGAGGTCAACCCGGCGACCCGGGCCTTTCCGCCGGGCACGTACCGCAACATCTCCGGGAACCTGGCCCTGTCGTACGGGCTGATCGCCGCCGGCCAGCAGGCGGACCTGCCGCTCTACCTGGGCTCGTACCCGATCACCCCCGCCTCCGACATCCTGCACGAGCTCAGCAAGCACAAGAACTTCGGCGTGCGGACGTTCCAGGCGGAGGACGAGATCGCGGCCATCGGCGCGGCGCTCGGCGCGGCGTTCGGCGGGCAGCTCGCGGTGACCACCACCTCGGGCCCCGGCGTGGCGCTGAAGTCGGAGACCATCGGCCTCGCGGTGTCGCTGGAGCTGCCGCTGCTCGTGGTCGCCATCCAGCGCGGCGGCCCCTCGACCGGGCTGCCGACCAAGACCGAGCAGGCCGACCTGCTCCAGGCGATGTACGGGCGCAACGGCGAGGCCCCGGTGCCGGTCGTGGCGCCGAGGACCCCGGCCGACTGCTTCGACGCGGCCCTGGACGCGGCGCGGATCGCGCTGACGTACCGGACGCCGGTGTTCCTGCTGTCGGACGGCTACCTGGCCAACGGCAGCGAGCCGTGGCGGATCCCGGAGATCGACGAGCTTCCGGACCTGCGCGTGCAGTTCGCGACCGGCCCGAACCACGAGCTCGCCGACGGCACCGAGGTCTTCTGGCCGTACAAGCGCGACCCGCGGACGCTGGCGCGGCCGTGGGCGGTCCCCGGCACCCCGGGTCTTGAGCACCGCATCGGCGGCATCGAGAAGCAGGACGGCACGGGCAACATCTCGTACGACCCGGCCAACCACGACTTCATGGTCCGCACCCGCCAGGCCAAGGTCGACGGCATCGAGGTCCCCGACCTGGAGGTCGACGACCCGGACCGGGCCAGGACGCTGGTGCTCGGCTGGGGCTCGACGTACGGGCCGATCACGGCCGCCGTGCGCCGGCTGCGCGCGGCGGGGACGCCGATCGCCCAGGCCCACCTGCGCCACCTCAACCCGTTCCCCCGGAATCTGGGCGAGATCCTGGCGCGTTACGACAAGGTGGTCGTGCCCGAGATGAACCTCGGACAGCTGGCCACCCTGCTCCGGGCGAAGTACCTGGTCGACGCCCACTCGTACAACCAGGTCAACGGAATGCCGTTCAAGGCCGAGCAGCTCGCCACGGCCCTCAAGGAGGCCAACGATGCCTAAGGCGAACGAGACGCTTTCGCTGGTCCCCAGGGCCGAGGCCAAGCAGTCGATGAAGGACTTCAAGTCCGACCAGGAAGTGCGCTGGTGCCCCGGCTGCGGTGACTACGCGGTCCTCGCCGCCGTGCAGGGCTTCATGCCCGAGCTCGGTCTGGCGAAGGAGAACATCGTCTTCGTCTCCGGGATCGGCTGCTCTTCCCGCTTCCCGTACTACATGAACACGTACGGGATGCACTCGATCCACGGCCGCGCGCCCGCCATCGCGACCGGTCTCGCGTCCTCGCGGCGCGACCTGAGCGTGTGGGTGGTGACCGGTGACGGCGACGCGCTGTCCATCGGCGGCAACCACCTCATCCACGCGTTGCGGCGCAACGTCAACCTGAAGATCCTGCTGTTCAACAACCGGATCTACGGGCTGACCAAGGGGCAGTACAGCCCCACCTCCGAGGTCGGGAAGATCACCAAGTCGACGCCGATGGGCTCGCTCGACGCGCCCTTCAACCCGGTGTCGCTGGCGATCGGCGCGGAGGCGAGTTTCGTCGCCCGTACGGTCGACTCCGACCGCAAGCACCTCACCGAGGTCCTGCGGCAGGCCGCCGACCACCCGGGCACGGCGCTGGTGGAGATCTACCAGAACTGCAACATCTTCAACGACGGCGCGTTCGACGCGCTCAAGGACAAGGAGCAGGCCCAGGAGGCCGTGATCCGGCTGGAGCACGGGCAGCCGATCCGCTTCGGGGCCGACGGCTCGAAGGGCGTCGTACGGGACGCGGCCACCGGCGACCTCAAGGTGGTGGCGGTGACCGCCGAGAACGCGTCGCAGATCCTGGTCCACGACGCGCACGCCGCCTCGCCCACGACGGCGTTCGCCCTCTCGCGCCTGGCCGACCCGGACACGCTGCACCACACCCCGATCGGGGTGCTGCGCAGTGTCGAGCGCCCGGTGTACGACACGCTGATGGCCGATCAGCTCGACGCCGCCGTCGAGCAGCACGGCAAGGGCGATCTGCGGGCGCTGCTCGCGGGCAACGACACCTGGACCGTCGTCGGCTGACGGCCCGTGACGGCTGCGCCGTCCACCACGGCCCGGGCTCCTGGAACGTCAGGAGGCCCGGGCCTCGTCGTACGCGTCCCGGGCGCGCCGCACGGCGTCGACCCGCCGCTCCGTCCACCGGGCGAGCGCCCACACCTGATCGGCCGCCTCCTCGCCCATCGCCGTGAGCGAGTAGTCGACGCGGGGCGGAATGACGGGGTGGGCGTGGCGGTGGACGAGACCGTCCCGCTCCAGGGTCTGGAGGGTCTGGGCGAGCATCTTCTCGCTGACGCCGCCGATGGCCCGGCGCAGTTCGCTGAACCGGTGGGTGCGGTCGCGCAGGGCGGCGAGGACGAGCACGCCCCAGCGGCTGGTGACGTGTTCGAGGATCAGCCGCGAGGGGCACAGCGCGTTGTTGACGTCGGCGGCCGCCGCCTGTGCGCGGGCCTGCTCCGGGGCGGGGAGGCGGGTCTGCGCTTTTCCTGGACTTACGCTCATGCCAGTACCTTACTTCAAAGTGGGTACTTTCCAAAGGTTAGCGCTATCCGTAGGTTGGCGGTTCCCCCTACCGAACGGAGCACCCCCCATGAGCCTCGCCGTCACCGGATCCACCGGCCGCCTCGGCCGCCTCGTCGTGGACGCCCTGCTGGCCGACGGCGTCCCCGCCCCCTCGATCGCGGCCGTCGTGCGCGACAAGGCGAAGGCGGCGGACCTGGCGGAGCTCGGCGTCGAACTGCGCGTCGCCGACTACGACCGCCCCGAGACCCTGGCCGACGCGTTCGAGGCGGGCGACCGCGTCCTGCTGGTGTCCGGCAGCGAGGTCGGCCGGCGCGTGCCCCAGCACGCCGCCGTGATCAGCGCGGCGAAGGCGGCGGGCGTCGCGCAGCTCGCGTACACCGGCGTCCTGGGCGGGCCCGACGCCGACTTCGACCTGGCCGCCGAGCACCGGGCCACCGAGCGGATCCTCCTCGACTCGGGCCTGCCGTACACACTGCTGCGCAACGGCTGGTACACCGAGAACTACACGGAGAACCTGGCCCCGGTCCTCGCGCACGGAGCCGTCGTCGCCAGCGCGGGCGAGGGCAGGGTCGCCTCCGCCGCCCGCGCCGACTACGCGGCCGCTGCCGCCGCCGTCCTCACCCAGGACGGCCACCTCGGCAAGGCGTACGAGCTGAGCGGCGACACCGCGTGGTCCTTCGCCCAGTACGCGGCGGAGGTCGCCCGGCAGTCCGGCCGGGACATCACGTACTCCGATGTGCCCGCCGAGGCCCACCTGGCCGTTCTCACCGGCGCGGGTGTGCCGGAGCCGATCGCCGCGATCCTCGTCGACGCCGACGCGGCGATCGGGCGCGGCCGGCTGGCCGCCACGAGCGGGGACCTGGCCCGCCTGACCGGCCGCCCGACCACCCCGCTCGCGGAAACGGTGGCGGAGGCGCTGCGCGGCCTGTGACCCGCGCGTCATGACCGTATCGCGGTACGGACATGACAGCCTGCTCCGTGCGGCGCTACCTTCTTCGGGGCAGGCGGCCCTGTTCCACGACTGGCGCGGAGGCGGGGCCGGCGCAGGCACAGCGTGGAAGGACGGCGGCCGATGGCGGCGAAGAGCGGCGGAGAGCAGCGGGCGGGACTCCTCTACGGCTTCGGCGCGTACGGGATGTGGGGGCTGGTCCCCCTCTTCTGGCCGCTCCTCAAGCCCGCGGGGGCGATGGAGATCCTGGCCCACCGGATGGTCTGGTCCCTCGCCGTCGTGGGCGTCGTGCTGGTGGCGGTGCGCCGGTGGGCCTGGATCGGTGAGCTGGTCCGCCAGCCCCGCAGGCTCGGGCTCATAGCCGTCGCCGCGAGCGTCATCACCGTCAACTGGGGGCTCTACATCTGGGCCGTCAACAACGGCCAGGTCGTCGAGTCGTCGCTCGGCTACTTCATCAACCCGCTGGTCACCATCGCCATGGGCGTCCTGCTGCTGAAGGAACGGCTGCGGCCGGCGCAGTGGGCGGCGGTCGGCGTCGGCTTCGCCGCGGTGCTCGTGCTGGCCGTCGGGTACGGACGGCCGCCCTGGATCTCGCTGGTCCTGGCGTTCTCGTTCGCGACGTACGGGCTGGTGAAGAAGAAGGTCAATCTCGGGGGCGTGGAGTCGCTCGCCGCCGAGACCGCGATCCAGTTCCTGCCCGCGCTGGGCTACCTGCTGTGGATCGGGTCCCACGGGGGCGCGACCTTCGGCTCGCAGGGGCCGGGCCATGCGGCGCTGCTCGCCGCGACCGGCATCGTGACCGCCGCGCCGCTGGTGTGCTTCGGGGCGGCGGCGATACGGGTGCCGCTGTCGACGCTGGGGCTGCTGCAGTACCTGGCGCCCGTCTTCCAGTTCGGGCTCGGCGTCGTGTACTTCCACGAGGCGATGCCGGCGGAGCGGTGGGCCGGCTTCTCGCTGGTCTGGGCGGCCCTGGCCCTGCTGACCTGGGACGCGCTGCGGTCGGCCCGACGCGGACGCACGGAGGCGATCCGCCTCGCCGCGCTCGCGGCGGGGGGTGGGGCGGGGGGCCCGTCCGGGGGCCCGGGCGACGCTGCCACCGGTGGCCCGGGCCACTCGGGTGATGCGTCCGACGCCGGTGGACCGGGTGGCTCCACAGCGGGCAGGGCGGTCGAGGCCACGACCGACGAGGGGACTTCGCCCGCCGATTCCGCCACGGCGACGAAGAGCGCGCCTTAGACGCGCGCGCCCTGCCGCGAGCGTCAGCGGTCAGCCGTCGAGTCCGTGCTCCAGGCGTACGATCCCCTACGCGGGCAGCAGCACCGCCCCGGCGGCGGTGGCCGCCCCGGCCAGGTCGAAGGCACCGCTCCGGCGGTCCGGCCGAGCGAGAAGCCGCCCGCGGCCGTGCCGGCGAAGACGAACAGGGCCTTGTTGCGCTGGGGGCCCTCCTCGTACGAGGCGGTGATGATCGACATCGCGGCCGGCGTCATGAAGGCCGCCGCCACACCCGTCACGAAGCGGGCGGTGATCAGCATCCAGCCCTCGGTCGCGAACCCGCCGAGCATCGAGAAGCCGAGGAAGACGGTGAGCCAGGTCAGGAACATGCGCCGTCTGCCGAGGAGGTCGGCCGCGCGGCCGCCGAGCAGGGTGAAGCCGGCGTATCCGAGGACGTACGCGCTCATCACCCAGGCCGCCGTGCCGGTCGGCAGCTCCAGGTCGGATCTGATGGACGGCACGGCCGCCGAGAGCACGGCCACGTCGATGCCTTCGAGGAAGATGGTGCCGCAGAGTACGAGCAGGAGTGCGCAGGCGCGTCGGGTCATGGGATCGCCTCACGCTGCGTCGGTTATCGGGATGCCGGTCGGTTCTCTCTAGTAACCATTGGCATCCTGAGGCAGCATCAGGCCGCATGGAAGAAGGCTCTTTGAAGTCACCGAGTAACTGCGAAGTCACCGACTCCCAGGGGGGCGGCGACACCGACCCCTTCCAGTGGGACACCCGCGAGGACTGCGAGGTCCGCCAGATCCTCGACCGCGTCGCGGACAAGTGGTCGCTGCTCGTCATCGCGCTGCTGGACCGCCACGTACTGCGCTTCACCGAACTGCGGCGCAGGATCGACGGGATCAGCCAGCGCATGCTGACGGTGACGCTGCGTCAGCTGGAGCGGGACGGACTCGTCAAGCGCACGGTGCATCCGGTGGTGCCGCCGCGCGTGGAGTACGAACTCACCCCGCTCGGAGCGACGTTGCACACCACGATCCGGTCCCTGGTGACCTGGACCGAGGAGCACCAGAACGAGATCGCGGCGGCCCGCGCCGACTACGACGCCCGCGCGGCGGGGGAAGAGGGGCAGACCCCGGGCGCTCCCGCCGCCGTGGCGGCCTCCGCACGGTGAGACCCGCCGCGGCCGCTCCCCGGTGAGTCCCTCCGGCGCCCGGCCCGTCCCCCGCGCGTCAGCCCTCCGCCCCCTCGGCGCGGGCCTGGCGGGCCCGGTGGGCGCGGGCCTTGCTGCGGTTGCCGCAGCGCTCCATCGCGCACCAGCGCCGGCGGCCGGGGCGCGAGGTGTCGACGAACAGCAGGTAGCAGTCGTGCGAGCCGCACTCGCGGACGCGGTGGGCGTACGGTCCGGTGAACAGGTCGATCGCGTCGCGGGCCACCGTCGACAGCAACTGGCCCCCGGTGGCGCCCGGCGCCCACGCGCGCACGGCCCCCACGCCCGCGGCCAGCTCGACCCGGGGGGCCAGCGGCTCCCGCGCGGCCCGCTCGTTGACCACGTCGAGGTCGGAGGCGGCCAGGGCGCGGCCGTGGGCCCGGTCCCCCGCGAGCCGGTGGAGCGCGTCGCGCAGGGCGCGCGCGTCCGACAGTTCGCCCGCGCTCACCGTCAGGTCGAGGCCGCCCGGCAGCCGGCTGCTCTTCGCCCACCGCACCAGATCGGCCGGCTCGTGCAGCACCTCGTACCGGGCGAGCAGGCCGGGGCCGCCGGTCGGCAGGAGCTCGAGGCACAGGGCGCCCGGGTCGAAGAGGTACGGGCGCCCTTCGGGCGTACGCAGGGTGAGTCCGGGCGAGTCTGTTGCGGGCGCGATCACGTAACCACTATAACTGGTTAGCATGACACTGCACTGGAAGCTCGTAGTCGACGCCGCCGACCCGCACGCGCAGGCCGATTTCTGGGCCGCCACCCTCGGTTACGAGGTGGAGGACAACAGCGGGCTCATCGAGCGCCTCATCGACCTCGGCGCCGTACCGCCGGCGGCCGCGGTGGAGTCGCACGGCCGCCGCGCTTGGCGTGATCTGATCGCCGTCCGGCATCCGGACGACCCGCACGAGGAGGACAGCGGGATGGGGCTCGGCCGCCGGATCCTCTTCCAGCGCGTACCGGAGCCGAAGACGGTCAAGAACCGGCTCCACATCGACGTGCACGCTGAGCCCGGCACCCGCGACGCCGAGGTCGCCCGCCTGGAGGCGCTGGGCGCGTCCGCCGTCCGGCACGTGCGGGAACCCGGCGGGGAATGGGTCGTCATGACCGACCCCGAGGGCAACGAGTTCTGCGTCCAGTGACGCGCCCCGCCCGGGGCCGTCCGGGCCTCGCGCGCCGTCCGGCATCCGAACACCGGTGACCGGTTTCCGCTCTTGACGCAGAGTCAAGCTCTCACTGAACATTCAGCACGCACAGCGCACGCACAGCCAGGCACAGCCCTGAGCACCACCAGCTCCAACGCCCCGCGCCGCCACCCGCGTCACGGGGCGTCCCGCACGTTCCGTCTGTCCCCGTACGGAATCCCGGAGCCCCCACATGAGTCCCTCCAGCGCCTCCCGCCTCTCCACTTCCAGACGCACCGCGGCCGCCGTCGCCCTCGCCCTCACCGGCCTGGTCGCCGCCACCGCGCCCACCGCGTCCGCCGCCCCGGCCGCCCCCGCGGCCGCGCTCGCGGCCCCCGACATACCCCTCGCCAACGTCAAGGCGCACCTGACCCAGCTCCAGTCGATAGCCACCGCCAACGGCGGCAACCGCGCCCACGGCCGCCCCGGTTACAAGGCGTCCCTCGACTACCTCAAGGCCAAGCTGGACGCCGCCGGATTCACCACCTCCGTCACGACGTTCACCTCCAGCGGCGCGACCGGCTACAACCTCATAGCCGACTGGCCGGGCGGCGACCCGAACCAGATCCTGATGGCCGGCGCGCATCTCGACTCGGTCTCCTCGGGCGCCGGCATCAACGACAACGGATCCGGCTCCGCCGCCGTCCTGGAGACCGCGCTCGCCGTCTCCCGCGCCCAGCTCAAGCCGACGAAACACCTGCGCTTCGGCTGGTGGGGCGCGGAGGAGCTGGGCCTCGTCGGCTCCAAGGCGTACGTCAACAGCCTGCCGGCCGCCGAGCGTTCGAAGTTCTCCGGCTATCTCAACTTCGACATGATCGGCTCGCCGAACCCCGGCTACTTCGTCTACGACGACGACCCGGCCATCGAGAAGACCTTCAAGGACTACTACGCGGGCATCGGCGTCCCGACCGAGATCGAGACCGAGGGCGACGGCCGCTCCGACCACGCGAGCTTCAAGAACGTCGGCATACCGGTCGGCGGCCTCTTCACCGGCGCGAGCCGCACGAAGACCAGCGCCCAGGCGCAGAAGTGGGGCGGGACGGCGGGCACCGCCTTCGACCGCTGTTACCACTCGTCCTGCGACACCACGGCGAACATCAACGACACCGCCCTGGACCGCAACAGCGACGCGATCGCCCACGCCGTCTGGACGCTGGGCAGCGGGCCGGTCGTCCCGCCCGGTGACACGTACGAGAACACCGCCGACGTCGCCGTCCCGGACAACGGCGCGGCCGTCACGTCGTCCGTCACCGTCGCCGGCCGTACGGGCAACGCCCCGGCGGCGCTCAGGGTGGGCGTGGACATCAAGCACACCTGGCGCGGTGATCTGGTCGTAGACCTCGTGGCGCCCGACGGGACGGCGTACCGGCTGAAGAACTCCAGCAGCAGCGACTCGGCGGACAACGTGATCGCCACCTACACGGTGGACGCGTCGAGCGAGGTCGCCAACGGCGCCTGGAAGCTCAGGGTCCAGGACATCGCCGCGCAGGACACCGGCTACATCGACAGCTGGAAGCTCACCTTCTGATCCTGTCGCGCTCGCGCACGGCCCGGCCCCGGCGGGGGCCGGGCCGCTTCACGCCGTGATGTCCTTGGTCGTGAAGCGCGCCCAGGCGGCGGAGCCGAACACGGCGGCGTACAGCGCCTGGAGCCCGAGGTTGTCCAGCACCTCGTCCCAGTACACCGGCTCGCGCAGCAGATCCGCGAAGGACAGCCAGTGGTGCGGGAAGAGGTACGGGTGGATCGCCTCCAGCTGCGGGATCGTGTCCAGGATCTGCACCGTGATCAGCAGCCCGACCGTCGTCGCCATCGCCGCGACGCCGCTGTTGGTGAGGGTCGAGACGAACAGGCCGATCGCCGCGAGCCCGGTCAGCGAGGCCGCCACCAGCGCCGCGATCAGCACGGCCCGCAGCAGGCCCTCGCCGAGGCCGATCCGCGTACCGGAGATCGTCGTGACATCGCCCAGCGGGAAGAGCAGGGCCCCGGTGGCCAGCGCCGACACGGCGACGACCAGGGTCGCGACCAGGCAGAAGACCAGCGTGGCCGCGTACTTCGCGAGCAGCAGCCGGCTGCGCCCGGCCGGGGCGACCAGCAGATAGCGCAGCGTGCCCGCGTTCGCCTCGCCCGCCACCGCGTCGCCCGCGACGACGCCCACGGCCATCGGCAGGAAGACCGGCAGGGTCGCGGCGAGCGCCGCGAACACCAGGAAGAGACCGTTGTTGGTGATCTGGGCGAGGAAGGCGGGGCCGCCCCCCTCTCCACCGCCCCCGCCGCCGGCCGGCGAACCGCCGCTCGTCTCGATCTTCACCGCGATGCCGATGAGCACGGGCACGGCGGCCAGCACCGCCAGCAGCGCCGCCGTCCGCCAGCGCCGGAAGGTGATCGTCAGCTCGGACCGGAAGAGTCCGAGGGTCCACAGCGGGCCGCGAGCGCGCGGAGCGTCCTGCGGCCGGGCCGTCGTCTCAGCCCGCGACATCGAAGCCCTCCCCGGTCAGCGCCACGAAGGCGTCCTCCAGCGAGGCGCGTTCGACGCCGAACGACCTCACGCGTACATCGGCGCGCACGAGCGCCGCGTTGAGGTCCGCCGGGTCCACGTCCCCCGGCGGCAGCTCCCCGCTCACCCGCTCCTGCGCGACCGTCAGGTCGGTGACCCCGCGTTCCTCGAGCACCCGCGCCGCCCGCGCCGGGTCCGGTGTGGTGACGGCGAGCCGCCCGCGCGCACCGGCCGCCAGCTCGGCGACCGTGCCCTGGACGACGAGCCGGCCCCGGGCCATCACCGCCGCGTGGGTGCACACCTGCTCGATCTCGTCGAGCAGATGCGAGGAGAGGAAGACCGTCGTGCCGTCGGCGGCCAGCTCCCGCACCAGCGAGCGGATCTCGCGCATGCCCTGCGGGTCGAGGCCGTTCGTCGGCTCGTCCAGCACGAGCAGCCTGCGCGGCTGGAGCAGCGCGGCCGCGAGCCCGAGCCGCTGCTTCATGCCCAGCGAGTACGCCTTGGCCTTCTTGGTCCCCGCCGCCGTCAGGCCGACCCGGTCGAGCGCCGCCGCGACCCGCGCCCGGCGGGTGCGCGGGTCCGCCGTCGGGTCGGCCGAGTCGTACCGGACGAGGTTGTCGCGCCCCGACAGGAACCCGTACAGCGCCGGCCCCTCGATGAGCGCGCCCACCTGGGGCAGGACGCCCCGGGCGGCGCGGGGGACGGGGCGGCCGAGCAGTGCCGCCGTACCGGAGGTCGGTTCGATCAGCCCCATCAGCATGCGGATGGTGGTGGTCTTGCCCGAGCCGTTGGGCCCGAGGAAGCCGAAGACGCTGCCGGCGGGCACGCTGAGGTCGAGCCCGTCGACGGCGAGCTGCCCGCCGCGGAAACGCTTCGTGAGCCCCCGCGTGTCGATCACGGTCTCACTGTCCACGGCGGGCGACTCCTCCGTCCCGGTTCCCCGGCGCTCGCGCCTACTTGGCCGCGTTCGCGGCCCGGACCAGCACGTCCTGGGTGACCGCGCCGACGTACACCTTGCCGTCGTCCGTCATCAGGGCGTTGACGAGACGGGTCTTGAAGACCGTGCCCGAGCCGAACTCGCCGGACACCTTGTCGCCCAGCGCGTCCAGGAACTCCTCGGCCTCCGGCGGCACCTCGTCCTTCCCGGGGGCCTTGAAGTCCTTCTCGCCGCCGGGCGAGGAGATCTCGGCCACCGTGGTCCAGCCCTCGCCGATGACGTTGAGGCCCTCGAAGTCCTTCAGGTCCCCCCCGGCCTCGAGGTCCTTCTCGACGTCCTTCCCGAAGTCCCGGCCCTCCTCGTCGGCCTCGGTCACCTTCGCGCCCTTGGGCGGGCTGAAGTCGAAGGTGTCCGCGGCCGGCTTCGCGAAGTCGACCTTGGTGAAGCCCGCGTCGATCGCGGCCTTGCCGCCGCCGCTCGGCTGGAGCGTGAACTTGAGCGGCACGCCGTTCTCGGCGTCGACCGCGATCCGGACGGCCCCGATCGTCGAACCGGACTGCTTGGGCTTGATCAGGAGCTGGTACGCGTCCCGGCCGGCGACCTGCGCCGTGCCGTCGACCGTCACCGACGTGGTCTTGTCCGCGGCCTTCAGCGCTTCCTCGGCCAGACCCTTAGGGGTCGTCGGCACGCCCTCGGGGAGCTTCTCGTGCTGGCCGGAGCCGTCCGGGCCCTTGCCCCGGTCCTTCGCGTCGGCGGGCGCCTCGGCGTGGAACGCCTCGTTCGAGGCACTGTCGTACGCCCAGACCTCACCGGCGTTGTGGATCAGGCTGTACTCCGCGGCGTCGTCCAGGATCGACACCCGCTGCTTGTCCGGGCCGTCGGCCGCCACGCGCAGCGTGTGCGTGCCGGAGGCGAGTTCCATGAGCTTGGCCTGCGGGTCGGCCGACGAGCCCTCGCCGCCGGTCTCGCCCTTGGGCGCCAGGCTGCCCGCGATACCGCCGAGCGACGGGATGCCCAGGTCGGTGTGGATCTTCACGGTGCCGGAGAGCCGCTGTGTGTCCGAAGCCGCGATCTTCTCGATCAGCTGCTGAGCGGTGATCTCCGGCAGGTCGGGGTCGCCGGAATCGGCGAGGGCCGGTACGAGCCCGAAGGTCGCCGCCGCCACCCCCGCCACCGCGACCGGGACGATGTAGCGCGCGGCCTTGCGGCGTCCCGCGGCGAAGTCCCTGTCCTCGGTGGTCTGTGCGCTGTCGTTCGGTGCCATGTGTGCCCTACCTCCGTGGTTGGCGGCCGTCGTCCAGTTGCACTCGTCCACCCCGCGCCGCCATTCTCACCCGAATCGGTGGTGAGTGGTGCTTCTCATCTGACCAAAACACCGGCGCGGAAGCGTCAGACCCCGGGATCAACTCATGTACTGCTCGGGGATGACATGCGGCGTCGGCGCCTCCCCCGTCAGAGAGCGCAGACGCCGGTTGCCCCTTGCATCCGGTTCGCGCTCAGCGCGGTACGAACACGTAGTCCGCCTGGTAGGGAACGGCCGCCCGCGTGCCCGTCTCGCAGTCGCCGGCCGGCGCCGTGCCGCCCACCGTGTTCAGCCGCAGGATCCGGGTGGTCCGCGCGAGCAGGCCGTGCTTCGCGCCGGACCGCTCGGCCCGCAGGACGAGTTCCGGGATGTTGCCGTCGCCGTTGGGGCTCCTGCTGACCACCGAGCCCGTGACCGCGCTGCCGTCGGGCGCGATCCACTGCGGCGTACCGGAGTTCGGCCGTACGAAGGAGTGGGCGATGCCGCCGTCGAGTACGGCCCGTACGTCACGCTGCTGGAACGCGCGCCCGCCGTCCGTCCCCTTCTCGCATCCGTAGATCTGCTCACCCTCGAGCACCGGGGCCACGACACCGCGAAGTGCGCGGCCGGGGTCGAACCCGCCGGCGACCTCGTGGAACTGGCCGCGCACCGCGCCGCCCGGGAACGCGGCGGTGTGCAGGTTGGCGTAGAAAGCCGTCGGGGCGGCCTTGAACGCCGTGAGCACCGCCGTGTCCGCGACCTCGACCGCACCGGTCGCGGTCCGCCACTCGCCCATGCGCGCGCCCTCGCGGAGCCGCGCGGTGAAGTCGATCTCCATGGCGCCGTTGGCGTTCCTGGCGCCCCGGTGAACGTGCAGAGCGGTGGGCCTGCCGGTACCGCGCCACTTCACGGCGAAGGACACCGTGCCGCCCTTGACCGTGACGAACTCCAGCGCGACGCCGTCCTTGTCACCGGCGGCGGGGCCGCCGGGGACCGGCACCTCGTTGGCGCCGTTCAGGGCGGCCACGAAGTACGACGTGCCGCTCTCCGCACCGCCCCGCGCGGACGGATCCGCGCCGTCGGCGGCGGCCGGGACCGCGGCGAGCGCGAGGCTCGCCGCCGCCGCGACCGCGGTGGTGATGATGAGGACGCTTCTACGACCGCCGGCTTGCGCCGTACCCGTTCCGCTCACGACCGGACATCTCCCCGTGTCAGTGCCGTCGCCCCTGCGCCGGCTTCCGCACATGAATACGGAGAGGGCCCGGCCGCGCACTCAACGCGACGGAGTGACGGGGGTCACACCGGCCGCGCTAGCCCGCGCGGTGCACCACGGCGTCGCACAGCTCCTCCAGAGCCGCCTTCGCGTAGCACTCGGGAAGCGGCGCGAGCGAGGCCCTTGCGTCCTCGGCGTACTGAATGGTGTCGCGCCGCGCCTGCTCCAGCGCCGGGTGGGCGCGCAGCCGCCGCAGCACCTCGGCGAGCCGGGCGTCGTCCGTGAGGTCGCCGTCCAGCAGCTCGCAGAGCTCCACGTCCTCGGGGCGCCCGTGCTCGGCCGCCTGCGCGCGCAGCAGCAGGACCGGCAGCGTGGGAATCCCTTCCCGCAGGTCCGTGCCGGGCGTCTTGCCGGACTCGTGGCTGTCGCTGGCGATGTCGAGTACGTCGTCGGCCAGCTGGAAGGCGGTGCCGAGGCGCTCGCCGTACTGGGTGAGGATGTCGACGACGCGCTCGTCGGCGCCGGCCATTATGGCGCCGAAGCGTCCGGAGACGGCGATCAGCGAACCCGTCTTGCCCGCGATGACGTCCAGGTAGTGCCCGACGGGGTCCTGGCCCTCGCGCGGTCCGGCCGTCTCCAGGATCTGGCCGGTGACCAGACGCTCGAACGCGTCCGCCTGGATCCGCACGGCTTCGGGGCCGAGGTCCGCCAGAATGCGCGACGCGCGCGCGAAGAGGAAGTCGCCGGTCAGGACCGCGACCGAGTTGCCCCAGCGGGCGTTGGCGCTGGGGACCCCGCGGCGTACGTCCGCCTCGTCCATCACGTCGTCGTGGTACAGCGTCGCCAGATGCGTCAGCTCGACGACGACGGCGGAGGGCACGATGCCCGGCGCGTGTGGGTCACCGAACTGCGCGGCCAGCATGACCAGCAGCGGCCGGAACCGCTTGCCCCCGGCCCGGACCAGGTGCTGGGCGGCCTCCGTGATGAAGGGAACCTCGCTCTTGGTAGCGTCGAGCAGCCCTTCCTCGACAGCTGCCAATCCGGTCTGGACATCGGTCTCAAGAGCCTGGTCCCGCACGCTCAGTCCGAACGGCCCGACGACGGTCACGAGGGTCACTCCTGTCTGCTGACGATCACACGGATTGTCGATGTGTCGCTGTCTTCACTCAAGTCAGCCTATCCGGTCGCCTTTCGATCACAGTGAGCGCCTTCCCGTCGCCCGGAGCACAGCCCGATGGGAACCGGTATGTCGCCTCTCGCCTGTTACGCACAGGAGTGGGCGCATTACTGCGCGCCCGTGTCCGCGCTCGTCGCGCGCCCACGGCGGAGCCGCCGGGCCGGGCGTCCGGAGCCCGCCGCTGATCTTTCTCCCACCCCAACCCCGGCCAGGGCCGTACGGACACGCCCTCAGGCCCACCGGGCCGACCGGCGGGGGACAGGGCGGCGGGCCGGAGAGGGGCCGCCAGGGCCCGCGGCAGCCGCGCCAGGCCGGTCAGCCCGGTCGCCACGGCCACCGCCCGCCCCTGACTGCTCTGCCCCCGCGCCCGCACCGGTCCTCGCCGCCGCCTCCGGTCTCGGCCGCGGCCCCGGTGCCGCCCCCCCCCCTGCCTGCCCGTGTCCCCAAAGGGCGCTAAGCCGGAATTCCCCACTCCAGCAAGGCTTTTTCGGACATCACGCACTCTTTAGGCACTGCCGTCCCAGGCGACTCCCACGTAACGTGTTGTCCTCCACGACCTGGAAAGCGAGGCAGCACCAATGCCCGAGCACAGCCCGCTCGACCTGGCCGAAGGCGACCTCTTCGGCCCGCACAACCTTCCCTACGGCGTCTTCTCCACCGCGGACGAGCCCGAGCGCCGCCGGGTCGGTGTGCGTATCGGCGGCCATGTGCTGGACGCGGGGGCGGCGGCGCTCACCCTGGGCTCCCCGTACGCCGCGCTGCTCGCCCAGCCGACGCTCAACCCGCTGCTCGCCGCCGGACGCACCGCATGGCGCGACGTGCGCCGGGCGCTCACCGCCTGGGTCACGAGCCCGGCGCACCGGGCCGACATCGAGCCGCTGCTGCACCCCGTCACCGAGGTCACGCTGCACCTCCCGTACGAGGTAGCCGACTACGTCGACTTCTACGCGAGCGAGCACCACGCCACGAACGTCGGCAGGATCTTCCGCCCCGACGGCGACGCGCTGACCCCCAACTGGAAGCACCTGCCGATCGGTTACCACGGCCGGTCCGGCACGGTCGTCGTGTCCGGTACGGACGTAGTGCGCCCCAGCGGCCAGCGCAAGGCGCCGACGGATCCGGCGCCGGTGTTCGGCCCCTCGGTCAAGCTGGACATCGAGGCGGAGGTCGGCTTCGTGGTCGGCACCCCGTCCACGCAGGGCACGCCGGTCCCGCTCGCGGACTTCCGGGAGCACGTCTTCGGCCTGTTCCTCCTCAACGACTGGTCGGCGCGGGACATCCAGGCGTGGGAGTACGTGCCGCTCGGCCCGTTCCTGGGCAAGTCCTTCGCCACCTCCGTCTCGGCCTGGGTGACCCCGCTCGAAGCACTGGAAGCGGCCCACGTGGCGCCGCCGGCCCGCGACTTCCCGCTCCTCCCCTACCTGGACGACGCCGACGAGGAGGAGCCGGGCGGTTACGACGTCCGCATCGAGGTGAAGATCAACGGCGAGGTGGTCTCCGCTCCCCCCTTCTTCACCATGTACTGGACGGCGGCGCAGCAGCTCGCCCAGATGACGGTGAACGGCGCGTCGCTGCGCACGGGTGACCTCTTCGGCTCCGGCACGGTCAGCGGTCCCGAGGTGAACCAGCGGGGCTCGCTCCTCGAACTCACCTGGAACGGCCGGGACCCGATCGAACTCGCCACGGGCAAGCGGACGTTCCTGGAGGACGGCGACGAGGTCACGATGACGGCCTGGGCCCCCGGCCCGCACGGCACGAGGGTCGGCCTGGGCGAGGTCACGGGGCGGATCGTTCCGGCATCGGAGTGACGGGGTGAGCGAGTCTCCCCCGTCCACACGAACGGGGGAGCCGCTTGCGAGCACCCGCCGTACGCTGGACGGACCCGCCAGACTCCGTCTCATGGGAGCACTGATGAGCGTCGTACCCGAGGACCCGGAGCCCACGTGGCCGGTCCCGCCCCCGGGCGGCTGGACCGCCGACGACCTGGACCGGCTTCCGAATCTGCCTCCGCACACGGAGCTGATCGACGGGAGCCTCGTCTTCGTGAGTCCACAGACCCTCTTTCATTCGCGGGCGGTCAGCTTCTTCGAGTGGCAACTGCAGTCCGTCGTCCCGCCCGAGCTGGAGGTGGTACGCGAATTCACCATCGACATCGACCGCTACAACCGGCCCGAGCCCGACGTGATCGTCGTGGACGGTGACGTCATCGAGGACCCGGAGCAGACCCGGTTCCCCGCCGGGTCGGTGCGGCTGGCGATCGAGGTCGTCTCCCCCGAGTCCATGTCGCGGGACCGTGAAACCAAGCCTGTGAAGTACGCGCGCGCCAGGATTCCCCACTTCTGGAGGGTCGAGAACAACGGCGGCCACGCCGTCGTCTACGTCTTCGAGCTGGAGCCGAGCACCAGGGCGTACACGAGCACCGGGATCTTCCACGACCGCATGAAGGTGTCGGTCCCGTTCGCCGTCGATCTCGACCTCAGCCTCATCACACCTCGCCGGAAGGCCGGCGGCCAGCAGTAGGACGGGCTTGGCCCTCCGGGCCCAGCTCCCACTGGCGCTCACTGCGACTCGGGCGGCTCCGTGTCCCACTCGGGCTCCGCGTCCCAGTCCCACTCCGCCGCCCCATCGTCCGCACCCGGTGACGCCGAGGCCACCGCCCCGACCAGGGCCACCGAGCCGACCGGGCCTGTCGGCGGCGCCACCGGAGCCGACTCCCCCGCTCCGCTCAGCGCGCCCAGTACCCCCAGCACGCCCTCCCCGTACGTGGCCAGCTTCTTCTCGCCGAGACCGGCGACGCCGCCCAGCTCGGCCACCGACCCCGGCCGCACCGTCGCGATCTCCCGCAGCGTCGCGTCGTGGAAGATCACGTACGCCGGTACGCCCAGCTCCCGCGCCTGCTCCGCCCGCCACGCGCGGAGCGCCTCGAAGACCGGCACGGCCTCCGCCGGCAGGTCCGCGTTGGCGGCGGCCGCCTTCGCCTTGCGCTCGCCCTTCGCGGCCCGGGCGGCCGGCACCGGCTTCGCCTCCTTGCGCAGCCGCACCTCCCGCTCCCGGCTCAGCACGGACCCGCTCGCGTCGGTCATCACCAGCGTGCCGTACTCACCCTCGACCGCCAGCAGCCCCTGCGCCAGCAACTGCCGCACGACACCCCGCCATTCGACCTCGGACAGCTCCTCGCCGATGCCGAACACCGACAGCTGGTCGTGGTCGAACTGGATCACCTTGGCGGTCCTGCGGCCCAGCAGGATGTCGATGATCTGACCCGCCCCGAACTTCTGCCTCCGCTCCCGCTGCAACCGCACCACCGTCGACAGCACCTTCTGCGCCGGCACGGTCCCGTCCCACGTCTCGGGCGGCGTCAGGCAGGTGTCGCAGTTGCCGCAGGAGGGCGCGGCCGGGTCCTGCCCGAAGTAGGCCAGGAGCTGCGCCCGCCGGCACTGCGCGGTCTCGCAGAGCGCCAGCATCGCGTCCAGGTGCGACGCCGCCCGCCGCCGGAACGCCTCGTCGCCCTCCCCGCCCTGGATCATCTTGCGCTGCTGCACCACGTCCTGGAGGCCGTACGCCATCCACGCCGTCGACGGCATCCCGTCACGCCCGGCGCGGCCCGTCTCCTGGTAGTAGCCCTCGACCGACTTGGGAAGGTCGAGGTGCGCGACGAACCGCACGTCCGGCTTGTCGATTCCCATCCCGAAGGCGATGGTCGCGACGACGACCAGGCCCTCCTCCCGCAGGAACCGCGACTGGTGCGCCGCGCGCGTCCCCCCGTCGAGCCCCGCGTGGTACGGCACCGCTTCGATGCCGTTGCGGCAGAGGAACTCCGCCGTCTTGTCGACGGAATTGCGCGAGAGGCAGTAGACGATGCCCGCGTCACCCGCGTGCTCCTCGCGCAGGAACGACAGCAGCTGCTTCTTCGGGTCCGACTTCCCCACGATCCGGTACTGGATGTTGGGACGGTCGAAGCTCGCCACGAAGTGCCGCGCCTCCGGCATCCCGAGCCGCTGCGTGATCTCCCGGTGCGTGGCGTCCGTCGCGGTCGCCGTCAGTGCGATCCGCGGTACGTCCGGCCAGCGCTGCCCCAGCACCGACAGGGTCAGGTAGTCCGGCCGGAAGTCGTGGCCCCACTGGGCCACACAGTGCGCCTCGTCGATGGCGAAGACGGAGATCTTGCCCCGGGACAGGAGGTCCAGCGTCGCGTCCAGCCGCAGCCGCTCCGGCGCCAGGTAGAGCAGGTCCAGCTCCCCGGCGAGGAACTCCGCCTCCATGGCGCGCCGCTCGCCGAAGTCCTGCGTGGAGTTGATGAACCCGGCCCGCACGCCGAGCGCCCGCAGCGCGTCGACCTGGTCCTGCATCAGTGCGATGAGGGGCGAGATCACGATGCCCGTACCGGGCCTCACCAGCGCCGGGATCTGGTAGCAGAGCGACTTTCCGCCGCCGGTCGGCATCAGCACGACGGCGTCGCCGCCGGCCACGACGTGCTCGATGACCGCGGCCTGCTCACCGCGGAACGCGTCGTACCCGAAGACGCGGTGCAGCGTCTCCAGGGCGTCGCTCCGCGTCACCTCACCGGCCTCGACCATGCCACCTGTCCCGTCCATCGCTCTGTCCCCCGTACGTACCGTGCCCGGCTCCCCACGATAGGGGCACCCACTGACACCACCGCCCAAAAGCGGCCGCCCGGCACCCCTGCGAGGAGGGGCGCCGGGCGGCGATCATGCCCGTACGGGCCGCGGCACGCGTCAGCGGACGAAGACTCCCGCCTGGCCGGCCAGGTCCAGGAAGTACTGCGGTGCGACACCGAGCACCAGCGTCACCGCGACGCCCACCCCGATCGCCGTCGTCGTCAGCGGCGACGGCACGGCGACCGTCGGTCCGTCCGCCTTCGGCTCGCTGAAGAACATCAGGACGATCACCCGGATGTAGAAGAACGCGGCGATCGCGGAGGAGATCACACCGACCACGACCAGCGCCCCGGCGCCGCCCTCGGCCGCCGCCTTGAACACCGCGAACTTGCCGGCGAAGCCGGACGTCAGCGGAATCCCGGCGAAGGCGAGCAGGAACACCGCGAAGACCGCGGCCACCAGCGGCGAGCGCCGCCCCAGCCCCGCCCACTTCGACAGGTGCGTCGCCTCGCCGCCCGCGTCCCGCACCAGCGTGACCACCGCGAACGCGCCGATCGTCACGAAGGAGTACGCCAGCAGGTAGAAGAGGACGGACGAGATGCCCTCGGGCCTGGTGGCGATCACACCGGCCAGGATGAACCCGGCGTGCGCGATCGACGAGTACGCCAGCAGCCGCTTGATGTCGGTCTGGGTGATCGCGACGATCGCGCCGCCCAGCATGGTGACGATGGCGACGGCCCACATCACCGGCCGCCAGTCCCACCGCAGGCCCGGCAGTACGACGTAGAGCAGCCGCAGCATGGCGCCGAAGGCGGCGACCTTGGTCGCGGCGGCCATGAACCCGGTGACCGGCGTCGGAGCGCCCTGGTAGACGTCCGGGGTCCACATGTGGAAGGGGACCGCGCCGACCTTGAAGAGCAGGCCCATGAGGATCATCGCGCCGCCGATCAGCAGCAGCGCGTCATTGCCCATGGTGTCCGCGAGCGCCGGGTCGATCTGCTTGACCGTCCCGTCGACCACGCTCGCGATGCGGGCGTACGACACCGAGCCCGCGTACCCGTACATCAGCGCGATGCCGAAGAGCAGGAACGCCGACGAGAAGGCGCCCAGCAGGAAGTACTTCACCGCGGCCTCCTGCGACATCAGCCGCTTGCGGCGGGCGACGGCGCAGAGCAGGTACAGCGGGAGGGAGAAGACCTCCAGCGCCACGAACAGCGTCAGCAGGTCGTTGGCCGCCGGGAACACGAGCATTCCGGCGACCGCGAACATCATCAGCGGGAACACCTCGGTGGTGGTGAACCCGGCCCTGACCGCCGCCTTCTCACTGTCGCTGCCCGGTACGGACGCGGCCTGCGCGGCGAACGAGTCGACGCGGTTGCCGTGCGCGTCCGGGTCGAGCCTGCGCTCGGCGAAGGTGAAGACGGCGACCAGGGACGCCAGCAGGATCGTGCCCTGCAGGAAGAGCGCCGGGCCGTCGACCGCGATGGCGCCCTCCGCCGCGATCTGCGCCTTCGTGGTGCCGTACCCGCCGGCCGCGAGCGCGACGATCGCCGCGAAGGCGGCGGCGACGGCCACGACCGACAGGAAGAGCTGCGTGTAGTACCGCGCCCTGCGCGGCACGAACGCCTCGACGAGTACGCCGAGAACGGCCGCGCCCACGACGATGAGCGTCGGCGACAGCTGGGCGTACTCGATGTGCGGGGCGGTGAAACCGCCCTCGGCGCCGGGCGCCGCGACCGTCGTCCACAGGCTGTGGACAGCTGATGCGCTCACTTGGCCGCCTCCGCCTCAATCTCGGGGGTGGGGTCCGTCTTCCGGACGTCGTTCATGGTGTGCTTCACGGCCGGGTTCACGATGTCCGTCAGCGGCTTGGGGAAGACGCCGAGGAGCAACAGCAGCGCGATCAGCGGGGCGACGACCACCAGCTCGCGGGCCTTGAGGTCGGGCATGGCCCGCACTTCGGCCCTGACCGGGCCGGTCATGGTCCGCTGGTACAGGACGAGCGTGTACAGCGCGGCGAGGACGATGCCGAGGGTGGCGACGATCCCGGCCGCCGGGTACGCCGCGAACGCGCCGACCAGGACCAGGAACTCGCTGACGAACGGTGCGAGCCCCGGCAGCGACAGCGTCGCCAGGCTGCCGACCAGGAACGTCCCGGCCAGCACCGGGGCGACCTTCTGCACCCCGCCGTAGTCCGCGATGAGCCGCGACCCGCGCCGCGTGATGAGGAAGCCGGCCACCAGCATCAGCGCGGCGGTCGAGATCCCGTGGTTGACCATGTAGAGCGTCGCGCCCGACTGGCCCTGGCTCGTCATCGCGAAGATGCCGAGCACGATGAAGCCGAAGTGCGAGATCGAGGCGTACGCGATCAGCCGCTTGATGTCGCGCTGGCCGACCGCCAGCAGGGCGCCGTAGATGATGCTGACGAGCGCCAGCACGATGATCACGGGCGTCGCCCACTTGCTGGCCTCCGGGAAGAGCTGGAGGCAGAAGCGCAGCATCGCGAAGGTGCCGACCTTGTCGACGACCGCCGTGATCAGCACGGCGACCGGGGCGGTCGCCTCACCCATGGCGTTGGGCAGCCAGGTGTGCAGCGGCCACAGCGGCGCCTTCACGGCGAACGCGAAGAAGAAGCCCAGGAACAGCAGCCGCTCCGTGTTCGTCGCCATCTCCAGCTCGCCGCTCGCGCGCGCCTCGGCGATCTCCGGGAGCGAGAAGCTTCCGGCGACCACGTAGAGACCTACGACGGCGGCCAGCATGATCAGCCCGCCGGCCAGGTTGTAGAGGAGGAACTTGACGGCGGCGTACGAACGCTGGGTGGCCGCCGCCCCGTCGGTGCCCGCGTGCGCCCGGTCCCCGAAGCCGCCGATGAGGAAGTACATCGGGATGAGCATGGCTTCGAAGAAGATGTAGAAGAGGAAGACGTCGGTGGCCTCGAAGGAGAGGACCACCATCGCCTCGACCATCAGGATCAGCGCGAAGAATCCCTGGGTCGGGCGCCAGCGCGAGCTCTTGGTCTCCAGGGGGTCGGCGTCGTGCCAGCCCGCCAGGATGATGAAGGGGATGAGCAGCGCCGTGAGCGCGATCAGCGCGACGGAGATGCCGTCCACGCCCAGCTCGTACCTGACTCCGAAGTCGGGGATCCAGGCGTGGGATTCGGTGAGCTGATAGCGGTCGCCGTCCGGCTCGAAGCGGACGACCACGAGGGCCGCCAGGACGAGCGTCGCCAGCGAGACGAGCAGCGCCAGCCACTTGGCGGCCGTGCGGCGCCCGGCGGGCACGGCGGCGGTCAGGACCGCGCCGACCGCCGGCAGCGCCGCCGTAACCGTCAGAAGGGGAAAGGACATCGTGATCAGACCGCCCTCATCAGCAGGGTCACGGCGATGAGGATCGCCGTACCGCCGAACATCGAGACCGCGTACGAGCGGGCGTAGCCGTTCTGCAGCTTGCGCAGGCGGCCGGAGAGCCCGCCGACCGAGGCCGCCGTTCCGTTGACCACTCCGTCGACCAGGGTGTGGTCGACGTACACCAGCGAGCGGGTGAGGTGCTCGCCGCCGCGGACCAGGACGACGTGGTTGAAGTCGTCCTGGAGCAGGTCGCGCCGGGCGGCGCGGGTCAGCAGCGAGCCGCGCGGGGCGACCACCGGCACGGGCTTGCGGCCGTACTGGAGGTACGCGATCGCGACGCCGGCCAGCAGGACGGCGACCGTCATGCCGGTGATGACCGGCACGCTGATCGGCGGGTGCGGGTGCTCGAACCGCGTCACCGGCTCCAGCCAGTTCACGAACCGGTCGCCGATGCTGAAGAACCCGCCCGCGAAGACCGACCCGAAGGCGAGCACGATCATCGGGATCGTCATCGACTTGGGCGACTCGTGCGGGTGCGGCATCTCACCCGGCGTCACGCCGGCGCCGGGTTCGACGTCGGCGGCCCTGTCCGGGTCGGGGGCGGGCTGCCAGCGCTTCTCGCCGAAGAACGTCAGGATCATCACGCGCGTCATGTAGTACGCCGTGATGCCCGCGCCCAGCAGCGTGACCGTGCCGAGGATCCAGCCCTGCGTGCCGCCCGAGGCGAAGGCCGCCTCGATGATCTTGTCCTTGGAGAAGAAGCCGGACAGGCCCGGGAAGCCGATGATCGCGAGGTACCCGAGTCCGAACGTCACGAAGGTCACCGGCATGTACGTCCGCAGGCCGCCGTACTTCCTCATGTCGACCTCGTCGTTCATGCCGTGCATGACCGATCCGGCGCCGAGGAAGAGGCCGGCCTTGAAGAACCCGTGCGTCACCAGGTGCATGATCGCGAAGGCGTAGCCGATGGGGCCGAGGCCCGCCGCGAGGATCATGTAGCCGATCTGCGACATCGTGGAGCCGGCCAGCGCCTTCTTGATGTCGTCCTTCGCGCAACCGACGATCGCACCGAAGAGGAGCGTGACCGCGCCGACCGTCACGACGGCGGTCTGCGCGTCGGGGGCGGCGTCGAAGATGGCGCCGGACCGGGTGATGAGGTAGACGCCGGCCGTCACCATGGTGGCGGCGTGGATGAGGGCCGAGACCGGGGTCGGGCCCTCCATCGCGTCACCGAGCCAGGACTGGAGCGGCACCTGGGCCGACTTGCCGCAGGCGGCCAGCAGCAGCATGAGCCCGATGGCCGTCATCTTGCCCTCGGTCGCGTCCCCGGTCGCCCCGAGGACCGGCCCGAAGGCGAAGGTCCCGAAGGTCGTGAACATCAGCATGATCGCGATCGACAGGCCGATGTCACCGACGCGGTTGACGATGAACGCCTTCTTGGCCGCCGTCGCCGCGCTGGGCTTGTGCTGCCAGAAGCCGATGAGCAGGTACGACGCCAGGCCGACGCCCTCCCACCCGAAGTACAGCAGCAGGTAGTTGTCGGCGACGACCAGCAGGAGCATCGCCGCGAGGAAGAGGTTCAGGTAGCCGAAGAAGCGGCGACGGCGTTCGTCGTGCTCCATGTAGCCGATCGAATAGAGATGGATCAGGGTGCCGACCCCGGTGATCAGCAGCACGAACGTCATCGACAACTGGTCGAGCTGGAACGCGATGTCCCCCTGGAAACCCTCCACGGGAACCCAGCTGTAGAGGTGCTGACGCATGGTCCGCGCCTCGGCGTCGTACCCGAGCATCGCGCCGAACAGCACCAGGCCGAGTACGAACGAGGCTGCCGCGAGCACCGTGCCGATCCAGTGGCCGGCACGGTCGAGCCGCCGCCCGCCGCACAGCAGGACCGCCGCTCCGAGCAAAGGCGCCGCTACGAGCAGCGCAATCAAGTTCTCCACGATTCTTGCGACCCCTTACAGCTTCATCAGGCTGGCGTCGTCGACCGAGGCCGAGTGGCGGGACCGGAACAGCGACACGATGATCGCGAGACCCACCACGACCTCGGCGGCGGCGACCACCATCGTGAAGAACGCGATGATCTGACCGTCGAGATTGCCGTGCATCCGGGAGAAGGCGACGAACGCGAGGTTGCAGGCGTTGAGCATCAGCTCGACGCACATGAAGACGACGATCGCGTTCCGCCGGATCAGGACGCCCGCCGCACCGATGGTGAACAACAGCGCGGCGAGGTAGAGGTAGTTGACCGGATTCACTGGGAGACCTCCGAATCGTCCTGGTCACGGCTCGCCCCGCGGCCGAGCCGCTCCTCGGAGCGCTGCTCCAGCGCCTTGAGGTCGGCCATCGCCTCCCGCGACACGTCACGGATCTGACCGCGCCCGCGCAGGGTCCTGTTGACCGTGAGCTCCGACGGCGTGCCGTCCGGCAGCAGGCCGGCGATGTCCACCGCGTTGTGCCGGGCGTACACGCCGGGTGCGGGCAGGGGCGGCAGGTGCTTGCCGCGTACGCGCTCCTGGGACAGCTCCCGCTGCGTCTTCGCGCGCTCCGTGCGCTCGCGGTGCGTGAGCACCATCGCGCCGACGGTCGCCGTGATGAGCAGGGCGCCGGTGAGCTCGAAGGCGAAGACGTACTTGGTGAAGATGAGCTCGGCGAGGCCCTCGACGTTGCCCCCGGCGGCGGTGTTGGCCCGGCCGAGTCCGTTGAAGGTGGACAGCGAGGCCTGACCGATGCCGGCCATCAGCAGGATCCCGAAGCCGAGACCGCAGCCGGCGGCCAGCCAGCGCTGGCCCTTGAGCGTCTCCTTCAGGGAGTCGGCGGCCGTGACACCGACCAGCATGACGACGAAGAGGAAGAGCATCATGATCGCGCCGGTGTAGACGACGATCTGGACGACGCCCAGGAAGTACGCGCCGTTGGCGAGGTAGAAGACGGCCAGGACGATCATCGTCCCGGCCAGGCACAGCGCGCTGTGCACCGCCTTCTTCATCAGGATCGTGCACAGGGCGCCGATGACGGCGACCGTACCGAGGATCCAGAACTGCACGGCCTCGCCCGTCGACGTCACGGAGGCGGCGAGAGCGTTCATCCGCCGATCACCTTCTCCGTCGTCGGCTCGCCCTCACCGAAGGTCGACGCGGCCTCCTGGGGCCGCTCGCCCCTGCTGTGCGCCACCTGCCGCTCCGTGCCCGGCGCGGCCTCGGTCACCAGGCCCCGGTAGTAGTCCTGCTCGTCCATGCCGGGGAAGACCGAGTGCGGCGCCTCGACCATGCCCTCCTCCAGTCCGGCGAGCAGCTGCTCCTTGGTGTAGATGAGCGACTCACGGCTGCTGTCGGCCAGTTCGAACTCGTTGGTCATCGTCAGCGCGCGGGTGGGGCACGCCTCGATGCACAGGCCGCACAGAATGCAGCGGGCGTAGTTGATCTGGTAGACGCGGCCGTAGCGCTCACCCGGGGAGTAACGCTCCTCCTCGGTGTTCTCCGCGCCCTCCACGTAGATGGCGTCGGCCGGACAGGCCCAGGCGCACAGCTCGCACCCGATGCACTTCTCCAGCCCGTCCGGGTGGCGGTTGAGCTGGTGCCGGCCGTGGAAGCGCGGCGCCGTCGTCTTCTGCTGCTCCGGGTACTGCTCGGTCAGCCGCTTCTTGAACATGGCCTTGAAGGTCACGCCGAAGCCGGCCACCGGGTTCTGCCAGGGCGTCCGGGGGGCATCCCCCGGCTTTGGGGTGTCAGGCATCGTCGGCCTCCTTACCGTCACTCTTAGTGTCCGGCCCACCACTGACAATGAGCTCGCGCTCGTGGCGCGGCCGCCTGCGGGGCACCGGTGGCAACTCCTGCCCGGGCAGCGGAGGCACCGGGAATCCGCCCGCCATCGGGTCGAACGCGGGGGGTTCCTCGCCGTCCTCCGCGGCCTTCTGCCGCTCCTTCTTGTCGCGGAAGACGTCCGCGACGAAGGACAGGAGCAGGACCGCGACGATCGCCCCGGCGACGTACAGCACGATGTTCTGGAATTCCATGTTCTCGTTGCGCATCGCGCGCACGGTGGCGACCAGCATCAGCCAGACCACCGAGACCGGGATCAGGACCTTCCAGCCCAGCTTCATCAACTGGTCGTAGCGCACGCGGGGCAGCGTGCCGCGCAGCCAGATGAAGAAGAAGAGGAGCAGCTGGACCTTGACGACGAACCAGAGCATCGGCCACCAGCCGTGGTTCGCGCCCTCCCAGAACGTGCTGATCGGGTACGGGGCCCGCCAGCCGCCCAGGAAGAGGGTGACCGAGACCGCCGAGACGGTGACCATGTTGACGTACTCCGCCAGCATGAACAGCGCGAACTTGATCGACGAGTACTCGGTGTTGAAGCCGCCGACCAGGTCGCCCTCGGACTCCGGCATGTCGAAGGGTGCGCGGTTCGTCTCGCCCACCATCGTGACGACGTAGATGATGAACGACACCGGCAGCAGGATGATGAACCACCGGTCCTGCTGCGCCTCGACGATCGCCGAGGTCGACATCGACCCGGAGTAGAGGAACACCGAGGCGAAGGCCGCGCCCATGGCGATCTCGTACGAGATCATCTGCGCACAGGAGCGCAGGCCGCCGAGGAGCGGGTACGTCGATCCGGACGACCAGCCCGCGAGGACGATGCCGTAGATGCCGACGGAGGCGACCGCGAGGATGTAGAGCATCGCGATCGGCAGGTCGGTCAGCTGCATCGTGGTGCGCTGTCCGAAGATCGAGACCTCGTTGCCGGCCGGGCCGAACGGGATGACCGCGATCGCCATGAACGCCGGGATCGCCGCGACGACCGGGGCAAGGACGTAGACCACCTTGTCCGCCCGCTTGACGATCACGTCCTCCTTGAGCATCAGCTTGACGCCGTCCGCGAGGGACTGGAGGAGGCCCCAGGGACCGTGCCGGTTGGGGCCGATCCGCAACTGCATCCAGGCGACGACCTTGCGCTCCCACACGATGGAGAAGAGCACGGTGATCATCAGGAAGGCGAAGCAGAAGACGGCCTTGATCGCGACGAGCCACCACGGGTCGCGCCCGAACATGGACAGGTCCTCGGCCGCGAGAAGCATCGTGTTCACGCGAGCACCTCCGGTACGTCGGTGGCGGAGGCGGCCGCCGGGCCGATGCGGACGACCTGTCCGGGGACCGCGCCGGTGTCGGATGCGACGCCGCCGCCCGCCGAGTTCAGCGGCAGCCACACCACGCGGTCCGGCATCGCCGTGACCTGGAGCGGCAGTTCGACCGTTCCGGCGGGTCCGGTGACGGCGAGCAGGTCGCCGTCCTTCACTCCGGTGCCGGCGGCGGTGGTCGCGGAGAGCCGGGCGACGGCCGCGTGACGGGTGCCTGCCAGCGCCTCGTCGCCGTCCTGGAGCCGGCCCTGGTCGAGCAGCAGCCGGTGCCCCGCGAGGACCGCCTCCCCGTCGCCCGGGCGCGGCAGCGGCTGGGGGGACTCGGCCGGGTCGGTGGCGTGCGCCCCGCCCCAGGCGCCGAGCCGCTCCATCTCGCGGCGTACGGCCCGTACGTCCGGCAGCGCGAAGTGCACGTCAAGGGCGTCGGCAAGCATGTGCAGCACCCGCGCGTCGGCGGGGGCGAGCGTGCGGGTCATCTGGTCGGGCTTCAGTGCGGCCTCGAACATCCGGACCCTGCCCTCCCAGTTGAGGAAGGTGCCGGGCTTCTCCGCGACGGCGGCGACCGGAAGGACGACGTCCGCCCGGTCCGTCACCTCGCTGGGCCGCAGCTCCAGGGAGACGATGAACCCGGCCTGGTCGAGCGCTTCCCGCGCGCGTACCGGGTCGGGCAGGTCCGCGACCTCGACGCCCGCGACGAGCAGCGCGGCCAGTTCACCGGTGGCCGCGGCCTCGATGATCTGGCCGGTGTCGCGCCCGTAACGGCTCGGCAGTTCGGCCACGCCCCAGACCGCCGCCACCTCGTCCCGCGCGCGCGGGTCGGTGGCCGGACGGCCGCCGGGCAGCAGCGCGGGCAGCGCGCCCGCCTCGACGGCCCCGCGCTCACCGGCCCGGCGCGGGATCCACACCAGAGCGGCGCCGGTCGCGGTGGCGGCCCGTACCGCGGCGGTGTACGCGCCGGGCACGGCGGCCAGCCGCTCACCGACGACGATCACCGCGCCGTCGGCGCGCAGCGCCTCGGCCGCGGCGAGCCCTTCGGCGTCGAGTCCCGTGTTGCCCGCGATCGCGTCGAGCCACTCCGGTTCGGTGCCGGGCGCGGCGGGAAGCAGCGTGCCGCCCGCCTTCGTCAGGCCCCGGGTGGCGTGGGTCGCGACGGCGAAGGTGCGCTGCCCGTGCTTGCGGTGGGCCTTGCGCAGCCGCAGGAAGACGCCGGGGGCCTCCTCCTCGGACTCGATGCCGGCGAGCAGTACGGCGGGCGCCTTCTCCAGCGCCGTGTACGTGACGCCGCTGCCGTCGAGGTCGCGTCCGCGCCCGGCCACCCGCGACGCCAGGAAGTCGGCCTCCTCGCCGCTGTGCACGCGCGCGCGGAAGTCGATGTCGTTGGTGTCCAGGGCGATGCGCGCGAACTTGGCGTACGCGTACGCGTCCTCGACGGTGAGCCGGCCGCCCGTGAGGACACCGGCCCGCCCGCGCGCCGCCGACAGCCCCCTGGCCGCCGCTTCGAGCGCCTCGGGCCAGCTCGCCGGCTCCAGGACGCCCGCCTCGTTGCGTACCAGCGGAGTGGTGAGCCGGTCGGGGCGCTGCGCGTAACGGAAACCGAAGCGGCCCTTGTCGCAGATCCACTCCTCGTTGACCTCGGGGTCGTCGGCCGCCATGCGCCGCATGACCTTGCCGCGCCGGTGGTCGGTCCGGGTCGCGCAGCCGCCCGCGCAGTGCTCGCAGACGGACGGCGACGACACGAGGTCGAAGGGCCGCGACCGGAAGCGGTACGCCGCCGAGGTCAGCGCGCCCACCGGGCAGATCTGGATCGTGTTCCCGGAGAAGTACGACTGGAAGGGGTCGCCCTCGCCGGTGCCGACCTGCTGGAGCGCACCGCGCTCGATCAGCTCGATCATCGGGTCGCCCGCGACCTGGTTGGAGAAGCGGGTGCAGCGCGCGCACAGCACGCACCGCTCGCGGTCCAGCAGCACCTGCGTGGAGATCGGGACGGGCTTCTCGTACGTCCGCTTCCTGCCCTCGAAGCGGGACTCCGCGTCGCCGTGGGACATGGCCTGGTTCTGCAGCGGGCACTCGCCGCCCTTGTCGCAGACCGGGCAGTCCAGCGGGTGGTTGATCAGCAGCAGTTCCATCACACCGCGCTGGGCCTTGTCGGCGACCGGCGAGGTGAGCTGGGACTTGACGACCATGCCGTCGGTGCACGTGATGGTGCACGACGCCATGGGCTTGCGCTGGCCCTCCACCTCGACGATGCACTGGCGGCAGGCGCCGGCCGGGTCGAGGAGCGGGTGGTCGCAGAAGCGCGGGATCTCGATGCCGAGCAGTTCGGCGGCCCGGATGACCAGAGTCCCCTTGGGGACGGAGATCTCGATGCCGTCGATCGTGAGCGACACCAGGTCCTCGGGCGGGAGCGCCGCCTCGCCGCCTCCGGAGGGAGCACTTGTCGTGACGGTCATGCGTTCACCTCCGTGGGGTGGGCGGGCTTGTCGGCCCAGACGGTCGACTTGGCCGGGTCGAAGGGGCAGCCCTTGCCGGTGATGTGCTGCTCGTACTCCGCACGGAAGTACTTGAGCGAGGAGAAGATCGGGGACGCGGCGCCGTCGCCGAGCGCGCAGAACGACTTGCCGTTGATGTTGTCGGCGATGTCGTTCAGCTTGTCGAGATCGCTCATGCGGCCCTTGCCGGCCTCGATGTCGCGCAGCAGCTGCACGAGCCAGTACGTCCCTTCGCGGCAGGGCGTGCACTTGCCGCACGACTCGTGCGCGTAGAACTCGGTCCAGCGGGTCACGGCCCGCACCACGCACGTCGTCTCGTCGAAGCACTGGAGCGCCTTGGTGCCGAGCATCGAGCCCGCCGCGCCGACGCCTTCGTAGTCCAGCGGTACGTCGAGGTGCTCGTCGGTGAACATCGGGGTCGACGAGCCGCCGGGCGTCCAGAACTTCAGCCGGTGGCCGGCGCGGATGCCGCCGCTCATGTCGAGCAGCTGGCGCAGCGTGATGCCGAGCGGGGCCTCGTACTGGCCGGGGCTGGTGACGTGGCCGCTCAGCGAGTACAGCGTGAAGCCCGGGGACTTCTCGCTGCCCATCGACCGGAACCAGTCCTTGCCCTTGTTGAGGATCGCGGGAACGGACGCGATGGACTCGACGTTGTTCACCACAGTGGGGCACGCGTAAAGACCCGCGACGGCGGGGAAGGGGGGACGGAGCCGGGGCTGGCCGCGCCGGCCTTCGAGCGAGTCGAGCAGCGCGGTCTCCTCACCGCAGATGTACGCGCCCGCGCCCGCGTGCACGGTGAGTTCCAGGTCGAGGCCGCTGCCGAGGATGTTCTCGCCGAGGTAGCCCGCCGCGTACGCCTCCCGCACGGCCTCGTGCAGCCGGCGCAGTACGGGGACGACCTCGCCGCGCAGATAGATGAACGCGTGGTTCGACCGGATCGCGTAGCAGGCGATCACGATCCCCTCGATGAGGGAGTGCGGGTTCGCGAAGAGGAGCGGGATGTCCTTGCAGGTCCCCGGCTCCGACTCGTCGGCGTTGACGACCAGGTAGTGCGGCTTGCCGTCGCCCTGCGGGATGAACTGCCACTTCATGCCGGTGGGGAAGCCCGCGCCGCCGCGTCCGCGCAGACCGGAGTCCTTGACGTACGCGATGAGGTCGTCCGGGGACATGGCGAGGGCCTTGCGCAGGCCCTCGTACCCCTCGTGCCGCCGGTAGGTGTCCAGGGTCCAGGACTTCGGGTCGTCCCAGAACGCCGACAGGACGGGTGAGAGCAGCTTTTCCGGGCTGGTCTCGTTGATCTCGGCTGCCAAGGTCATCACTCCCCCTCCTCGGTTTCCGGTCCGGCCGGGTGAGCGGGGTCGGACGCCGAGGTCTGCTGCGGAGCGTCGTGCGAGCTGAGGTGCTCGGACGGCGAAGGATCGTGCGGCGACCCGTTCTGCCGGGTCTCCGCGCGCGGGTGCACCACACGGTGCTGCGGCGCCTCGCCCTTGGCGAGCTTGAGGCCGATGAGCGAGGCGGGTCCGGCGCCGCCGGTCGCCTCGACGGCGCCGGGGCGCTCGTCGGGGAAGCCGGCCAGGATGCGGGCGGTCTCCTTGTACGTGCACAGGGGCGCGCCGCGGGTGGGCCGCACGGGCCGCCCGTCCCGCAGGTCGTCGACGAGGCGCTTGGCGGACTCGGGCGTCTGGTCGTCGAAGAACTCCCAGTTGACCATCACCACGGGGGCGAAGTCGCAGGCGGCGTTGCACTCGATGTGTTCGAGGGTGACCTTGCCGTCCTCGGTCGTCTCGTTGTTGCCGACGCCGAGATGCCGCTTCAGCTCGTCGAAGATCGCGTCGCCGCCCATCACCGCGCACAGCGTGTTGGTGCAGACGCCCACCTGGTAGTCGCCGCCCGGCTTGCGCCGGTACATCGAGTAGAAGGTGGAGACCGCGGTGACCTCGGCGGTGGTCAGGCCGAGCGTCTCGGCGCAGAACCGCACGCCGGTGCGGGTGACGTGACCCTCCTGCGACTGCACGAGGTGCAGCAGCGGCAGCAGGGCGGACCGGCTGTCGGGGTAGCGGGCCACGACCTCCTTGGCGTCCGCGTCGAGCCGGGCGCGTACGTCGGCCGGGTAGTCGGGAGCGGGGAGCTGCGGCATCCCCAGGCTCACCTCTTGATTCGCTGGTGTGGCGGTCACCGGTCGACGCCTCCCATCACGGGGTCGATGGACGCGACGGCGACGATGACGTCGGCGACCTGGCCGCCCTCGCACATCGCCGCCATGGCCTGGAGGTTGGTGAAGGACGGGTCGCGGAAGTGGACCCGGTAGGGGCGGGTGCCGCCGTCTGAGACGACGTGCACGCCCAGTTCGCCCCGGGGCGACTCGACGGTGACGTACGCCTGTCCGGCAGGGACCCGGAAGCCCTCGGTCACCAGCTTGAAGTGGTGGATCAGGGCCTCCATGGAGGTGCCCATGATCTTCTTGATGTGGTCGAGCGAGTTGCCGAGGCCGTCGGGTCCGAGCGCGAGCTGCGCGGGCCAGGCGATCTTCTTGTCGGCGACCATCACCGGGCCGGGCTCCCTCAGCCGGTCCAGGCACTGCTCGACGATGCGCAGCGACTGCCGCATCTCTTCGAGCCGGATGAGGAAGCGGCCGTAGGAGTCGCAGGTGTCGGCGGTCGCGACGTCGAAGTCGTACGTGTCGTAACCGCAGTAGGGGTCGCTCTTGCGCACGTCGTGCGGCAGGCCCGCCGAGCGCAGGACCGGTCCGGTCGCGCCGAGCGCCATGCAGCCGGTGAGGTCGAGGTAGCCGACGTCCTGCATGCGCGCCTTGAAGATCGGATTGCCGGTGGCGAGCTTGTCGTACTCCGGCAGGTTCTTCTTCATGGTCTTCACGAGCTCGCGGAGCTGGTCCATCGCGCCCGGGGGCAGGTCCTGGGCGAGGCCGCCGGGGCGGATGAACGCGTGGTTCATGCGCAGGCCGGTGATCAGCTCGAAGGCGTCGAGAATGAGTTCACGATCTCGGAATCCGTAGATCATGATCGTGGTGGCGCCGAGCTCCATGCCGCCGGTGGCGATGCACACCAGGTGCGAGGAGAGCCGGTTGAGCTCCATCAGCATCACGCGGATGATGCTCGCCCGGTCCGGGATCTGCTCCTCGATGCCGAGCAGCTTCTCGACGCCCAGGCAGTACGCCGTCTCGTTGAAGAACGGCGTCAGGTAGTCCATGCGCGTGACGAAGGTGGTGCCCTGCGTCCAGTTCCGGAACTCGGTGTTCTTCTCGATGCCGGTGTGCAGGTAGCCGATGCCGCAGCGGGCCTCGGTGACCGTCTCGCCGTCGATCTCGAGGATGAGCCGGAGCACGCCGTGCGTCGACGGGTGCTGGGGACCCATGTTGACGACGATGCGCTCGTCGTCGGCCTTGGTCGCCGCCTGGACGACCTCGTCCCAGTCGCCGCCGGTGACGGTGTAGACGGGACCTTCGGTGGTCTCGCGCGCTGACGCGGGTGGAGTGGTCACGAGTACGACCTCCGCTGGTCCGGAGCGGGAATCTGGGCGCCCTTGTACTCGACGGGGATGCCGCCGAGGGGGTAGTCCTTGCGCTGCGGGAAGCCCTGCCAGTCGTCCGGCATCATGATCCGGGTGAGGGCGGGGTGCCCGTCGAAGACGAGGCCGAAGAAGTCGTACGTCTCGCGCTCGTGCCAGTCGTTGGTCGGGTAGACCGCGACCAGCGACGGGACGTGCGGGTCGCTGTCCGGGGCGCTCACTTCGAGCCGGATGAGCCGGCCGTGGGTGAGCGAGCGCAGGTGGTAGACCGCGTGCAGCTCTCGGCCCCGGTCCTCCGGGTAGTGGACGCCGCTGACGCCCGTGCACAGCTCGAAGCGCAGGGCCGGGTCGTCGCGCAGCGTCCGCGCCACCCGCACCAGGTGCTCGCGGGCGATGTGGAACGTCAGCTCGCCGCGGTCGACGACGGTCTTCTCGATCGCGTTCTCCGGGAGGAGGTCCTGCTCCTCCAGGGCGCCTTCGAGCTCGTCGGCGACCTCGTCGAACCAGCCGCCGTAGGGGCGGGCGGCCGGTCCGGGCAGGCGTACGGAGCGGACGAGGCCGCCGTAGCCGGTGGTGTCGCCGCCGTTGCGCGCACCGAACATGCCGCGCTGGACGCGGATCTCCTCCCCGTGATCACCGCGCTGGCCGGGGAGGTTCTGCGCGCTGAGGTCCTTGTCGGGGTTCGGCTCGTTGACGTCGCTCACCGGAGCAGCCCCTTCATCTCGATGGTGGGGAGCGCCTTGAGGGCCGCCTCCTCCGCCTCGCGGGCCGCTTCTTCCTGGTTCACGCCGAGCTTGGAGTTCTGAATCTTGTGGTGGAGCTTCAGAATCGCGTCGATCAGCATTTCGGGACGGGGCGGGCAACCCGGCAAATAAATGTCAACAGGAACAATATGATCAACACCCTGCACAATTGCGTAGTTATTGAACATTCCGCCTGAAGAGGCGCACACGCCCATGGAGATGACCCACTTGGGGTTCGGCATCTGGTCGTAGACCTGCCTCAGCACCGGCGCCATCTTCTGGCTGACCCGGCCCGCGACGATCATGAGGTCGGCCTGCCGCGGGGAGCCGCGGAAGACCTCCATGCCGAAGCGGGCGAGGTCGTACCGGCCGGCGCCCGTGGTCATCATCTCGATGGCACAGCAGGCGAGGCCGAAGGTCGCGGGGAAGACGGAGGACTTCCGCACCCAGCCCGCGGCCTGTTCGACGGTGGTCAGCAGAAAGCCGCTGGGCAGCTTCTCTTCGAGTCCCATTGGTGACCCCTCAGCCCCTCAGTCCCATTCCAGGCCGCCGCGCCGCCATACGTACGCGTAGGCAACGAAGACGGTGAGCACGAAGAGCAGCATCTCGACGAGCCCGAAGATCCCCAGGGCGTCGAAGGAGACGGCCCAGGGATAGAGGAAGACGATCTCGATGTCGAAGACGATGAAGAGCATCGCCGTCAGGTAGTACTTGATGGGGAAGCGGCCGCCACCGGCGGGTGTGGGTGTCGGCTCGATGCCGCACTCGTACGCTTCAAGCTTTGCCCGGTTGTAGCGCTTTGGGCCGATAAGCGTGGCCATGACCACGGAGAAGATCGCAAACCCTGCCCCGAGGGCGCCGAGCACGAGGATGGGCGCGTAGGCATTCACGCTCCTCGCTCCTTCCAGTCGTCCTTGACCGTTGGACCGCACCCCGGACCTGCGTTTCACACGGCCTCCACGGCCTTCGCGACGCGAAGATCACGTATATGTGAGGCAGTTCACAAGCCCGGCTGCTTCGCATCTTATGCCTGCCGGTCTGTGATCTGCGACACGGGTCGCGACAACGTCTTTGTGATCTCCACCACCCGACGAACGATCATCAACACGGGTGAGCGGTGATCTTCATACGCGAAGTGCACGAGTGGCTACCAGACGTGACAAGTGATGGTGTTACCGCTGGTCGCGTGGGGTGTGCGCTATCAAGCGATGGCCCGTACAGGCAAATTCGCACTGGACCGCCCACCGGTGATAAGGGAATGCCGCCTCATCACTCCGGGGGAGCTCCGCGGACCGATGTGGACGCGTGAGCGCGTTCACGAGCGTCCGGGAGCCGCGAAGGGTTGCCGATCTGTGACCTGCACCACTTGGACACCGGTCCCGTACAAGCGGGCTTGGCCAACTGTGTGAACGGATGGTAAGCGGCGGGCAATTGGGGCGTAATGCGGAAAACCCATGATCACAGGCATGATCACGAGTGCCCGTATTGTCCGTTACGGCGTCAATAAAGCCCGGCGGAGGGCGGATTCGGGCCGCAGAGGCACAACTGTGGCGCAGCCCACGTTTCTTGAAGGGAACCGCGAACGCCTGATAGCGGTTGTCCCATGTCCCTCACCGCTCACATACCCAGCCACCGGAAACCCCGTCGTAGCGCCTCCAAGGTCGCACTGCGTGCCGGAGTTGCCGGTGGCGTCCTCAGCACCCTCGGTGTGGCCGGTGCTGCCGGGCCGGCGCATGCCGAGCCGGTGACCGCCACCATCGAAATGCCCACCATCACCGCGGACCTGGCGAACACCGTCGCGGTCTCCGCCGAGACCACCCAGCAGGTCGCGCACGCCTACGACCTCCAGGCCCAGCAGGACGCCGCCGCCGCCAAGGCCGCGAAGACCGCCAAGAAGGAAAAGGCGGAAGCGGAGCGCAAGGCCGAGGCCGAGCGCAAGGCCGAAGAGGCCGCCAAGAAGAAGGCCGCTGAGGAAGCGGCCGAGAAGGCCGCCGCCGAAGAGCGCGCCTCCCGTTCCACGGAGCGCACGACGCTCAGCGCGTCCGCCTCCACCAACACCTCCGCCTCCACCGGTTCCTCGGTCTCCACCGGCACGGGCAACGCCGCGACCGTCGTCGCCTTCCTCAAGGCGCAGCTCGGCGACGCGTACGTCATGGGCGCCTCCGGCCCCAACGCCTGGGACTGCTCCAGCCTCGTCCAGGCCGCGTACCGGACGGTGGGCGTCGACCTGCCGCGCGTCTCGCAGGACCAGTCGGTGGCCGGAACCCAGGTCGGCACGTCCAACCTCCAGGTCGGCGACATCCTTTACTGGGGCAGCGCCGGATCGGCGTACCACGTGGGCGTCTACATCGGCGACGGCCAGTACCTCGACGCCGCCAACCCGAGCAAGGGCGTCGTCATCCAGGACCTTTCGGGCTACCCCGCGACCGGTGCGGTCCGGGTGCTCTGAGACTTCTTTCCGTACGACGGAGGGCCGTCGTTCCCACGCCCGGGAACGACGGCCCTCCGTCGTGCGTTCGTCCGGCGACCGCCGGCATTCACCCCTTGCGGAACAGCTCGACCAGGCGCGCGCAGCTGTCGCCGCCGTGGCCCCCGCCGACCGCCCGCTCGATCAGTGCCTGCGACAGTTCGGGCAGCGTCCCGTCGACGCCCCGGTCCCTCCCCGCGTGGACGAGGTGCGCGACGGCCGCGCGGTGCACGTCGAGCGTGGCGTCGTCGCCCGGATAGTGGCCGGCGTCCACCTGCCCGGCGTACGTCTCCGTGAAGCCGGTCACCGCGCCGCTCAGCCAGCGGACCGCGACCGGGGTGAAGGCGGTCGCTGCCACGCCGTCGGCTCCCGTCAGGGCCTGGCGTGCAGCCAGCCGCTCAGCGTGGCCCACATGATGTCGAGCAGTGCCACGTCGTAGAGCGAGGCGACTCCGGCGTCCTCGCCGAGGTCGACCGGGTCGCCCAGGGCGGCCAGCGTCTCCCGGTGGGCGGCGGAGGCGGCCGGTGAGCCGCTGAAGAGGAACATGCTCTCCGGGCTCCCCACGCCCGGCGGCGTCGACATGACCGCGCCACTTCGGGGTCTCCCCCCAGCGACTACCGGCGCGCCTTCGCCGCCGGACCGGTCGCGGGCTCCCGCGCGCCGTCCAGTACAGTCCTGGCCTCCCGCGCGCCGTCCACCCCGGTCCCGGGCGTCGCCCACGCCTGACAAATGTCATGGGTTCCTGTGCACGGGATCGTCCTCGGGGCTGAGGGAACAACGCGGCCGGGTGCCGAGGATGGTGACACCGCGTGCGTCCGGTGCGCGAGTCGACCCACGGGAGTGACCATGAGCCCGGCCCGACCCAACGCCCGTCGACCGGAGCGCCGGAGAGCCCGTCTGGCCGCCGCGGCCTCGGCAGCCGTACTGTCGCTCGCGGCCGGCGTCCTACCGGCACAGGCGGCCGCCGTACCCGTGGCCGCCGGCCCCGTGGCCGCCGTGCCCGGCCGGTCGTCCGCCGGGCCCCCGGGCGCGGCCGGCCATCGCCTCGACCGGGCGGCCCTCCGCGACTCCCTCGCGGCGATCCACCGGGCCGGTATGTACGGGGCGTTCTCGTCGGTCCGTGACGGTTCCGAGCAGTGGAACGGCGCGACGGGACTTGCCGACGTGGACACCGGGCGCCGGATGCGGCCCGGCTTCGAGCACCGGATCGGCAGCATCACCAAGACCTTCACCGCCGTGGCCGTCCTCCAGCAGGTCCAGAAGGGACGCCTCGGTCTGGACGCGCCGATCGGGCGCTACCTGCCCGAGCTGGTGCCGGGCGAACGCGGTCGCCAGGTGACCGTGCGCATGCTGCTCAACCACACCAGCGGAATAGCCGACTACATGCTCCCGGCCTTCCCCGGCGTCGTGGAGGACCCCGGCGAGGTCCTGGAGGCCAACCGCTTCCGCCGCCTGGACCCCGAGCACCTCGCCCGCCTCGGGCTCGCCGCGCCGCCGGTCGCCGAGCGCGGGAAGCACGCGTACGCCAACACCAACTACGTCCTCGCCGGGCTGCTGCTGGAGAAGGTCACGGGCCAGGACGCGGAAACGTACATCACCCGCAACGTCATCCGTAAGGCCGGGCTGCGGCACACGTACTTCCCCGCGTCGCCCCGCCTGTCCGGGCCGCACGCCAAGATGTACGAGTCGATGTTCGGCCTCATAGAGCCCGCCCGCGACTTCAGCGTCTACGACATGTCCTGGGCCGGTACGGCGGGAGCGATGGTGTCGACGACGCGGGACCTCAACGACTTCTACCGCCGGCTCCTCGGCGGCAAGCTCCTCGGCCCCGCCGGACTGCGCGCCATGAAGACCACCGTCCCCGCCTACGACGCGGAGCCGGGCGAGGAGGCCGCGATGCGCTACGGCCTGGGCATCTACACCCTGCGCATGCCCGACGGCCGCTGGTACTGGGGCCACGACGGCGGCGTCTTCGGCGCCGGGACCTGGGCGCTGTCCACCGAGGACGGCCGCAGGCAGGTCGCCGTCGGCTACAACCTGATGAAGTACCAGCGGTACGAGGACGACGGCCGGCCGAAGCCGGATCCGATAGGCGACGCGCTGTTCCAGTACGTCGGCGGAGCACTCGGCGGCGTCCCGGCCGCACCCTCGGCCGCCCTGCGCCGGGCCGCGCCCGGTCCGCTGTCCCCGCTCAGCTCCCCGGCCCCCCACGGGCTGCCGCGCTGAGCGTCAGCGCCCCGGCCTGAGCTTGTGCGTACGGACGGTGGCCCGCAGGCGGGCCGCCCTGCCGCGCACGAGGTCGGCCGGCAGGCGGCCGTCGTCCGGGTGCTCGTACGGCTCGCAGCGGCAGACGCGGCACAGGCCGCCCGGCAGCGCGTCCGGCGTACCGGGGACGTGGCAGTCGGTGCACTCCATGACGGACCCGTCCCGGCCGGGGGCCGGGAGCGCGGGCGGCATACGGCTGATCAGCCGGTTCTGTACGAAACCGAACGGGTGGCGGACGGGGTCCGGCAGCATCGTCGCGACGGCCGTCATGAGCTGCCCCTCGGTCGCCCCGCGCCGGAACCAGTCCCCCGCCAGCCCGGCCAGCGTCTCGCACTCCAGCGCGGACAGGGCGAGCCGGGGGTGCTGGTGCACCAGCCGGGCGAGCGCGTCGTAACCGCGCGCCTCCGGCTCCTGTCCGGACGCGGGGGCGGCCGTCCCCGACTGCGGGACGTCGCCCCCGAGGAAGGCGGCCCACCAGGCGTCGGGGCGGGCGGTACGCGTGAAGAAGGTCCGGTACACCCACCGCGCCCCCTCGGCGTCCTGCACGTCCCGGCGCACCCGCCGCAGGTGCCCGGCCTCGGAGAGCCGCCGCAGAACCGTGCCGACGGCGCACTGGCCGTAGCCCTCCAGCTCCCTGGCCAGCGCCTTGATGGAGATGTCCGCGCCTTCGGGCAGCCGGTCGATGTAACCGGCGATCGCGGCTTCCCTCTTGGGCAGATGTGCGAAATCCCCGGCGCGGCGCGGCTCCTGGTCGGGCGCGGACCGCTTTCCGAACCCGGGCTTGGCCATCGGGTGGGCGGGCGCGTGCAGGGCGGGGCTAAGCTGCTGAACAGCCATGAGATCGGCTCCACGATCTTGTTGGTCAGACCCCTGTGCGGTGTTCCACCACCGCATGGGGGTCGTTTCGTCGTGCCGCACGCTACACCGTCGGGGCTCTGCGTGGCGACCTGATCACAAAACGTCATCACCGCTGCTGCGGGCGCGAGTTGGCGCACCGGAAGCGGGGTGGGTGGGAAGGATCCCCACCCCCCATTCCTAGCAAAAGCGTCTCGAACCTCGGCCCCCGAAGCTCAAGCGCCGCTCACCCGCCCTGTCACGTTCCGTGTCCGCTCGTCGCGCTCCGCACATACGATGGGCGGGGGGGACAGCGGGCATCAACGGTGTGGCGACGCAGGGGAGTTCCATGGTGAACAAGCCCAACAAGAGTCTGAGTTTCGCGCAGGGCAAGGTCGGATGGCCGTTCTTCGGCTCCGAGCTCAGGCGGCGGCGGGAAGCGGTTTCGCTCACCCAGCAGCAGCTCGGGGACCGGGTGTACGTCTCGGGGGCGTACATCGGCCTGATCGAGGCGGCGGTCCGCAAACCCCAGCTCGACCTCGCCCGGCGCATCGACAGCGAGCTGGGAACGGACGGGCTCCTGGCCCGCATGTGCAAGGAGCTGATCGACAGCAGTCCGCACCCGGCCTACTTCGCCGATGCCGCCACGTTGGAAGCGGACGCCATCACGATCAGCGAGTACGCACCGACGCTTGTCCCGGGGCTGCTTCAGACGGAGGAGTACGTACGCGCGCTCATGGCTCCCACTGCGCCACTGGTCCTCGACCACGACATGGACACGTGGGCACGAGCGCGGGCGGCGCGGGCCGCCCTGCTGGACGGCCCCACAAGGCCCGTGCTGTGGGTCGTGCTCCACGAAACCGTGCTCCGCATCCCGGTGGGGGGCCCGGAGGTCATGGCCCGCGAGCTCTCACACATCGCCGCACTGGTCCGGCGCGGACGCATCCTGGTTCAGGTGCTGCCCTTCTCCGCCGGGGCGCACGCGGCGAGCAGCGGCATGTTCGCGGTCATGACGTTCGACGACGCACCACCCGTCGCCTACTCGGAGGGGCAGCACTCCGGTCAACTGGTCGACATGCCGCCGCTGGTCGCCAAGTACCAGCGGTCATACGATCTGATCCGGGCCGCCGCGCTGTCACCCGAGGCGTCCCTGGCCCTGATCGAATCGGCGGCGGAGGACTTCGCACCATGAGCAACGCGCATGACCTGAGCACGGCGACGTGGCGCACGTCTTCCCACAGCAACGCCGAGGGCGGGAGCTGCGTCGAAGTGGCCGACAACCTGCCCGGTGTCATGCCGGTGCGGGACAGCAAGATCCCCGGCGGTCCCGCGCTCACCTTCGGCGCGAACGCGTGGTCGTCCTTCGTCACCGCCGTGAAGGACGACCGGCTGCCCCGCGGCTGAACGCACACTGCCGGGTCAGGAGTTCGGGGCGACCTTCGCCAGGCCGTTGATGATGCGGTCCATCGCGTCGCCGCCGGTCGGGTCGGTCAGGTTGGCCAGCATCTTCAGCGTGAACTTCATCAGCACCGGGTGCGTCAGGCCGCGCTGGGTGGCGAGCTTCATGACCTTCGGGTTGCCGATGAGCTTCACGAAGGCGCGGCCCATCGTGTAGTAGCCGCCGTACGTCTCCTTGAGGACCTTCGGGTACGACTGCAGCGCCAGCTCGCGCTGGGCGGGGGTCGCGCGGGCGTGGGCCTGGACGATGACGTCGGCGGCGATCTGGCCCGACTCCATGGCGTACGCGATGCCCTCGCCGTTGAACGGGTTGACCATGCCGCCCGCGTCGCCGACCAGCAGCAGGCCCTTGGTGTAGTGCGGCTGGCGGTTGAAGGCCATCGGGAGCGCCGCGCCGCGGATCGGCATCGTCATGTTCTCCGGGGTGTAGCCCCAGTCCTCCGGCATGGACGCGCACCACGCCTTCAGCACCTCGCGCCAGTCCAGCTCCTTGAACGCCTTGGAGGAGTTCAGGATGCCGAGGCCGACGTTCGACGTGCCGTCGCCCATGCCGAAGATCCAGCCGTAGCCGGGGAGGAGGCGGTCCTGCGGACCGCGGCGGTCCCACAGCTCCAGCCAGGACTCCAGGTAGTCGTCGTCGTGGCGCGGGGAGGTGAAGTACGTGCGTACGGCCACGCCCATCGGGCGGTCCTCGCGGCGGTGCAGGCCCATGGCCAGCGACAGGCGGGTGGAGTTGCCGTCGGCCGCGACGACCAGCGGGGCGTGGAAGGTGACCGGGGTCTTCTCCTCGCCGAGCTTCGCGTTGACGCCGGTGATCCGGCCCGTACGCGGGTCGACGACCGGCTCGCCCACGTTGCAGCGCTCGTACAGGCGGGCGCCGGCCTTCTGGGCCTGGCGGGCGAGCTGCTCGTCGAAGTCGTCGCGCTTGCGGACGAGGCCGTAGTCGGGGAACGAGGCCAGCTCCGGCCAGTCGAGCTGGAGGCGGACGCCGCCGCCGATGATGCGCAGGCCCTTGTTGCGCAGCCAGCCCGCCTCTTCGGAGATGTCGATGCCCATGGAGACGAGCTGCTTGGTGGCGCGGGGCGTCAGGCCGTCGCCGCAGACCTTCTCGCGCGGGAACGCGGTCTTCTCCAACAGCAGGACGTCGAGCCCGGCCTTGGCCAGGTAGTAGGCGGTGGTGGAGCCGGCGGGTCCGGCCCCGACGACGATCACATCTGCGGTGTGCTCGGAGAGGGGCTCGGTCACGGCGGGATCTCCCGTAAGACTCGGCGTCGCGTGCCGTGGGGGCACAGGTCAGGGGCAGTCTATTGCCGGACGCCGCGCGGCCTGAGGAAGGGTGCGCGCGGAGTCCGCGCGCGGGCGCGCCGCCGGGGCCGCGCGCCGCCGGTGCGGCCGGGGTCAGCCGAGCGTCCAGCCGGCCAGCGCGGCGTCGAAGATCTCCCGGGAGTGCTCCCAGTCCCGGTCCCTGCCCTTGGTGTAGATCGAGTAGTCGGTGCCGTTCGACGCGATGTAGCCCTGGTCGATGGCGTGCAGGGTCTCGCCCGTCTGCTTGTCCGTGAACGTGTACTCCCAGATCGCGCCCGGCCGGCCCTGGAAGGTGTTCCGTTCGAGACGCAGGCGGCGGAAGTCCTTCTGGTTGGCCCTGGCCTTCTTCTCGATGGTGAGGAAGTTGTCGTACGAGGAGGCGTACGGGGGGTTGTGGACGACGCCGACGAGGAGGTGCTCCATGCCGGTCGAGCCGGCGTACGTGATCTGGCCGGAGTCGGCGCTCGTACGGGACCAGACCTCGGGCACGGCGAGGGAGAAGCCGGCGGGGTCGGTCACCGTGCGGTAGCCCTCGGGGGCGTCGGGCGGCTGCGGGATTTCGCGGCTGCGCGGGCTCTGCGGGCCGTCGGGGGTCTGCGACCGCTCCTGGTCCGGCGCCGCGGAGTCCGTCGCCGGTCCGGCCCCGGGCGAGGACGTGGGGCCGGGCGCCGTCGGGGCGGGCGACGCCGATCCGGCCGGGCTCGTGACCACGAACGGCTTGTCGTCCCGCGCCTGGGTCCCGCCTCCGCCTTCGCCCCCGTCTCCGAGCAGCACCACCCCGGCGGTCGCGCCGCCGCCGATGACGAAGGCGGCGGCGAGCGTCACCGTCCAGACGAAGGCGGGGCTGCGGCGTGGCCGGGTGGCGGGCGGCGCGGGCAGGGGCACGGGCGGGGGCGTGTGGTGCGGCGGGGGCGGGCCGGCGGGCGAGGCCGTCGCCGTCTCCATGGCCTCCAGGGGCACAGGTGGGGCGTACTGCGGCTGCGGTCGTTCGCGGCCGCACCTCATGCAGTAGCGGGCGTCGTCAAAGACCTCGGACCCGCAGTGCGGGCAGTGCAGCGGCATGGGCCTATCTTGCCCGGCCAGCGAGGCGCGTCAACCGGCTTCCGGCAAGCGGGGGTTGCGGGAGGCGGACGGCCGGACGCCCCGCCTAGAAGACCGACAGGCCCGTCAGCGTGGTGAAGCGGTCCAGGGCCGTGACGCCCGCCACCGAGTTGCCGCGCTCGTCGAGGCCGGGGCTCCACACGCACAGCGTGCACCGCCCCGGCACCACCGCGACGATTCCGCCGCCCACGCCGCTCTTGCCGGGAAGTCCCACCCGGTGGGCGAACTCACCGGCCGCGTCGTACGTCCCGCAGGTCAGCATCACCGCGTTGACCTGCTTCGCCTCGCTGCGCGTCAGCAGCCGTGAGCCGTCCGCGCGCAGCCCGTGGCGGGCCAGGAAGCGGGCCGCGAGGGCGAGGTCCGCGCAGCTCATCTCGATCGCGCACTGCCAGAAATAGTGGTCGAGGAGGGTGGGCACGGGGTTGGTGATGTTGCCGTACGACGCCATGAAGTGCGCCAGGGCCGCGTTGCGGTCGCCGTGGGCGGACTCCGACTCCGCCACCTCCGGGTCGAAGGCCAGGCCGGGGTTGCCGGACTCCTGACGGAGGAATTCCAGCAGTTCGGAACTGGCGTCGCCCGTCAGGGTCTGGAGGCGGTCCGTCACGACGAGCGCGCCGGCGTTGATGAAGGGATTGCGCGGGATGCCGTTCTCGTACTCCAGCTGCACGAGGGAGTTGAAGGGGTTGCCCGACGGCTCGCGGCCCACGTGCCCCCACAGGTCGTCGCCGCCCGCGGCCAGGACCAGGGCCAGCGTGAAGACCTTGGTGATCGACTGGGTGGAGAAGGGGCGCTGCCAGTCCCCGACTCCGTACACCTTGCCGTCGACGTCGGCGAGGGCCATGCCGAACCGGCGCGGGTCGACGGAGGCGAGCGCCGGGATGTACTCGGCGGGCCTGCCGCTGCCGACCAGCGGCTCCACGTCCCGCGCGATCCGCTCCAGGACCGACTGGTAGTCCACGGGGGCTTCTACTGCGGCTTGGTGCCGCGGTGCAGCGCGACGACGCCGCCCGTCAGGTTGCGCCAGGCGACCTTCGACCAGCCCGCCTTCTGCAGCCGCGAGGCGAGCGCCGCCTGGTCGGGCCACTCGCGGATGGACTCGGCGAGGTAGACGTACGCCTCCGGGTTCGACGACACGGCCGTCGCCACCGGCGGCAGCGCGCGCATCAGGTACTCCATGTAGAGGGTGCGGAAGGGCGTCCACGTCGGGTGTGAGAACTCGCAGATGACCACGCGTCCGCCGGGCCGGGTCACCCGGTACAGCTCGCGCAGCGCGGCGTCGGTGTCCTGGATGTTGCGCAGGCCGAAGGAGATGGTGACGGCGTCGAAGGTGTCGTCCTTGAACGGCAGTTTCGTCCCGTCGCCCGCGGTGAAGGGCATCCACGGGTGACGCCGCTTGCCGACCCGCAGCATGCCGATCGAGAAGTCGCAGGGCACGACGTACGCACCGGCCTCCGCGAAGGGCTGCGAGGAGGTGGCGGTGCCGGCGGCCAGGTCGAGGATCTTCTGCGCCGGGCGCGCGCCCACCGCCCTGGCGACCTCCCTGCGCCAGATCCGGTCCTGTCCGAGGGAGAGCACGTCGTTGGTGAGGTCGTAGCGTTCCGCCACTTCGTCGAACATCGAGGCGACTTCGGCGGGCTTCTTGTTCAGGGATGCGCGGGTCACGCCGCCCATTGTGCCGGGCCCGCCCACCGACGTCGGAGCGGGCCCGCCCACCGTGTCCGCGGCGGGCCCGCGGCCGGCGGCGCGCCGCCCCGGCGCGGTCACCGGCGGGGCGGCCGTGCGATCAGCGGCGCAGCGCCTCGGCCGGCTGGATGCGTGAGGCCCTCCACGCGGGGTACAGCCCCGCCACTACGCCGGTGACCAGGCCGATCACGGGCGCCGCCGCCACCGCGGCGGGGTGCACCACGGGGGTCCACTCGCGGGCCAGGGCCACGCCGACGACCGTGAGCACACCCAGTGAGGTGCCGATCAGGCCGCCCAGCGCTCCCAGGGTTCCGGACTCCGCGAGGAACTGCGCGGTGATGTGCCTGCCCCGTGCACCGAGCGCACGGCGCAGGCCGATCTCACCGGTGCGTTCCAGGACCGCGACCAGGGTGGTGTTGGCGATGCCCACCGCGCCGATGACCAGGCAGATCGCCGCGAGGAGCAGGAACAGCTGACCGAGGTCGCCGCTCACGCCCGAGCGCAGCGTCTTGGGGTCCGGCGGCGGTACGGCCTTGAGGTACTCGGGATGGTCGGGCCGCAGGGCCGTCGGGGCCAGCTCGGCGATCTGCCGGGCGGCGCCCAGTTCGGTCGAGATCAGCATCATCGCGCCACTGCCCTCGGGCGGGCCCCACACCTTCTCGGCCGTCGTGCGCGGGACGACCACCGAGAGGAGGAGGTCGGCCTTGCGTTCGGTGTCCTCGATGATGCCGGTGACCGTGAAGGGCTGATCGCCGACGAAGACCGCGGGCCTCGTCTCCAGTGTGGTGATGCCGAGCCGGGAGGCGACGCCGGAGCCGATGACGGCGACGTACTCGCCCTTCTCGGACATGCGGTCGTCGTAGAGCTTCCCCTGGGCGAGGGTGGGTTCGGCCGCTTCGAGTACGCCGGGGGAAGCGGCCACCACCTCGGCCCGCCCGCCCCCGCCCGCGCCGCCCACCGGGGCCGAGCGCACGGTGGTGGCGGCGTCCAGCCGCACCGGCCAGTACACCCCGGCGCTGCGGACCCCGTTCAGCTTCTCCACCCGGGCGTCGGCGTCCGGGGGAAAGGCGAGACCGGCGTACTCGCTCTGTTCGGAGGCCACGTCCTCGACGGACACCTCGGTGGCCGTGAGGGAGTTGAAGCGGGCGTCGATCTGCGAGGAGGCCGTCGCGGTCAGCCCCAGGATGGCCACGAACGTCCCCACGCCCAGGACCGTGCCCAGCGCGGTCAGGGCGGACCGGGCGGGGCGTTGCAGCATTCCGGCGAGCGCTTCGGCCAGCAGATCACGTGCGGGGAAGACCGAGGGCTCCACCGGCCGGGTACGCCGCCGGAGCGTCGGGCGGCGGATCATGCCGCCGCCCCGTCCCGCTCGCGCAGCACACCGTCCCGGATGGCGACCGTACGCGCGCCGCGCTCCGCCACCTCCGGGTCATGAGTGATCACCAGCACGGTCATCCCGTCGGCGTGCAGCCGCGCCAGCAGTTCGAGCACCGACTGCGCGTTGGCCGTGTCGAGATTGCCGGTCGGCTCGTCGCACAACAGCAGCGAGGGCCTGGCCACCAGCGCCCGCGCGATCGCCACGCGCTGGCGCTCACCGCCGGAGAGCCGGGTGGGCAGCGTCTGGACGCGATGGCCGAGTCCGACCCGGTCCAGCGCTTCCCTCGCCCGCAGGCGCCGCTCCTTGCGGGGGACACCGTTGTAGACCATGGCCAGAGTGACGTTCTCCAGCGCACTGCGGTGCGGCAGCAGGTGGAAGGACTGGAAGACGAAGCCGATGCGGCGCCCGCGCAGCGCGGTGCGGTCGGTGTCCCTCATCGCGCCGGTGTCCAGACCGTCGAGGAGGTACGTCCCCGAGGTGGGTGCGTCGAGCAGACCGGCGATGTTCAGGAACGTCGACTTGCCCGATCCGGACGGACCGACCACGGTGACGAACTCGCCCCGTTCGATGGTCAGGTCGCAGGGCCGGAAGGCGGCGACCGGCGGCGGCCCGGGATACGTCAGGGCCACCTGCCTGAACTCGATGACGGGCGGCGTCACTTCCGCACCCCCGTGACCACCGTGTCGCCGGCCGCCAGCGCACCCTCGCGCGCCGGCACGACCGCCACGAAACCGTCTCCGCTCGTCCCCGGCCGCACCGTGACGCGCTCCTGGCGGCCGGAGCCGCTGACCACGGTCACCACCGTCCTGCCGTCGGCGCCGGACGTGATCGCGGTGACCGGGACGACGAGGGCCTTGCCGCCGGTGGAGGCGGCCTCGATGGTCAACCGGACGTCCTCGCCGGTCAGTTGTGTGTCGAGCGCCTTGTCCGGGGTGATCCGCACCAGATAGCCGGACTCGCCGGCGGCCGCGCCGCCGCCGCTGTCACCGCTGGTCCGGCCACCGGAGTCGCCCGTGCCGCCGCCGCTCTGTCCCGGCACCGTCTGCGTCTCGGCGACCGAGGCGACCCTGGCGCCGGCCGAGACGCCGCTGAGCTCCGAGTAGAGGGTCACCTTCTGGCCGGCGCGCAGCAGCCCCTTCTGGTACTCGGGAACGTACGCCTGCACGGCCAGCCGGCCCGCCGACACGGTCATGACGGTCCCCGTCACCTTGCTGCCCACAGTCCCCTGCACCGCGTTCACCCGGGCCGGGAAGCTCTCCAGGAAGACCGCCTCACCGGCCGGGAGCATCGCGCCCGACGCGGCGCGCGCCTCGGCGTACGCGGACCTGGCCTCTCTCAGGTCCTCCCTCGCGCGGTCCACGGACTTCTGCGACTCCGCGACACCCGCGTCCGCGCCGGCGCCGCCCGCGGGCCGGCCCTGCGCGTCGCCGGCCGTGTCACCGGCCGCGTCGTTCTCCGCAGCGCCCTGGTCGTCGCCTTCCGTACCGCCTCGGGCGTCGCCTTCCGTACCGCTTCGCGCCGCGTCGCGTGCGTCCTCGGCGTCCTCCAGGGCGCGTTCGGCGGACTTCACCGTGTCGGCGGCGGCCTTCAGCGCCTCGCCGTCGTCGTCCTGGGCGGGCACGGGGTCGTAACCGGCCGAGGCGTAGAAGGCGCTCAGCGCCGACTTGGTTCCCGCGCCGAAGACGCCGCCGGGGTCCGAGCCGGTCCCGTGCCCGAGGCCGCGCAGGGCGCTCTGCAGCTGCCTGACGTCGTCGCCCGTGGTGCCGGGGCGCAGGTCCCGGTAGACGGGGAGCTTGCCCTTCAGTACGAACACGGGGCGGCCCGAGACCTCCATCAGCACCTGGCCGTTCTCGAGAACGTCCTGGGCCTTGACGGCCACTTTCGTGATCACCGCTCCGGCCGCGCCCTCGCCGCCGCCGGACACCTGCGGGGCGATGTTCACCGACTGCCGCGCCTTGACCTCACCGCGAGTGATCACCGAGGAGACCAGCACCCGGTGCTCCACGGTCGCCGTGAGCACGTCCTCCCGGGGCGCCTCGGCCTCCGCCGCCGCCTGCGCCGGCGACTTGATCACCATGGAGGCCCCAACGCCGGCGGTGGCGAGCACCGCCGCGCCCACGGCGACGGCGACCACCCAGCGACGCCGCCTGCGCAGCCCGCCGTCCCGGTCGTCCGTGTTCGTCCCGCTGTTCCCGCTCATCGCAAGCCTTCCCGCACCCGGCCGCGTCAGCCGCCGACGACGGTGTCGTCCGTGCCGCCCGCCGAGTCGGGCTCGCACTCCCGCTCGGCCTTCGGAAAGGCGGGGTCGGCCTTGAGCGACGCGGCCAGCTCGGCGCCGAGCCGGACGTTGCCGTTCGCGTCGGGGTCCGGGTAGTCCTCGAAGCCCTTCTCCCTGATGCACGCGCTCAGAGCGCGGGCCTTCGCCAGCTGCCCCTTCGGCACGGCGGCGGCGTCCGGCGCCGGTCGGAGGCCCACGCACTTCTTCTCCGCCGCCACCGTGTCCCCGTCGCCGACGACGCCCTTCGCCACACGCGGCTCTCCCGCGTCGGTCGTCTCCAGGGTCAGACCGTTGTCCTCCAGGCAGTCGAAGTACGCCCGTGTCTCGTCGCTCACCACGGCCCGCGACGCGCCGCCCGCCGGGGAATCGGCCTTCGGTCCCGCAGAGTCGGAGGCCCTGTCCCCTGCGCCGTCCGAGCAGCCGACGGCGGTCAGGGACAACAGCAGCAGCGCCGCGGCGGTTCGGGTGACGGCAGGGACACAGCGCATACGGGACTCCCGGTGGAGGGGCAGTGGCAGGGGGAGGCGGCGGGCGTCCCCGGCATCGGCGGAGCGGCCGACCAGGCGGCCAACGAACGTGTGGGCGCGGTCTTCTGACGGCGCGCAAGCACGACTCAGGCCGCCGACGCTACCCAGCGTGCGGGCCCCGAACAACTGTCTCCGGGGACAGTAGACACCCCTGCGCACGCCTCATTGAATTGCCAAGGCTCATGCCTCACCTGCGAGAACGCAGGCGAATCAACAAGACTCAAGGAGAAGTTGCATGTCTCGGTCCACCGTTACGCGGCGCCTCGCCGGCATCGCCCTGGCCGCCACCGCCGCCACCGGCCTGACCCTCGCGACGGCCGGCACGGCCTCGGCCGCCACCCACAAGAACGGCAGCGTGGAGGTCGGCGAGCTCGGCCTGTACTACAACTCCGACTACCAGGGCTGCACGTTCGACCTCTACACCTCCGACGCCAACTTCTACGGCGACGTCTTCGTCGGCAGCTGCGCAGGCTCGGGGCAGTCCGCGAACGACAACACCGCCTCGTACTGGAACCGCGACTCGATGACCTGGTACGTCTACACCGACGCCAACCGGGGCGGAGTCCGCGGCTCGCTGCCGTCCGACTACTACGGCAACGCGTCCGCGACGTTCAAGAACGAGATCTCTTCGGCGTACTACACGCTCTGACGGCACCGGTCGTGACGCACGGCCCCGCCAGTGAAAGCAGCCGCTGTTCTGCCCGTAAGCGCCGGGCAGAACAGCGGCTGCCGCATCCTACAACCCGGCCGCCCGAAGGATCCGTATGCTTCCGTTCCCCGGCTCGCGCCACCTCCACCGTTCGATGGGTGTGGTCGTCGCCGCTCTGCTCCTCTCCGCCTGTTCCGCCGCCGACGCGGGGCAGGACGACGACACGTCCGAGCCGGAGGTGAAGTCCGTTCCCACGATGACGGCGACCGTGGGCCTCGAGTTCCCCCTGGACGCCTACGAAGCCACCCAGCAGGAAAGGGACGCGGTCGAGCAGGGACAGGGCGCGCTGGTCACCCGTTGCATGGAACGCTACGGCTTCTCGTACAGCCCCCCGCCGCGGCCGGTCTCGAAGGCGGCGACCGACCCGAACGCGCGGATCTTCGGGTTGGTGGACCCGAGGGAGGCGGCCCGGTACGGCTACGGCTCCCCCGGTGAGGCCGAACCACCGGCCAAGGCCGCGAACCCTCTCACCGCGACGGAGGAGCTCGCGCTGCACGGCGGGCCCGGTCTGACGCCGGCCGACATGCCGATGAGCCAGGCGGAGGCCGAGAAGGAGGGCGGCGGCGAGCAGAAGGTGAACGGCAAGGCCGTGCCCGTCGGCGGCTGCGGACGTGAGGCGTTCCTCAAGCTGTACGCTCCCGAGCCGAACGCCGTGGACGCGCTGTACGTCTTCAACCTCAAGTCCGAGGCCGAGTCCAAGGCCCGCGAGGACTCCCGGGTGAAGGCCGTCAACAAGCGCTGGTCGGCCTGCATGGCGAAGCGGGGACATACGGCCGCCGACCCGATGGACGCCAGAGAGGATCTGGGGATCGCGGACGACGCGCTCTCCTCTCCCGCCGCCATCACCGCGGCCAAGGCGGACGTCGCCTGCAAGGAAAAGGTAAATCTCGTCGGCGTCTACTTCGCGGTCCAGTCCGCCTATCAGAACAGGCAGATCGACAAGCACGCCGAAACACTGAACCTGGCCAAGCAGCAGCTCAAAGACCGGCTCAAGCTCGCTGCTTCACTAAGTTCCTGACGAGTAACTGGAAAACACCTTCCGGAACCGCCCAGATAGCGGACTCACATCCGGAGAATAACCCCCCCGTGTTAGATTTCCCCGCTGTTCTGAGCCAATGCCCCGGGGGGGACCATGACGGTTCAATGTGTTGTCTGCGCAGGCCGAAGGCCTGGCATCCCGTGCGAGCACCCATCGGTGACACTCCTCGCACCCACTCCTCTGCGCCACCTCACACCCATGGAGGAGCAGGTCTTCGCCGCCCTGCACTGCGCACCTTCCAATGAGGAAATAGCGGCGCTCCTGAGCATCACCACACGGACGGTGAAGTTTCACGTCGCCAATATCCGAGCGAAGCTGGACGGTCTCACGAGGCTGCGGCTGTGCCTCCTGTCCGCCCTGCACCACAGGGGCCTTCCGGCACTCTGCGCTCCCTGCGCTCAGGCTTTCGCGAATTACCAGAAGCATCCTGCTTCCAATTTCAACCTTTTCGATGCCGGAGTGCGCTGAAGGGCACTTCGGAAAAGGAGGCGGTTCCTGTGTGCCCGGCGGTTCAGCGGCGTCGGTGCACCAGACGGCCGCCCAGAACCGTCGCCACGCAGGTGCCGGCTCCGCGCGCCCGCAGCGCCGTCTCGTCCGGTACGTCGAAGACCGCGAGGTCGGCGCGGGAGCCGACGGTGAGCGGAGACGCGGCCACGGCGGCGAGCGGGGCGCCGCCGGCCAGCGGGTCGAGGCCCGCACCGGCGTCCGCCGGCGGCTCCTGCGGCCGTACCGGACCCACGACCGCGAGCCCGGCGCGGCGTACCGCCTGACGGACCGCCGGGAGCACGAGCGGGCCGGCGACCGCCACCACGCCGTGCGCGAGCAGCTTCTGGGTGCAGCGGCGGGCGCTGTTGCCCCAGCGGGCCTCGGTCATGCGCAGCGCGGCCAGGGCGTCACCGGTGAGGGGACCGGGTCCGAGTGCGTCGGACTCGGCCGGATCCTCCGGGAAGTAGGCGTGCTCCAGCAGGAAGCCGCCGCCGTCGTTGCGCAGCCCCGGCGTGAGCACCCCGGGCCACCGGCGGACGCGGGCCGCCGGACGGGCGGCGGCCACCTCCTCGTACGGTCCGAGCGCGACGACCGCCGTGCCGTCGACGGCGACCGCGCCGAGGACGATCGGCTCCCCGGCGACGGGGACGACCAGATCGGCGGCGTGAATCGTCAGCAAGGCGGCTCCGTGCCAGTCGGGTCGGCGTGCACGCCGCGTCGGTCCGTCTCGGGTCGGCGTCGGGTCAGCTGGTGCTGAGGATCTTCAGCTCGGGGTGCGCGGTGCCGCCCTCGATGGCCGTGGACGACAGGTGGGACACCACGTGGTCGTCGACCGGGTCGTTCGCCGGGTCGTCGTGCACGACGATGTGCTCGTACGTCGTCGTGCGCTGCGCGGGCACGCGCCCCGACTTGCGGATGAGATCGATGATCTCCATCCGGTTCGACCGGTGCCTGGCGCCCGCCGACGACACGACGTTCTCCTCCAGCATGATCGACCCGAGGTCGTCCGCGCCGTAGTGCAGCGACAGCTGGCCGACCTCTTTGCCGACCGTCAGCCAGGAGCCCTGGATGTGCGCGACGTTGTCGAGGAAGAGGCGCGCGACGGCGATCAGGCGCAGGTACTCGAAGAGCGTGGCCTGGGTCCGGCCCTTCAGCGCGTTGTTCTGCGGCTGGTAGGTGTACGGGATGAACGCGCGGAAGCCGCCCGTCCGGTCCTGTACGTCGCGGATCATCCGCAGGTGCTCGATGCGCTCGGCGTTGGTCTCGCCGGTGCCCATGAGCATCGTGGAGGTCGACTCGACGCCCAGGCGGTGTGCGAGCTCCATGATCTCCAGCCAGCGCTCGCCGGACTCCTTGAGCGGCGCGATGGCCTTGCGCGGCCGCTCGGGCAGCAGCTCCGCGCCGGCGCCGGCGAAGGAGTCGAGGCCGGCGGCGTGGATGCGGCGGATCGCGTCCTCGGCGCTCACGCCGGAGATGCGGGCCATGTGCTCGACCTCGGAGGCGCCGAGGGAGTGGATGACGAGCTGCGGGTACGCCGCCTTGATCGCGGCGAAGTGCTCCTCGTAGTACTCGACGCCGTAGTCCGGGTGGTGGCCGCCCTGGAACATGATCTGCGTACCGCCGAGTTCGACGGTCTCGGCGCAGCGGCGCAGGATGTCGTCGAGGTCGCGGGTCCACACCTTGTCGCTCTTGGGCGCGGCGTAGAAGGCGCAGAACTTGCACGCGGTGACGCACGAGTTCGTGTAGTTGATGTTGCGCTCGATGATGTACGTCGCGATGTGCTCGGTGCCGGCGTAGCGACGGCGGCGCACGGCGTCGGCCGCCTGGCCCAGCGCGTGCAGCGGCGCGTGGCGGTACAGGTCGAGCGCCTCTTGCGGGGTGATCCGCCCACCCTCAGCGGCGCGGTCGAGGACGGCTGTGAGGTCGGCCTTCTCAGTCACCGGGGTGTCCCTTTCGGCAGGGTGTGGACGGACCGGTCCAGCCTACGCCAGCCCCCGGCAGGCCCTGCGGGCGGTGGGCGTCCCGCCGCCCGCCCCGACGCGTTCGGGGCGGGTGACGGGTGGCGAAACCTCACCGCGTCGCGCGCGCGGACGCGCCGCGCGCGCCGCGGGTCAGCGGCCGAAGGGGCGCGAGACGCCGTTCTCGGCGTCGAGGAGCTGCTTGACCCTCTTGTCGATCGCCGCGGCCTGGGCGCGGCAGCGCTTGGCCTCCGCGTGGGCGCCGAGGCGGTCCAGCTGCGCGGCCTTGTCCTTCAGGTCCCGGGACTGCTGCTGCAGCTGCCGGATGTCGACCGTGATGGAGCCGCGGGCGGCCATCGCGGTCACGCTCTGCTGGCCGGCGGCCGGGGCGGCCTGGGCGGGCAGAGCGGTGAAGAGAACGCCTCCGGCCACCGCTGCGGTCACAGCGAGCGTGGAAATGCGTCGAAGCATGAGCTTCCCCCTGGTCTGGTTCGAAATGAGGTCATTACCAGCTGGTAACCCCATCCTACGCGATCTTGAGAAGCGTCCGCGTCAGCCCATCCGCCCGCCGGCCGGCCCGCTTCACTCCCGCGTGCCCGCTTCCGCCCGCCCGTCCCGGGGCCCCGGTACGGGCGGGGCCCCGCTCCCGGCGGGGCCCCTCGGATCAGGCCGTCTGCTCGAAGGACTGCAACGTGCGGGTGAAGTCCCGGGTCGACAGCAGGAGCTTGTAGATGATGGCCAGTTCGAAGACCAGCAGCAGCACGCCCGCACCGATCGTCACGGGCGCCACCGCATCGACCGCCGGGGCGACGATGAACACGGCCATCTGGAACTCGATGCCGCTGACCAGGTGCGTACGGATGCGGCGTCGCAGCAGGAAGGTCCGGAATCGGGCGTACCAGGGGAAGCGGTGACGGAACTCCTGGTGCAGGTCGACGACCGTCGGCTTCCGCGGCGTCACCGGGGCCGCGAATCCCTGCGCGGAGGCATCCGCGGCAGCCTCGGCGGCCTCCTCGGCGGCGGCCTCCGCGGAGGCCTGCTCCTCCGCCGTGGTCTGCTCGTGTTCGATGTCCGCCTCGGGGTTGTCGCGCAGCATGTCCTCCATGAAGGCGAGTTCCCGCTGGTTCTCAGCCTTGCGGGCCGCGCGCACCCGGGTCTTGATCTGCTTGCGCATCCCGTGACGGATCTTGAAGATCTGCAGCGCGTCGACGTAGCGCAGCATGTCGAGGAAGACGACGGCGAGCGCCAGCCACAGGAAGATGATCTCGCCGGTCCGGGTGAACTGGCCGCCCATCAGCGCCACGGCGCAGGCCAGGACCCGTATCCGGTCGAAGACGTAGTCCAGCCAGGCGCCGAACACCGAGCCGGTGCCGGTGAGCCGGGCGAGCTTGCCGTCCATGCAGTCGAGGATGAAGCTCACGTGGTACAGCGCGGCGCCGACCAGCAGCCAGCCCCAGCTTCCCGCCGCGAAGCAGCCCGCCGCGCCGAGGCCGAGGAGAAGCGCGACCCAGGTGATCTGATTCGGGGTGATCCGGGTCCACATCGCGGTCCAGCGGACCAGCGGGGTGGCGACCGGGTCCACGAGCAATACGGTCCACCAGGCGTCGCGCTTCTTCTCAGTGGTACGGCGCACCTCGGCGAGGGCCGGCATTTCTCGGAGCATGATCAACTTTCCTGGCGTCTGAGTGTTCGCCCGACGTTAAGAGGCTGTTCAGCAAAGAAACCAGACGCGCGCCATACAACCTTTACTCTGGGGTAACGGTCTTCTTGATCACCCGAGTCGACGGCATTCCCAGACCCGGAACCGCAGGCGGGGAACGCCGCGGCGCCGGGTGCCGCGGATCATGCGGCCCAGGTGGTCAGCCGAGCAGTTCCACGGTGACATCGGCCGGATAGCCGGTCGTCGGACCGGTCCGGCGCGCGAACTCCCGTACGCCGGCCAGCTGGTCGGGGCCGAAGCGGAAGTCCAGGGTCGTGAAGTAGCGCTCCAGCAGCTGCGCGTCGAAGACCTCCCAGCGCGCGGCCTGCTCGGCGACCTTGGCGACCTCTTCCAGGGACAGGTCGCGCGACGTCAGGAACGCCTCGTGCACCTTCTTCACGACGCCCGGCTCCCGCGCGAGGTAGTCCTTGCGCGCCGCCCACACCGCGAAGACGAACGGCAGCCCCGTCCACTCCTTCCACATCTGCCCCAGGTCGTGCACCTGGAGGCCGAGGCGCGGCGCGTCGTGCAGCGCGGCCCGCAGCGCCGCGTCGCCGATCAGCACGGCCGCGTCCGCCTCCTGCATCATCACGCCCAGGTCGGGCGGGCACGTGTAGTAGTCGGGCCGTACGCCGTACTGCTCGGCGAGCAGCAGCTGCGCCAGGCGCACCGACGTGCGCGAGGTCGAACCGAGCGCGACGCGCGCCCGGTCGAGCCGGTCCAGCGGGACCTGGGACACGATGACGCAGGACATGACGGGCCCGTCGCAGCCGACCGCGAGATCGGGAAAGGCGACGAGATCGTCGGCGTTGCGCAGGAATTCGACGAGGGTGACGGGGGCGATGTCGAGATCACCGCGTACGAGTTGCTCGCTCAGTCGCTCAGGGGTGTCCTTCGACAGCTCGAAGTCGAGAAGCGCTCCGGTACGGGCCAGCCCCCAGTAAAGGGGCAGGCAGTTCAGGAACTGGATGTGGCCGACACGTGGCCGGCTGCGACGGTGGTCGACAGCAGTTGAATTGTCCACATCGTGAGGCTAGACCCGCCGGTGGCCCGGCTCGACGGCGGGGCGGCCGAAGGGGCGCCGGTCACCGGGGAAAGACCTGCTGGAAGGCGTTCTGGTGGACGCCGTCAAACTTCTGGGTGACGTGATCTTTCCCTCTTCCACTCTCCCGGAAGTGCGTGCTACGCTCGCCGCAAGTTGCAGTTTGGTTTCCCTTGCAGTACAGAGCCTGCGGAGCATGTGACCCGCAGGCTTTTGTAGTTTTCAGACTTCTTTGCAGGTTCTGGAGCAGGGCAACCCTTTGGCCCATAGGAGGGCTTATGGCTACCGGAACCGTCAAGTGGTTCAACGCTGAAAAGGGCTTCGGCTTCATCGCCCAGGACGGCGGCGGCCCGGATGTCTTCGTCCACTACTCCGCGATCAACGCGTCTGGTTTCCGCTCCCTGGAGGAGAACCAGCAGGTGAACTTCGACGTCACGCAGGGCCCCAAGGGCCCGCAGGCGGAGAACGTCACCCCGGTCTAGTTGCCCGGGCCGACCTGATCGCGGTCGGAACACGCAGTACCCAAGGAGCCCCGTTCCGCGAGGAACGGGGCTCCTGCCTTGTGCTCACCCCGCGCCGGGTCCGGCCTCCTCGTACAGGGCCGCGATCTCGGCGGCGTACCGCTCGACGACCGCCCGCCGGCGGACCTTGAGCGTCGGCGTCAGCACACCGGCGTCCACCGTGAAGTCCTCGTCGAGCACAGCGAAGGCGCGGATCCGCGCGGGCCGCGAGAGCCGGGCGTTCGCCGCGTCGACCGCTTCCCGCACCACGGCGCGCAGCGCCTCGCGGTCGGCCGGGTCGCGGCCCTCCCGCGCCGCCCAGGCCGCGACCTCCTGCGCGTCGAGGGTGACGAGCGCGACGGGGTACGGCCGGCGGTCGCCCACCATCACCACGTGCGACACGAGCGGCGACTGCTGCCGGACGGCCTGTTCGACCAGCGACGGAGTGAGGTTCTTGCCCGCGGACGTGATGATCAGGTCCTTCTTGCGGCCGGTGATCGTGAGGTAGCCGTCGCCGTCGAGCGCGCCGAGGTCCCCGGTGTGCAGCCAGCCGTCCGCGTCGACCGTCTCGCGCGTCGCCGCCTCGTTCGCGTGGTAGCCGGGGAAGACCATCGGGCCGCGCGCCAACACCTCGCCGTCGTCCGCGATCCGCACCTCGCAGCCCGCGACCGGGCGGCCCACCGTCCCGTACCGGACCGCGCCCGGGTGGTTGAGCGAGATGACGCCGCCCGACTCGGTCATCCCGTACCCCTCGAAGACCTGGATGCCGCAGGCGCGCAGGAAGTCCATGGTCCGCGGGGCGATCGGGGCGGCGCCGGTCAGCGCCCAGCGCAGGCTCCCGCCGAACGCGGCCCTGACCGGGCCGTAGAGCCGCTGGTCGGCCTCTTCGTACGCCGCCGCCAACTCCTGCGGAAGCCGTCCCTCCGCCGCCAGCAGGCCGATCCGTACCGCCTCCTCGAACCGTTCGCGGCCGCCCTCCTGCGACGCGGCGAGCGACTGGACCACCGCGTGCACCTTCTCGAAGAGCCGGGGCACGGACGGCAGATGCGTGGGCCGCACCTCGGCCAGCTCGTTCAGCACGTCCTCGACGCGGCCGCCGAAGAAGCACAGCTCGCCGCCGCGCAGGAGGGTCGTGAACTCGATGAGCTGCGCGAGGAGGTGGGCGAGCGGGAGGTAGAGGTACGTGCGGTCGCCCGGCCCGCCGCCGATCAGGGCGAGGTTCGCTTCGAGCACGGCCCCGAGGTTGCCGTGGGTGAGGCGGCAGCCCTTGGGCAGCCCGGTGGTGCCCGACGTGTAGACGATCGCCGCCAGGTCGTCGTCCACGACGGCGGCGGCCCGCGCGGCCCGCTCCGCGGACGTCGCGGGCGGACCGGGCAGCGCGCGCAGCCCTTCCGCGGACAGCACGTGCCGCACCCCGGGGACCTTGGCCCGCACCCCCTCCACGCGCGCCGTCCGCTCGGCGTTCTCGCAGATCACGACCGTGGCGCCGGAGTCACCGAGCACCCAGGCCAACTCCTCGTCGCCCGCCGTCGGATAGACGGGGACGACGACCGCGCCCGCCGCGAGCACGGCGAGGTGCGCGTAGGTCCACTCGACGCGGGTCTCGGAGAGGATCGCCACGCGGTCCCCCGCCCGGACGCCGGTGCCCGGTCCGGTCAGCCCGGCCGTGATCGTGCGCACGGTGTCGCGCAGCGCGGTGTACGAGACGGGCGGCATCCCCCTGGCCCGCAGCGCCGGGTGGTCCCCGTACCGCTCTGCCGCCCACTCGGTGAACAGCGCGAGGGTGCCGGGCCGACTGCTCGTGCCACCTGTTCGACTCATGCGTCCGACGGTAGGTACGCCGGGAGGCCGCCGGGGATGACGGAAAACGTCACCACCACTGACCGCGCCGCTCATCCCCGCTACCGTCGTGGACCATGGCGACCACGGCCAAGAGGACGATCACCGTGCACCACGTACGGGCCGTGCTGCGCGGCGCCGAGCGGCGCGGCATCGACACCGTGCCGCTGCTCCAGGCGGGCGGCATCCCGCCGCTCCTGCTCGGCGACGACCGGGCGCGCGTCACGGCCGCGCAGTTCGCGGGCCTCTTCCGGGCGCTGTACCGGGCGACGCGGGACGAGTTCCTGGGGCTGGCGTCCGTGCCGAGCAGGCCGGGCACCTTCGCGATGATGTGCCACGCCACGCTGGGCTGCCGGGACCTGGGGGCGGCGGTCGAGCGGGGGACGGCCTTCTACGGCCTGTTCCCCGGCGGCCCGGACCTCGTACTCGAACGCGGCGGCGGTGAAGCGGCGTTCACGGTCCGCAGCGCGCCGGACCGCGACGAGGACCGGTTCCTCAGGGAGTGCCTGCTGATCATCTGGCACCGGCTGTGCAGCTGGCTGATCGGGCGGCGCATCCCGCTGCGGTGGGCCGCGTTCGACTACCCGCCGCCGCCCCACGAGGACGAGTACGACCCGCTCTTCGGCTGCCCCGTCCGCTTCGGCGCCGCACGCACGGGCGCCGGCTTCGACGCGCACTGGCTCGGCGCACCGCTCGTACGGGACGAGGCGGAGCTGCACACGATGCTCAGCCGGGCCCCGTTCGAGCTCCTGCGCCGTCGCGAGTACGGCACGACCGTGGCCGAACAGGTCCGCCACGCCCTCGCGCAGTCCCTGCGCGCGTCGCCCCGGCTTCCCCCCCTCGGCGAGACGGCGGCCCGGCTGGCGGTGAGCCCCGCGACGCTGCGCCGCCGCCTCCAGCGGGAGTCGACCTCCTTCCAGCAGCTCAAGGACGCGGTACGCCGTGACGCGGCCATCGCCGGTCTGACGGAGGGGAGCGAACCGATCGCGGAACTGGCGGCGCGGCTCGGCTTCTCCGAGGACACGTCCTTCCACCGCGCGTTCCGCCGCTGGACGGGGACGACGCCGGGGGCGTACCGGGTGGGCGGCGGCACGGGGCCGGGGTGACGGGCCGGGGCGGGCCCCGCGAAGGCGGTGGCCGGCGCGGAAGATCACCGGCCGGGTGGCTTTCCGCCCGGGGCGCGTCCCTGGCGACCGTCCGCGTCGTTGACATGCGGGGTCAGCAAAGCTGAGCTTCCCGGTCAGCTCCGTACCTACCGGTCAGTCACTACCGTCTCGGCAACGACCCCAGCCCCCCGTAGGAACGTTGGGAGAGCCGTATGAGTCACCCGAGCCGCACCCGCACCCGCACCCGCGTCCCCGTCCGCGCCAGAGTGGTCACCACCCTCACCGCCCTGGCCGCGATCACCCTCACCGCCGTCCCCGCCGGCGGCTCCGCCGCGGCGGCGGCGCAGTCGCCCGGCGCGCCCGGCGACCTCCTGAGCTCCGCCCCCACGTCGTTCCACCCCCTGCCCAACCAGCCCACCCGCACCGACGCCTGGCACATCACCTACCGCTCCACCACCGCCAAGGGCGCGCCCAACGTGGTGTCCGGCACCGTGATCGTGCCCAAGGACGGGCGCACCGGCCCGCGCCCGCTCGTCACGTACGCCGTCGGGACCGTCGGGCTCGCCGACCAGTGCGCGCCGAGCGCCGGGTTCCCCGAGGGCACCACCGTCGAGGCGACCCTCATCAACCAGGCCGTCCAGCGCGGCTGGGCCGTCGCCGTCACCGACTACGAAGGGCTCGGCACCCCGGGCGACCACACGTACACCGTCGGCCGCGCGGAGGGTCACGCCGTCCTCGACGCCGCCCGCGCCGCCCTGCGCCACCCGGAAGCCGGCCGCAGCGGTCTGGGCGACGACTCGCCCATCGGCATCATGGGCTACTCCCAGGGCGGCCAGGCGTCGAGCTGGGCCGCCGAACTGCACGACTCGTACGCCCCCGAACTCAACGTCAGGGGGACGGCGACCGGCGGTGTTCCGGCCGACCTGCTCGACGTGGCCGAGTTCAACGACGGCAACATCGGCGCGGGCCTGATCCTGATGGCCGCCACCGGCCAGCAGGCGGCGTTCCCCGAGCTGGACCTCGACAAGTACCTCAACGCCAAGGGCCGCGTCTACGTCGACTTCATGAAGAAGAACTGCGTCGCCGTCGACACGGTCGCGGGCCTCTTCCAGCGCATCTCCGATGTCACCGTCACCAACCCGCTCGAACAGCCCGACTGGCAGCAGCGGCTCAACGAGTCGAACGTCGGCACCCGCGCCCCCGGTCACCCCGTGTACCTCTACCACGGCGGGCTCGACGAGCTGATCCCGTACTCCGTGGGCAAGCAGCTGCGCGCCGACTGGTGCCGCAGGGGCGCGAACGTCCAGTGGCGCTCCCACCCCCTCCTCGGGCACATCGGCGCGGTGACCGCGGGCGCCGTCCCGGCGATGGACTGGCTGGGCCAGCGCTTCGCGGGCGAGCCGGCCAGGAGCAATTGCCCCTAGCGGCGGGCGGAGGGGCGTCCCCGTCCCACCCGGGCGCCCCTCCTCCCCCGGCCCCCCCCTCACCGCCGGTACAGCGCCGCGATCTCCTCCCCGAACTGCCGTACGATCGCCGCCCGCCGGAGCTTGAGCGACGGCGTCAGACAGCCGTTCTCCTCCGTGAACTCGACCGGCAGGACCGTGAACCGGCGGATCGACTCCGCCCGCGACACCAGCCGGTTGGCCTCGTCGACGGCCCGTTGCAGCGCGGCCCGCAGGTCCTCGTCGTCGACCAGCTCGCGCAGCGGGACGTCCTGCTTGTTCGTCATCCGGCGCCAGTGCCCCAGACCGTCCGGCTCCAGCGTCAAGAGGGCGGTGATGTACGGCCGGTCGTCCCCCAGCACCACGCACTGGCCCACCAGCGGATGGGCCCGCAGCCAGTCCTCCAGGGGCGCCGGGGCGACGTTCTTGCCCCCCGAGGTGATGATGACGTCCTTCTTGCGGCCGGTGATGGTCAGGTAGCCGTCGTCGTCGAGCGCCCCCAGGTCGCCGGTGGCGAACCAGCCCCCCTCACCGGTCACGTCCACGGGCGCCTGCCGCTCCCGGTCCCAGTAGCCGCCGAAGACCTGACCGCCGCGCAGCAGCACCTCCCCGTCGTCGGCGATGCGCACCCCCGTGCCGGGCAGCGGCCAGCCGACCGTACCCAGGCGGGGCCTGAGCGGCGGGGTCACCGTCGCGGCCGCCGTCGTCTCGGTCAGCCCGTACCCCTCGAATATCTCGATCCCGGCGCCCGCGTAGAACGACGCCAGACGCCGCCCGAGCGGTGAGCCGCCGCAGATCGCGTACGTGACCCTGCCGCCCAGCGCCGCCCTGATCCGCCGGTAGACCAGCGGATCGTAGAGCGCGCGGGCGGCGCGCAGCCCCAGGCCGGGGCCCTCCCCCGTCCCGTGCTCCCGCGCCTCCAGTGCCTGCCCGTACCGCTGCGCGATCCGGGAGGCGCGGTCGAACGAGGCGGCGCGGCCCATCTTCTCGGCGGTCGCGCGCCCGGTGTTGTAGACCTTCTCCAGTACGTACGGAATGGCGAGCAGGAACGTCGGGCGGAAGCCGCCGAGCGCGGCCAGCAGGTCGTCGGTCGCGATGCTCGGCGCGTGGCCGAGCCGTACCCGGGCCCGCAGGCAGGCGACCGCGACCATCCGGCCGAAGACGTGCGACAGCGGCAGGAACAGCAGGGTGGACGCGGGCTCCCGGCTGACCGACGTGAAGACCGGGTGCAGCAGCTCGATCGCGTTGTCGACCTCGGCGAAGAAGTTGGCGTGGGTGAGGACGCAGCCCTTGGGGCGGCCCGTCGTCCCCGAGGTGTAGATGAGGGTGGCGACCGCCTCCGGCGCGAGGCCGGCGCGGCGCGCGGTGACGACGGCGTCGGGTACGTCCCGGCCGGCCGTCCGCAGCCGGTCGACCGCGCCGGTGTCGAACTCCCACAGGTGCGCGAGGTCGTGGAGGTGCTGGCGCTCCGGACTGATGACCCTGGCCTGCTCGGCGCTCTCGATGGCGCAGGCGACGGCGCCGGAGTCCTGGAGGATCCAACGGGCCTGGAAAGCGGAGGAGGTGGGGTAGATGGGAACGGTGACCAGGCCCGCCGCCCAGGCGGCGAAGTCGAGGAGCGTCCATTCGTACGTCGTACGGGACATGATCGCGATCCGGTCGCCGGGCCGCAGCCCTTCCGCGATCAGGCCCTTGGCCACCGCGAGCACGTCGGCGGCGAACTCGGCCGCCGTCATGTCGCGCCAGGAACCGTCCGGTCGGCGCCGTCCGAGCACGGGATCGGCCGGGGCCTCGCGGGCGTTGTCGAACGGGATGTCGGCGAGCGAGCCGCGCCGCACGGGCGGCACGAGCGCCGGCACGGACACCTCCCGCACCACACCGTCCACTCGGGTCTTCTCGGGAGGGCGCGGCCGGAGCCTCGGCTCCGTCAGCGGTGGTACGGGCGCGGGGTGCATCATCTCGACCTACTCCTGACCCTTGAGTAACCTTACTCCGGAGTAAATCTACGACCGAGCAGGGAGTCCGGACAATGACCTCGCTCGTACCGCTCCTCGCCCTCGGGGCGCTCACCTCGCCCTTCAAGCGCCCGGTCTCCCCCACGACCGCCCTCCCCACCGCCCGCCTCACCCACGCGGCCACCCTTGTGCCGCTGGACCACGGCCAGTTGGCCGCGTACGCCCGCATCTGCGGCTTTCCCTGCACCGACCCGCTGCCGCTCACCTATCCGCACGTCCTCGGCTTCCCCCTCGCCCTGCGCGTGATGACCCGGCGCGCCTTCCCGCTGCCGCCGGCCGGGCTGGTCCACACCGGCGTCACGCTCACCCGCCACCGGGCGCTGCGCCCGGACGACCGCCTCGAACTGACGGTGTACGCCGCCGGGTTGCGCCCCCACCGGCGCGGCACGGAGGTCGCCATGGTCACGGAGGTGCGCCTGGACGGCGCCCTGGCCTGGGAGTCCCGCAGCACGTACCTGGCCCGCCACCGCACGACCGCGAGCGCCGGCACGCCGCTCCGCCCGGCCCCCTCGCCCGCCGGGCTCCCGGCCGTCGCCACCTGGGACCTGCCGGCGAACCTGGGCCGGCGCTACGGCGTCGCGTCCGGCGACCTCAACCCCATCCACCTGCATCCGGCGACGGCGCGGCTGTTCGGCTTCCCGCGCGCCGTCGCCCACGGCATGTGGACGTTGGCCCGGTGCGTTGCGCGGCTCGATCCCGCCGACCGGGCCCATGTACGGGCCGACTTCAGGGCACCGGTCCTGCTCCCGGCGACCGTCACCTGCGGGGCGGCGGGCGACGCCTTCGAGGTACGCGGGCAGGACGGCCGCGTCCACCTCACGGGGACGTGGTCGGCCGCCCGGCCGGACTCACGGGCGCGCTGAGGGCGAAGGCGCCCAGCGCCGCCCGTTCATGAGGTTCCCCAGGCCCGCCCAGGCGAAGTTCATCAGCGTCGCGGCGGTCTCCTTCGCGGAGACGCCGGGCGTCTCGTTCCCCCATCCGGCGAGCGACTCGGCGGCCCCCACCAGCGCGTGGGCGAGACCGGCCACTTCCCGCTCGGCCAGCTCCGGGTCGCAGTCCGCCTCGCGGGCCGCGGCCCCTATCAGGTAGGTCACGAAGGTGAGGATCTCCGCGCGCATGGCCGAGACCTCGGCGGCGAACGGCTCCCCGTGCGTACGGGCCTGGTGGTGCAGGACCGCCCAGCCGTCCGGGTTCTCGGCGGCGTGGGTGAAGAACGCCCGCAGCCCGTCCCACAACTGACGGTCGGCCGGCGCCCCGGGCTCGACCCCGGCCCGTACCGCCGCGAGCAGCGCGCCCGCCTCGCGCCGGATGCAGGCTGTGAACAGCTCTTCCTTGGAGTTCAGATACAGGTAGACGAGCGGCTTCGACACCCCGGCCAGCTCGGCGATCTCGTCCATCGACGCGGCCCGGTAGCCCCGCTGCCCGAAGGTCTGCACGGCGGCGTCCATCATCTGCCGCTCCCGCACGGCACGCGGCATCCGCTTGCCCTTCACAGCCCCACCCACGTCCGCATCCTCCACCCGGCAGCCCGCCGCACCGCACAGCGCGGCCCCCTCCCGGTAAGCGTACGGCGCTGCCCCGGCCGGAACCCGAAGTGCCCCTGAACGCCGGGCGTCCAGGGGCACTTCGCCGGTGTGGCACACGCTCACGCGGTGACGGGCACCGCGACCTTCTCGTCGGCGTCGCGCACCTCGGCGCGCACGTCCTCACGGTCGTCGACCGGCGACGACGAGGCCGAGTTGTACGCGTCGTGGTCGAGGATCTTCTCGCGTGCCGCGACGACGACCGGCACGAGCGCCTGGCCCGCGACGTTCGTGGCGGTCCGCATCATGTCCAGGATCGGGTCGATCGCCATCAGCAGGCCCACGCCCTCCAGCGGCAGGCCCAGCGTCGAGAGGGTCAGCGTCAGCATCACCGTCGCGCCCGTCAGACCGGCGGTGGCCGCCGAGCCGATGACCGAGACGAAGGCGATCAGCAGGTAGTCCTGGACGCCGAGCTGCACGTCGAAGATCTGCGCGATGAAGATCGCGGCGAGCGCCGGGTAGATCGCGGCGCAGCCGTCCATCTTGGTCGTCGCGCCGAACGGCACGGCGAAGGACGCGTACTCCTTCGGAACGCCCAGGCGCTCGGTGACGCGCTGGGTGACCGGCATGGTGCCGACGGAGGAGCGGGAGACGAAGGCCAGCTGGATGGCCGGCCAGGCGCCCTTGAAGAACTGGAGCGGGTTGACCTTGGCGACCGTCGCGAGCAGCAGCGGGTAGACGCCGAACAGCACGATGGCGCAGCCGATGTAGACGTCGGCGGTGAACGTCGCGTACTTGCTGATCAGCTCCCAGCCGTAGTCGGCGATGGCGAAGCCGATGAGGCCGACGGTGCCGACGGGCGCGAGGCGGATGACCCACCACAGGGCCTTCTGGAGCAGCTCCAGGACCGCGTTGCTGAGCTTGAGGATCGGCTCGGCCTTGTCACCGAGCTGCAGGGCGGCGATACCGGCGACGGCGGCCATGAAGACGATCTGCAGCACGTTCAGTTCGGTGAACGGCGTGATGACGTCGGTCGGCACGATGCCGGTGAGGAAGTCGATCCAGGAACCGGAGCCCTCAGGCTTCCGGCCGTCCTTCGGCGTCAGGCCCGTACCGGCGCCCGGGTTGGTGACCAGGCCGATCGTGATGCCGATGGCGACCGCGATCAGCGACGTGATCATGAACCAGAGGAGCGTGCGGGAGGCCAGCCGGGCGGCGTTGTTGACCTTCCGCAGGTTGGTGATCGACACCAGGATCGCGAAGAAGACGAGCGGCGCGACGGCCAGCTTCAGCAGCTGGACGAAGATGCCGCCGACCTGCTCGAGCGTGGTCTTCAGCCAGCTGACGTCCTGGCTGCGGGCGAGCCAGCCAAGGAGGACGCCGAGGACCAGACCGACGATGATCTGGGCCCAGAAGGGGAACTTGTCGGATATCCGGAAGCGGGTCTTCTGCTTCTCGGGCGCGCTGTCGGGCGCGGTCGCGGAGTTCGCGGACACGGACACACTCCGTTGATGACGTACGGCGATACGGGGACGGGGGTGCGGCGGCCGTGAGCTGCACGGGCACGGGACGTGCTGGAGCCTGGAGCGGTCGCCGCTGCGTGATGTCGCTTCTGATGTCAGATGTGGCGGCGACAGGCCGCGGACATGCAGCGGCAGAGATCGACGTGCAGGCGCGCCACCAGCACGAGCGGGACGCTCGTGTCGGGGAGGTGCGCGGCTGCTGTCGTCATGCCGAGAACGTTAACACTTGTACTTTGAGAACATCAAAGCTGTTCTTTGGGTAAGCGGTCCCGCCGCAACGCCAACACCCCGGCCCCGGACGGGTGTCCGGGACCGGGGCGCCGGTCGGGCTGTTGAGTGTGACGTGCCTTACGCGGGCGGCTACTGGGCCAGACCGTCTTCCTGCCTGCGGTTGGACTCCAGCCTGGCCTTCGCGCTGTCCACGCGCTCGACGATCCGCTCGGACATCGCGTCCCGCTGCTTGCGCAGCAGCACGAAGCTGAGCGGCGCGGAGACCACGATGGCGAGCATCAGGACCCACAGCAGGTTGGAGTTGCCGAGACCGGCCGGCAGCACGCCGAAGTGGACCAGGCCCCAGATGACGAAGAAGCAGCCGACGAAGACGCCCAGGCGCATGGCGGTGTAGCGGATCGTTGCGTGCTTGGTGCTCACGGGGGACCTTCTTCTCAACGGCACCTAAAGGGTCCCCACCAGTCAAGCACAACCGCCCGGCGAGCCGTCCGGGACCCCGGCCCTCGCGCGGCCGCAGCGGTGAAGGCGCCGGTCAGTGCAGTTCCAGCAGCATGACGATGTCGTCGCGGTCGTCCCCCGGCGCGACGCGGATCGCGCCGGGCACCCGCCCGACCTCCTTGTAGCCGCAGGAGGCGTAGAAGCGGTCGACCCCGGTGCCACCGCGGCAGGTCAGCCGTATCGCGTCGATGCCCTCGAAGCCGCGGACCGCCGACTCGGCGGCGGCCATCAGGTCGCGTCCGTACCCCTTTCCCTGGTGGGAGGTGTGGACCATCACCGTGTAGAGCCACACCCAGTGCCGCATCAGCCGGTGCGTGTTGTGCGTGATGAAGGCGGTCGCGCCGACCGCGCCCTCCTCGTCGTACCCGACGAGCAGCCGGGTACGGCCGTCACTGATCGCGGCGAGGTGCCTGAGCCACTCGGGCCGGATGTCGTCGTGGGTGACGGGAGGCACGAAGCCGACGGCCCCGCCCGCGTTGGAGACGTCCGCCCACAGGCCGAGGACGCCGTCGCGCAGGCCGGGGCCGATCCGGGGATCGAGTTCGAAGGTCAGCGCCATGCGTTCGACGATAAACGGATCAGCCGAGCGCCTGCGCCGCTATCCGCAGGTCGGACACCAGGCCGCCGTACGCCGCCTCGCGGTCGTCCGCGCGCAGGACCGCCGAGGGGTGGATGGTGGCGACGACGCTCTCGCCGCGCCCTTCGAGCGGCAGCAGCATCCCGCGCTGCTTCGTCACCCGGAACGAGGAGCCGAGCAGCGCCTTCCCCGCGGTGGCGCCCAGCACGACGATGATCTCGGGGCCGACCACGCGCAGTTCGGCGTCGAGCCACGGCTTGCAGGCGGTCATCTCGCGCAGGTTCGGCGCCTTGTGGATGCGGCGCTTGCCGCGCTCCGGGGCGATCTCGAACTTGAAGTGCTTGACGGCGTTGGTGACGTACGTGTCGTCCGGGTCGATCCCGGCCTCGTCCAGGGCCCGGGTCAGGACCTTGCCCGCGGGCCCGACGAACGGGCGGCCCTGCCGGTCCTCCTGGTCGCCGGGCTGCTCACCGAGCAGCAGGACGCGGGCGTCCGGGCTGCCGGCGCCGAAGACGGTCCGGGTGGCGTCCCGGTGCAGCGGACAGCCGCGGCAGCCGGCCGCCGCCTCGCGCAGGCCGGGGAGCCCGGCGCGGGGGCCGGGGAGGAAGGGCTCGGCGTCGTACGCGTCCTCGGGGGCGGGAGGCCCGGTGTGGCTCGCCATGCGGCCCGGGTACCCCCGGGCCGCCCGGCGACACCACAAACCGGCCCTTACCGTCGCCGAACCACTCGTACGGGTCAGACGCGCATGGCCTGCGGCGACTCGCGGCGGTCGGCCTCCGGGCCCGGGTACTCGCGGATGATCTCGTACCGGGTGTTGCGCTCCACCGGGCGGAAACCGGCGTCCCGGATCAGCTCCAGCAGGTCCTCGCGGCCCAGCTTGTTCGGCGTGCCGTAGTTGTCCGCGTCGTGCGTGATCTTGTACTCGACGACCGAGCCGTCCATGTCGTCCGCGCCGTGCTGCAGCGCGAGCTGCGAGGTCTGCACGCCGTGCATGACCCAGAAGACCTTGACGTGCGGCACGTTGTCGAAGAGCAGCCGCGAGACCGCGAACGTCTTCAGCACGTCGACGCCGCTCGCCATCGTCGTACGGGCCTGAAGGCGGTTGCGGATCTTGCCGTCCTTCATGTCCTCGAAGTCGTGCTGGTAGCGCAGCGGGATGAAGACCTGGAAACCGCCGGTCTCGTCCTGGAGCTCGCGCAGCCGCAGTACGTGGTCCACGCGGTGGCGCGGCTCCTCGATGTGCCCGTACAGCATGGTCGAGGGGGTCTTGAGGCCCTTCTCGTGCGCGAGGCGGTGGATCCGCGACCAGTCCTCCCAGTGGGTGCGGTGGTCCACGATGTGCTGGCGGACCTCCCAGTCGAAGATCTCCGCGCCGCCGCCGGTCAGCGATTCGAGACCGGCCTCGATGAGCTCGTCGAGGATCTCGGACGCCGACATGCCGGAGACGGTCTCGAAGTGGTGGATCTCGGTGGCCGTGAACGCCTTCAGCGAGACGTTCGGCAGCGCCTTCTTCAGCTCGCTCAGCGACCGCGGGTAGTAGCGCCAGGGGAGGCTGGGGTGCAGGCCGTTGACGATGTGCAGCTCGGTGAGGTTCTCGTTCTCCATCGCCTTGGCGAGCTTGACGGCTTCCTCGATGCGCATCGTGTACGCGTCCTTCTCGCCCGGCTTGCGCTGGAACGAGCAGTACGCGCACGACGCGGTGCACACGTTCGTCATGTTGAGGTGGCGGTTGACGTTGAAGTGGACGACGTCGCCGTTCTTGCGCGTACGCACCTCATGGGCGAGGCCGCCCAGCCAGGCCAGGTCGTCGGACTCGTAGAGGGCGATGCCGTCCTCGCGGGTCAGCCGCTCCCCGGCCCGGACCTTCTGCTCCAGCTCGCGCTTCAGCCCCGCGTCCATGTACGGCCGCCTCCCATATGTCTACGTAAAACAGGCTCCACCCACGGTACGCCTAGCTTTCCTCGGGCAGTTCCCCGACCCGGTTCTCCCACTTGGTGGAGAGCACGATGGTGGTGCGCGTACGGGAGACGCCCCGCGTGCCGGAGAGCCGGCGGATCGTCTTCTCCAGGCCGTCGACGTCGCCCGCCCGGATCTTGAGCATGTACGAGTCGTCGCCCGCGATGAACCAGCAGTCCTCGATCTCCGCGAGATCGCGCAGCCTGCGTGCCACGTCCTCGTGGTCGGCGGCGTCGGACAGCGAGATGCCGATCAGCGCGGTGACGCCGAGGCCGAGCGACTTGGCGTCGACCGTGGCGCGGTAGCCGGTGATGACACCCGCCGCCTCGAGACGGTTGATGCGGTCGGTGACGCTGGGGCCCGAGAGGCCGACGAGCCGGCCGAGCTCGGCGTACGAGGCCCTGCCGTTCTCCCTGAGGGCCTGGATGAGCTGCCTGTCCACGGCGTCCATATGCCTGAAGCCTTCCATTGTTCAGCAATACCGCGAGTTTACGTTTGCCATCTAAGGCGCGCAGGGGCCAACGCCCGGCGAAGTCTCTCAGACGATCAAGGGCGCGGGTCCGGCCGGTCCGGCCGGGAGCCCCCCAGCTCGCCCTCCCAGCGGCGGTACAGGCCGTGCGGCACGCCCACCGCGTCCAGCACCCGCCCCGCGACGAAGTCCACCAGGTCCTGGATGTGCGTCGCCCCCGCGTAAAAGGCGGGGGACGCCGGCAGCACCACGGCCCCCGCCTCGTCCAGCGCCACCATGTGCTTCAGGGTCTGGCCGCTCAGCGGCGTCTCGCGCACCGCGACCACGAGCGGGCGCCGCTCCTTGAGCGTCACGCTCGCCGCCCGTTGCAGCAGGTCCTTGGAGAGCCCCAGCGCCACGCCGGCCACGCTGGCGGTCGACGCGGGGACGATCAGCATCCCCTTGGCCGGGTACGAGCCCGACGAGGGCCCGGCGGCGAGATCGCCGGCGGCCCAGTGGCGCACGTCGCCGACATCGGCCGTGAACGTGCCGGGCTTGCCGTCCGCGCCGCGCGCCAGCCAGGTGCGCAGGTCCTCCTGCCAGTGGGCGTCGCGGAACGCGATCCCGGTCTCGTCCAGCAGCGTCAGCCGCGAGGCCCGGCTGACCACCAGGTCCACGCTCTCGCCCGCGTCCAGCAGCCCGCGCAGCACGGCGGCGGCGTACGGCGTGCCGGACGCGCCGGAGACGCCGACGACCCAGGGGCGGCGCGGCGGCCGCCCCGGCTGCTGACTGCGTGCTCGTCCTGACTCCACGTGCCCGACCTTATCCAAGCCGCCGTGCGCGGAACCGAGTCAGGTGCCCGGGACGTTCTCCTGGCAGGCCGCACGGGCCGCTCGCACCGCAGGGGGATGCCATGTCACCGACCGCCACCGACCGGAGCCGGAGCCGTCCGGTGCGGACCGCCGCCCTGCTCATGCTCGGCTGGGTCGCGCTGCTGTGGGTCCTGGAGGCGCTGGACGCCGCGACCGGCGCGCTCAACACGTACGGGCTGAGCCCCCGAGACGCCGGCGAGCTGCGCGACGTACTGCCGATGTCGTTCCTGCACCACGGCTTCGACCACGTCGCGTCGAACACGGTGCCGCTGCTGATCCTCGGCTTCCTGGCCGCCCTGAGCGGCACAGGCCGCTTCGTCGGCGTGGTCCTCACGATCATGCTCGTCGGCGGGCTCGGGGTGTGGCTCACCGCCCCGTCGTACTCCAACACGGCGGGCGCGTCGGTGGTCGTGTTCGGCCTCCTGGGCTACCTGCTGGTGCGCGGCTTCGTCGACGGCAGCGCGCGCGACATCGTGATCGGCCTGCTGGTCGGGGCGTTCTACGGCTCGCTGCTGTGGGGTGTGCTCCCGACGGACACGGCCGTCAGCTGGCAGGGCCACCTCTTCGGGCTGATCGGCGGTGTGCTCGCCGCCTTCGTGTTCCGGCGGCGGGGGCCCGTCGTCACACCGTGAGGCCGCGCACCAGCAGGTCCAGCAGCGCGCACACGAACAGCGCGATGCCGATGAAGCCGTTGGTCGAGAAGAACGCCCGGTCGAGGCGGGACAGGTCGTGCGGCTTCACGATCGTGTGCTCGTAGAGGAAGGCCACGGTCACGATCACCAGGCCGGCCCAGAAGAACACCCCGGCACCGGTGGCCAGCGCGTACCAGACCAGCAGGGCCGTCGTCACGGCGTGGCAGGCCCGCGCGCCGTACAGCGCGGCGGGGACGCCGAAGCGCGCCGGCACGGACTTCACGCCGTGGGCGCGGTCCGCGTCGACGTCCTGGCTGCCGAAGATCAGGTCGAAGCCGCCGATCCAGATGCCGACCGCGAGGCCCAGGATCACCGCGTCCCAGGACCATGTCCCCGTGATCGCCAGCCAGGCTCCGATCGGGCCCATCGCCTGGGCGAGGCCGAGGATCGCGTGCGGGAAGTTCGTGAAGCGCTTCCCGTACGGATAGACCACCATCGGCACGACGGCGATCGGCGCCAGCGCCAGGCACAGCGGGTTCAGCGCGGCCGCCGCGCCGAGGAAGACGACGACGGCGATCAGCGCGCCGGTCCACGCCGACCGCACCGAGACCGCGCCGGTGACGAGCTCGCGGTTGGCGGTGCGCGGGTTACGGGCGTCCAGCTCGCGGTCGATGATCCGGTTGCACGCCATCGCGAACGTGCGCAGCCCCACCATCGCGACGGTGACGAGCAGCAGCTTGCCCCAGTGGATGTTCCGGTCCAGCTGGAACATCGCGGTGAGGGCGGCGATGTACGCGAAGGGCAGCGCGAAGACCGAGTGCTCGATCATCACGAGCCGCAGGAATGCCTTGGTCCTGCCGCCCTGCGGGACAGCCGCGGCGGCGCTGCTCACAGCCCGTACTCCTTCCACCGGCGGTCGACCTTCGACGCCGTCTCCGGGTCCGACTCGACCATGTTCGGCCAGCCGCCGTCCCGGGTGTAGCCCTCCTCGGGCAGCTTCTTCGTGGCGTCGATGCCCGCCTTGCCGCCCCAGAACTGCTGGTACGAGGCGTGGTCGAGATGGTCCACCGGGCCCTCGACCACCGTGAGGTCGCGCGAGTAGTCCACGTTCCCCAGGGCCCGCCAGGCCACCTCGTGGTAGTTGTGCACGTCGCAGTCCTTGTCGACCACGATGATCAGCTTCTCCAGCGAGAGCATGTGCGCGCCCCAGATGGCGTGCATGACCTTCTGCGCGTGCTTCGGGTACTTCTTGTCGATCGCCACGATGACGCAGTTGTGGAAGCCGCCCGCCTCCGGCAGGTGGTAGTCCACGATGTCCGGCACGATGATCTTGAGCAGCGGCAGGAAGAAGCTCTCCGTCGCCCGCCCCAGCGGCCCGTCCTCCGTGGGCGGCCTGCCGACCACGATCGACTGGAGCAGCGGACGCCGCCGCATCGTGATCGTGTCGATCGTCAGCGCGGGGAAGTCCTCCTGCGGCGTGTAGAACCCGGTGTGGTCGCCGAAGGGCCCTTCCGGCAGCATCTTCCCCGGCTCCAGCCACCCCTCCAGCACGACCTCGGCCTGCGCCGGGACCTGGAGCGGAACCGTCTTGCAGTCGACCATCTCGATCCGCCGGCCCGACAGGAATCCGGCGAAGAGGTACTCGTCGATGTCCCCCGGCAGCGGCGCCGTGGAGGCGTACGTCACGGCGGGCGGCGCGCCGAAGGCGATCGCGACCGGCAGCCGTTCACCGCGCCGGGCCGCCACCTGGTAGTGGTTCCGGCTGTCCTTGTGGATCTGCCAGTGCATGCCGATGGTGCGCTTGTCGTGGCGCTGGAGCCGGTACAGCCCCAGGTTCCGGATGCCCGTCTCCGGGTCCTTCGTGTGCGTGAGCCCCAGGTTGAAGAAGGACCCGCCGTCCTCGGGCCAGGTGAACAGCGCGGGCAGCCTGTCCAGGTCCACGTCGTCGCCCGTCAGGACGACCTCGTGCACCGGGGCCGCGTCCGACTTGACCTTCTTCGGCGGCACGTGGGCCATCGACCCGAGCTTGCCGAACGCCTCCCGCACGCCGACGAAACCGTGCGGCAGCTCCGGCTTCAGCAGCCCGCCGATCTTGTCCCGGATGTCGTCGTACGACTTCAGTCCGAGCGCCTTGAGCAGCCGGCGGTCCGTGCCGAAGACGTTCATCGCCAGGGGCATCGCGGAGCCCTTGACGTTCTCGAAGAGAAGCGCCGGGCCGCCCGCCTTGTTCACGCGGTCGACGATCTCCCCGACCTCGAGGTAGGGATCGACTTCGGCCTTGATGCGCTTGAGGTCGCCCTCGCGCTCCAGCGCCCGGAGCAGCGAGCGAAGATCGTCGTAAGCCATGTGGTCCAGTATCCGGTACGCACTACGCTTGGCCCGTCACCGGGGCCGAGCACCGCGCCCCGCGGTCTGCGCTCTGGGAGCTTGCACTCATGCTCAGGTATCTGCCGTTCCTTCTGGTCCTGGCGCTGTGGATCTACGCCTTCATCGACTGCCTGAACACCCCCGAGGACGAAGTCCGCCACCTGCCCAAGGTGGTCTGGGTGATCATCGTGCTGCTCTTCGGCGAGGTCCTGATCGGCCCGGTCGCCTGGCTGGCGGTGGGCAAGGTCCGCAAGGGCCCGCGGGGCGGGAGCACGCCCTCCGAGTGGCGCCGCGGAAACCGGCAGCAGTGGGTCGCCCCGGACGACAACCCCGACTTCCTCAAGTCCCTCAAGGACGAGGCCGCGTCGTCCGGGACGAGTGGCGAGGACGAGTCGAGGATGAAGGACTGGGATGCGGACCTGCGCCGCCGCGAGGAGGACCTCAAGCGCCGCGAGGACGGCGGCCCCGAGGACCCGACGCCCCCGAAGTCCTGACCCGGCGGCCGGAAGTCCCTGACGCGGCGCCCCCGAAGCCCTCACCCGGCGGCCGGCGGAACGAGCCGGCGCACAAGTCGAAAACCTGTGCCCCGTCAGCTCACTTTCAGTAAGCTGGAGTTAACGTAGCGACACCTGTTGCTGGTGCGGGGGGGCACTGTGGACAGAGAGCTGTTCGGTCGTGAGGCAGTCCTCGACGGCCTCGCGCCACGGCTCGTAGGGCTGCCTCCCCGCGGGTTCCAGAAGGTGCCGTTCGAGCACCGCGACGACGTCCCCGCCGTCGTGCTGACCGGCGGTCGCGGCATGGGCAAGACCGCCGTGCTGAAGCGGCTGCACAGCGGCTACAAGCAGCGCACCCCGGTGGCCCTGATCGACTGCGAGCGACCGCAGTTCGCGGACCGGCCCGCGGCGCTCTCGTCGTCCTGGTCACCTGTCACCGAGGCGCTCGCCGAGCTCGGCGAGCAGCTCGCGCCGGCCGTGCACGGCGCCGGCGCCGTCGAGTTCCCGAGGCTCGCGGCCGGGCTGCTGGCCGTGGCGAGTCTCGGCTGGCGGCCGCACGACGACGAGAACATCCTGGCCGAGGGGCTGAGACTCGGCCTGCTCGTCGAGCCGGGTTCGCGCTGGCGCAACCAGACCCGCACCTGGCTCACCAAGGTCGTGGCGAAGTTCGCCGCCATGGCCTCCGGAGTCGGTCCCGGCCTCGACGTGATGGTGGAGGCCACCGTCGAGTCGCTGCTGGACGACCTGTTCAACCGGGGCCAGCGCGCCTCCGCCGAGTGGTACGGCGACTACCCGGGCGCGGGCGGCAAGGCCAAGCGCGGGCTGACCCTGCTGGCGCTGCACTTCCGGCGCGGCGACGAGCACCGCGTACGGGCCGAGCGGCACCTGGTGGGCGCGCTGCGGGCCGATCTGGAGGCGGCGTACCACGGGCTGGGACGGCTGCGCCGGGTCGGCCGGCCGGTGGTGCTGATCGACAACGCGCAGGCGCCGCTGGGCCGCCGGCTCGTCGAGCCGGTGCTGCGCGACCGCGCCGAGGGCAGGCGCGACCCGGTGGTGCTCTTCGCGGCCCTGCGCGGACACGATCACCCGGCGCTGCGTCATGCCGTACGCCGCACCCTGCCGGAAGTCCGGCACGAGCTGCGGTGGCAGCGCGGTCAGGAGATCGCGTCGGGAGCGGTGGCCGTCGAGCTGACCCCGCTCGAACCGGAGCACGTACGGCAGTTCCTCGACCTGACGGACGTACGTCAGATGGCCCATCCGAAACTCGCGCGGGCCGTGCACCGGCTCACCGGCGGGCGGCCGCTGGGCGTCGATCTGCTGGCGCGCGCCGCCGGCCAGGACGCACACCCGGAGCGGTTCACGCCCGCCTCCCTGCTCGCCGCGCCCGTCACCCTGCGCGAGGACAGCGAGGGGCGGGCCGTCGCCGCCGAGCTGCTGGCCCGGCTGGTGCCGGCGTCGCGGCTGGACTGGCTCACCGTGCTCGCCCCCGCGCACGACGTCCCCTCGGCCGAGGCGCTGGCCGCCTCCCGGCTGCCGGGCGAGGAGGGGCGTACGGGACTGGCCGCCGTACGGGACGTGCGGACGCTGCTCCTCGACGAGCACTGGACGCAGAGCCCGGACCACTTCGTGGGCGACGCGTTCCTGCGGACGCTGCTCCTGCACCGCCTGCGGCACGGCGACCGGGACTTCGCCCGCTGGCGGGCGGTCCACGAGACGCTGCGCACCCACTACGGCGACGGCCCCCGGCGGCACCACCACGAACTGGCGCTGGGGACGACGGAGGGGGCGGTGACGTATCTGCGGGAGACCTTCGCGCACTCCGACGCCCGCGTCTGGCTGGACGAGCTGCGCTTCATCGCGTCCGCGCCGTACTTCGACGAGCCGGACGAACGGCGTTCCGTGGCGCTCGGCCGATCCGGCGGCGGCGCGCCGCCCGGCGTGGACGCCACGCTCCATCCGCGGATCCGCCGCCTGCTGTTCGCGGTGTGGCAGCTGACCGATCCGCTGGCCCTTCCGGACGACGAGGTGACCGAGAAGATGGGGTACGAGCTGGGGCTCCTTTCGGAGCTGCACAGTTCCGGCAACGAGATCCTCTGGCAGGCGTCCCGTTCATGGCCGCAGGCTGTGCGCGAGTGGCGGCCGCTGAGCGGCGCGGGAGGTCCGGCATGACGGAGTGGCTGCGTCGCGTCTTCTGGTTCACACCGTTGCGCAAGGGACTGACGGTACTGCTGGTGCTGGCGGTGGCCGGCGTCGCGGTGTACGGCGGTTACCGCGTCCTCAACCCCGACCTGTCCTGCGCCGAGGGCGTGGCCCGCCCCGAGGAGGGCGCAGAGTGCGTCGGGGTGTCGGGCGACGGGTACGCGTTCGAGGTGGACGCGCTGAAGCAGGTCGCCGCCGCGATCGCGCGGGAGAACGACCGGCTGGAGGGCGACTACGCGACGGTGGCGCTCATGCTGCCGCTCACGTCCACCGACAGCGGCATGCGCACCAAGATCGTGCAGGAGGTCCAGGGCGCGTACCTGCGGCAGCACTCCGCCAATCACGACTCGAACGACGAACTGCCGAAGATCCGGCTGGTGCTGGCCAACACCGGCATGGGCAACGGCCACTGGCGCACGACGGTCGAGGCGCTCAAGGGCATGGTGGACGCGCCGCACCACCTGCGCGCGGTGTCCGGGGTCGCCACCAGCAGCGCCGAGACCAAGGCCGCCGTGAAGGAGCTGACCGGCGCGGGCATTCCGGTGGTCGGCACCACCATCACCGCCGACGACATCGCCAACGGGCCCGGCGGAGACCCGTATCCGGGGCTCGCCCGCGTGTCGCCCACCAACGGGGACGAGGCACGCGCCATCGCGCGGTTCGGCAAGGTCGACGCCGAGAAGGCCGTACTGGTCCAGGACACCCGCCCCGGCGACCACTACACGGCCACGCTGCGGAAGGCGTTCGCGGACCTGCTCGCGGACGCGCCGTACGAGCCCCAGCTCTTCACCTCGCCGCCCGACCCCACCGAGGAGGGCTCCACCCCGAACACGTTCCGGCAGATCACGCTGCTGCTGTGCGACACCCGCGCGGACACGGTGTACTTCGCCGGGCGCCACACCCAGCTGCGGCAGTTCGTCAACGCGCTGGGCAAGCGCGGCTGCCAGGACCGGAAGTTCACCGTCCTCACCGGTGACGAGGGGTCCTACCTGGGAGCGGACGACAAGCTCGACAAGGGGGCCCTCGCGCGGAAGGTCAGCGTCCGGTACGCCGCGCTGGCGCACCCGGACGCCTGGACGAAGCCCGGCGCGCCCCGGACCGGCGGGTCGAAGGCGGACTACGCGACCTTCGCCGGCCTGCTCGCGCGGGCGGCGCAGCCGGACATGGGGCCGATCGGTCCCACCTCGCTCACCGACGGGCAGGCGATCATCGCGTACGACGCCATGTCGACCGCCGTGCAGGGCATCCGGGAGGCGACCCCGGCGGGCGCGAAGCTGCCGCGGCTCGGTGACGTCGTCACGCAGTGGCCGCAGACGAAGGCGTCGCTGAAGGTGGAGGGCGCCAGCGGCTGGATCTGCCTGGACAACCACGGCAACCCGTACAACAAGGCGGTCCCCATCGTGGAGCTGGCTCGCGACGGCACGCCCCGGTTCGTCGAGATCGCATGGCCCGAGGGCAAGCCCCCGGCTCAGGACTGCGTCCCCCCGGCGGCCTCGTAACCGGCGTACAGCTCGCGGTGGCGGTCCGGGATCCACTGTGACCAGTCCCGCGGCCGGCCGCCGAGCGCCTCGACGAGGTACTCGAAGTGCTGGTGCCACCGGGCGAGACGGTCCGCCGGGGCCCGGCCGGCGGACGGGGGCGCCTCGTGGGTGAACCGCAGCACCGTGCTCGCGTGCCCCAGGGTGGGCTCCAGGTGAAAGCGGATGCGCCCCTGCCCGCCGAGGGTGTACTCGGCGACGTGCTCGACGTCCCAGGCGGTGACCGTGCCGCGCTCGGACGCGGCGTCCCCGTGGCCGGGGTGCGGCCACCGCAGGACGACGGCCCCGCCCAGCCGGGGCTCCAGCGCGTCCGCCGCCGCCAGCCAGTTCCGCAGGCCCTCGGGGGTCGCGACGGCGGGCCAGACCTCGTGCGCGGGATGCGGGAGGCGCAGCGTGAACCGCACCGCGTCCGTGCCGTCGTGGGGCTCGGTGCCGCCGCGGCCGATCACATCGGTCATACCTCCAGCGTCCCTCCGCGCGGTACCCCGCGCACCCGCTGGCGGCCGGGTCAGACGCCCGCGTACGAGTGCTTGCCGGAGAGGAAGATGTTGACGCCGTAGTAGTTCCACAGCCAGCAGCCGAACGCGAAGAGCGCCAGGTAGGCGGCCTTGCGCCCCTTCCAGCCGGCCGTCGCGCGAGCGTGCAGGTAGCAGGCGTACGCGACCCAGGTGATGAAGGACCAGACCTCCTTGGGGTCCCAGCCCCAGTAGCGGCCCCACGCGTCGCCCGCCCAGATCGCGCCCGCGATGATCGTGAACGTCCACAGCGGGAAGACGGCGGCGTTCACGCGGTAGCTGAACTTGTCCAGCGTGGCGGCCGACGGGAGGCGCTCCAGGACCGAGGACGCGAAGGAGCCCGGCTCGCCGCCGCCGGCGAGCTTCGCCTCGTACGCGTCGCGGAAGAGGTAGAGCAGCGTGCCGACCGCGCCGAGGTAGAACACCGCGCCGCAGAAGATCGCCGTGGAGACGTGGATCCACAGCCAGTACGAGTCGAGCGCCGGGACGAGCTGGTCGCTGTCCGTGTAGAGCCACTTCGTGGCGATGCCGAGGTCCAGCAGGACCGTGGTGACCAGCGGCAGGCCGGCCCAGCGGACGTTCTTCCCGGCGGCCAGGAGGGCGAGGAACACGCCGACGACCACCGTGGAGAAGGTGATCGAGAACTCGTACATGTTGCCCCACGGCGCGCGCTGCACCGACAGGGCGCGGGCGACGACGCCGCTCGCCTCGACGAGGAAGGCGAGCGTGGTGAGCGAGACGGCGACCCGTCCGTACAGGTCGCCCTTCTCGGTGCCGCCGGCGGCGCCGGGGCCGTCGGGGACGTCACGCGTCCCGGCGGCGGAGCGGGTGACGACCTTCGGCTTGTCGAGGACGGTGGTGGAACCGCCGGCCCGCACCGTCACCGCCGGGGCCGCCGCGTTCGCGCCCCGCGCGGTCAGCGCGGCGGCGGTGCGGCCGACCTTGCTGCGGCTGCCGAAGACCCATTCGGCGATGAACGCGAGGAAGGCCAGCGTGTAGACGGCCATCGACGAATAGATCAGCACGTTGCTGATGTGGGCGAGGTTCTCGTTGGTCTCGGCCGCGAGATTCACGCGCGGACTCCTTCGACAGGTTCAGCGGGATCAGGTGCCGTCGGCGCCTGTGAATTGAGCGTTGCGGCCAGGTCGGCCAGTTCCTCGGGAAGCTTCGAGGACTCACTTCGGCCGAGTCCGGCCATCTCGACGACGGTGACGCCGTCCTCCCCCCGTACGGCCCGGACCCAGATCCGGCGGCGCTGGATGAACAGCGAGCCGGCGAGCCCGGCGATCGCGGCGACGGCGCCCACGAGCGCCGTCATGGTGCCGGGCTGCTGCGAGATCTGGAAGGTCGCCCACTCCTGGACGCCCTCCTCGAACGTGATGGAGCCCGCGCCGTCCGGCAGCTTCATGGTCTCGCCGGGCAGCAGCCGCTGCTTGAGGTCGGCGCCCCGCTCGTCCTTGAACGCCTTCATCTTCCGCTTGTCGAGCTGGTACACGTTCTGCGGCAGACCCGCGTCGACGCCGAGGCTGCCGTGGAACGCGTTGAGCGCGAGGACGGGGAAGTCGAGACCGGGGTACTGCGAGAGCATCGTGCCCTTGCCCGCGCCCGCGAACGTCGGCACGAAGAACGCCTGGAAGCCCAGCTGGTCCTTCTTGCCGTTCTTGTCGCGGTAGCCGTCCATCACCTTGATCGCACCGGACGAGGTGACGTTGGAGTCCATGGGCAGCAGCGGCACCGCGCCCTTGAAGACCTCCTTGCCCCGGCCGTCGCGGACGGTGACGACGGGGGCGTACCCGTGGCCGATGAGGTGGACCTTGGAGCCGTCGACCTCCAGCGGCTTGTTGACCTCGATCACGGTCTTCTTCTCGGCGCCGTCCGCGCCCTCGGAGTACGTCACGTGCGCCTCGTACGTCCGGGGCGTGCCGCGCTGAGGGCCGGTGCGCTCGTACGTCCCGACGAACTTGTCCAGCCGGAAGCTGAACGGCGCCAGGTCGTGCTCCTTGTCGAAGAGCGACCCCGACTTGAAGTCGTCGTACTGCGTGAGCGTGTTGGCGAAGCCGCCGCCCTGCACGATCAGCTTGCCGCCCTCGGACTTGAAGAGCTGCCCTGCGGCGAAGGACACCAGCATCACGATGAGCGCCAGGTGGAAGACGAGGTTCCCGGCCTCGCGCAGGTAACCCTTCTCGGCGGCGACCGCGTCGCCGGCGGCGTGGGAGCGGAAGCGGCGCCGCTTCAGCATCGCCAGCGCGGCCTCGCGGACCTGCTCGGGCTCGGTCTCCGTACGCCAGGTCGTGTACGCCGGAAGCCGCGTCAGGCGGCCCGGCGCGCCCGGCGGGCGGCTGCGGAGCTGGCCGACGAACTGCCACGTGCGGGGGACGATGCAGCCGATGAGGGAGACGAACAGCAGGATGTAGATCGCGGAGAACCACACCGAGCTGTAGACGTCGAAGAGCCCGAGATCCTCGTAGAGCGGCGCGAGCGTCTCGTGCGCCGCCCTGAACTCCTCCACCTTCGTCTCGTCCACGGAGGTCTGCGGGACGAGCGACCCCGGGATCGCGCCCAGGGAGAGCAGGAAGAGGAGGATCAGCGCGACCCGCATCGACGTCAGCTGCCGCCAGAACCAGCGCGCCCATCCGCTCGTCTCGCGCCAGGCCCAGGCGGCGCGGCCGGCGATGCCGGGCTCCATCACGCCGCCGAAGGAGCCGGGGACAGCCCGTTCCTGGGGGGCGGTGGAGAGCTGGGCGCCGGCTTCGCCGAGTTCCCGCTCGTCGGCGGCGGTCGCGGCCGCGTCGCCGGTCGTCTCGGTCTTGCTCATGGAACTCAGATCCCCACCGTGAAGCTGTCCGTCCAGCCCTGCATGTCCTGAATGATGCCGTTCCAGATCCCCGTGACGAGCAGGATGCCGGTCGCGATCATCATCAGTCCGCCGATGCGCATCACCCAGGCGTAGTGCTTCTTGACCCACGAGAACGCGCCGAGCGCCCGCCGGAACGCCATCGCGGCGAGCACGAAGGGCACGCCGAGGCCGAGGCAGTACGCGACGGTCAGTATCGCCCCGCGTCCCGCGCTCGCCTCGGTGAACGAGAGCGTCGTGACCGCGCCCAGCGTCGGACCGGTGCACGGCGCCCAGCCGATGCCGAAGAGAGCGCCCAGCACGGGCGCTCCCGCGAGTCCCGCCGCCGGCCGCTTGTGGAAGCGGAATTCGCGCTGGGTGATCCAGGGCATCAGCCCCATGAAGAAGAGGCCCATGAGGATCATCAGGCCGCCGAGCACCCGGGACAGCGTCTCCTGGTGCTCCTGGAGCGTCTGGCCGAAGTAGCCGAAGAGCGCCCCGGTCGAGACGAAGACGGCGGTGAAGCCGAGCACGAAGAGGGAGGCGCCCGCGACCATGCGCCCGCGCCTGGCCTCCGCGAGGTCGGTACCGCTGATCCCGGTGACGTACGACAGATATCCCGGTACGAGCGGCAGCACGCAGGGAGAGAAGAAAGAGACGAGACCGGCGGCGACGGCGATCGGCAGAGCGAGAATCAGGGCACCGCTCAGAACCGTCGGGTTCGGGTCGGTGATCGCGGCGGCGAGAATGCTCACAGGGTCACTTCTCCGCGATCAGCGGGTCGATCATCTGGCGCAGCTTCTTTTCGTTGAGGGCGGTCAGCGAGCGCGCCGCGATCCTGCCCTCACGGTCGATCACGATGGTCGACGGAATGGCCTGCGGATGCAGACTGCCCTTGGGGAAACGCAGCAGGAGCTTGCCGATCGGGTCGTAGAGGCTGGGGTACTCGACGCCGTAATCCTCTTCGAACTTGATCGCGGGCTGCGTGGAGTGGTCACGCGTGTTGATGCCGACGAACTCGACGCCCTTGTCCTTGGTCTCCTTGGCGACCTTCGCGAAATGCGGGGCCTCCGCCCGGCAGGGCGGACACCACGAACCCCAGACGTTCATGACGACGACCTTGCCCTTGAAGTCGCCGACGTCGAGCTTCTCGCCCTGGAGGGTCTCGCCGTCGAGCTTGGGGGCGTCCTGCCGCTCCCCCTCGGCGACGGTGGAGATGCCGCCGGCGGCGGTCACGAAGTTCGTGCCGCTCGACTTCGACGATTCGGTGCCGCCGCCTCCGCACGCGGTCAGGGCGAGCGCGCCCGCGATCACGACGGCGCCCGCCGACGTGGCGCGGCGGGTGCGGTGCGAGCGGCGGCGGAGGGCGCGGCTGAGGCTCATGTGAAAAGTTTCGCATGGGCGTTCCAGTGATCTTCCGCGCCCCCCGCGGTGCCCGTAAAGCCCCTTGTCAAGACGCCTTAAGGAAAGACTTCCAGCCGCCCGCCGGGGACTGTCCGACTTCGAGGGAACGGAGCTTGTCGAGCACCTTCGGGTCCTGCACGTCGAGCCAGTCGCAGAACTGCCGGAAGGAGACCAGGCGCACGTCCTTCTTGCCGGCCATGCCCTTGATCGCTTCTTCGACGGCGTCCATGTAGATTCCGCCGTTCCACTGCTCGAAGTGGTTGCCTATGAAGAAGGGCGCGCGATTGCTTTCGTACGCCCGGCGGAAACCGGCGAGATAGGCGTCGGTCGCCTGCTTCTTCCAGCCGGGGTAGCGCGACGGCATGCCCTGGGTGGAATTCTTCGACTGGTTGGCGAGGATGTTGTAGTCCATCGACAGCACCTCGAAGGAGTGGCCGGGGAACGGCATGGCCTGCAGCGGCAGGTCCCACAGACCGCCCCGCTTCACGGGCCACATCTGGCGGCCGCCGGGCGAGCTGGCGTCGTAGCGCCAGCCGAGCTTCTTCGCCGTCGGCAGCAGGTTGTCCTGGCCGAGCAGGCAGGGCGTGCGGCCGCCGACGAGCTCCTTCTCGTAGTCGAAGGGCAGCGGGTCGAGGTCGGTCCAGCCGCTGTTGGTCTTCCACTGGGTGACGAACGACTTGGCCTGGGCGGTCTCGTTCTCCCACTGGGCGGGCGTCCAGTTGCCGACGGTGCCGGACCCGGCGCAGAAGTGGCCGTTGAAGTGGGTGCCGATCTCGTGGCCCTCGAGCCACGCCTGGCGGACGTACTTCAGCGTGTCCTTGATGTGGTCGTCGGTCAGGTAGCCGATGTCGGACGCGCCGACCGGGTTGTTCGGCGGCTTGTAGAGGCTCTGCTTCGACTCGGGCAGCACGTAGATCCCGGAGAGGAAGAACGTCATCGCCGCGTCGTGGTCCTTGGCGAGCTTGAGGAAGCGCGGGAACAGGCCGTTGCCGACCTCGCCCGCCCCGTCCCAGGAGAAGATCACGAACTGCGGCGGGGTCTCGCCGGGCTGGAGCGGGACCGGCTTGTCCGGCTGGTTCGGCTGCTTGCCGGTGTCGGCCGTCGAGCCGTCGCCTATCAGCCGTATCTCGTCAGGGGTCCCGTCGGGCGACGGCGCGCCGCCGCCCTTGCCGGAACCCGTCCCCGTCAGCCCGGGGGCGCCGCAGCCGGCCATGCCGACCGCGGCCGCCGCCCCGAGTCCCAGTCCGAGCAGACCCCTTCGACTCATGTCCCGCATACCCGTCGCCCCATCCGCGCTCGTCGTCCCCGTTGACGTCCGCCGGTCGTACAAACGGACAATGAGTAAGAGGCGGTGGTGAGGAAACGGGTTCCGGAGAACCGGCACATTCTTGCCAGCGGCGGCCGGAATGCGGGGTTGTTACGCGCCGAATGCCTTCGCTTTACCCTTTACGGGCTTGGCGCCGGCCAGCAGGTGCGCCGGTACGAGATCGCGGGCCGGCTCGCTGTAGCCGACGGACACGATCTTGTCGCCCTCGAAGGTGAACGACGTGAGCGAAGCGAGCGTGCACTGCCGCTTGCGCGGGTCGTGCCACAGCCGCCGCCGCTCGACGAAGCTGCGCAGCGTCCAGATCGGCAGCTGATGGCTGACGGCGACCGCCTCGTGCCCGCGCGCCGCGTCACGCGCGGCGTTCAGCGCGCCCATCATCCGTACGACCTGCTCGATGTACGGCTCGCCCCACGACGGCTGGAACGGGTTCGTCAGGTGCTTCCAGTTCGCCGGCCTGCGCAGCGCCCCGTCACCGACTCCGAAAGCCTTGCCCTCGAAGACGTTCGCCGCCTCGATCAGCCGCTCGTCGGTGGCCAGGTCCAGGCCGTGCGCCTTGGCGATCGGCGTCGCCGTCTCCTGGGCGCGCTCCAGGGGCGACGCGACGACGTGGGTGACGTCGCGGGCCGCGAGGTGCTCGGCGACGCGGTCGGCCATCTGCCGGCCGAGCTCCGAGAGGTGGTACCCGGCGCGGCGCCCGTACAGCACACCGTCCGGATTGTGCACTTCGCCGTGGCGCACGACGTGGACGACGGTGGTCTCGCTCATGCCGTGGCCTCCGCTGCGGCGCGGGCGGCGGCGGGCAGCGCGGCGGCGATGCGCTCGACGGCCCGTGCGTCGTGGGCGGTGGACACGAACCAGGACTCGAAGGCGGACGGCGGCAGGTAGACGCCGTCGGCCAGCATCGAGTGGAAGAAGGCGTTGAAGCGGAAAGCCTCCTGCTTCCGCGCGTCGTCGTAGTCGCGCACCTCGTCGGCCGTGAAGAACACGGAGAACATGTTGCTGGCCGTCTGCAGGCGGTGCGAAACGCCTTCCTTGGCCAGCGCCGCGGTGACCAGCTCCTGGATCTCCCGCGACACCGCGTCGACCTTCGCGTACGCCCCGTCGTCCAGCAGCCGCAGCTGCGCGAGGCCGGCGGCGGTCGCGACCGGGTTTCCGGAGAGTGTGCCCGCCTGGTAGACGGGGCCCGCCGGCGCGAGGTGCGCCATGACGTCGGCGCGTCCGCCGAAGGCCGCGGCCGGGAAGCCGCCGCCCATGACCTTGCCGAAGGTCATGAGGTCGGGTGCGACGCCGTCGACGCCGTACCAGCCGGCCTTCGACGTACGGAAGCCGGTCATGACCTCGTCGGAGATGTAGAGCGCGCCGTCGGCCCGGCACAGGTCCCGGAGCCCGGCGTTGAACCCCTCGCCCGGCGGGACGACGCCCATGTTGCCGGGCGAGGCCTCGGTGATGACGCAGGCGATCTCGCCGGGGTGGGCGGCGAAGGCGGCCCGTACGGCGTCGAGGTCGTTGTACGGCAGGACGATCGTGTCGCCGGCCTGAGCGCCCGTCACGCCGGGCGTGTCCGGCAGCGCGAAGGTCGCAAGGCCCGACCCGGCGGCGGCGAGGAGCGCGTCCACGTGGCCGTGGTAGCAGCCGGCGAACTTCACGACCTTCGCGCGGCCGGTGAAGCCGCGGGCGAGGCGGATGGCCGACATGGTCGCCTCGGTGCCGCTGGAAACGAGCCGTACCTGCTCGACCGGCGCGACCCTGGCGACGATCTCCTCGGCGAGCGCGACCTCGCCCTCACCGGGCGTACCGAAGGACGTGCCGCGGGCGACAGCCTCCTGAACTGCGGCGATGACCTGGGGGTGGGAGTGGCCGAGGATCATCGGCCCCCACGAGCACACGAGGTCCACGTACTCGCGGCCGTCGGCATCGGTGAGGTACGGACCGGAACCGGACACCATGAACCGGGGCGTACCGCCCACGGCGCGGAATGCGCGGACCGGAGAGTTCACGCCGCCGGGCGTCACGAGGGACGCGCGGTCGAAAAGCGTCTGCGAAACTGGGGCGTCATAGGGGAAGCTCACACAAGCCATGGTGTCAGAGGCTCCGACGGTCTTGCGGACCGGTGTTTCACCGCACGGCCGTGGGGGAGGTCACTGACACGATGATCGGGTTGCGCGGCCGTGGCCGCGAGTGGTCGGGTGGAGATATGCATCGCGGTGGCGGAGTGGGCGAGGGGACCGACGACCTGGGTCCCGAGCGGGCCCAGGGGGGCCGGCATCGGCGTGAGCGCGAGCGGGAACGCGGAGCGAGGGCGGCGGACAGGCGCGAGGCGAACGCGAGCGCGAAGGCGGACACGGGAAACAGGAGTGGCCGGGTGGGGGTGACCTACAAGTACTTCGGCGCTCCGAACGGAGCCACCGCGGCCCGTGTGCCGATCTCGATGCGCCCGGAGGAGCTGGGCGGCGACGAGCTCGGCATGGGCGGCATGTTCACGAAGATCAAGCCGGAGACGGTGGCCGCGATGGTCCTGACCGGCATCGAGGGCATACCTCTGCACAAGGTCCCGCCGCTCGAACTGGTCGTGCTCCACCCCGACTACGCGGTGGTCAAGCTGCCCATGACGGTCGTCGACCCGCTGCGCGGCATCGGCGAGGAGTCGGTGGGCGCGGCGGCCTTCATCTGGTCGACGGTCCCCGACCGCGGCGGGCCGCGCGACGCGTTCAACGTCTACCAGCTCCTGCACGAGTGGCAGGACTTCAGCCACCGGCTGCACGAGGCGGGCCACCAGCCGTACTGCCTGGTCTGGCCCTGACGCGGCCGGGCCTGCCGGCCCGGAGGCCCCACGCCCCGCGCCGCGAGTGGGGGACGCACAACCTTGTGCACACCTCGTAGGTCTTCACCGGTGACCACGGTCGTGGTCGCGCCTACGAGGAGACTGTCATTCCCGCCATACGCAAGACCCTGACCGCCGCCGCAGTCGCCGTTGTCGCCCTGGCGGGTACCTCCGCCTGCGGCACCGTGGAGAACCTGACCGCCGGACAGAAGCTGGACCGCGCCTTCGACAAGCTCGGCAAGGAGCACTCGCTCTCCTTCGAGCTGGACCTGGACGCCGACGCCGCGACGCTGAAGGCGATGGATGCCGCGTCGAAGCCCGAGGACAAGATGCCCGACGAGGTCGCCGAGCTGATCAGCGGAGCGCGGATCTCCGTCTCCATGCGGTCCAGGAAGCCGGTCGCGGAGTCCGGCGAGAAGGACTTCAGCGCCATGGCGATGAAGTTCGGCGGCCCGGACGGCGACCTGCTCGAGTACCGGGTGGTCGGTGACTACACCTACTTCCGCGCCGACGTGGCCGAGCTCGGGAAGGCGGCGGGCAACCCGGTGCCGTCCGCCGACGAACTGCCGGACAGCGCCGGAGCGTTCAAGAAGGTGCTGGCCGGCGAGTGGGTCAAGGTCGCGACGAAGGAGCTCGAGGAGACCCGCGACCTGGTGGAGGAGATGGACGCCCCTGAAGGCAGGAAGCCCTCGGCGGAACCCACGCTCGACGCCAAGACGCAGAAGAAGCTGGTGAAGGCCCTGCGGCAGGTCGTCACCCGGGAGGTCGTCTTCAAGACCGGCGGCGGGGCGGACGGCACCGAGCACATCAAGGCCACGGCGCCCTTCCGCACGCTGATGACCGAGCTGATCGACGAGCTGCGCCCGCTGTCGAAGGAGCTGCCGCCGGGCACCGAACTGCCCACGGCCAAGGAGCTCGAGGACGTACCGAACAAGAAGGTCACGGCCGACTTCACGCTCAGGAACGGCGCGCTGACCGAGGTGTCCGTGGACCTGGCCGCGCTGGCCGAGAACGCGAAGGTCAAGAAGTTCGCGCTGGTGGTGCGCATGGGCGAGGGCCGGGAGGCCAAGGCCCCGGCCGGAGCCACCGAAGTGAGGATGGACGAGCTGATGGACGGCTTCTTCCAGGGGGGCGCGGCCGACGCGTTCGCGGAGGACGACCAGAGCTGACGCACGGGACGGCGGGCGGCGGGCGCGGGCAGCCCCGAGGGTGATCTTTCGATCAAAAGTCGGCCTGCCCGCACCCCTCGTATGATCTTCAGAAGTCTCCCCGGCGTGCCGATGCATCGGACATCGACACTGAAGGAGGCCCGGCATGGGCGACATTCTGACGGCCCTCGCCATACCGGCCCTGTTGTGCGCGAGCGGTCTCTACGCCGCGGGCTCCTGCTGGTGGCGCAGGCGGCACCCCGCCCCGCCGCCCTACTCGCAGAGCGCCGCCCGGCTCGCGGAGCTCGACCTGCTGGCGGTCACCGAGGGCATCATCCGGGAGTCGTGGGCGGAGCTGGACGACCTCTACCGCGCCCCCGCGTCGGAGTCCGGGGCCGGATCGCCCCGCCCGTGACGCCGGAGCCCGCGCGGCGCCCGCGCGGCACCCTGTGTTCACCGGCCAAAAGCCCTGGATGCGGCGTACGCCCCGATGGCATGCTGGCGGCGTGAACGGACCGGAGATCCACCTCAGCGTCGCCCCCGAACTGCACCTCTTCGTCGCGGCGGACCGGCGCGGCGGGGCTACGGCCGTGACCACCGACGGAGCCTCGTCGCTCGGCCACGTCGTCGAGTCGCTCGGCGTCCCGCTCACCGAGGCGGGACGCCTGCTCGTCGACGGCCGCGAGGTGCCGGCGTCGCACGTCCCGGCTGCCGGCGAGAGCGTCGAGGTGCACGCGGTCCGGCGCCCGCAGCAGGTACCGGGGGCGCCGCTGCGCTTCCTGCTCGACGTTCATCTGGGCACGCTGGCGCGGCGGCTGCGGCTGCTCGGCGTCGACGCGGCGTACTTCAGCGAGGACATCGGCGACCCGGCACTCGCCGCCTACTCGGCGCGCGACCGGCGCGTACTGCTGTCGCGGGACCGGGGGCTGCTGCGGCGCCGCGAGCTCTGGGCCGGTGCGTACGTCTACAGCGACCGGCCCAAGGAGCAGCTCGACGACGTGCTGAGCCGGTTCGCGCCCGCCCTGTCCCCCTGGACGCGGTGCGTGGCCTGCAACGGCGATCTCAGGGACGCCACGAAGGAGTCCGTGAGCGGCTTCCTGGAGGACGGCACGGAGCGCTCGTACGACGTCTTCGCGCAGTGCACGGCGTGCGAGCGGGTCTACTGGAACGGCGCGCACCACTCCAGTCTGCAGACGATCGTCGACGACGCCCTGCGCGCGTACGACGCCGCCCGGGACCAGCGGCAGGCTTCCTGAGCCCCCCGGCCGGCGGCTCCCGTCGCCGCCCCTACGGCCGCTCCGCCGTCAGATACCGCTGCACGGTGGGCCCCAGCCAGTCGACGATCTCCTGACGGGTCATCTCCACGGCGGGCGGCAGACGCAGCACGTACCGGGCCATCGCCATGCCGAGTATCTGGGACGCCACCAGCGCGGCACGGCGCGGCGCCTCTTCGGGGACCGGGCTCACACCGGCCGCGACCGGACCGAGCTGCTCGCGGAACACCGCCCGCATGCGCTCCGCCCCGGCGGCGTTGGTGACGCCGACCCGCAGCAGAGCGGTCAGCACCTCGTCGGCCTCCCACCGGTCGAGGAAGTGCTCGACCAGGACGGCCCCGACATGCCGGCCCGGCAGCGCGGCCAGCTCGGTCAGCCGTTCCAGATCCGGCATGCGCAGGTCGAACTCGGAGGCGGCGGCGAACAGTCCCTCCTTGTTGCCGTAGTAACGCATCACCATCGACGGGTCGATCCCGGCGTCGCGCGCGATGGCGCGGATGGTGGCGCGCTCGTACCCGTCGGCCGCGAACCGCTCGCGGGCGGCGCCCAGGATCGCCGCCTTCGTGGCGTCGGACCGACGGCGCGGCGGAGCTTCGGAAGCAGGCGAGTCACTCATGCCAACAACTGTAGGCCCACATACGTTGGTGCGCCAGTGCCGCCCTCCCCGCCGCGCCGAGCGCCGAGCAGCGCGCACGGCCGGGGCCGGAGCGCGGCAGCGGTCCCGCCCGCGCCCGGCGCGGCCCGCCCGTCCCCTCACCCCCCGCACCCCACGTGGCACGCTGAGCGCATGACCGTCGCCCGCTCCGCCGCCCTCTTCGTCGTCGCCGCCCTGTTCGAGATCGGCGGCGCCTGGCTGGTCTGGCAGGGGGTACGCGGCGGACCCCACGGCCAGGGCCGGGGCCTCCTGTGGACCGGCGCCGGCGTCGTCGCCCTCGGCGCGTACGGCTTCGTGGCCACCCTCCAGCCCGACGCCGAGTTCGGCCGCATCCTCGCCGCGTACGGCGGGGTGTTCGTCGCCGGGTCCCTGGCCTGGGGCATGGTTGCCGACGGCTACCGCCCCGACCGCTGGGACGTCGCCGGCGCCCTCGTCTGCCTCGCCGGGATGGCCCTCATCATGTACGCACCACGCTCTCGCTAGCCTGTCTCCATGTCTACGCCTATCGCCGTCATCACCGGAGCGAGCAGCGGAATCGGCGCCGCCACCGCGCGCCGACTGGCCGCCGCGGGCTACCGCGTCGTGCTCACCGCCCGCCGCAAGGACCGCATCGAGGCCCTGGAGGCGGAGCTCACCGCCGCCGGCCACCAGGCGACGGCGTACGCGCTGGACGTCACCGACCGCGCGGCGGTCGACGAGTTCGCCACCGCGTTCCGCACCCTCGCTGTCCTGGTCAACAACGCCGGCGGCGCGCTCGGCGCGGACCCCGTCGCCACCAGCGACCCCGCCGACTGGCGCCAGATGTACGAGACCAACGTCATCGGCACTCTCAACCTCACCCAGGCCCTGCTCCCCGCCCTCACGGCGAGCGGCGACGGCACGGTGGTCGTCCTCTCCTCCACCGCCGGCCACGGCACGTATGAGAACGGCGGCGGCTACGTGGCCGCCAAGCACGGCGCGCACGTCCTCGCCGAGACGCTCCGGCTGGAGATCGTCGGCACGCCCGTCCGCGTCATCGAGATCGCGCCCGGCATGGTGAAGACCGAGGAGTTCGCCACCACCCGCTTCCGCGGCGACGCCGACAAGGCCGCCAAGGTCTACGCGGGCGTGGCCGAGCCCCTCACCGCCAACGACGTGGCGGAGACCATCACCTGGGCGGTCACCCGCCCCAGCCACGTCAACATCGACCTGCTGGTGGTCCGCCCCCGCGCCCAGGCCTCCAACACCAAGGTCCACCGCGAGCTCTGACCGCCCGCCCCCGGCGGGCGTGGCCGGGGTCGCACGCGTCGCGAGCGGCCCGCGACGGGAATTGCCACCCGTCGCGGGCCGCCCCACGAGAGGCCCCGGCGACCGCTACGTACCGCCGCTCTGGTCGCGGGCCTCGCCCGCCACCGTCCGGCCGGACTCCCGGGCCTGGTCGGCGACCTGACCCGCCTGGTCGCGCGCCTGCTCCTGCGTCGTACGGGCTGCCTCGGCGGCGGTCTCCTTGACCTCCTGGACCGCCTGCTGCGCCGCCTGCGCGGCGTCGTCCTTCAAATGCTGCGCGGACTCGGCCGCCGCCTGCTTGACCGGCTCGATGGCCCCACCGGCCCGGTCCGCCAGCTGGGCGGCCGCCTGCTGCTCGGCCTGCGAGCTCGGCAGCATGGAACCGGCCAGCAGCCCCGCGCCGAAGGCGATCACACCGGCGGCCAGCGGGTTGCCCTCGGTCTGCCGCATCGCCTGCTCGGGCGCGTTCCTGACCGCTTCGCCCGCCTGCCCGGCCGTCTGGCGCACGGTGTCGGCCGCCTGCCCGGCGCCTTCCTGCACCGACTGGGCTGCCTGCTGCGTACGGTCCTGGGCCAGGCCCTTGGTGTGCGAGGCGCTGCCCATGACCCGCCGCCGCACGCCCGACACCGCGCCACGCACCCGGCGGTTGCGCCGGCGCGCCATCCGGCGGGGGCTCGTACGGTCGGCCAGCCGGTCCACGTCGGCGGACAGCCTCTCCCGCGTCGTCTCGATGTCAGCCCTTACTTGGTCGGGTGACGTGCCCATTGCGCGTCCTCCTTCAGTGTCTGCACGGTCCGTTCCGGCTTCGGCGAAACCCTGCGCATCCGCGAGCGGCCCATCACGAACAGGACGGCGCCGATCACGGCCCACACCCCGGTGACGATCAGCGCGGCCCAGCCGGCGTCCATCAGGTTGGCCAGGCCGAACACGGCCGCCAGCGAAGCGAAGAGCGCCACCATGTACCCGGCGAAGCCCGCCCCGCCGAACATCCCCGCGGCCTTGCCCGCCTTGCCGGCCTCCTCACGGATTTCGAGCTTGGCCAGCTCCATCTCCTGCCGGAAGAGGAGCTGTACGTCCGAGGTGACCTCCGACAGCAGCTCACCCACCGAGCTGTTCTGCCCCCGCTTGTGGGGAGCCGGTGTGTACGTCGCCATCCCTCACACCTCCGGTGTTCCCGGCAGCCCCGCCCAACCGGGCGCCTGAGCCGTTCGGCCGTCGGTCTCCGGCGGCGGGACCTGCACCGGCGGATCCTGCGGGAACCCGGCGGCGTCGCCGCCCATCCGGCTGCCGCCGTCTTCGCCCGCCCGTATGCCGCCGTCGCCGCGCGCCCGGCTGCCGCCGTCGCCGCCGGCCTGGGCCTTGCCTGCCTTGGCCAGCCGTCCGACGGCCAGGCCGGCCAGCGCCGCACCGCCCAGGAATGCCCCGGGCCGACGCCGCGCGAATCCGCGCACGTCCTCCACGACGCCGCCCAGACCGTGACTGTCCAGGTAGTCGGCCGCGCGGTGGCCCCCGTCGGCCGCCTGCGTCACCAGGCTGCGCACCGGCGAGTCTCCGGGCGCGTTCTGGGCCATCCCGTCGAGGTCGTCCGCCCACTTCCGCAGCGTGCCCACCGCTCGTTCGGCCTGGCCCTGCACCTCTTCGTTCACGCGCCCGCGCAGGTCGCGCGCCGCCGTACCGGCCTGGTGCTTGGCCTCCCCGGTGACGGCCTTGGCCTGCTGAGCAACCGAGCCGGCAACCTCACCCGCGGCCTGCTTGGCCTGGCCGGCTGTGACCGATGCCTCCTCTTTCGCTGTCTGCCCGGCCTGCTGGACACGCCCGGCACCGCCATTCGCGGACACACCACTCATGGATTCCACCTTCTCCGGGGACGCGCGAGACCGGTCGGTACGCCCGGGGCCCTCGCGCCGTGCCCCATGTCTCTCGTGCTGGCTGGGACATCCTCCGGGTAACCCCCGACACACGCCGCAAACAACCCAAAAGCCACATTTAAAATCCACACGGGCCCACAGCCGGCCGGAGACCGGGGGCGGAGCCCCACCGCGCTCGCCCCGCACCGGGCTCCAGCCCCCACCCGCTTCCGCTTCCGCCGGCGCTTCCGGGCACGCGGAAGGCCCCGGCAACCACAACCGGGGCCTTCCGCTCTCCGCGTCCGGGCTCCTCAGCCCTTGACGCAGATGACCTGCTTCAGCTTCGCGACGACCTCGACGAGGTCCCGCTGCTGATCGATGACCTGCTCGATCGGCTTGTACGCCGCCGGGATCTCGTCCACGACGCCGGAGTCCTTGCGGCACTCCACGCCCCGCGTCTGCTCCTCCAGGTCCCGCGCCGTGAAACGCCGCTTCGCCGCCGTGCGGCTCATCCGGCGTCCGGCGCCGTGCGAGGCCGAGTTGAACGACTTCTCGTTCCCCAGCCCCTTCACGATGTACGAGCCCGTGCCCATCGAGCCCGGGATGATCCCGAAGTCCCCGGACCCCGCGCGGATCGCCCCCTTGCGGGTGACCAGCAGGTCCATGCCGTCGTAGCGCTCTTCGCTGACGTAGTTGTGGTGACAGGAGATGACCGGGTCGAACGTCACCCGGGCCTTCTTGAACTCCCGCCGGACCACGTCCTGGAAGATCCCCATCATGATCGCGCGGTTGTACTTCGCGTACTCCTGCGCCCAGAAGAGGTCGTTGCGGTACGCCGCCATCTGCGGGGTGTCCGCGATGAAGACCGCCAGGTCACGGTCGACCAGGCCCTGGTTGTGCGGCAGCTTCTGCGCCTGCCCGATGTGGTACTCGGCGAGCTCCTTGCCGATGTTCCGCGAGCCGGAATGCAGCATCAGCCAGACGGAGTCGTCCGTGTCCAGACAGAACTCGACGAAATGGTTTCCGCTGCCCAGCGTTCCCATCTGCTTCGTGGCGCGCTCCTGACGGAACTTGACCGCGTCGGCCACCCCGTCGAACCGCCCCCAGAAGTCGTCCCAGCCGGAGGTCGGGAAGCCGTGCAGCCGTCCCGGGTCGACCGGGCTGTCGTGCATCCCGCGGCCCACCGGAATCGCCTGCTCGATCTTCGACCGGAGCCGCGAGAGATCACCCGGAAGGTCGTTCGCCGTGAGTGACGTTTTCACCGCCGACATGCCGCAGCCGATGTCCACCCCCACTGCCGCCGGGCACACCGCGCCGTGCATCGCGATCACCGAGCCGACCGTGGCCCCCTTGCCGTAGTGGACGTCCGGCATCACGGCGAGGCCCTTGATCCAGGGCAGCGTGGCCACGTTCTGCAACTGCTGCATCGCGCCGCCCTCGACCGTCGCCGGGTCGGCCCACATCCGGATCGGCACCTTCGCGCCGGGCACCTCTACGTACGACATAGCTCCTCAATTCCCCCGTATTGCCCATACCGCAAAAATGCCACCTAGCACCGCGGAAAAGACAGCGGACCGGCATGGTGGCCAGTGCGTGCGATACACATTGTGTCCACCGGCCGCCCTCGCGCGGCAACCGCATTTCTGATCGAAGGGAGCCTGGGACCGTGCAGCGAAAGGTGTACGTCACCGGCGTCGCGCTCCTCGCGGCGCTCACCGCCGGCTGCACCGGCGGCTCCGGTACCGACGACCCCGCCACCGACGACAAGGCGGGCGAGGCGAACACCTCCGTCGCCGCCCCGGGCAAGTACCGCACGCTCCGCGAGCCCTGCGGCGCCGTCGACCGCGGCCTTCTGCGCGACCTCCTGCCGGGCGCCACGACGCTCCCCGAGAAGCAGCAGGAGAAGGCGTACGACGGCACCCCCGCCGTCACGTACGACACGGACCGGCGCGTCGGCTGCCGCTGGAAGGTGGACTCCCCCGGCGCCACCCACCACCTCAAGGTCGACTTCGAGCGCGTGGTCTCGTACGACGCCGACGTCAGCGACGACGACCGGGCGGAGGAGGTCTACGCGAAGCAGGAGTCCGCCGCCGACCTTCCCGCGCCCACCGAGAGCCCGGAAGAGGGCGAGGACACGGAGGACGGCGAGGGCGGGTCGAGCGCCTCCCCCGGCACCGGCGACTCCCCCACGGCCTCCGCCTCCGAGGCCGGCGCGAAGCCCGACGCCACCTCCGGCCCCGACGGGTCCACGAGCGACCCGGACAGCGGCGCCGGGGGCGGCGCGGGCGTCCAGACTCCCCCCGAGGGCCTCGAGCCCCGCATCCTCGCCGACCTCGGCGACACCGCCTTCCTCGACGACGCCCTCGTCCGCTCCGGGTCGACCGCCCAGCGTCGTACCGTGAGCGTGGTGTTCCGTACGTCGAACGTCATCGTGACCGTCCAGTACAGCGAGCAGCCCGCCCTGACCACCGATGTCCCCGACAGCAAGGAACTGCAGGAGAAGACGCAGGCCGTGGCCCGCAGGCTCGCCGAGCAGTTCAACGACTAGCCGGCCGGCCGACCCGGACGATCAGCCACGCGCCGATCGCCCGCCGGCCGGCAGGCGCCTCAGTCGATCAGCCTCCATGAGTGAAGGAACCATGCACCGATCAGCCCCGCGACTCTCTCGCATACTCGCCTGCGCAGCCGTCCCGGTGATGCTCGTCGCCGCCGGCTGCTCCTCGGACTCCGAAGGCGACAAGGACACGTCACCCTCGGCGAGCGCCTCGCCCTCGGTGTCGGCCAAGCCCACCGTGAAGCCGGCCGCGTTCTCGGAACTCCCCGAGCCGTGCGACGCGATCAAGAAGAAGACGGTCTCCTCGCTGGTGCCCGAGGCGAAGGACACATCGGGTACGGCGGACAAGTCGAACGACGTGTCCACGCGCGGCGGCTGCTCCTGGAACGGCCTGGACAGCAAGGGCGTCGACGGGTCGCAGTACCGCTGGCTGTCCGTCTCCTTCATGCGGTACGACTCCGACCAGTCCCGCGGCCCCGGCGACAAGCTCGCCGAGGAGTACTACACGAAGCAGGTCGACGGCGCGAAGGCGGCCGACGGTGCGAAGAAGACCGAGGCCAAGCCCGCCGCCGGCATCGGCGACGAGGCGACGGCGGTCACATACGACCTGCGCAAGACGGACGCGGACTTCAAGTACGCAACGGTCGTGACACGTACGGAGAACGTCGTCGTCACGGTCGTCTACAACGGCGCCGGCTACCAGGGAGCCAAGTCCCCCAAGGGCGCCGACCTGCTGAAGGACGCCGAGAAGGCGGCCAAGGAGGCGGCGGCCTCGGTCACCGCAGCCAACAAGTAGCGCCTGAGCCGCGCCCAGCAGGAAGCGGTACGAACCCCCCGATCCAGGACATTTAACGGAGCCCGGCCTTCCCCTTGGGGGCCGGGCTCCGCCCCTACCCGCGCAACGCGGCCCGCACACATGTGCCAGGCTGACCCCCGCCAGGTCCGACGTAACGGGAGGGGATCGCGGGTGGCCGCGATGCAGTTGACACGCACGCACCGCATATTGATCGGTGTCGTCGTCGCGGGAGCGGTGGTGATCGCCGCGATCGGTTTCGCCGGTTCGTACGCCGCCGTGCGCGAACTCGCCCAGGAGAAGGGTTTCGGGGACTTCTCGCTGGTCTTCCCGATCGGCATCGACGCGGGCATCTGCGTCCTGCTGGCCCTGGACCTCCTGCTGACCTGGATGCGGATCCCCTTCCCCCTGCTCCGCCAGACGGCGTGGCTGCTGACGGCCGCGACGATCGCCTTCAACGGCGCGGCGTCGTGGCCCGATCCGCTGGGTGTCGGCATGCACGCCGTCATCCCGGTCCTGTTCGTCGTCTCGGTGGAGGCGGCGCGGCACGCGGTCGGCCGGATCGCCGACATCACGGCCGACAAGCACATGGAAGGCGTACGCCTCACCCGCTGGCTGCTCTCGCCCCTGCCGACGTTCAGGCTGTGGCGCCGCATGAAGCTGTGGGAGCTGCGCTCCTACGAGCAGGTCATCAAGCTGGAGCAGGACCGCCTCATCTACCAGGCGCGGCTCCAGGCCCGGTTCGGGCGTGCGTGGCGGCGCAAGGCGCCGGTCGAGTCGCTGATGCCGCTGCGGCTCGCGAAGTACGGCGTCCCGCTCGCGGACACCGCCCCGGCGGGCCTGGCCGCGGCCGGCATCGAGCCGGCGCTGCTGCCTCCGGCCCCGGAGACGGAATCCCGGCCCCAGCAGCTCCAGCAGCTCCAGGACTCGCGCGAGCCCCACGAGCCGCAGCAGCTCCGGGCGCTGCCCGCCCGGGAGCCGGCGGCGCAGCCCTACCCGGACGAGGAGTGGCCGCAGGAGGCCCCCGAGGCGGACGACCACTACGCCGAGGGCGCCCCCGAGGAGGAGGAGCAGGGCCCCGGCTCGCACTCCAGCCCCTGGTTCGCCGCGCCGCTGCCGCCGCAGGCCGCGCAGGAGGCGGCGTACGCCAACGGGTACGACCCGCAGTACGCCGAAGCTCCCGAGCCGGCCCCCGTGATGGTCCCGTCGGGCCCCGGCCGCACCCGCCCCCTGGGCGGCATTCCGGGCCCGCGCCACGAGCAGGCCCCCCAGGCGCGGTACGAGGAGGCGGAGCACGAGGAGCCGTACGACCCCGAGGCGTGGTACTACGGCGCGTTCCGCAAGTACGTGAGCGAGAACCAGTCCATGCCCACTGCCCGCGAGTTCGGCTCCTACCTCCAGGACCTGGGAGCCGAGCCCCCGACCCCGCCCGAACTGACCGACTACACGAAGCGCTTCGAGATCCGCTACCAACAGGACCTGGACGCCGAACACATCGCGTAACACGCCGACCGGACGCCCTGCGACCAGGTGCCCCACCCCTGACCGGGCCCGTCCGCCCCGTAAGCCCCGCCCCTGACCGGGACCACAGGCCACGCCTGCGGTCTACACCCGCAGGCGCGCCAGGGGCCCCACCCCAGCCACCGCCCCGCGAAACGCCACCGCCACGCGAAAGGGCCGCCACCCCCGGAAACCAGGAGCGGCGGCCCTCGCGGCAGCAGGAGGCCGGGCTACGCGCCCAGCAGCTTCCGCACCCGCTCAGCACCCACCGCGAGCAGCAGCGTAGGCAGTCGCGGACCCGTGTCGCGCCCGACCAGCAGCTGGTAGAGCAGCGCGAAGAACGACCGCTGCGCGACCTTCAGCTCCGGCGTGGGCTTCGCGTCCGGCTCCAGCCCCGCCATCACCTTCGGCACGCCGTAGACGAGCGTCGTCAGCCCGTCCAGCGACCAGTGCGAGTCGAGACCGTCGAGCAGCAGCCGCAGCGACTCCCGCCCGGCCTCGTCCAGCGAGCCCAGGATCTCCGCGTCCGGCTCCGCACGCACGACCGTGCGCTGCTCGGCCGGCACCTGCGTGGTGATCCAGTTCTCCGCGCGGTCGAAACGCGGCCGCACCTCGTCCAGCGACGTCACCGGATTCTGCGGGTCCAGTTCGCTCAGGATGCGCAGCGCCTGGTCCTCGTGCCCGGCCGTGATGTCCGCCACCGAGGCGAGCGTCCGGTACGGCAGCGGGCGCGGCGTACGCGGCAGCTCACCCGCGGCCGTCCTGATCGCCCGCGAGTGCGCCGCCGCGTCGGCCGGCAGCACGGTCCCCTCGGCGACCTTCTTCTCCAGCGAGTCCCACTCGTCGTAGAGCCGCTGGATCTCCTGGTCGAACGCGATCTTGAACGACTGGTTGGGCCGCCGGCGCGCGTACAGCCACCTCAGCAGCGGCGCCTCCATGATCTTCAGCGCGTCACCGGGCGTGGGCACGCCGCCCTTGCTGCTGGACATCTTCGCCATGCCGCTGATGCCGACGAAGGCGTACATCGGCCCGATGGGCTGCACCCCGCCGAACACCTCGCGCACGATCTGCCCGCCGACCACGAACGACGACCCCGGCGACGAGTGGTCGACACCGCTGGGCTCGAAGATCACGCCCTCGTACGCCCAGCGCATCGGCCAGTCGACCTTCCAGACCAGCTTGCCGCCGTTGAACTCGCTCAGCAGCACGGTCTCGGAGTGCCCGCAGGTGCACACGTACGACAGCGCGGTGCTGTCGTCGTCGTACGCGGTCACCGTCGTGAAGTCCTTGCCGCAGACGGTGCAGTAGGGCTTGTACGGGAAGTACCCCGCGCCGCCGCCGCTGCCGTCGTCCTCGGACGCCGCCCCGGACCCCTCGGCGGCCTCGAGCTCCGCCTCGTCGACCGGCTTCTGCCCCTGCTTCTTCTTGCCGCCCGCCGCCGGGTCCTTCTTCGTGCGGTACCGGTCGAGCACGGCGTCGATGTCGGCCCGGTGCTTCATCGCGTGCAGGATCTGCTCACGGTAGGTCCCGGCCGTGTACTGCTCGGTCTGGCTGATGCCGTCGTACTCGACACCGAGCTCGTCGAGCGCCTGCGTCATGGCCGCCTTGAAGTGCTCGGCCCAGTTCGGGTACGCCGACCCGGCCGGCGCGGGCACCGACGTCAGCGGCTTGCCGATGTGCTCGGCCCACGACTCGTCGACCCCGGGAACCCCCGCCGGCACCTTGCGGTACCGGTCGTAGTCGTCCCACGAGATCAGGTGCCGGACCTCGTACCCGCGCCGCCGGATCTCGTCCGCGACCAGGTGCGGGGTCATGACCTCGCGCAGGTTGCCCAGGTGGATCGGGCCGGACGGCGAGAGGCCGGACGCGACGACGACCACCGGGGAGGCAGCACCATCGTGTTTCGCCCCAGGGGCACGTCGCTCCGACTCGGCGATGACCTCGTCCGCGAACCGGGAGACCCAGTCGGTCTCTGTGCTGCTCTGAGCCACGATCGGCACGTCCTCTTTCCCTCAATAGCTCTCGATGGCTGACGTCAGCCATTCTCCCAGACGAACCACCGGCGTCCGGGGGCCGCCGCCCGTATCCCGAAGGCCGCCGCCGGCGCCCCGGGAACGGCCGTCCGTGTCCCGGAGTCCGCCGTCCGTGTCCCGGGCGCTGCTGCCTTTATACGAGACGACGGCCGCACACCCCCCATGAAATACTCGTCTGCACCTTCAACTTTCCTCTCGACAGGAACGGCAGCTCATGGCCTCGGTCCATTCCCTCGCTTCGACCGTCAACCAGCGCGTCGCGGACGCCCTCTCGGCCGCCCTGCCGGAGGCCGGCGCCGCCGACCCGCTGCTGCGACGAAGCGACCGGGCCGACTTCCAGGCGAACGGCATCCTGGCCCTCGCGAAGAAGGCCAAAGCCAACCCGCGCGAGCTGGCCACGACCGTCGTCGCCGGGCTTCCCGCCGGTGACGTGATCAAGGAGATCGAGGTCTCGGGCCCCGGCTTCCTGAACATCACGGTCACCGACCGGGCGATCGTCGAGACCCTCGCCGCCCGCGCCGCCGACGCCCGTCTCGGCGTACCGGCGGCCGAGCGGCCGGGCACCACGGTCATCGACTACGCGCAGCCGAACGTGGCCAAGGAGATGCACGTCGGCCACCTCCGGTCCGCCGTGATCGGCGCCGCGATGGTCGAGATCCTGGAGTTCACGGGCGAGAAGGTCGTACGCCGACACCACATCGGCGACTGGGGCACCCAGTTCGGCATGCTCATCCAGTACCTCACCGAGCACCCGCACGAGCTGGACCACCAGCACGGCGGCCCCGAGGAGGGCGAGGCGGCGATGTCGTCCCTCAACCGCCTCTACAAGGCGTCGCGCGTCCTCTTCGACTCCGACGAGGACTTCAAGGCGCGCTCGCGGGACCGTGTCGTCGCCCTCCAGGCCGGCGACCCGGAGACCCTCGCGCTGTGGCAGCGGTTCGTCGACGAGTCGAAGATCTACTTCTACTCGGTGTTCGACAAGCTCGACATGGAGATCCACGACGAGGACGTCGTCGGCGAGTCGGGCTACAACGCCATGCTCGAAGAGACGTGCCAGATCCTGGAGGACACGGGCGTGGCCGTCCGGTCCGACGGCGCGCTCTGCGTCTTCTTCGACGACGTGAAGGGCCCGGACGGCAAGCCCTCCCCGCTGATCGTGAAGAAGTCGAACGGCGGCTACGGCTACGCCGCCACCGACCTCTCCGCGATCCGCGACCGCGTCACGAACCTCGGCGCGAGCACGCTCGTGTACGTCGTCGACGCCCGCCAGTCCCTGCACTTCAAGATGGTCTTCGAGACCGCCCGCCGGGCCGGCTGGCTGAACGAGGACGTCAAGGCGGTCCAGCTCGCGTTCGGCACGGTCCTCGGCAAGGACGGCAAGCCGTTCAAGACGCGCGAGGGCGAGACGGTCCGGCTGGTCGACCTGCTGGACGAGGCGGTCGACCGCGCCACGGCCGTCGTGCGCTCGAAGGCCGACAAGGTGGGCCTGACGGAGCAGGAGATCGTCGAGAACGGACGGTACGTCGGCATCGGCGCGGTGAAGTACGCCGACCTGTCCACCTCCGCCTCCCGCGACTACAAGTTCGACCTGGACCAGATGGTGTCGCTGAACGGCGACACGTCCGTCTACCTCCAGTACGCGTACGCCCGTATCCAGTCGATCCTCCGCAACGCGGGCGACCGCAAGCTCACCGCCCACCCGGAGCTCGAACTGGCCCCGGCGGAACGCGCCCTGGGCCTGCACCTCGACCAGTTCGCGGAGACGCTGGCCGAGGTAGCCGCGGCGTACGAGCCGCACAAGCTGACGGCGTACCTCTACCAGCTCGCGTCGCTCTACACGACGTTCTACGACCAGTGCCCGGTCATCAAGCCCGAGCCCGCGCCCGACGTCGCCGAGAACCGTCTCTTCCTCTGCGACCTGACCGCCCGCACGCTCCACCAGGGCATGGCCCTCCTCGGCATCCGAACCCCCGAGCGCCTCTGAACCACACGCGATACGGCCGCCATACGGCGATGCCCCCACCGGGACCGGTGGGGGCATCGCCGTATCCGGCCGCGCTCGGCCAACCCACTACCTCCGAGCCACTCCCGGACGTGCTCCCCTCACGACGTCAGCGGGTACGACGGCCGCCCCGCGGCCTCGTCGATCTCACCGTGGGCCTTGCCCAGAAGCTGCGACGCGAGGTCCATGAGCGCACGCGCACCCGCGATCTCCTCGCCGACCCGCAGCTGCTCGGCATCGGTCGGGTGCCGTTTGGCGTACCCGTGGGCCCGCAGCTCCACGCCGTCACCGAGCCGCACCATGGCAGCCGCCCTGGTCCTCCCGTCCTCCTCCTGGAACTCCATCTCGACGTGCCATCCGACCAGTGTGTGCATGACTGCTCCCTCCAGCTGTGCCCCCTTCCCCTTCCAGGGTGCGCCGCCGGGCGACTGATCACCACTCCCCACTTACCTGCTGGTGAGTACCCCACCAATTAGTCGGTACTTGTCGCCAACTCAGCGCCGCACAAGGATCGAAGACGCCGGGACGGCCTACAGCACACCCGCCGCCGTCCCTCCTGCCTCTCCTTGATTCCCTGGAGCAGCCGATGCCCGAGCGCCCTTCCCACTCACCCGGCTCCGACACCGCCTCCGCCCCCGTTTCGGCCGCGGTTTCGGCCCTCAATTCCGCCCCCCATTCCGCCGCCGTTTCCGTACTCGGCCTGGGCCTCATGGGCAGTGCCTTGGCCGCCGCGCTCCTGCAGGCCGGCCACCCGGTCACCGTCTGGAACCGGACGCCCGCCAAGGCCGCCCCTCTGGCGGCACAGGGCGCGAGCGCCGCCGCGACGATCACGGACGCCGTGGCCGCGAGCCCCCTGGTGATCGTCTGCTTCACGACGAACGACGGCGTCACCGAGGCCCTCGCCCCCGTCGGCCTCACCGGCAAGACCCTCGTCAACCTCACCAACGGCACCCCCGCCCAGGCCCGCGCCCTCGCAGCCTGGGCCGAGAAGCGGGGCGCGGCGTACGTCGACGGCGGGATCATGGCGGTGCCGCAGATGATCGCGACCCCGGCCGCGTACATCCTCTACAGCGGTGACGAGCAGGCGTACGAGACCCACCGCCCCACCCTCTCGGCCCTCGCCGGCACCCAGTGGGTCGGCACCGACCCGGGCCGCGCGGCGCTGCACGACCTGGCGCTGCTGACGGGCATGTACGGGATGCTCATCGGCGTGGCCCAGGCGTTCGCCGTGATCCGTACGGAGAACATCACGGCCACGGAGTTCGCCGAGCCGCTGCACAACTGGGTCGCGGCGATGCTGCGCGGGGTGGTCCCCGGCATGGCCGAGGCGATCGACTCCGGGCAGCACGTCACAGACGTGTCGAGCCTCGGCATCAACCAGGCGGCGTTCGGCAACTTCATCGACGCCTACGACGACCAGGGCGTCAGCCCGGAACTCTTCGTCCCGTTCCAGAAGCTGCTCGACCGGTCTGTGGAGGAGGGCCACGCGGCGGACGGCGTCCCGCTTGGTGGAGCTGCGCAAGAAGTAACGCCCGTCGCGTGCCACGCGCGCAAGCGCGCCGAGCCGGAGCTGCGACGACGGCCATGGGCCGGAGCCGGGCTGCCCCCGGAGCGGCGATCGCTTCTGGTGTGGGGGCCGCCTTTCTGGAGGGTGGCGTCGGAGGTCCGGCCCCCGGGGGAAGGAGCCCATGGGACAGCCTCGGTGAGTGGCCGCTCGTACGCCGCCGGGTGGCGGGTATGGCGCACTCTCGTACACCGGCCGGGGGGATGCTGGCGTGCGCGGCCGACCGGTTGCCACGATGGGGCAGGCGTGGCGGTCCACGTGGCTGATGCGGGCCGAACCCCACACGTGAGGCTGGGCGGCACACCCAGTGTGACGGCTGGGACTTGAGCGGCGCCGACCCCCACAAACTGTGGGTTTCCTTCCACGCACGCGGACGATGACTACTCGTACTGCGGCCCCTCGGGTGCGCCCGGCCCCCCACGCGCGCGACGATCAGCTGACCGCCACTCCCGCTCCCGTGCCGACGAACAACGCTCCCGTCGTCCGCTCCCACCGGCGGCGGAACACCGGCCGGGCCATCAGCCCCCGCAGCTTGGCCGCGACCACGACCACCCAAGGCCAGTACAGAACACCGATCAGCACATCAAGCACCCCGAGCAGCAGGATTTGAGCCGTCACCGAGCCGCCTCCATCGATGAACTGCGGCAGGACGCTCAGAAAGAACAGCGCGGCTTTCGGGTTGAGCACGTTGGTCAGGAACCCCTCCGCGAAGCTGCCGCGCTTCGTCCCACGGCTTTCGCTCCGCGCGCCTTCCTGCACGCCCGCCGTCGACGCTCCGCCTCCCCTGCCTGCGGCCAGGAACGCCCGTACGCCGAGGAAGACGAGGTAGGCCGCACCGGCCAGTTTGATCACGGTGAACGCCACCGCCGACTGCGCGGCCAGCACCGAAAGCCCCAACGCCGCTGCGGCCATGTGGACGCACAGCCCGGCCTGTGCCCCCGAAGCGGCTGCCCACCCCAGCGACCGCCGCCTGGCGGCAGCCCTCACGATGACGAGAAAATCCGGCCCGGGAACGACGTACGCGAGCAGTACGACTCCCAGGAACCCCACCAAGTTGACTGACATCGGCTGCGCTCCCAATCGGCCGGCGTACCGCAGGAGAATCCCGTGCGGCTGTCCGTACACCGACTTCCACGCACTACCGCATCTCACGCGTCCCGCAGCCGCCCTCCACCGCGCCGATACGTCAGCAAGCCACCGCCAGACCCTCGCCATCGGCATCGGCATCGGCATCGGCATCGGCGTGAACCAAACCCCACACATGACGAGCACCGCACCCCCTCCCATGCACCCATATCAGGCACAGGGCATGCGAGTTCATCAACTGTCGAGTTCATCCCCCCGCACCCTGCCCACCCAGCCCCACACCCTCATGTGAGTGCAGAGGAAGTTCGGTGTCGCACCAACGGCCGTCGCCGCACCCGCCGAGACTGGGGCCGCACCACCCCAAGACCGTCCGCGCCCCCACCCACTCGCCCGCATGCCACCAAGCCGGCGCCCGCCCATCTCGCCGCTCCCGTGCAGGGCGTCTTTCTTTGGGCCGGCCCACCGACACTCAAGCGCTCGGGGACGGCCCCGAACCCCCCAGAAGCATCGGGTGGTTCGAATACCTCCGCCTCCACCCCCACCGACCTACCGCTCCCGCCCCAGCCCCCGTGCGACCTCGGTCGCCCAGTACGTCAGGATCATGTTCGCGCCGGCGCGCTTGATCCCCAGCAGCGACTCCATGATCGCCTTCTCGCGGTCGATCCAGCCGCGCTCCGCCGCCGCCTCGATCATCGCGTACTCGCCGCTGATCTGGTACGCCGCGACCGGTACGTCCACCGACTCCGCGACCTTCGCCAGCACGTCCAGGTACGGTCCGGCCGGCTTCACCATCACCATGTCGGCGCCCTCGTCCAAGTCCAGCGCCAGCTCCCGCATCGACTCCCGCAGATTCGCCGGGTCCTGCTGGTACGTCTTGCGGTCGCCCTGCAGCGAGGAACCCACCGCCTCGCGGAACGGACCGTAGAAGGCCGACGAGTACTTCGCGGTGTACGCCAGGATCGACACGTCCTCCTTGCCGATGGTGTCCAGCGCGTCGCGAACGACGCCGACCTGGCCGTCCATCATTCCGCTGGGGCCCACCACATGCGCGCCCGCGTCCGCCTGGACCTGCGCCATCTCGGCGTACCGCTCCAGCGTCGCGTCGTTGTCGACCCGCCCGTCGGCGTCCAGGACGCCGCAGTGCCCGTGATCGGTGTACTCGTCCAGGCACAGGTCGGACATGATCACGAGGTCGTCGCCCACCTCGGCCCGCACCTCGCGCAGCGCGACCTGGAGGATCCCGTCGGGGTCGGTACCGGCGGTCCCCGCGCCGTCCTTCTTCTCGTCGGCCGGTACGCCGAACAGCATGATCCCCGCGACGCCCGCCTCGACCGCTTCGACGGCCGCCTTGCGCAGCGTCTCCAGCGTGTGCTGCCGGACGCCCGGCATGGCGGAGATGTCCACGGGCTCGCTGATGCCCTCCCGCACGAACGCCGGAAGGATCAGATCGGCCGGGTGCAGCCGGTTCTCGGCGACCATGCGGCGCATGGCGGGGGTGGTACGCAGCCGACGGGGCCGGGCCCCGGGGAAGGATCCATACACAGTCATGTCAAACACGCTACGCCGCCCCGATGGCAGGTTTTACCGTCACCCCGTCGGCACCATGCCCACCCACGGACCCCCACCCACGAACCTCCCCCCATGGCCCCCAGCCAGCCCAACGCCCAACGCGGAGGGCCGGGACCCCGGGCATCCGCCCCAGGTCCCGGCCCTCATCCCGCACACACCCACGCCGCCCGGCACACCCAAGCGCCACGCGACCCGGGACACCCACCCGGCGCACCCACACGCCACGCCACCCATCGCACCCACGTGTCACGCCGTCCCAAGGGACTACGCGCCACGCCGTCCGAAGGCGCTACGTAGTGCGTCGGCGTCGTGAGCCCGGGCGGCGCTCGCTCGGGCGCGTCACGTGCTCGCCGGCTTCGATCGCCGCCTCGCGCCGCGCCGTACCGAACGCGGCCAGCGCCTCGGCCAGCTTGTGCACCGACGGTTCCGGCGACAGCACGTCGACCCGCAGGCCGTGCTCCTCCGCCGTCTTGGCCGTCGCGGGGCCGATGCACGCGATCACGGTCACGTTGTGCGGCTTGCCCGCGATGCCCACCAGGTTCCGCACGGTGCTGCTCGACGTGAAGAGAACGGCGTCGAAACCGCCGCCCTTGATCGCCTCACGCGTGTCCGCCGGCGGCGGCGAGGCCCGTACCGTCCGGTAGGCCGTGACGTCGTCGACCTCCCAGCCCAGCTCGATGAGGCCCGCGACCAGCGTCTCCGTCGCGATGTCGGCCCGCGGCAGGAAGACGCGGTCGATCGGGTCGAAGACCGGGTCGTACGGCGGCCAGTCCTCCAGCAGCCCGGCCGCCGACTGCTCCCCGCTCGGCACGAGATCCGGCTTCACGCCGAACTCGACCAGCGAGGCGGCCGTCTGCTCACCCACGGCGGCGACCTTGATCCCGGCGAAGGCACGCGCGTCGAGCCCGTACTCCTCGAACTTCTCACGGACGGCCTTGACCGCGTTGACGCTCGTGAAGGCGATCCACTCGTAGCGGCCCGTGACGAGCCCCTTGACCGCCCGCTCCATCTGCTGCGGCGTACGCGGCGGCTCGACCGCGATGGTCGGCACCTCGTGCGGCACTGCTCCGTAGGACCGAAGCTGGTCGGAGAGCGACGCCGCCTGCTCCTTCGTACGCGGAACCAGCACCCGCCACCCGAACAGCGGCTTCGACTCGAACCACGACAACTGCTCGCGCTGAGCAGCGGCGCTGCGCTCGCCGACCACGGCTATGACGGGCTGGTGGCCGTCGGGCGAGGGCAGCACCTTGGCCTGCTTCAGGACCTGGGCGACCGTGCCGAGCGTCGCGTTCCACGTCCGCTGCCGCGTGGTCGTGCCGGCGATGGTCACGCTCATCGGGGTGTCGGGCTTGCGCCCGGCCGAGACGAGCTCGCCCGCGGCCGACGCGACCGCGTCCAGCGTCGTGGAGACGACGGCCGTGACGTCGCTCTGCCCGATCTCGGACCAGCATCTGTCGTCGGCGCTCCGGGCGTCGACGAAGCGGACGTCCGCCCCCCGCCCGTCGCGCAGCGGCACACCGGCGTACGCCGGCACGCCGACCGCCGAGGCGACACCGGGCACGACCTCGAAGGGGATGCCCTCGGCGGCGCAGGCGAGCATCTCGTCGCCGGCGTTGCCGTCGAGGCCGGGGTCGCCGGAGATCGCACGGACGACCCGCCTGCCGCCCCGTGCGGCCTCCATGACAAGATTGACCGCATCCCTGATCGCGGGGATACCGGCGGCTGTTGACGCATCGTCAACCACCGTCAGCTGCGGCGTGCTCACGCCCTGCCTGGCATGAGTACGTACGACATCGAGCACATGTGGCTCGGCGATCAGTACGTCCGCGCTCGCGAGCGCCTCGACGGCGCGCAGCGTCAGCAGACCGGGGTCACCGGGTCCGGCGCCGAGGAAGGTGACGTGCCCGGATACGGGGAACGCCGAAGGTACTGACGTAGAGGTGGTGGTGGGGCTCATTGTGCTCGCTCCCCCATAAGACCGGCCGCACCCTTCGCGAGCATCTCGTCGGCGAGTTCGCGTCCGAGAGTGATCGCGTCGTTGTGCGACGTGGGTACGGGACCGGTGGTGGACAGCTGCACCAGCTCCGTGCCGTCGGGGGTACCGACGACACCGCGCAGGCGCATTTCGTTGACAACCTGTCCGTCGGCCAGCAGGTCGGCCAACGCACCCACAGGTGCGCTGCAACCGGCCTCCAGGGCGGCGAGCAGGGATCGCTCGGCGGTCACGGCGGCCCGCGTGTGCGGGTCGTCGAGCTCGGCGAGCGCGGCAGCGAGTTCGACGCGCGTGGCGGCGCACTCGATTGCCAGGGCCCCCTGACCGGGGGCGGGCAGGACGACGTCGACCGGAAGGAATTCGGTCACCTCGTCGGTCCTGCCGATGCGGTTGAGGCCGGCGGCGGCCAGGACCACCGCATCGAGTTCCCCGCTCCGTACATATCCGACACGAGTGTCGATGTTCCCGCGGATCGGCACGGTCTCGATGTCGAGGCCGTGGGTCCGCGCGTACGCGTTGAGCTGCGCCATGCGGCGCGGCGAGCCGGTGCCCACCCGGGACCCGGCGGGCAGCTGCGCCAGCGTGAGGCCGTCGCGCGCGACGAGTACGTCCCGCGGGTCCTCCCGCTCCGGCACGGCGGCCAGCGTCAGATCGTCCGGCTGGGCGGTCGGCAGGTCTTTGAGGGAGTGGACCGCGAAGTCCACCTCACCCTTCAGCAGAGCGTCGCGCAGGGCCGTCACGAAGACGCCCGTACCGCCGATCTGCGCGAGCTGCTCCCGCGAGACGTCTCCGTACGTGGTGATCTCCACCAGCTCGACGGGGCGGCCGGTGATCCGGCGCACCGCCTCGGCGACGTGTCCCGACTGGGCCATGGCGAGCTTGCTGCGCCTGGTCCCCAGCTTCAAGGCATCCGTAGTCATGCCCGCCCTCTATTCCCACCGTCAGGGGTGTCGTTCAGGTCGGCCCTGCTGACGGCGGCGACCGTCTGCGGGTCGAGGTCGAAGAGTTCGCGCAGCGCGTCCGCGTACCCGGCGCCGCCGGGCTCGCTGGCGAGCTGCTTGACCCGCACGGTGGGCGCGTGCAGGAGCTTGTCGACGACACGGCGCACGGTCTGCGTGATCTCCGCGCGCTGCTTGGCGTCGAGTCCGGGAAGCCGCCCCTCCAGCCGGGCGACCTCGTTCGTCACCACGTCGGCGGCCATGCTGCGCAGGGCGACGACGGTGGGCGTGATCTGCGCGGCGCGCTGGGCGGCGCCGAAGGCCGCGACCTCGTCGGACACGATGGTCCGCACCTGGTCCACATCGGCGGCCATGGGCGCGTCGGCGGAAGCCTCGGCCAGCGACTCGATGTCCACGAGCCGTACGCCGGCCAGCCGGTGCACGCCCGCGTCGATGTCCCGCGGCATGGCGAGGTCGAGCAGCGCGAGCCGCACCGGCGCGCCGGTGGGCACGTCGGCCCGCTCACGGGTACGCGGCTGAGCCGCGGCGGTGCCGTTGTCGGCCCAGGCCCCGTGCTGCTCCATGGAGCCCGCGTCGGTCCCCTGCCGCGCGGCGGGCACGACGGCGCCGGGAGCCTCCCCCGGGCCGGCCGCCACGGGGCACCCCGCGGGCGCACCCGCGCCCCGGCCCACCGCGGAGGCCGCGGCCGCCGCGTGGTCGGCGGTGATCCCGAGCGCGCTCGCGACGTTCTCCGCCGTGAGCACCAGGCCCGTGGCGCCGGTGCAGGAGACGACCACGTCGACTCGTGTCAGTTCCCGCGCCACATCGGCCATCGGAACGGCCCGCGCGACACCGCCGGCCTCGCCCAGGATCTCCGCCAGCCGCTCCGCCCGCGCCTGCGTGCGGTTGGCGACGACGACCTCGGCCACTCCGGTCCGTACGAGCGTCGCCGCGGCCAGCGAGGACATCGAGCCCGCGCCGATCACCAGCGCCCGCTTGCCCGCGGCCCAGTCGCCGACCGGCATGCCGCTGCCGGCGGCGAGCTGTTCGAGGCCGAAGGTGACGAGCGACTGCCCGGCCCGGTCGATGCCGGTCTCGGAGTGCGCCCGCTTGCCGACCCGCAGCGCCTGCTGGAAGAGGTCGTTGAGCAGCCGGCCCGCGGTGTGGAGCTCCTGCCCCAGCGCGAGCGCGTCCTTGATCTGGCCGAGGATCTGCCCCTCGCCGACGACCATCGAGTCGAGTCCGCACGCCACCGACAGGAGGTGGTGGACGGCCCGGTCCTCGTAGTGCACGTACAGGTAAGGAGTGAGCTCCTCGAGACCGACGCCGCTGTGCTGCGCGAGCAGCGTGGACAGCTCGGCGACACCGGCGTGGAACTTGTCCACGTCGGCGTACAGCTCGATGCGGTTGCACGTCGCGAGCACGGCGGCCTCGACCGCCGGCTCCGAGGCGAGCGTGTCCTGGAGCAGCTTGGCCTGCGACTCGGCGGTCAGCGACGCCCGCTCCAGCACGCTGACCGGAGCACTGCGGTGACTCAGTCCGACTACCAGAAGACTCATGCCGGCATCACCGCGGGAACGTCCCCGTCGGGTCCCTTCCGGCTCGCCGCGGCCGCCGCGGCAGCCGCAGCCGTGTCCGGCCGCAGCGGGGGCGGCGTCACGACGTCGCCCGAGGTGGCGGCCACGGCGGCGGCTTCCTCGCCGGCCTTGCGCTGCTCGTGGAACGCGAGGATCTGGAGCTCGATGGAGAGGTCGACCTTGCGTACGTCGACCCCGTCCGGCACCGACAGCACGGTCGGCGCGAAGTTGAGGATCGAGGTCACGCCGGCGGCGATGAGCCGCTCGCTGACCTGCTGGGCGGCGCCCGCCGGGGTCGCGATGACACCGATGTGCACGCCGTTGTCACTGATGATCTTCTCGAGATCGTCGGTGTGCTGGACGGGCATCCCGGCGACCGGCTTGCCCTTCATGGCGGGATCGGCGTCTATGAGCGCGGCGACCCGGAAGCCACGGGAGGCGAACCCGCCGTAGTTGGCGAGGGCGGCGCCGAGGTTACCGATGCCGACGATGACGACCGGCCAGTCCTGGGTGAGGCCCAGCTCGCGCGAGATCTGATAGACGAGGTACTCGACGTCGTATCCGACCCCGCGCGTCCCGTAGGAACCGAGGTACGAGAAGTCCTTGCGCAGCTTCGCGGAGTTGACCCCGGCCGCGGCGGCGAGCTCCTCGGAGGAGACCGTGGGGACCGAGCGCTCGGAGAGCGCGGTCAGGGCGCGCAGATACAGCGGAAGTCGGGCGACGGTGGCCTCGGGAATGCCTCGGCTACGGGTCGCCGGTCGGTGAGTTCGGCCAGTTGCCACGGTGCTCCTGCGGGATGAGCGGGGCTGCAGGCGGCCGTATGTACCAAGACCGCCCCGTCGCATGCAGGCTATGCCTTTGTGAACGCGTGCACAAAGATGGTGTCCGTTTTGTCCGCCCAAAGTGACCGGGGTCACGCACACCGACCGCCTGATCACGGAACCGCCGGCCGGCCGGACTCGTTGAAGATCCGAAGCGGGCAAAACCGTCCACACTCCTCACGCCTGCGTTCCCGAACCATCCGAAATCATCCTGACGCCGGGATCGCCCCGGGTCAGCCGCCCAGCGCCGTCCGCAGTCTCCCGGCGTCGACCCGCCAGAAGGTGTGCTGCTCGCCGTCGATCAGGACGACCGGGATCTGCTCCCAGTACTCCCGGTTGAGCTCCTCGTCCCGCGTGATGTCCTTCTCCTCCCACGGCACCCCGAGCGCCCCGCACACCTCGCTCACCACGCCGCGCGCGTCGTCACACAGATGGCAGCCCGGCTTCCCGAGCAACGTGACCAATCGCTCGTCCGGCTTCCTCTTCGCACGCGTACGCCGCAACAGGGGACTCATGACGCCATTCTCGCCCCGCCGGGCTCCTGCGGACCGCCTTCGTCCGTCCACCCCGTAACGCGGGTGCCCCGGAGAGTTCACGCCGCCGCATCCCGGCAGGTCCGGAAGTACCGAACAGACTGGCTATGCTCACGACATGGCCGCACTGGGATGGCTCACCCCCCGCAGGCGCTCGGCGACAGCCCGCAGCGTGCTGGCGGGAGAGGCAGCAGCCGAGGCAGCACGCAAAACGTCTCTGGAGCAGGAAGAACTCGAAGCGGCGTACTCCGGCAGGCCCGCCGCGCGCGAGCCCGCCTTCCCCGTCGTCGGCGACGACCGGGCCGCCGCCTTCTTCGACCTCGACAACACCGTCATGCAGGGCGCCGCGATCTTCCACTTCGGCCGCGGCCTCTACAAGCGGAAGTTCTTCGAACGCCAGGAGCTGGCCCGCTTCGCCTGGCAGCAGGCGTGGTTCCGCCTGGCCGGCGTCGAGGACCCCGAACACATGCAGGACGCCCGCGAGAGCGCGCTGTCCATCGTGAAGGGCCACCGCGTCTCCGAGCTGATGTCGATCGGCGAGGAGATCTACGACGAGTACATGGCCGAGCGCATCTGGCCCGGCACCCGCGCCCTCGCCCAGGCCCACCTCGACGCTGGCCAGAAGGTGTGGCTGGTCACCGCCGCCCCCGTCGAGACCGCCACGATCATCGCCCGCCGCCTCGGCCTGACCGGCGCCCTCGGCACCGTCGCCGAGTCCGTCGACGGCGTATATACGGGAAAGCTCGTCGGCGAGCCCCTGCACGGACCCGCGAAGGCCGAGGCGGTACGCGCCCTGGCCGCCGCCGAGGGCCTGGAGCTGGCGCGCTGCGCGGCGTACAGCGACTCCCACAACGACATCCCGATGCTGTCGCTCGTCGGACATCCGTACGCCATCAACCCCGACGCGAAGCTGCGCAGGTACGCCCGCGAACGCGAGTGGCGGCTGCGCGACTACCGGACCGGCCGCAAGGCCGCCAAGGTCGGCATCCCGGCGGCCGCCGGCGTCGGCGCCATCGCGGGCGGCACCGCCGCCGCCATGGCACTTCACCGCCGCCGCCGCTAGCACGGGCAATCCGGGGTCCCTACCCGCCCGCGCCCCCCGGCAGTCCCGCCCGTTCCACTCGGGCACAACGCATCCAGCAATCACGCAGATTACGAAGTGATCCGATCAACAACTGATCACGAACTGCTACTGGCAACGCCGCTGAGACGTAACAGAAGCGACGGAACCGGTGATTTTCGCAACTGGGTGTAGCGCTGCCTGTACGAAGCGTTATTCTCCTCAGACGCATACCGGACCCCACCCGTCAGCACGACGAGTGACCGGTCTAGCACTGAACGTGTTGGAAGCTCTGCCTCTGGGAGTCCCGTGTACCCACACGTCGGGGTTGACGCCTCGGGCCTGGCTACGCTGCGCGCAACGGTCGTGGACCGCTTGCGCGGCTTCGTCCCCACCGCGTACGCCGTCCCCGCCCTTGCCACCCCTGCACTTGTCGGCCCCTGCTATGCCCTGGCCGACGGCGGTGCGGCGGTCGGCAGACGCAGCCGCGGCGCCGGCTCGGGCACCGGCACGTCCACCGCCCGTCGGCCCAGCGCCGACAGCGACAGCGCACGCATGATGGACCTCGTCGAACGCGCGCAGGCCGGCGAGGCCGATGCGTTCGGCCGCCTCTACGACCAGTACAGCGACACCGTCTACCGCTACATCTACTACCGCGTCGGCGGAAAGGCGACCGCGGAGGACCTGACGAGCGAGACGTTCCTGCGCGCCCTGCGCCGCATCTCCACCTTCACCTGGCAGGGCCGCGACTTCGGCGCCTGGCTGGTCACCATCGCCCGCAATCTGGTCGCCGACCACTTCAAATCGAGCCGATTCCGTCTCGAAGTGACCACCGGCGAAATGCTCGACGCCAACGAGGTCGAGCGCAGCCCGGAGGACTCCGTCCTCGAATCCCTCTCGAACGCGGCGCTCCTGGAAGCCGTCCGCAAGCTCAACCCGCAGCAGCAGGAGTGCGTGACCCTGCGCTTCCTGCAGGGCCTCTCGGTCGCCGAGACGGCACGCGTCATGGGCAAGAACGAGGGCGCGATCAAGACGCTCCAGTACCGGGCCGTCCGCACCCTGGCCCGGCTGCTGCCCGACGACGCCCGCTGAACGCGCCCGCGCACGCCCCGCCGATCGGCCGAAATCGGTCACCGTCGGTGACGTCGCGACGACCCTCCATGACGTTGTGGTCGGATCATCCTTCGCGCGTAACCCAAGTGCCGAGACGCTCGTTGTGCGGGATGCAGGCTCCCTGCGGTCACGCCATGTCCGCAGCCACTCACTCGATCGTGTGGATGTGCTCATGGCGTGCAACCTTCCGGACCCCCAGGGGAGTCGATCGTCATGACGAGAGGAGGTGCCGCCAGTGATCGCGAACGTATCGGCGCACCGGCGGGCGAACGCCTTCGCCCAAGCGCTGGAGGCACAGACGCCCCAGGGCACGGCGGCAGATCAGCCCGAAGAAACGGCCGAAGGGCCGGAGACCACACGGCTCTTGGCCCTGGCGAACGGTCTCGGCGAGCTGCCGTCACCGGAGTTGGACCCCGAGGTCAAAGTCGTCCAGCGGGCCCAGCTCATCGCCGCCATGGAAGCGATGGTCGCCGAAGGCGGCGCGCCGACGGGCCCTACGGTGCCCGAGCAGCGGACCGGACGGGGCACCCATCGGGCGTCGCCGCTCCGGAAGCTGCGCCCGCGCTCCCGGTGGTCGAAGGGCATCGCCGCGGGCGGGCTCACCGTCGGTGTGGCCGCAGGAGCCTTCAGCGGAGTGGCCGCTGCGAGTTCCGACGCCCTGCCCGGTGATTCGCTGTACGGGCTGAAACGAGGGATGGAGGACGTCAAGCTCGGCATGGCGGGCGACGACGCCGACCGTGGCGAGATCTATCTCGACCAAGCGTCGACCCGCCTCATGGAGGCTCGCCGCCTCATGGAGCGCGGCCGGGCCGGCGACCTGGACCACGAACAGCTGGGCGAGGTCAGACGCACGCTGAGCGGTATGACGCACGACGCCGGCGAGGGCCACCGCCTTCTCAGCCGGGCGTACGCGCGAGACGGCTCGATCGGCTCCATCCAGGCCCTGTCGTCGTTCGCCAGGGCGCACCGCCAGGCATGGAGCAACCTGCGCGAGAAGCTGCCGGTGCAACTGGCCGACGTCGGCGAAGAGGTGAGCTCGGTCTTCGACGCCATAGACGAAGAGGTGGCCCCGCTCCAGTCGCTGCTTCCGCGCGCCCCGAAGGCCCCCGAGACCGCCGAACGCCCCGGCGCCTCGACCCAGGACCGTACGGGCACACCGGGGGCGGACCGGCCCGCGCCGACCAGCACCTCGTCCTCAGGCGGCCGTACGGGCGACGACGCCCGGCCCGGACCGTCGTCCCCCCGCAGCACCGCCGAGGACGAGGGCCTCATCGGCGGCGCACCGGGCGACCTCCTGGACCCGCCGTCCGAGGACACGACGGCCCCGTCCTCACCGTCCGCCAAGGACAAGGACCCCAAGGCCCCACCGGTCCCGGACGTCACGGTTCCCCCGCTGCTCCCCGGCATCCTCCCGGGCCTGGGCATCGAGGAGGAGAACGCGCCGTAGCACCGCCGAAGACCGAGGCGTGGGGGGGGGGGGGGGGGGGGGGGGGGGGGGGGGGGGGGGGGGGGGGGGGGGGGGGGGGGGGGGGGGGGGGGGAGGAGAAGGAGATGGAAGGATGGGTGGGGGGTGGGTG
>NZ_JBWKLQ010000015.1:0-7315 GCF_056429965.1 Streptomyces sp. NPDC046122 | reverse complement strand
AGTCATGTTCCCCCCTTTGCCCCCCGGCGTCCCCCTGGGCCTGGGCCTGGGGGAGGAAAACTCCCCGTACCCCCCCAGAAGACCGAGGCGTGGGCCCCCCCCCCACCGGAGACCGGCCCCACGCCTCGTGCCGTACGGCTAGAAGAAGACGGACCGCCGCTGCACCAGCAGCTTGTACAGCGTGTGCTGGATCTGCTCCCGCACCTGGTCCGTGAGGTTGAACATGAGCATCGGGTCCTCCGCCGCCTCCGGGGAATACCCGTCCGTGAGAATCGGCTCCCCGAACTGGATCGTCCACTTCGTCGGCAGCGGCACAGCCCCGAGCGGCCCGAGCCAGGGGAACGTGGGCGTGAGCGGGAAGTACGGAAGCCCCAGCACACGCGCCAGCGTCCGCGCGTTCCCGACCATCGGGTAGATCTCCTCGGCCCCCACGATCGAGCACGGCACGATCGGCACACCCGCCCGCAGCGCGGTGGACACGAACCCACCGCGCCCGAACCGCTGGAGCTTGTACCGCTCGCTGAACGGCTTCCCGATGCCCTTGAAGCCCTCCGGCATCACCCCGACGACCTCGCCCCGCCGCAACAGCTCCTCGGCGTCCTCCGCACAGGCCAGCGTGTGCCCCGCCTTCCGGGCCAGCTCGTTCACGACCGGCAGCATGAACACCAGGTCCGCCGCCAGCAGCCGCAGGTGCCGCCCGCCCGGATGGGTGTCGTGCACCGCCGCCTGCAGCATCAGCCCGTCCAGCGGCAGGGTCCCCGAGTGGTTGGCGACGACGAGCGCCCCGCCCTGCGACGGGATGTTCTCGATGCCCTTGACCTCGACCCGGAAGTACTTCTCGTACAGGGGCCTGAGCAGCGACATCAGGACCTTGTCGGTGAGCTCCTCGTCGTACCCGAACTCGTCGACCTCGTAGTCGCCGGTCAGCCGCCGCCGCAGGAACGCGAGTCCGCCGGCGATCCGCCGGTCCCAGCCGCCCGGAGCCGGCTCGGGCTCCCGCACCGCCGCCGGAGCGGCCTCGACGGCCTCCGCGTCGTCCGGCGCCACGGGCTGCTCCGGTACGGGCGCGAGCGGCCCGCCCTTGCGCCCGGGAGCCCGCTTCCCCTTGGCCTCCCTGCCGGCGGCGCCACCGCCACCCGGGCCACCGCCGTCCTTGGGCTTGGGCCGGACCCGCCTGGTCCGCGGATCGTCACCGAAGGGGATGACCTTCGCATCGGCCATGTCAGGTGCACTCCTTGCTGACGAGAGTGGAGAGCCGGTCGACGGTACGGGCGACGGCCTCGGGCGGCAGCAGCCCCGCGGACCGGCTGCGCGCGAAGTCCGCGAAGGTCTCCGCCGTCGTGTACTTGGGCTCAAAGCCCAGTGTCTCGCGCATCTGGGTGGTTCTGACGACCCGTCCGTGCGTCAGCAGCCGGATCTGCTCGGGGGAGAAGTCGGTCACCCCGACCGTCCGCAGCGCGGTCCCGACCCAGGTGACGGCGGGCAGCAGCACCGGCACGGTGGGCCGCCCGAGTCGCCGCGAGCACTGAGCGAGGGTCACCACTCCGTCCCCGGCGATGTTGAAGGTGCCGCTGTTCATCGTGCCCCGCCGCGGGTCGTGCGAGGCGACGCGCAGTACGTCGATGACGTCGTCCTCGTGCACGAACTGCAGCCGGGGGTCGTACCCGAAGACCGTGGGCAGCACCGGCAGCGAGAAGTAGTCGGCCAGCGGCGAGTCCGCGCGGGGCCCGAGGATGTTGGCGAACCTGAGCACGCACACGGCCACGTCGGGCCGCCGGCGCGCGAAGCCCCGCACGTACCCCTCGACCTCGACCGCGTCCTTCGCGAAGCCGCCGCTCGGCAGCGACTTCGGCGGCGTGGTCTCGGTGAAGACGGCGGGGTCGCGCGGCGCGGACCCGTAGACGCTCGTACTGGACTTCACGACGAGCCGCTGCACGGTCGGCGACTTCTGGCACGCCCCGAGCAACTGCATCGTGCCGATGACGTTGGTCTCCTTCACCGACGCACGGCTTCCGCCGGTGCCCAGCGGCGTACCGGTGACGTCCAGGTGCACGACCGTGTCGACGGCGTGCTCGGCGAGCACGCGCGCGATGGCGGGCTGGCGGATGTCCGCCTGCACGAAGTCCGCCCCGCCCAGGTGGTGCTCGGGCGGGACCGCGTCGACGCCCACCACCCGGTCCACATCGGGGTCACGCTGGATGCGGCGTACGAAACGGCCGCCCAGTTGCCGGGCCACACCTGTGACGAGCACGACCTTGCCCAAGATCAGCGCCTTCCCTCGGTCTCCCCTGGCGCCACCGTAGCGGTTGCACGTCGCGCTGTGACGACCGCACGACGGCCGAAGTGACAGCAGACACACATGGGCTACGCGGGGCCCACGAGCCAAACGGGCCACAACGCACCGCAGCCCTCCCACCATGACGGTGGAAGGGCTGCGGGTTCACGTACAGCTGCCGCTTACTTCTTGTTGCGACGCTGAACGCGGGTGCGCTTGAGCAGCTTGCGGTGCTTCTTCTTGGCCATCCGCTTGCGCCGCTTCTTGATAACAGAGCCCACGACTACCCTCGCTCACTTCTCTTCACTCGGTGCGGGGCGTCTGGGCCCACACGACCTACGAGGGCCTAGCCTACCCGCCACCGAGAGAGGGACGTAATCCGAGGCCGCCATCAGGCCGATTCCACCCCCACAAAGGACTCTCGGAGGTACTCGTGCACCGCTTGCTCCGGAACCCGGAAGGACCTGCCCACCCGGATCGCCGGCAGATGACCGCTGTGCACCAAGCGGTACACGGTCATCTTCGACACTCGCATCACCGAGGCGACTTCCGCCACGGTCAGAAACTTGACCTCGTTGAGAGGCCTCTCGCCAGCAGCCATGACCCACCTGTACCTTCCGCACCCGACGCGCACCGGCTTCCCCTCCGGTGACTCTTCGTCGTTGTGCGCTCACTCCCAGACTAGGGGCGGGTGATGCGAGTGGGGAAGAGGAGCAGCCATCCGACGCCTACCGTGACAGACACGCTCGATTGAGTACATAGCGAGTAAGCGGTCGGTAGTAATCGGACCGCACGGCATCATCAAGCGGAACGGCGACGGACACCCGCCCCTCGGCCTCTCCGACGAACAGCGCGGGGTCGTCCGTATCCGCCAGCCCAATGGCCTCGAACCCCAACTGACCTGCACCGCAGACCCATCCGTGGTCCCCCACGACAAGCCCCGGCAACGGCCCTCCGGCCTCCTCGGCGGCAGCGAGCGCGACCCTAACCGGGAGGGGTGAATGGCTGTGTGCGCCGGTATCACTCGCGCCGCCGCGTGCGCCGGGTTCTCGCACCAGCGCGACGCCTCGTACGTAGTCCAGGTTGTACGTGCGTACGCCGAACCGGGTCGTTATGTCGACACATCGCCCCTGCGCGGGGGTGAGGACAGGGCACCCCGCCGCCGACAAAGCGTCTGCGAGACGGGTGTAGAAGCCCAGCAACCGGTGCGGATGCCCGGTCCCGAGCAGCACCGGCACCCCCTGCGCGGCGGCCTCCCCCAACCGGCCCGCGAACGCCTCCAGCCCGGCCAGCGTCCGCTCCGGGTCGATCACGTCGGCCCCGCTCACGCACCCCGGATCGTCCGAGACCCCGCATTTGGCGGCCATCAGGGCCATGACCTCGGCCTCGCCCCAGGCCCGCTCGGGGTCGAGCCCCAGCAGCACCCGTGGGTCACGTGCGGCGAACAGCCGGTAGCTCCGCAGGCTCGCCTCGCGCGAGGTGGCCACGGTCCCGGCCAGCCGGGACGCCAACAGATGCGCACGCAGAGCGCCGGTACTCAACACCCTGCCGATGCTCCCCCACCGCCGCCCCCCTTTCCCCCAAAACCCCGAACAGACCCCACACTTGGCGTAACCCCGACAACCCACCCCCACCCACAACCCCACCGCCCAGCAACCCACGCCGGCAGGAGGAATCGCACTGAGGCGCTCCCCGCAGGGCGCCGAACGCAACCACCCCGAACCCACCGCAGCACTACCCGAACGTTCGACACCCGAGGAGACGCCCCGGCACGGCCCCGACTCCAAAGCTCCGGCGAACACCGCTCGTCCCACCCCCGAAGCGAGCACCCGCCGCCCGATCCCTCAGGCCAACAACCCCCGCAGAGGAAACGCCGCCCGCCGAGCCGCCAGCACCGCCTGGTCCAACCGGTCCGCAGGGTCGTAACCCGCGTCCCACGCCTCCCACGCCGGCGCCACCCCGTCCGTCATCCGCCCCGGCCCCAACTGCCTTGTACGCGCGTACACTTCATCCCGCCAGGACGCCGGAATAACCGACTCCGGATCAACCGGCCGATGCGCCGCGATCCCCACCAGATGCGTCCACGACCGCGGAACGACATCCACCACCGCGTACCCCCCACCCCCGAGCGCCACCCACGCCCCACCGTCCACGTACTCGTGCGCGAGCTCGTGACACGCCGTCTGCACCGCCCGCTGCGCGTCCAGCGAAACCGCCAGATGCGCCAGGGGATCCTCGAAGTGCGTGTCGGCCCCGTGCTGCGTAACGAGCACCTGGGGCCGGAAGTCCGCCAACAGCTCCGGCACGACCGAGTGGAAGGCCCGCAGCCACCCCGCGTCCCCCGTCCCCGCCGGCAGCGCCACGTTCACCGCCGAGCCCTCACCGGCCCCGCTCCCACCCGTCTCCTCCGGCCACCCGGTCCCGGGGAACAACGTCCTCGGATGTTCGTGCAGCGAGATCGTCAGAACCCGCGGGTCGTCCCAGAACGCCGCCTGCACCCCGTCCCCGTGGTGCACGTCCACATCCACGTACGCGACCCGCTCCGCCCCCAGTTCCAGCAGCCGGGCGATCGCCAACGACGCGTCGTTGTAGATGCAGAACCCCGCCGCACTCCCCGGCATCGCATGATGCAGCCCGCCGGCGAAGTTGACCGCGTGCGCGGCCTCCCCACGCCACACCGCCTCCGCCGCCCCCACCGACTGCCCGGCGATCAGCGCGGAAGCCTCGTGCATCCCGGCGAAGGCCGGATCGTCGACCGTCCCCAGCCCGTACGCCTGATCCGCCCCCCGCGGATCAGCCGAAGCCGCCCGCACCGCCGCCACGTAGTCCTCGCGGTGCACCAGCCGCAGCGTCGAGTCCCCCGCGGCCGGCGCGGCGACGACACCGACCTCCCGGTCGAGCCCGTACGCCCGTACGAGCCCCATGGTCAGGGCAAGCCTGACGGGGTCCATCGGATGGCTCGCCCCGAAGTCATAGCCCGTAACAGCGTCATCCCACATCAACAGCGCGCGCCCGCTCATGCCCGCCACCGTATCGGTCGCCCCCACCGGCGAACGACCGGGCGTACACCAGCGTGACCAGCACGAGCACCATCGGCACGAGCATCGCCCCGCGATAACTCCACGCGTCCCCGAGCGCCCCCACCAACGGCGCCCCCACCAGGAATCCCACGTAATTGAACACATTGAGCCGGGCCACGGCCGCGTCACTCGCCGCCCCGGGGAAGAGCCGCCCCGCCGCCGCGAACGTCTGCGGCACGATCACGCACAACCCCAGCCCGAGCAGGGTGAATCCGAGCATCCCCACCCCGACCCCCGGGGCCCCCGCCACCACCGCGAACCCGCCCGCGGCCACCACCGCCCCGGCCCGCACGACGGCGACGGCCCCGAAGCGCCGCACACCGAAGTCTCCGACGGTTCGCCCCAGCAAGGTCGTCACCATGTAGACGTTGTACGGAAGAGTCGCCGTCTGCTCCGAGGAACCGAGCACATCCTCCAGGTACTTGGCGCTCCAGTTCGAGACGGTCGAGTCCCCGATGTACGCGAGCGTCATCACCAGGCACAGCGGCACCAGCAGCCGGAACCCGCCCGCCGAAGCCATTTCCCCGTCAGCAGCCTCATCCACCGCGCCCCCACCGTCGACGAACCACCGACTGCCGACGAACACCACGGGCAACAGCACGGCCGCCACCGGCAGATAGGACACGAACAGCGCCAGTTCCCAGTGCGCCCCCACCCACGCGAGCGACGCCCCCACGATCCCCCCGAGGCTGTACGCCGCATGGAATCCCAGCATGATGCTGCGCCCGTACGCCCGCTGAAGGCTCACCCCCAGCATGTTCATGGACGCGTCCAACGCCCCGACCGCCACCCCGAACACCCCAAGGGCGACGGCCACTTGCCACATCTGTGAGCCGCCCCCGACCCACAGCAGCGCCAGCACCACCAGCGGCTGCGACCACCGCAATACGACGCTCGGCCTGACCCGCTTCACCAGCAGCTCGGTGCCGACACTGCCCACACCGGCCAGAATCGGCACGGCGGCCAGGAACAGGGGCAGCAGCCCGTCGGATATCCCGTACCGGTCCTGAACGGCGGGCAGCCGCGTCACGAGCAGCGCGAACGCCACACCCTGCGCGAAGAAGCTCAATCCCAGCGAAGCCCTGCCGTGCCGCAGGCGCGCGTCTGTCATGGCCGCACAGCGTAGGCCCGCCACATACCCATGGGTAGCTCGATCAGGCGAGCAATTCCGGCAGCTGACTCAGATCCGAGAAGTGCCCGTTCGCCCCCGAGAGCCTCTCCGCCGGGGTCATCGCGGTGAAGCCGTACACATCCATCCCGGCCGCCCTGGCCGCTTCCACCCCGAGCGGACTGTCCTCCACCACCACGCACCGCTCCACCGGTACGCCCATCTGCTCGGCGGCGTGCCGGAAGAGGTCCGGTGCCGGCTTGCCCCGCCCGACGTCCTGCGAGCTGAAGATCCAGCTGTCCTCGAACCACTCGTCGAGCCCGGTGACCAGGTGCCCGACCCGGATCCGCTCGTGACTCCCGGAGGACGCGAGACAGTACGACACCCCGTCCGCGACCAGCCGCCCCAGCAGGTCCTCCGCTCCGGCGACCGGTTTCAGCTCCCGCTCGAAGGCGGCGAAGATCCGCGCGTGCAGGGTCTTGTCGAAGTCCTCGGGCAACCGCTGTCCGGAACGTTCCAGCACGAGGTCGTGGATCCGGTGCACGGCGGACCCCATGTAGTCCCGGAGCGAGTCCTCATAGGTGGTCGGGTGCCCCAGCTCGCTCAGATAGCCGGCCAGGATGGTGTTGGAGATCGGCTCGCTGTCCACGAGGACGCCGTCGTTGTCGAAGATGATGAGGTCGTAGCGCATGGCTTGACCTTAAACGCAAAAAAGCCCCGGCCCCCGGACATAAGTCCGGGGGCCGGGGCATAAAATTTGTTCGGCGGCGTCCTACTCTCCCACAGGGTCCCCCCTGCAGTACCATCGGCGCTGAAAGGCTTAGCTTCCGGGTTCGGAATGTAACCGGGCGT
>NZ_JBWKLQ010000014.1:144263-178650 GCF_056429965.1 Streptomyces sp. NPDC046122 | reverse complement strand
CCGACACCCAGATCAAAATCCGCGGCTTCCGCATCGAACCCACCGAAATCGAAACCCTCCTCACCACCCACCCCCACCTCACCCAAGCCACCGTGGCCACGCACCCGGACCACCACGGCATCGCGCAGCTGACCGCGTACGCGGTCGCCGCCGGGACGGGGCGGCCCTCGCCGTCCGAGATCCGGCAGTGGCTGCGCACCCTGCTGCCCGACCACATGGTGCCCGCGTTCGTCGTGCTGCTCGACCGGCTGCCGCTCACCCCCAACGGGAAGATCGACAAGCGCGCCCTGCCGGTGCCGCACGCCGCTCCCGGCACCGGCGGCCGCACGCCGCGGACCGCGCTCGAACAGTCCCTGTGCGACGCCTTCACCGAGGCGCTGGGGCTGTCCTCGGCCGTCTCGATCGACGACAACTTCTTCGACCTCGGCGGGCAGTCCCTGCTCGCCGCCCGGCTCACCAACCGCCTGGGCTCCGCCCTGAACCTGAGCCTCACCCTTCGCGACGTATTCCGTCATCCCACGCCCGCGCAGTTGGCCGCCCACCTCGGCGCCCGTTCCGCGCAGGCCGCGACCACACCCGAGCCGCGCCGCGCCAGGCCCGCCCTGCGCCGCCGCTCCGACCAGGAACGGATCACCTCATGACCGACCGGACCGCCCCTCTCCCGAACGCCGACGACATCGTCTGGGACCTGCCAGGCGACGGCCCGCAGCGGACCGCGCTGCTGGTGCTGCCGCACGCGGGCGGCAACGCCCACGCCTACGCCGAGTGGCGGGCGCATCTGCCCCAGGACGTACGGCTTCTGATCGGGCAGTACCCGGGCCGTGGCGCCCGGTTCGCCGAAGACCTGCCCCGGACCATCGCCGACCTGGCCGGCCCGGTGGCGGCGGCGCTCCCCGCCGACCTGGGCGAGGACCTGGTGGTCCTGGGGCACAGCATGGGCTCGCTGGTCGCCTTCGAGGTGGTACGTCTGCTCACCGCGGCCGGGCGGGCGCCGCGCTCCCTGGTGGCGTCGGCCTGCCGGGCGCCGTTCCTGGAGAATCCGAGCGCCGTGTACCCCGAGCGGCTCGACGACGACCAGTTGGTCGCCGCGATCAAGGAGCGGGGCGGCACGGACGACGGGATCCTCGACGAGCCCGAGCTCCGCGAGATCATCATTCCCTCGATCCGCGCCGACTTCGCCATCGACGACGTGTACCGCTGCCCCGTCGAGGAGGCCCGCGTCGACTGCCCGGTCACGGTGATCGGCGGCGACGAGGACCCGGTGGTGCCGGCGGCGGCGCTGGACCGGTGGGCCGAGATCACCGGGGCCGGCTTCGCGGCGCACGTCCTGCCCGGCGGCCACTTCTACTTCCAGCAGCAGCTGCCCGGCTTCTTCGCCCTGCTCGGCTCCGTCCTGGATTGCAGTACGCGGCCTTCCGGCGCGCCGGCGGTCCTCTCGGCCTCCGCCGCCTGAACCGGCTCCACCGGCCCGTTCCGCCGGGTGCGACCGTCTGCCCGCCGTTCGTATGCCGACCATTCCCGATTCCGTGCTTCACCCAGCAGAGGACTCTTCCGATGACCACCTTCGCCGATGCCCCCGTCCTGACCGGTCTGACCGTGATCCGCGAACCGGGCAAGCCCGCCGTCGTGGCCACCCCGGGCCACCACGACATCGACGCCGCCGCCGCGTGGCTGACCGCCCACCGGGCCGAGATCCAGGCCGAGCTGCACCGCTCCGGCGCGGTGCTGCTGCGCGGACTGCCCGTCTCCGACGCGGCGGCCTTCGCCACCGCCCGCGACGCCCTGATCGAGCAGCGGGCCGGCTACAAGGAGAAGGCCACCCCGCGCACCGACTTCGGGGAGGGCGTGTTCTCGTCCACGGACCTGCCGGCCGCCCAGCCGATCCGGCTGCACAACGAGAACAGCTACACCCTGGACTTCCCCGGAGTGCTGCTGTTCGGCTGTGTGACCGCCCCCGAGGAGGGCGGGGCCACCACCGTCGGCGACATGCGCGAGGCCCTGCGGCTGCTGCCGGCGGATCTGCGGGACCGGTTCGAGGAGGCCGGCTGGCTGCTCGTGCGCAACTACTCCGAACTGGCCGGGCTGCCCTGGCACAAGACCTTCGCCACCGAGGACAAGGCGGTCGCCGAGGCGTACTGCGACGAGAACACCATCGGGTACGAGTGGCTGGACGACGACTCCCTGGTCACCCGTCAGCGCCGGTCGGCGATCGTCACGCACCCCGTCACCGGGGACCGGGTCTGGTTCAACCACTTCGCGTTCTGGAACAGCCGCACCCTGGACCCGGACGTCCGCGAGGTGCTCGTCGAGACGTACGGCGAGGACGGCCTGCCCTTCAACACCTACCTGGGCGACGGGACCCGGCTCACGGACGCCGAGGTCGACACGGTCAACGAGGTCTACGACCGGGTGACGCGCCGGGAGACCTGGCAGCAGGGCGACCTCATGCTCGTCGACAACATCCTGTGCGCCCACGGGCGCGAGTCGTTCACGGGCGACCGCAAGATCCTCGTCGCCATGGGCGAGCCGGTCGCGCTCGCCGACTGCTCCCCCGCCACCCAGCCGTCCACCACCGTCTTCGGGAAGTGACCACCGCCATGACCGCCGTACTGCCCGAGCGCCCCAGCACCCTGGCCCCCGATTCCCCCGCCGCCGCGCCGCGGCCGGTGACCGCCGATCTGCTGGACCGGCTGGGAGCCGTCCCCGGGGAGCGCGCCGCGGTGATCGCCGGCGGCCGCGAGCTGACCTTCGACGGCCTGCGCGCCGACGCCATGCGGATCGCCGGCCGGCTGGCCGCGCACGGCGTCGGCCCGGAGAGCGTGGTCGCGCTCTGCCTGCCGCGCGGCGCGGGCCTGGTGTCCGCGCTGATCGGCGCGCTCACCGCGGGCGCCGCCTACCTTCCGGTCGACCCCAAGCTGCCCGCCGACCGGCGCCGCTACCTCGTCGAGGACTCCGGCGCCGACGTCGTCGTCACGTCGGGCGGCGGCCCGGACGGCGCACCCCTGGCCCCGGGGGTCCCGCACCTCGACCTGGCGGAGCTGCTCGCCGGAGACCGCCCAGCGCCCTCGTACCGTCCCGTCCCCGTGGCCGGGGACACCCTGGCGTACGTCATCTACACCTCAGGGTCGACCGGCCGGCCCAAGGGCGTCGAGATCGGCCGGGAAGCCGCCTCCCGGCTGCTCGCCGAACTGGAGGACGCCGGGATCGCCGTGACCGAGGGCGGCCGGGTCGGCTGGAACGCCTCCCCGTCGTTCGACGCCTCCGTGCAGCAGTGGACCCGGATCTGCCGCGGCGACACGCTGGTGATGATCGACGACGAGACGCGCGCCGACCCGGCCCTGCTCGCCGCGCTCGTGGACGAGGCGTCGCTGACCGACCTGGACCTCACCCCGTCGCACGCCGATCCGCTGCTCGAGCTGCTCAGCTCCGACGGCGGACCCCGCCCGCTGACCCTGCTGATCGGCGGCGAGACGATCAGCCCCGCCCTGTGGTCCCGGATCTCGGACCTGGCCGCTGCGGGCACCGTCCGCGCGGTCAACCTGTACGGGCCCACCGAGTGCACCGTGGACGCCACCGCCGGCTGGATCGAGACCCCCGCCGGGGAACCCTCCGCGCCGCACATCGGCGCCGTCCTGCCGGGCCTGCGGACACGCGTCCTGGACGGCGAACTGCGCCCGGTCGGCGTCGGCGGCACGGGCGAGCTGTACCTCGCCGGGCCCCGGGTGGGGCGCGGTTACCGCCGCCGGCCCGGCCTGACCGCCGAGCGGTTCACCGCCGACAGCGGCCACGACGCCGCGCCCGGCGGGCGCATGTACCGCACCGGTGACCTGGTGAAGGTCCTGCCGGACGGCAGGCTCGACTGCCTGGGCCGCGCCGACGGCCAGGTGAAGCTGCGCGGCTTCCGCATCGAACTCCCCGAGATCGAGGCCGCGGTGGCCGCCCACGAGGCCGTCGCCGAGGCCGCGGTCGTCCTCCGCGAGGACCTGCACGGGGCGCCCGGTCTCGTCGCGTACTACCGGGCCACCGGCCCGGTCACCGCCGCCGCGCTCAAGGACCTGCTGGGCGCCCGGCTGCCCGCCTACATGGTGCCCGCCGTCTTCGTCGCCCTCGACCGCTTCCCGACCACCGTCAACGGCAAGCTGGACCGGTCCGCGCTGCCCGAACCGCCGCTCTGCGCTCCCGAGCCCACCGGCGAGGACGACGGTCTGTCCGCCTCCGAGCGGCTGATCGCCGGAGTGTGGACGACGGTCCTCCGGGCGGACTCGGTCGGCCCCGACGACAACTTCTTCAAGCTGGGCGGCCATTCCCTGCTCGCGATCAAGCTGGTCTCGCGGGTACGGGCCGAGCTGGGCGTGGCCCTGCCGGTGAAGGCCGTCTACGCCAATCCGCGCCTGCGGGACCTTGCCGCGCACATCGACGGGCTCGTCGCAGCCCACGACGCCTGAGGACATGACCGTGACCCCGTTGTCGTTCGCCCAGCGCCGCCTGTGGTTCCTCGGGCGGCTGGAAGGCCCATCCGCCACCTACAACGCCCCGGTGGTGCTGCACCTGGACGGGACGCCCGACCCGGCGGTGCTCGGCGCGGCCCTCGCCGATCTGGTCGAGCGGCACGAGGTACTGCGTACCGTCCTGCCGGCCGGACCGGACGCCGAGCCCCGGCAGGAGGTGCGCGACGCCGGGGCGGTCGCCCCGCCGGAGGTGGTCCGGTGCCCGGACGCCGAGCGCGACGCACGGGTGGCCGCGTTCGTCCGGGAGCCGATCGACGTCACGACCGACGTGCCGCTGCGGGTACGCCTGTTCGCCGCGCAGGACGGTCCGGACGCCGGCGGAGGGACCGGCACGGTCCTGGTGCTCCTGATCCACCACATCGCCACGGACGGGTGGTCCGTACGCCCTCTGCTCCGCGACCTGGACACCGCTTACCGCGCCCGCCTCGCGGGCCGGGCGCCGGCCTGGGAGCCCCTGCCGGTCCAGTACGCCGACTACGCCCTGTGGCAGCGGGACCTGCTCGGGGACCCCGGCGACCCCGGCAGCCTGGCGGCGGAGCAGCTCGACCACTGGCGGCGGCAGCTCGACGGGGCGCCCGCGCTGACGGCACTGCCCGCGGACCGGCCGCGGCCGGCCGAGCCCTCCGGTCGCGGGGCCACCCTCACCGCACGGGTCCCGGCCGCCACCCACCGCGCTCTGCTCGCCCTCGCGCGGCAGCACCGGGCCAGTCTGCCGATGGCGGTGCGCGCGGCGCTGGCCGCCGCCCTCGCGGCGGCCGGCGCAGGCCAGGACGTGGTGATCGGCACACCGGTCGCCGGCCGGCCCGAGGAGGATCTGTACGAGCTGGTCGGGTTCTTCGTCAACACCCTGGCCCTGCGCACGGACCTCTCCGGCGACCCGAGCCCCGCCACGCTCCTGGAGCGGGTGCGGGACGCGGACCTGGCCGCGTACGAGCACCAGGACCTGCCCTTCGAGCTGCTGGTCGAACGGCTGGCTCCCGAGCGCTCCCTCGCCCACCACCCGCTGTTCCAGGTGATGCTGACCGTCGACGACGCGCAGGGCGCGGGCCCGGTGCCGCTCGGGCCGGACCTCACCGGCCGGCCGGGCGCCGCCGACCTGGGGGCCGCCAAGTTCGACCTCACGTTCTTCTGCGCCCAGCGCGGTGCCGCGGACGGCTCCCCCGACGGGCTCGACCTCGCTCTCGGCTATGCCGTCGACCTGTTCGACGCGTCCACGGCGCAACTGCTGCTGGACCTGTTCACCAGGGCCCTGGACGCCTTCGCACACGACGCCGACCGGCCGCTGGGCGCGCTGGCCACCGCCGGGGAGCAGGCCGGGCTGAAGGCCCGGCGACAGGCGCTCGCCGCGTCCGGGAGCGCCGCGACGCCCGCCGGACGCACCGGCCGCCGGGACGTGGGCGGCCCACGCGAGGAGATCCTGTGCGGGCTCTTCGCCGAGGTGCTCGGCCGTTCCCACGCGGGACCGGACGACAACTTCTTCCGCACCGGCGGGCATTCGATGCTCGCGGGCAAGCTGGTGAACCGGATCAGGACCGCCCTGGGGGTCGAGCTCGGCATCCGCGACCTGTTCCTGGCCCCGACCCCGGCCGCCCTGCACCGACGGCTGGCCGAGGCCGCGCGTGCCGGGGACGGCGCGACCGCCCGGCCCGCGCCGCGAGCGGTGCCCGAGGCCGAACGCCCGGACCGGCTGCCGCTGTCGGCGGCGCAGCGGGCGCTGTGGCTGCTCGGCCGCATCGAGGGCCCCTCGGCCACCTACAACGCCCCCCTGGTCCTGCGCCTGGACGGGGTGCCGGACACCGGCGCACTGGCAGCGGCGCTCACCGACCTGGCCGGGCGGCACCCGGTCCTGCGCACCGCCTACCCGCACGCGGACGGGGAACCGTACCAGCGGGTGACGGACGGCTTCGTCCTCCGGCTGGAGACGGCCCGGTGTGCCGACGCGGCCGAACTCGACGCCACGGTGGCGGAGTTCGGCCGCACTCCGCTCGACGTGACGGACGGAGTGCCGCTGCGGGCCCGGCTGTTCACCACCGGGGACGGCAGCGCCTGCGCGCTGGTCCTGCTCGTCCACCACATCGCCGTGGACGGCTGGTCCCTCGCTCCGCTGCTCCGGGACCTGGACACCGCGTACCGCGCCCGACTGGGCGGCCGTGCCCCCGCATGGGAGGCCTTGCCCCTCACCTACGCCGACTACGCGCTGTGGCAGCGGGAGCTGCTCACCGATCCGCAGGCGCTGCTGGGCCACTGGCGGACCGCCCTGGCCGGGCTGCCCGAGCGGACGGCCCTGCCGTACGACCGGCCCCGGCCGGCCGAGCCCACCGGGCTCGGCGGCACGGTCGCCGTCCGGCTGGAACCCGGTGCGCGCAGCGGGCTGACCGCGCTCGCCCGGGACCGGCGGGCGAGCCTGTTCATGGTGGCCCGGGCCGCCCTCGCCGCCGCGCTGTCCGCGACCGGCGCCGGCGCGGACCTGGCGATCGGCACCCCCGTCGCGGGCCGCTCCGACGAGGCCCTGCACGACCTGGTCGGCTGCTTCGTCAACTCCCTGGTACTGCGCGCCGACACGTCCGGCGACCCCACGGCCGCCGCGCTGGTGGAGCGGGTACGGGACGTCGACCTGGCCGCCTTCGACCACCAGGACCTGCCGTTCGACGTGCTGGTGGAGCTGCTGTCCGGGACAGCCGGGCGGACCCTCGGCGAGCACCCGCTCTTCCAGGTGATGCTGACCGTGCGGACCGGCGGGACGGCGGACGCCACGGAGGCGCCGCGCCTCGGCCCGCTGACCGCCGAGGCCGGCTCCGTCGACCTGGGGGCGGCCAAATTCGACCTGAGCTTCCACTGCGAGGAGGAGTCCGACGGCGGGCTGCGGCTGCTGCTCGGCTACGCGGCGGACGTGTTCGACGAGGACACGGCGAGGCTGCTCCTGGACGTGTACGCCCGTGCCCTCACGGCGTTCGCCTCGGACGCGGGCCGGCCGCTGAGCGCGCTGGGCCTGGTCACCGGTACGGAGGCGGCCGGTCTCGCCGCCCGCCGGGAGCGGCTCGCCGAGGCCGAACGGGACGCCGCCGAGCGCGCGGCGGAGAGGGCCGGGCGGACGGCTGAGCCGGAGCACCCCCGCGTGAAGCTGCTGTGCGGTCTCTTCGCCGAGATCCTCGGCCGCGACGAGGTGCTGGCCGGCGACAACTTCTTCCGTACCGGCGGGCATTCCCTGCTCGCCAGCAAGCTGGTGAACCGGATCCGCGCGGCACTGGGCGTGGAGGCCGGGGTACGCGACCTGTTCCTCGCCCCGACCCCGCAGGCGCTGCACGACCGCCTGCCCGCTGGCCCGGACGCCGGCGCGGGCCGGCCGGTGCTGCGTCCGGCCGTCCGGCCCGGGCGGGTCCCCCTCTCCTACGCACAGCGCCGCCTGTGGTTCACCGACCAGCTGGAAGGGCCCTCCGCCGCCTACAACATCGCTCTCGTCCGGCGGCTGGAGCGGCCGTTGGACCCGGCCGCCCTCGCCGCCGCCCTCGCCGATGTCGCCGAGCGGCACGAGGTACTGCGCACGGTGTACCGGGCCGAGGGCGGCGAACCGTTCCAGGTGGTCCTCGACGGGGCCCGCCCGCAGCTGGAACTGGGCTTCCCCGCCGACCTGACGGAGGCCGTGGACGCGGCCGCGAACCATGTCTTCGACCTCGGGAAGGACCTGCCGTTCCGCGCCTGGCTGTTCCTGCCCTCCGACGGCGGCGGACGCCAGACCCTCGTCCTGCTGCTGCACCACATCGCCGCCGACGGCTGGTCGACGGACTGCCTGCTGGCCGACCTGGGCACCGCCTGCGCGGCGCGATCCGCCGGCTCCCCGCCCGCCTGGGAGGCGCTGCCGGTGCAGTACGCGGACTACACGCTCTGGCAGCGGGAGTCGCTGGGCCCGGAGCCGCAGAAGCGGCTCGGGTTCTGGGAGCGCGCACTGGCGGGGCTGCCGCCGCTGATCGACCTGCCCACGGACCGGCACCGGCCTCCGGTGCCCACGGGGCGGGGCGCGCTCACCGGGTTCACGGTCCCCGCGCCCGTACGGGCCGGACTGGAACGGATCGCCCGGGACACCGGCAGCAGCCTGTTCATGGTGGTGCACGCGGCGCTCGCGGCGGTGCTGACCCGCTGCGGGGCCGGGCCCGACGTGGCGGTGGGCACGGTGGTCGCGGGCCGGGACGACCAGGCGCTGAACGGACTGGTCGGGTTCTTCGTGAACACGCTGGTCCTGCGCACGGACACGTCGGGGGACCCGTGCTTCGCGGACCTGCTGGTACGTGTCCGGGACGCGGACCTGGCCGCGTACGCGCACCAGGAGGCTCCCTTCGACCTGGTCGTGGAACACCTCAACCCGCACCGGTCGTCGGCACACCACCCGCTGGTGCAGGTGATGTTGCGGGTCAGCCCGGAGCCCGACGGCGCGGGCGGCGAGGACGGCCCGCTGGCCGGTGAGGCGCTGCCGTTCGGGGCGCACACCGCGAAGGCCGACCTGACCTTCGCGCTGAGCGGCAGTGCGGAGCACGGCGGTCTGGACGGGGTGCTGGAGTACGCCACCGATCTGTACGGCCGGTCCGGCGCCGAGCGGCTGGCCGGTCTCCTCGAGCACGCGCTGGCGGTGTTCGCGGCGGATCCGGCGGCGCGCATCGCCGCCCTCCCGGCGGGACCGCCCCGGCCGGGCGACGGGCCGTACGCGACCGTGGCGGGCTACCGGGTGGACCTCGGACACGTACGCGAGGTGCTGGCCGCACAGCCGGGGGTCACGGGCGCCGAAGTGGCCCTCACCGACGGGAGGCTCGTGGCCCGGATGACGGGTGCGGTCACGGAGGCGGACGCGCAGGCCTGGGCGGCGGACCGGCTGCCGGAATACGCGGTGCCCGTCGTGCGCGTCACGGGGCAGCCGCCCCGGCCGCCGGCCCCGGGTGGCCCGCTGCCCCTGCTGGTGGACCTGTTCAGCGAGGTACTGGACGGCAAGGAGGTGACGCCGGACGCGAACTTCTTCCGGTCCGGCGGGCATTCCCTCCTGGCGGTGCGCCTGCTGAACCGGGTGCGCACGGAACTCGGCCGGGAGCTGACCCTGCGGGACGTGTTCCGGCATCCCACACCGGCGGCGCTGGCGGCCCTGCTGGCCGCGGCGCCCACGCCGCCGCCGGTCCCGGCCCTCCGCCGCCGCACCCGCGCCGGCACGCGCGTGCCTCAGCGCTGAAGGGCCGACACACCGGCTGGCGGGCTCGGTCGCCCCTGTGCCCGCGCCGGCCGCGCGCCCCCTTCGGGCGGGCGGCCGGCGCGTTCGCGAGGGGGACACGGACCGTACCCCGTACGGCCGTCAGGTGGTCGAAGCGCCGCGGCGCCCGCGGGGGCCGCCGCCGGCGGTCCCCGATGCGACCCGTGGTTCGTAGGAGCCGAGCACGTCCTCGCCGTACAGGGCGTGCAGCCAGTTGGCTTGGTAGATCGTGTCGAGGTATCGCTCCCCGAGGTCCGGGGCGATGGCCACCGCGGTCAGGTCCCGGGTGTCGTGCCGGTCGAGCCAGCCCATCGCGCCGCTGACCACCGTGCCGGTGGAGCCGCCGAACAGGAAGCCGTGTCTGGCCAGGTGACGGCAGGCACGGATGGTGTCCGGCTCTTCGACGTGGATGACCTCGTCCACGTACGACTCGTCGAGCAGCGGGGGGCGGATGCTCGTGCCCAGCCCGGGAATCATCCGGCGGCCGGGGGGACCCCCGAAGGACACCGAGCCGACGCTGTCGATCGCGACGATCCGCACCGGGCGGTGCTCTTCGTGGAAGTACCGCGCGCAGCCCATCAGGGTGCCCGTGGTGCCGGCCCCGACGAACAGCACGTCCAGACGGGGGAACGCGTGATCGATCTCCGGCGCCGTCCTGCGGTAGTGCGCCTTCCAGTTGCTCGGATTGGTGTACTGGCTGAGCCACACGTACCGGTCGTCGGAATCGCACAGCGCGCGGACGTAGTCGAGCCGCGCGCCGAGCAGGCCGTTCCGGGGGTTCTGGGTGGAGATGACGTGCACCTGACTGCCCAGCGCCTCCATCATCAGCCTGGTCGCCAGGTTGCAGCGAGAGTCCGTCACGCACAGGAATCGGTAGCCCTTGCTCGCCGCGATCACACTCATCGCCACGCCCAGGTTTCCGGACGAGGACTCGACGATGATCGAGTCGGACCTCAGCACACCGTCACGTTCGGCGCTCTCGACCATCTCGATCGCGGTCTTCAGCTTGATCGATCCCGCGAAGTTGAAGCCCTCGCACTTCAGGAAGAGTGAGCACCCGAAGATCGGCCGGAGGTCGACGTAGAGATCCTCCTCGTTGAAGGCGTAGGGAACGGATATGACTGGCACGATGGCCTCCTGATCTGCGGAGGAGCGCTCTCGCATGTCTACTGGTGGCAGTCCTGCGGCTCCATGACCGGCGGAACTCTCGGGCGACAGTGGTTCATGGGACTCCTCGCGGGATGCCGGAGCGTGGAGGCGGGGGCGGCGCTCGGCCGCTCATCCGTACCGCCGCAGTTCGTGGAAGAAGTCGTCGACGACGTGCAACTCCTCGGCGCGGGCCACTTCGTCGTAGACGTACTTGCCCACCGCGAGATCGAGAATCCCGAGGCCGAAGGGTGAGAACACGACCGGCCGGTCCCTCGCGACCGTCACCCGTCCGTCCATCACGTCGGCCAGCGTGCCGTGCAGGAAGTCCCGGTTGCCCGTGAGCTGCTCGGTCAGGTGCGGCGAGGTGTCGGCCTTGAGACAGTGCTCGACGTCGTCCACGATGTTGAACGAGTCGAGGATGATCTCCGGTGCCAGGTCGCGCAGCGAGACGTGCAGCACCAGCGGGTTGTGATCGAACCACGACGGGTCGCTGACGTGCGGCTGCGCGGCGACGGTGGCGAAGACCACCAAGTCGCTGTAGCGGATCAGCTCTTCGGCGCTGTCGTGCACGGTGATCCGGCCGGTGGTCCGCGACTGCTCCAGGTAGCAGCGCAGTCCGGCCGCGCTGTCGGCGGACACGTCGTGCACGCCGACCTCGTCGAACGAAAAGCCGGTGGCTGCGAGGAAGTCGTAGATGTAGCGAGCGATGAGGCCAGCCCCGACGAACCCGACGCGCGTCGGACGGGGCCGGCCGTTGCTGAGCCACTCGGCCGCCAGGGCGGCCGAGGAGGCTGTCCTGGTGGCACTGATGATGGAGCCTTCCAGGCAGGCGAACGGGTAACCGGTGGCGTGGTCGTTCAGGATCAGCACCGCCGATGCCCTCGGGATGCCGGCCGTCACGTTCTCCGGGAAACTGGAGATCCACTTCACGCCGTCCACCCGCGTCGGCTCCCCGATCGAGGCGGGCAGCGCGATGATCCGGGAGGCCGGGCGGTCGGGGAGCCGCAGGAAGTAGGACGGCGGGTTCACGCAGTCGCCGGTGTCGTGCAGCCGGTACGTCGCCTCCACCAGCTGCACGATCTGCTTCTCGCGCCCCTGCAGCACGCCCTCGACCTGGGCGCCGGAGACGACGGCGAACGCCGGCACGTCGACCGGCTCGCGCAGGGCGAATTCCATGGCGGGGGTTTCCCTGGTCGTCATGCGGTGGTCACCTCCACGGCCGGCGAGCAGTCGGCCAGGCGTACCGGGTCGGCCATCCCGACGAGCACGTCGCGGGGTCCCTCGTAGGGCTCCCTGCTGTGCGCGGTGCGGACGTTGTCGACGATCATCAGGTCGCCGGCCTGCCACTCCTCGCGTACGGTGTGGTCCTCGTAGGTCTTGTTGAGCAGCTGCACGACGTCTTCGCCGATCGGATCACCGCCGCCGAACCGCGTGTTGAACGGCAGTCCGTCGGCGCCGTAGACGTCCACGAGGTACTCGCGCACCTCGGGGGCCAGCGTCCACTCGTTGAGGAACGCGATCTGGTTGAACCAGCAGAGTGCGCCGCTGACCGGGTGACGCACCACGGCGCTGCGGCGCTGACTGGTCCGCAGGATCCCGTCCGGTTCCCGGGTGAACTCGATCGCGTGGGCACGGCAGTAGCTCTCCACGGCGCCGCGGTCCTCCGTGCCGAACACCTCGGCCTCGGACGCCCCGATGTCGTCGTTGTAGGCGCGGGTGAGCAGCCAGCCCTCCCGCTCGAACCGGTCGGTCAGCTCGGCGGGCAGCGCCTTCAGCACGGCGGACGCGTCGGCCAGCGCGGTCGCTCCGCCCTCGGTGGGCGCGCCGAGGCACGCGAACAGCATCAGGCCCGGGAACTCGAGGGTGTAACTCAGCTCGTGGTGCATGCACATCGGCTGGTTCGGCGGCCACTGGGCCGAGGAGTACACGCCGGGTGCGTAGGTCCGCCGCGGTGCGAAGGCTTCCCTCTCGGGCATCAGGGCCGTGGCCAGCCGCCGGAAGACGGCGCCGGTCCCGTCCGCGTCGCGCAGCCCCAGGCCGCGTACCAGGACCGCACCGTGCTCGGCGGCGAGCGCCCGCAGAGCGTCCCGGTGCTCGGCCGCCCAGCGGTCGGGGTCGGTCGGCGTCCCGCCGGTGGTTCCGGCGTGCAGCACCGGGGGCTTGCCGGATTCCAGCTCGAGATCGAGCGGAGACGCCGGGAATGAGATCGGCATTTCGTTCTCCTTTCGACTCGCGTCGCTCACGTCGGTCACGTCAGGGCAGCCGGCAGTTCGGCGGCGCGCAGCACGGCCTTCGCCGCTTCGGCCGGGCGGGTGCGCGGGAAGTGGTGCCCGCCGTCCGGGAGCTCGTCCAGTTCGACGTGGTCGGCCAGCACCTGCCAGTCGCCGTACCGTTCACGGAACCCCGCGGTGATCGGATCGTCGGCGGCCACGACCACCGTGACCGGCGCGGACAGCTTCACGGCCGGCGGGCTGTCCAGGACGTCCGCGAAATGGCGGTGCGCGGACACCACGTCGTGCCGGTAGGCGGCGGCGACGCGCTCGGCCTGCCCGGCGTCGAGTCCACGGAGCCCGGGGTAGTCGCTGTCCGCGCTCAACTCGGCGACGATCCGCTCGTCGCTCCGGCCGGACAGCTCCGCTTCGGCCGCGCACCGGCCCGCGGAGTCACCGAGCAACTGGGCGGCGACGAACACCCGCTGGACGCCGACCCCGCGCTCCTCGAGCCTCCTCGCCGTCTCCAGGGCCGGTGCGGCACCGGAGGAGTGCCCCCACAGCAGGACTCCGCTCAGGCCGAGGCGGACGATCTCGGCGGTGACATCCTCCACCAGCCGCGCCAGCGAGACGAAGGGGCCCCACTCGGCGCTCACGTCGTGGCCCGGCGGCTCGACGGCGTACACCGCCGGCCCTCTGCCCCGCAGAGCCCTTGCCATCGGCTCGAAGTTCACCGCGCTGCCGGCGGCGTGGGGGAAGCACACGAGGGCGCCGGTCCGGGTGCCGTCCGGTCCGGACAGCGGCTGCAGAAGCCCGGAGGACCGCTCGGATCCGCCGTCGAGCAGGCGGGCCAGGTCGGCGAGCACCGGGTGGCGTACGACGTCCTTGAGGGACACCGCGCGGTCCAGGGCGACCGCCAGTTTCACCGCCGACAACGACGTGCCGCCCCGGTCGAAGAAGTGGTCCAGCCGTCCGATCCGGTGCCGCGGGACGCCGAGCGCCTGCGACCAGGCAGCCGCCAGCCGCTGTTCGGCCGGCGTCATCGGCGCGCCGCGGACCTCGCCTGCCGCGTCGAGTTCGCCGGCCAGCGCCGTCAGCGCCTTCCGGTCGGTCTTGCCGTTGGCGGTCACCGGCAGGCTTTCCCGCCAGTGGACGGCCGAGGGGACCATGTACTCGGGCAGCGACTCGCCCAGCCGGTCCAGCAGCACGCCTGCCTCGACCGGCCGCGGGCCGGTGCAGAAGGCGACCAGCTGCCTGCTGCGGTCGGGGCGCTCGGTGACGACCACCGCGCCGTCGCCGACGCCGGGCACCTTCAGCAGGGTGTTCTCGATCTCGCCGATCTCGATCCGGAAGCCACGGATCTTGACCTGGCCGTCCTGGCGGCCGAGGAAGTCCAGTGTGCCGCCGGGCAGCCAGCGGCCGTAGTCGCCGCCCCGGTACAGGCGTCGGCCCGGGGCGTGCGGGTCGGCCATGAATGCCTGCCGGGTGCGCTCGGGGTCGTTGACGTATCCGCGGCCGACGCAGACTCCGGAGAAGACGATCGCACCGGGGGCCCCGAGCGGCACCGGTGACAGGCGCTCGTCGACGACGTAGACCCGCACGTTGTGGACGCACCGGCCGAGCGGCACCCGTTCGGTGTCCGGAACCCGGTCCATGATCTCGTGGTTGGTGTCGTCCGAGGTCTCGGTCAGTCCGTAGGCGTTGACCAGCCGGGTCCCGGGCGCGACCGCGAACCAGCGCTGGGCGAGCTCCTTCTTCAGCGCCTCGCCGGTGGCGGACACGTACCGCAGGTCGGGCAGCTCGCGGGGTCGCTGCTCCAGGCAGGACACCACGATGTCGAGGTAGGACGGCACGAGCTGCACGACCGTGACCCGGCCGTCGGCGATCCTGTCCACGAACCGCTGGACGTCGAGGATCACCTCCTGCTCGACCAGCAGGGTCCGCCCTCCCACCAGGAGCGCGGAGAGCAGCTGCCACAGCGAGATGTCGAAGCACTGGGGTGCGGTCTGGGCGACCACCTGCCCCTCGCCGATCTCCAGGTCGTCGATCTTGGCGTAGAGGTGGTTGAGCATGCCGGCGTGTTCGCACATCGCACCCTTGGGCTCGCCGGTGGAGCCGGAGGTGAAGAAGATGTACGCCGCCTGGTCCGGTGCCACCCGGACGCCGGGATCGGCGCCGCCATGGCCCTCGGCACAGGCTTCGTCGACGTGGAGTTTCGTCACCGCGGGCGACCCGCCGGTGGACAGCGAGCCGAGCGCCCGGTCGAGCGTGGCGGTGCTGCCGCGTTCGGTCAGCACGAGCCGGCACCCGGCGCGGGACAGCGTGGCCGCGATGCGCTCGGCGGGGAAGTGCGGCTCGATGGGCAGGTACACCCCGCCGGCCTTGAAGACGGCGAGGACGGAGGCCGTCCAGTCCAGGTTGCGCTCGGTCACCACGGCGACGACGCCTTCGGGTGGCGATCCGCGGGCCAGCAGGGCCCGTGCGAGCCGGTTGGCACGCTCGTTGAGCTCCCGGTACGTCCACTGCCGGTGGCCGCACACGGCCGCGACGGCATCGGGGTGGGCCCGTGCCCGCTCCTCGAACAGCTCGTGGGCCCTGAGGTCCGGCAGCTCCCGGTAGGGCCCGGCCAGTCCTTCGGTCTGGAACCGCAGCTCCTCGGCGGAGAGCAGACTCTGCCGCCCGTGCTCCGCGTCCGGATCGGCGGCGATCAGTGCGAGCGCGGTGAGGTGGTAGCCGGTGATCCTGCCGGCGGCGTCCGCGTCCAGCGCGTCACAGCGGTACCGCAGCCGCAGGGCGCAACCCCCTCCGTCCTGCGCCACCCCGAGCGCCAGGACGGCATGACCGGGGAGGCCGGCGTCGCCGTCGACCGGGTCGAACACCGCCTCGGTCGACGGTCCGGCCAGGCGCAGCTCGTTCCTGAGCTCGTCGACCGGGAAGTCCTGGTGCGCCAGCACGTCCGACTCGACCCGCCGGGTGTGCACCAGCAGTCCCCGCCATGATCCCGGTGCGGCCGTCAGCCGGCAGGGCAAGGGCGGGCCGCCCTCGGCGGCGAGGTAGTCCGTGCCGACCTCGGGGTCGCCGGACAGCGCCGCGAGCACTTTGGCGTGCGCGGCGAGCACCACCGAGGTGAACGGCATCGCCAGCTCTTCTGCGAGCCGGCGCAGTGCCGACAGGACGCCGTCCGGGACCGCGGCCTCGTACGTGGTGATCCCCGGCGCCGGATCCTGCGCCCAGCGCGGGAGCACGGTGGATCCACCGGCGGTGAGCACGCCGGTCCAGAACGTCCGTCCGGCCTCGGTCCGCATGCCCGTTCTCCCTCCACTCACTGTCGCCGTGTCGCGGGGTCGCCGTGGTCCTCGCGCGACTCCACGGCGGGATTGCCGCCCCACCGAGCGTGCTGCGGCATGTCCTCGCCCTTCATCAGGAAGGAGTCGGTGGCGAGCTCCGCGCCGTCGCCCATCGTCACGCCGTAGTGGACGAGGGCGCCGACACCGACGGTGCAGCCGGCGCCGATCGCACTGTGGTCGGACTTGAATGTGCCGTCCTCCTGCGAGTGGCACTGGATTTTGCTTCCGGCGTTGAGCGTGCAGTCGTCGCCGATGGTGGTGAGCGTCCGCTCCGTGACATAACAGCCGTCGTCGAAGACCCTGCTGCCGATCCGGACTCCGAGTGACCGCCAGACCAGGTTTTTGAAAGGAGTGCCGTTGAAGATGTTCAAGTAGTGGTCGGGCACCTTCCACAGGCGTTCGTGCCACCAGAAGTACGGGTCGTAGATGGAGCACAACCGGGGGCGCAGCGGGCGGAATCTGGTGAAGGCGCGCTCCAACAGGACGAAGTAGGCCGCGGTGGACAGGAGTCCGAGGACCAGTGACACGGCTATCACCAATTGCCCCAGTGCACCGTGCAGGTCGACGGCGGCGATTCCGAGGACCGTGAGGAAGAAGAAGTGGAACCACCGAACGCAGAGGCAGCAGCCCATGGTGCGGAGGTTGTAGCGGTTCTTCGCTCTGAGGTTTCGGCGCAGCCTCCTGCCGGTCCGCTGACGGTCGAACCGGGCATCGCGTTCCACCGTGCGGGGAATCTCGAAGCACGGGGACCCGAGGAGTCCGACGCCTTCCCTTATTTCCCCGTCGAGAGGGACCATCACTTTCGTCCCGAGAAGGCAGTTGTCACCGGTCCTGCCGCCCACGGGATAGGCGATGTGGTTTCCCAGGAAGTTGTGCGGTCCGATCGATGCCCGGGACACGCGGAACGACGTACCGGAGTATTCGGCGTTCATGACGGAAAGCCCGTCGGCGACCATCGTTCCGCTGCCCACAGAGGTCAGATAGGGGGTTTCGTGGTGCACTTCCGATCCAAAATTGGACCCGGTCTGCTCCACCCGCGACAAGTCGTATCCGAGACCGCGCAGATAGTTGACGACGTAAGAACTGTCGCCGAAGAGCCAGAGGAAGAACCTCACGTTCGTCAGGCGCGTGATCGCCCTGTGCACGGAGTAGTGGAGGCCGTACAGCGGATAGACCTTGTCGGGCCTCATCACCTGGTGCAGCAGCCGCGGAACGGTGAGCAGCGCGGCGAGGCCGATGGCGACCAGGCCGAAGAACAGCAGGAGGGAGACGACCAGCGCGTCGAGGTACAGGTCCGGCGACGTGAAGCCCAGGGTGCCGGGGGCCAGCGCGTCGCTCAGCGCGGGGACCTCGTTCAGCAGCATGTACAGGCCCCCCACCGTCAGCGGGATGTACAGCAGGAACAGCTGGCCCAGGGTGAGCAGGCCGTACCAGGCCCGGCGCGGCGTGCCGCAGGGCGCCGGAGCGACCCTCACGTAGTCGACTTCGGTGCGCTGGGCGGGCGATCCGTGCCAGTGCTCACCGTCCGGGACGAGCTGGCCCCTGTACAGGGCCGATGTGTGGCCCAGCTGCGCAGCGTCCCCCATGGAGGTGCCGATGTCGAGCACGGTCTTCTCGCCCACGAGCACGTCCCGGCCGAGGGTGACCTCGCCGGTCTCGATGCGTCCGCCGTGCGCGCGGTAGCACAGGAAGTACGAGTCCTTGCGGATGACCGTGCCGGCTCCGATCCTGAGCAGGTCGGTGCAGACCGGAACGGTCCGGGAGAGGATCGTGACGTGTTTGCCGATCCGGGCGCCGAGTGCCCGAAGGTAGAACACGTACAGGGGATTGCCGACGAAGAGGATCATCGGGTTGGCGTGGAGCAGAACCCTGACGGTCCAGAAGCGCAGATACGTGAGCCCCCAGACCGGGAATTCACGGACTCTCCACCGGCCGACAAGGATCCATTTGGCGACGACGGGGAACGCGCACAGGCCCACGAAGGCGATGCCGCCGAAGACAAGTGAACGCAGATACGTGCCAAGGGCCCCCGAGCTGTCGGAGACCCATGCGTAGCCACGTGCGGTGACGATAGCCGCCAGAAACGAATAGCCGAGGAACAGCAGCAACTGCCCTGTTCCACAGAGGACGTACCGCAGCGTGCTCGCCGGTTCCACCACCGGGGCGGGCGCGGCGACCGGTGGCCGCGCGGCGTCGGTCTCCCCGAGCGACTCGGCGAGGCTTCGGATCGTCGGGTTCCGGTAGATGTCCCTCATCGAGACCGACGGAAGGTCCTCGCGTCTTCTGACTCTCGCGCAGAAATGAGCCATGACGAGGGAATTCGCACCCAGGTCGTCGAAGAAGTGACTCTCGACCGAGACCCGTTCCACGCGCACGACATCGGCCATCACTTCGGCGAGATCCTTCTCGGTACCGGTCACCGGTCCGACGTGCCCGCGCTCAGCGATCTGCGAATCGTCCGGCGCAGGCGTCAGAACCTCGACAGATTCTTCTTCCATGCCAACCCCTGCAGAGAAACATCTCTGGTCGCGCGTCACTTCCCAGTCTCCGCCGTCGACCGCCGGAATGCCACTCACGCCCGATTTGCTGTCAAAGCTCTTTGACCACGGAGAGTTGACACACGAGCACACAGGTTCTCTACGCCGTCATGGGCCGGTCCGCCGGGGACACCGGTGCCGGAAGGTCAGTGGAACCGGTCAGATAGCGGTCGGCGGCCGCCGCGGCGCCCCTTCCCTCCGCGATGGCCCACACCACCAGTGACTGGCCGCGTCCCGCGTCGCCCGCGACGAACAGGCCCTCCGCCTCGGTGCGCACGGTCCGCCGCTCCCGCTCCGCCGACGCGGCGGCGAAAGCGGTGTCCCGGGCGAAGTTCCCCCGGCCGTCGATCGCGAGCCCGAGCTGCTCCAACAGGCCGTTGTCCCGCTCGGGGCCGGAGAAACCCAGGGCGAGCAGCGCCAGGTCGGCCGGGATCGTCCGCTCGGTGCCCGGCAGCGGCCTTCGGGACGCCGGCTCCACCTCGGTCAGGTGCACCGTGCGCAGGTGGCCCGCCGGTTCCCCCTCGAAGCGGAAGGTGGACGCGGAGAACACCCTCGGGTCCGTGCCGTGGCGTTCTCGCGCCTCGTGATGGGCGTGCGAGATGCGGTAGACCTTCGGGTACACGGGCCACGGCTGGCTCTCGGGTCGGCTGTCGCCCGGCAGGGGGTTGATGTCCACCTGCGTCACGGAGGCCGCGCCCTGGCGCAACGCGGTGCCGAGGCAGTCCGACGCGGTGTCCCCGCCGCCGACGATCACCACGTGCTTGCCCTCGGCGGTGAGGGAAGACGAGGTGCGGTCGCCCTCCGTGGTCCGATTGGACAGGGTCAGGTAGTCCATCGCCTGATGGACGCCGCGCAGTCCGCGACCGGGAACAGGCAGCTCCCGCCGCTCCGTGGCGCCGACGGCGACGATCACCGCGTCATGGTCTCTCCGCAGCTCTGCGGCGTCGAGGTCGATGCCGACCCGCACGCCGGTAGAAAAACTCGTGCCCTCGGCCCGCATTTGCTCGATACGGCGGTCCAGGTGCCGTTTCTCCATCTTGAACTCGGGAATGCCGTAGCGGAGCAATCCGCCGATGCGGTCGGCGCGCTCGTACACGGCGACGGTGTGTCCGGCCCGGGTGAGCTGCTGCGCCGCCGCCAGACCGGCCGGTCCCGACCCGATGACGGCGACGGTCTTCCCGCTCAGCCGCTGCGGTGGCAGCGGTGTCACGTACCCCCGCTCCCAGGCACAGTCGGCGATGGCCTGTTCGACGTTCTTGATCGTGACCGGGTCGGCGTTGACGGCCAGTACACAGGCGTCCTCGCACGGTGCGGGGCACAGCCGCCCGGTGAACTCGGGGAAGTTGTTGGTCGCGTGCAGCCGCTCGGCGGCGGCGCGCCAGTCGCCGTGCGCGGAGAAGGCGTTCCACTCCGGAATGAGGTTTCCCAGCGGGCAGCCGCTGTGACAGAAGGGCACACCGCAGTCCATGCACCGCCGCGCCTGCTCGGACACCAGGGGAAGCAACGGTTGTCCTGCGTGGACCTCGTTCCAGTCGCCCAGCCTTTCACCGACGGGACGCCCCCCGCTCGGCCGGCGCGGAATCTTGAGGAAGCCGTGGGGATCTGTCATGCGCGCCGCCTCCAGCACCGGTCGGCAGTGCATTACGACTCCCTCACCAGATTATGCCCCTTACGCCGATAATGCACCGGTACAGGCACTGTGCAGGGTCCGGCAGCGGGCACCCTGGCCCGCGACCGGCGGGTGCCCGCTCGCCGTCCATCTGACCAGCGGAAACCGCCCGCCTGCCGGACGTGATACACGGCATCGGCGGTCTGCGCGGACCCGGCGCGTGCGGCAGCGGGTGCGCCCGGCGGCAGGGGCAGTTCGGGGCGGCAGCGAGAGGGCTCGGAGCTGCCGCGAGGACTGCCCGCCCGGCTGCTTCGGCGCTCGTAGCGTGGTGGCGCGGAGTCGGGAGAGGTCCCGATCCGGCACCCCACCCTTCCTCACTGGAGGCCCCGCGATGCCCTCGACCGCTCCCCCCGCCTCTGCCGCCCAGGGGCCCGGCCCCCTGGACCGGTTCGACGTACAGGTCGCCACCGGTCCGGAGCGGGTCGCGCTGGTGCACGGTGAGCGCCGGATGACGTACGGGCAGCTGGCCCTGGCGGTGGCCCTGCGCGCGGACGGGGCGCCGGGTACGGCGGCCGGGACCGCGGACGACGGCGAAACGGACGTGCCGCAGGCCCACGGCACGTCCGGGATCGGGCGGGCCGTCGCCCTGCTGGCGGCCCTGCGCGCGGGCTCCGCCGCGGCTCTGGGGGCGGCCGGGCTGAGGGAGCTGCGGGAGGAACTGCTGCCGGCCCTGTCCGCCGGGGCCACCGTCGACGTCGGGGCGGGTGGCACTCCGGAGGAGCGGGTGCCGCTGTCCTTCGCCCAGCGCCGGCTGTGGTTCCTGAACCGCCTGGAGGGCCCGGCCCCGACCTACAACCTGCCGGTGGTGCTCCGTCTGGATGCCGTGCCCGACCGTCAGGCGCTGGACGCGGCCCTCGCCGACGTGGTGGAGCGCCACGAGGCGCTGCGCACCCTCTACCCGGCGGACGACGCCGGCGAGCCCCGCCAGCACGTACTGGACCGCCCGCGCCCCGAGTTCACCGTGCGCTCCTGCCCGGAAGCCGCACTGGCCGCCGAGGTCGCCCGCTTCACCGCCGGCACCTTCGACCTGGAGGCGGAACTGCCGATCCGGGCGGCCCTGTTCGTGCCGGACGACGGCTGCGGCGGCGTGCTGGCGCTGCTCACCCACCACATCGCCACCGACGGCTGGTCGGTGGGGCCGCTGCTGCGGGACCTCGGCGCCGCCTACGACGCTCGCCTCGCCGGGCACGGGCCCGGCTGGGAGCCGCTGCCGGTGCAGTACGCCGACTACACCCTGTGGCAGCAGGAGCTGCTGGAGAACGACACCGCCCTGGCCGCGTACTGGCGGGACGCCCTCGCCGGGCTGCCGCCCCTGCTGGACCTGCCCGCCGACCGGCACCGGCCGGCCACGCCGAGCGGGCGGGCCGGCACGCTCACCGCCTCACTGGACGGCGGGACCCACGCCCGGCTGGCGGCGCTGGCCGGCGAGACGGACGCCAGTCTGCTGATGGTGGCGCGGGCAGCGCTCGCCACCGCGCTGGACGCCTGCGGCGGCGGCCCCGACGTGGCAGTCGGCACCCCGGTGGCCGGACGCTCCGACGAGGCACTCGACGATCTGGTCGGCTTCTTCGTGAACTCCCTGGTGCTGCGCACCGATGTGTCCGGCGAGGCGGGCCCGGCGGAGCTGGTGGCCCGCGCCCGGGACGCCGCGCTCGGCGCGTACGCCCACCAGGAACTGCCCTTCGACCGGCTGGTGGAACTCCTCAATCCGCGCCGCGCGCCGGGCGCCAACCCGCTGTTCCAGGTGACGCTGGCCGTACAGGAGGAAGAGCCCGGCGCGGACCCCCGGGCGGTGCGCGTCGGCGCCGCGCTCGGCGGCCGGTACGAGGAGACGGGCCTGGACGTGGCCAAGTTCGATCTCGCCGTCACGTGCGTGGCCCGTCCCGGGCACGGCGGTCTCACGGTGTGGTGGACCTACGCCGAGGACCTGTTCGACGCGACCACGGCCCGGCTGCTGCTCGACGTGTACGTACGGGCCCTTTCCCGGTTCGCCGAGGGCGGGGACGCACCCGTGCGTTCGGCTGCGCTGCTGTCGGGGGCCGAACGGGCCGCGCTGGACGCCCGGCCGGCCCGTACCTCGGTCTCCCTGGAGGAGACCGCGCCGGCTGGGGGCGACGGCGGGGCCGATCCGGCGGCCGTCGCCGCCCTGTGCCGTGTCTTCGCCGAGATCACCGGCCGGGAGTCGGTCGGCCCGGACGACAACTTCTTCGCCGTCGGCGGTCATTCGATGGCGGGCGTACGGCTGATGAACCGGGTGCGGGCCGTACTCGGGGTGGACCTGCGGCTGCGGGACCTGTTCCTCGCGCCCACCCCCGCCGGGCTGGCGGGCCGGATCGCCGCCGCGGCGCAGGACACGGGGGGTGCGGCCGCCGGGGGCCGGCCCGCGCTGGCCGCGGTGCCGCTCGCCGAACGGCCGAAGCGGCTGCCCCTGTCGTACGCGCAGCGCCGGCTGTGGTTCGTCGACCAGCTGGAGGGGCCGGGCCGTTCGTACAACATCCCGTTCGTCCTGCGGCCGGACCGGCCGCTGGATCCGGCCGTGCTGGCCGACGCGCTCGCCGACACGGCGGAACGGCACGAAGTGCTGCGGACCGTGTATCCGGCGGACGACGGCCGGCCGTACCAGGAGGTACGGGAGGACGTCCGGCCGGTGCTGGAGGTGGTACGGACCGGCCCGGAGGGCGTCGCGGACGCCGTGGACGCGGCGGCGGGGCACGTGTTCGACCTGGCCGGGGAGATCCCGTTCCGGGCCTGGCTGATCGAGAGCGCGCCCGAGCCGGCGCGGGCCGGTGGGCGTGAACCGGAGCGGGGCGGCCAGACGCTGGTGCTGCTGGTGCATCACATCGCGGCCGACGGCTGGTCGGCCGGGCCGCTGCTGGCGGATCTCGCCGCCGCGTACACCGCCCGCCTCGGCGGCGGTGCGCCCACCCAGGGGCCGCTGCCGGTGCAGTACGCGGACTACACCCTGTGGGAGCAGCGGATGCTGGCGGGTCCCGCGGCCGCCGAGCAGACCGCGTTCTGGCGGGACCGGCTGGCCGGCGCCCCGCCCGTGCTGGAGCTGACGCCCGCGCGGACCCGGCCGGCCGACGCCTCGCACCGGGGCGCGGCCACGCCGGTCCCGGGCCTGGACGCGGACACCCACGCCCGGCTGGAGGCGCTGGCCCTGGAGCACGGGGCGACCCTGCTGATGGTGGTGCAGGCCGCCCTCGCCGCCGTCCTGACGCGGCACGGCGCGGGCACGGACCTGCCGCTGGGCACGGTGGTCGCGGGCCGGGACGACCAGGCGCTGGACGAGCTGGTCGGGTTCTTCGTCAACACGCTGGTCCTGCGCACCGACACCTCGGGGAATCCGTCCTTCGCCGAGCTGCTGGAGCGGGTCAGGGAGACCGACCTGGCGGCGTTCGCCCACCAGCAGCTCCCCTTCGACCTGGTGGTGGAGGAGCTGAACCCTGTCCGGTCCACCGCCCACCACCCGCTGACGCAGGTGATGGTGCAGGTGCACCCGGCCCAGCGGGCCGCCGACGAGGACTCCCCGCTGGCCGGCACGCCGCTGGCCGCCGAGTCGGGGTTCACCAAGTTCGACCTGACACTGGCGCTGCGGGAGACCCGGGACGCCTCCGGGACCCCGGCCGGCCTGGCGGGGGTCCTGGAGTACGCCCTTGACCTCTTCGACGCGGCCACCGCGGCGCAGTTGGCGGCCCACGTGGCACGGTTGCTGCGGGTGGTGGCCGCCGACCCGAAGACGCGGATCGGTGACGTGCCGCTGCTGTCCGAGGAGGAGGCGGACCGGATCCTGGTGCGCTGCAACGCCACCGCGGCGCCCCGTTCGCTGCCCGGCCTGTTGCACGAGCGGTTCGAGGAGCAGGTACGCCGCACTCCGCACGCGGTCGCGGTCCGGTACGAGGAGGACACGCTGACCTTCACCGAGCTCAACGCCCGGGCCAACGCGCTGGCGCACCGGCTGATCGAGGCCGGGGCGCGGCCGCACGGCGCGGTCGGGCTGCTGCTGGACCGCACCCCGCACCTGCTGGTGGCGGCGCTGGCCGCCCTGAAGTGCGGGGCGGCGTACGTGCCGCTGGATCCGCGCCTGCCGGACGCCCGGATCGCCATGATCATGGAGGACACGGGGGCGCTGGTGCTCGTCACCCAGGAGGCGTACGCGGACGCGGCCCCGGTGGCCCGGCAACTGGCGGCGGGGGTGCGGGTGCTGTCGGCGGACACACCGGTGCCGGGCTGCCGGCGCACCGACCCGAGGGTGCCGGTGGGCGAGGACGCCCTCATGTACGTCATGTTCACCTCGGGCTCGACCGGCCGGCCGAAGGGCGTCGGTGTCACCCACCGCAATGTGGTGGAGCTGGTCACCGACCGCTGCTGGGACCACCGCAACCACCGCCGCATGCTGGTGCATTCGGCCATCGGCTTCGACGCCTCCACGTACGAGCTGTGGGTGCCGCTGCTCAACGGCGGCGAGCTGGTCTTCGCACCCGGATCGGGCACGGACCTGGCCGAGCTGGACCACGCGATCCGCGCCCACGGCGTGACCGCCGCCTACTTCACCATGGGCCTGTTCCACATCATGGCCGACGAAGGGCTCGACACGCTGAAGCTGCTGGACGAGGTGTGGACCGGCGGCGACGTGGCCTCCCCGGCCGCGCTCCAGCGGGTCCTGGACCACTGCCCGGACACGGTGCTGGTGCACAGCTACGGTCCGACGGAAACCACGTTCGCCTCGCACCACCAGCGCCTGGACACCGGCTGCCGCACCCTGCCCGGGGTGTTCCTGGGCATCGCGCTGGACAACACCCGGGTGTACGTACTGGACGAGCGTCTGCGGCCGGTTCCGGTGGGAGTCGCCGGCGAGATGTACCTGGCGGGCACGCAGGTGGCCCGCGGCTACCTGGGCCGGCCGGGGCTGACGGCGGAGCGGTTCGTCGCCGACCCGTTCGCAGCCGACGGCAGCCGCATGTACCGCACCGGCGACCTGGTGCACTGGACGGCCGGCGGTGAACTGCGCTTCGTGGGGCGCGCGGACGGCCAGATCAAGCTGCGCGGCTTCCGGATCGAGCCCGGGGAGATCGAGGAGACGCTGGCCCGGCACCCGGGCGTCGGGCGGGTCGCGGTGGTCGTCTTCGACGACGGGCCGGGCGGGAAGCGCCTGGTGGCGTACGCGGTGCCACGTGCCGGCCACTCCCTGACCGGGGAGGACCTGTTGCGCTGGGCGGGCGGTGAGCTCCCCGAGCACATGGTGCCCGCGGCGGCGGTCCTGCTGGACGAGATCCCGCTGACCGTGAACGGCAAGCCGGACCGCAAGGCGTTGCCCGCGCCCGCACCGGCGGCGGCGCCGTCCGGGCGCCCGCCGCGGACCCCGCGCGAAGAGGTGCTGTGCACGCTGTTCGAGGAGATCCTCGGGGTGCGCGGGGTGGGCATCGACGACAACTTCTTCACCCTGGGCGGGCATTCGCTTCTCGGGGTGCGGCTGGTGAGCCGGATGCGTACCGCCCTGGGCCTGGAGCGGGGCGTACGGGACCTGTTCCGCACGCCGACGGTGGCCGGGCTGCTCGCGGACGAGCCGTCGGGTTTCGATCCGATGGGGGTGCTGCTGCCGCTCCAGCCGGGCGGCACGCGGCGGCCGCTGTTCGCGATCCACCCGGGTACGGGCGTGGGCTGGTCGTACGTCGGACTGGCCCGGCACCTGGGTCCCGACCAGCCGCTCTACGCGATCCAGGCGCGGGCCCTCTCGGAGCTCGGCCACAGTCCGGAGACGGTCGAGGAGATGACCGAGGACTACCTGGAGCACATCCGGCGCGTGCAGCCGCACGGCCCGTACCGCTTCCTCGGCTGGTCGTTCGGCGGAACCGTCGCGCACGCTCTGGCGGTGCGGCTGGCCGAACTCGGCGAGCAGACCGAGTTGCTGGCGATGATGGACGTGCACCTCCTGCCCACCGAGCCCGAGCGCCGCCGGATGACGCCCGCGCAGAAGCGGGAGATGCTGGTCGGCGACGCCGCCGACGAGCCCGAGGACGCCCCCTTCGACGTGGCGGCCCTGATCGGCCTCGTGCGGGAGACCGACCCGGTGCTGGGCGGCTTCTCCGACGGCGAGATCCGCTCGGTGATCGGCGCGTCCATCGACCACGCGGAAATCATGAACCTCTATGCGCCACGGCCGGTGAAGACGGACATGCTGTTCTTCGCGGCCCAGGCAGAAGGCGCCCCGGAGAACACCCTTTCCGAATCCTGGATCCCCTATGTGGAAGGAACGCTCGAAAAGCACACCGTCGGAGTCATCCATACCAGGATGGGCGAACCCGAACCCCTTGCACTGATCGGCCGTATCCTTTCCGAGAAATTGAGGAGTCTGTCATGACTAATCCCTTCGACGACACCGCGGGCATCTTCCACGTGGTGGTCAACGCCGAGGGCCAGCACGCCCTGTGGCCGGCGTTCAGCGAGATCCCCGCAGGCTGGGACAGTGTGTGGGGGGCCGGCCCGAGGGAAGAGGCGCTGGCGTACGTCGAGGAGAACTGGACCGACATCCGGCCGAAGAGCCTGCTCGCCCAGTACGCCTGAGCCCGCGCCCCCCTGCCCGGGGGCGTGTTCCTGGAAGACCGAGAGCCGCGGTCCGGAGAATTCCGGACCGCGGCTCGGCGTTTTCCGGGAGTTCGCACGCCGCCACCGGATCCTTCGCGCCTTTTTGATTCCACCCGCTTCTGCCGCCGCAACTTCCCCTTTCCTCTCTTCGGCGTTCCTATATTTCAGGCATGCGACGACGGAGTTTGAAGATACTGCTGGCCGGTACGGCATCGGATTCCCACACCTGGAATCTCGTCTACCTCCAGCTGTTCATGGAGGAGCAGGGGCACCGGGTGACCGGCCTGGGCCCGTGCGTTCCCGACGACCTGCTCGTGGCGGCCTGTGCGGAGTCCCGGCCCGAGCTCGTCGTCATCAGCAGCGTCAACGGCCACGGCTACCGCGACGGGCTGTCCGCCGTACGCGCCCTGCGGTCCGCCGGAGTTCAGGTCCCGGTGGTCGTCGGAGGCAAGCTCGGGGTCGCCGGCGGGGCCGACCGGACCCGGCGGGCCCTGCTCCTGGAGGCGGGCTGCGACGCCGTCTTCGACGACGGCGACGTCGAGGCCCTGCGCGCGTTCACGGCCGCGCTCGCCGCCGCACCGGCGACGGCAGCGCCCCGGGCCGTGGCATGAGTCCGGCCGGCGCACTCCTCGCGGCCCCGGCGGACCGCCGGGACGACCACGTCCGCTCCGGTCACCGGTCCGCCGGGCCGCACCGGCCGGGGCCGGTCTCGTTCGGCGCCTTCGTCGCGCGGGCCGCGGCGGCCGGCAGGCTCGTGGTCCAGCCCCGGATGGGCTTCGCGGACCCGAAGCGCATGCGGGCCGGCCTGGCCGGCACCCGGGGCGTCGCGGCGGCCACGGTCGGCACCCTCACCATCGACAGCTACACCCGGGTGGGCGACCACGCGGCGGCCCGGGCGGCTCTCGCCGAGGGCGTCGCGCTCAACGGTTACCCGATCGCCGCCCACCCGGCGGAGCGGACCCGCGCCATGCTCGACGGCATCCTCGGCCCCGGGTTCCCCGTGCAGGTACGGCACGGATCGTCCCGGCCCGACGCCATCGTCCGGGCCCTCGCCGCGGCCGGCCTGGACGCCACCGAGGGCGGGCCCGTCTCGTACTGCCTGCCCTACGGCCGCACCCCGCTCGCGGAGTCGGTGGCCAACTGGGCACGGGCCTGCGAACTCCTCGCGACGCTGGCGCCCGCTCCCCGGATGCCGCACGTGGAGAGCTTCGGCGGCTGCATGCTCGGACAGCTCTGCCCGCCGGGCCTCCTGGTGGCGCTCAGCCTGCTGGAGGGCCTGTTCTTCACCCGGCACGGCATCCGCAGCGTCTCCCTCAGCTACGCCCAGCAGACCGACTTCGCGCAGGACGCCGAGGCCGTACGGGCCCTGCACCGGCTGGCCGCCGAGTTCCTGCCCCCGGACACCGAACGGCACGTCGTGCTCTACACGTACATGGGGGTGTTCCCCCGGACCGAAGACGGCGCGACCCGCCTGCTGGAGGACTCCGCCCGGCTGGCGGTGCACGCCGGGGCGCAGCGGCTGATCGTGAAGACGGCGGCCGAGGCGCACCGCATCCCGACCGTACGCGAGAACGTACGCGCCCTGCGGACCGCGGCCGCCGGCGCGGAACTGGCAGCCCGCCGGCCGCTCGTGGAGCCGTGGCCCGCCGGCGGGTCACCGGACCCGGCCGAGGCCGCCGACAGCGAGGTGTACCGCGAGGCGCGGACCTTCGTCGAGGCCGTGCTGGAGCTCGGGGCCGACCTCGGGCGGGCCCTGCGCACCGCCTTCGCACGGGGCGTACTGGACGTGCCGTACTGCCTGCACCCCGACAACGCGGGCCGCTCCCGCAGCTTCGTCGACGCCGGCGGCCGGCTGCGCTGGGCGGAGACCGGGGCGATGCCGGTCCCGCCATACCTGGCGCCGGGCGGCGCCCGCACCCCGCTGACGTCCGACGGACTGCTGGCCGCGCTGCACGGCGTCGCGGCCCGCTACGACGCCCCCGTCACCCACTGACCCTCCCCTTCCCGACCGTCTGGAGTCGACCGACATGGAACACACACCCACCATCCCCACCCCTCCCCCGCTCGGCGAGCACTTGGCTTCGCCGCGTCTGCGGGCCGCGATGCTGGTCCAGCAGGAAGCGCTGTACGCGACGCGGGAGTTCCTGCGCGGCGAGGACTTCACCGAGCTGCTTCCCCCGCTGGTGGGCCCGGTCACCGATCCGGGCGGCCGGGGCGCCAAGGCGCTCGACGTGGACTACTACGGCCGGCCGTACAAGCTGATGACCAGCGCGATCCTCTACAAGCAGGCGTCGTTGAAGGGCTTCCCGAGGCTGTTCTACATCGCCCCGAACGTCCGCGTGGAGCCGCCCGAGACCGCCGGCACCGGGCGGCACCTGGTGGAGTTCCACCAGATCGACGTGGAGATGGCCGGCGCGAGCCGGCAGGACGTGCAGGAGATGGCCGCCGGGCTGCTGACCCGGGTGGTGGAGCACGTGTGGACGGCCGTGCCCGACGTGCTGCGCGAACTAGGGCGCAGCGAGGGCGAGTTCGACGAGCTGCGGGCCGGGAAGTTCGAGGTGTGCACGCACGAGGAGGCAGTCGCCCGGCTGGCCGCGCTCGGCCACGCGCAGAGCCCGGACGCGGAGATCGACTGGGAGGCCGAGCGGATCCTGTCGCTGGACGCCGGCTGCCCCTTCTTCGTCAACGACTACCCGAAGGGCTCGCGCGGCTTCTACGACCGGGAGGATCCGGCACGGCCGGGCGTACTGCGCAACTTCGACCTCATCGCACACGGCGGTTACGGCGAGCTGGTCAGCGGCAGCGAGCGGGAGGCCGACTACGCGACGATCGTCACCCGGATGCGCGAGAGCGGCGAGAACCCGGCGAAGTACGCCTGGTACCTGGAGCTGGCACGCGAAGGGCTCGCCCCCAGCGCCGGTTTCGGCATGGGTCTGCAGCGCCTGGTCCGCTTCCTGACCGGTCTGGACGCCCTGTGGCAGGTCAGCGCCTACCCGAAGCTGCCGGGGGTGATCGCGCCGTGAACGCGACGTCCATGACGGCGGGCGGCTTCCCCGAGGAACGGGTACGGGCCCGTGCCCGGCGGGGCGCGGCGGAGGTCTTCCCGCCGGCCGGTGAGTACGGGAGCGGGCTGTTCGGCGCCGGCCACGACGGCACCGCCACCGCCCCCGTCGCCGCGGCCGTCCCCGACGAGCTGGACGCGTTGCGCCTGGTTCCACCGGTGTTCATGCCGCGGCGGCTGGAGCAGCTGATCGAACTCGGCCGGGAGCCCGGCCACGGCGACGTGGACCTGCGCACCGCGATCGGCGGCTTCTCGTGCGAACTGCCGCTGTACCTCTCCGCTTTCGGTTCCACCCGAGCCGGCAGCGGGGACCTGGCGGTGGCGGCGGCCCGGCAGGCGGGCCGGCTGGGCATCCCGATGGTCGTCGGCGAGAACATGGTGCCGGTGCACGGCTACCGCTCGGTCCTGCTGGCCCGGGTCGAGGCGTACACGGAGGCGGCGGCCGAGGGCGCGGGCGGCGTCGTGGTGCAGCAGTCCACCGAGGACGCCGACTCCGAGGTGTGGAACCTCCTGTACAGCGATCCGGCGTCGCGTGCCCTGCGGGACTCGGGCCGGCTCGGCTTCGAGCTGAAGGTCGGTCAGGGAGCCAAACCCGGCCTGGGCGGCATGACCGTGGTCGCTCCGGCAGAGGCCGAACGGCTCGCCGCCACAGGCCGGTTCACGCTCGGCGAGGAGCTCGGGCCCGACGGGGCACGGCTGCGCTGCGCGACGCCGGGCACGTTCACCGAGGAGATCGTCCGTCAGCAACTGCGGTTCATGCGGAACAACTTCCCGCTCGCCCGCACCTGGGTGAAGTTCCACCCGGGCCGGGACATCGGCGCCGCCGCCGCGACCGCGTGGGCGGCCGGGGCCGACGCGGTCACCGTCGACGGTGCGGAAGGCGGCACCGGCTGGGCGCCACGGGTGTTCCTCGACGGAGTCGGACTGCCGCTGGCCGCCTGCCTCGGCCTGATCGACCGCCCCGAGGGTGCGACTCTGCTGGCCTCCGGCCGCATGTGGGAAGGCGGCCGGGCGGTGCGCGCGCTCGCCATGGGCGCCACCGCCGTCGGTCTCGGCCGGGCGGCCCTGCTCGCCGTGGACGAGGATCCGGAGCACGGCCTGGAGCGGCTGACACAGGCACTCGCGCTGGAACTGCGCCTGCTGGTCAGCGCCCTGGGACAGTACCGTCCGTCCGCGCTGAGCAGGGCTGACCTCTGGCCGGCGGCCACCACCGGCCAGGCGGCGCCCGCCACGGTGCCGACGGGGCCCCGGCCATGACCCGGCGGCGCGACCGGCTCGGCGCCGGGAGGTGGGGGCCGCCCGCCGCCGGACCGGGGCCGGTCCGGGCCCGGGTGCGAACCCGGTCGGCCCGCCGGGGCGCGCCGGCGGCCGTCGCCCGCCCGGCACGGAGCCGGCCCCGGGCGAAACCACCGGGCCACGCGGCGGTGACCGGCACCGGCCCGGGCCGGGTGGCTGCCGTGCCGCTGGGCCGGTCGTCGGACCGGGGGCCGCTGCCCGGGCGGCCGGGCTCCGGCTTCGCCGTGCGGGCCCGGTTCCTGCCGGACGGTCCGCTCCCCGGCGTCACGGTGGTGCCCGGGGCCCCGGCCGTCGCGGCCCGTGCCGCCGCACTGGGCGCCGCCCGGCGGCTCGCCCGTACCGGCCGGGCCCATCTCGGCGGCCGCCTGGCGCTCCAGGTCCTCGGCACTCCGGCAGGCCCGGCCACGCTGGCGCGCGCCGCCGAGCGGGCCGGCGTACACGCCGTCAGCGCCGCCTTTCCCACGCCCGCCACCAGACCGGCCATCACGCCCGTCACCACGCCCGCCACCCGAAGGAAGTCCCGATGACCGCGACCTCACCCGCGCCCCCCTCCGCAGCCCAGGCACCCAGCCCCGTTCCCTGGGGCCGGGTCGGCGCGCTCGTCGGCGGCCAGGCGGCGGTCCAGCTGGGCAGCTTCGGCCTCCTGATCGCGATGAACTGGACCGCCGTACAGATCGGCGGAACCAAGGCGGTCACTCTTCTGATGCTTGCGGCGACCGTGCCGCGCGCCCTCATGCTCATCTTCGGCGGGGCCGTCGCCGACACGCTCGGACCACGCTTCGTCCTGCTCCGCACCACCAGCGCACGCGCCGCCCTGCTCGCGGCCGGCGCGGTGGTCACGGCCACCACCCACGAGCTGTGGCCACTGGTACTGATCGCCCTGGTCGAGGGCATGCTGCTCGGGCTGGCCGGCCCGGCCTCCGGGGTGCTGCTGCCGCGGTTCGCCAGCGGCGACCAGCTCGCGCGCGCCAACTCGGCCTACGCGATGGTGCTCAGGGTCGCCCCGATCCTCGGCACCCCGGCCGGCGCCTGGCTGATCACCGTCGGCGAGCTGTGGGTGGCGTTCGCGGCGGCCGCCGCCACCGGCGCCGTCTGGCTCGGCTGCCTCCTGTACGTCACCCACGGCTTCACCCGGCCCCCGCGTCAGAAGGGCGGCCCGTCGCTGCTGCGACGGTCCGGCGACGGATTCCGTCTCCTGGCCCGGCATCCGCGACTGCGCTGGATGTTCATCGCCTCCCTCTGCCTGGACATGGCGTTCAGCTGGCCCGCCGAGGTGGCCCTGCCGCTGCTCGTCCACCAGCGCGGCTGGGGGGTCGGGGCGGTGGCCATGGTGCTGGCGGCGTTCAGCGTCGGGGCGCTCGCGTCCAGTGCGCTCGGGGCGGCGTTCGCCCACCGCATCCCGGTGTTCGTACGACTGGTCGTGACCGGAGCCGGGCTGGCCGTGGGGATCACGGTGATGGCACTGATGGCTACGCCGCTGTCGCTCACAGCGGTGGCCGCCGCGGTCGGCCTGCTGTCCGGGCTGAACGGCCCCGCGATCGTGACGCTCTATCAGCAGGCGGCGCCGCGGGACCGGATGGGGGCGGCGATGTCGACCCTCTCGCTCGCCGGAATCGGCACCGCTCCGCTGTCCATCGCCCTGTTCAGCTCGCTGTCGCTGGTGCTGGGCGTACAGCAGACGTGGCTGCTGTGCGGGGCCATCGCCGCGGTGTCCCCGGTCGCGGCCTTCCTCGCGCTGCGGCAGAAGCCCACCGCCGGGGACCCGGACACGTCCTTCGAGCACGAGAGCGGCGCCGCGGGCCCGGCCGAGGCGGAAGACCGGCGACCCGCCGGAAAGACGGCCCCGGGCGGCCCGGCCGGGCGGCCCCGCGAAGAGCCCGCGCCCGGTACGGCCGACAGCCCGGTCGCCGCCCCCGCGTGATCCGACCACTCGAACTGGAGGCACCCGACATGGCCGCACTGACCACCGGACGGCTGCTGGTACCCCGCCGGCTGTCCGGCGCAGGCCCCGCCGGCGCGGCTCTGACCTCGACGGGTCCGGGACTGTGGCTGGTGGACACCACCGCGTACCGGGCGCATGCCGCCCGGCACGCCCCCGGCACCCTCGACTCCGTGGAGCTGGCCCGCGCCGCGGAGTTCGTACGGTCCGCCGACCGGGACGGGTACGTGTGCGCGCACGTGGCGCTGCGCCGGCTGCTGGGCGCGTATCTGGGCATGGCCGCCCGTGACGTGGTCGTCGAGCGCGCTCCGTGCGCGCACTGCGACGAGCCGCACGGCAAGCCCGTCGTGCCCGGCGGCGCCCTGCACTTCTCCCTGTCGCACTGCGAGGGTCTGAGCCTGCTCGCGTTCGCGTCCACTCCCGTGGGCGTGGACGTGGAACCGGAACCGGACGCGGCGGCCATCGCCGAGACCGCCGATGTGCTGCACCCCAGGGAGGCGGCCGAACTGGCCGTCCTGCCCGCCTCCGAGCGTCCGCCCGCCTTCACCCGGGTGTGGACGCGCAAGGAGGCCTACCTCAAGGGCACCGGCGTCGGTCTCTCCGCCGACCCCGCCGCCGACTACGTCGGGTCCGGTCCGGACCCGGCCTCACCGCCGGGCTGGACCCTCAGCGACGTGCTCGCCCCGGAGGGCCACCACGCCGCCTTGGCCCTGGCGGATCCGCCGGCCGGCACGGGGTGACGGGCGACTGCTGAACGGCCGGTGGGGGCTGGGGGGGGGGCCCCCCCCACCCCCCCCCCCCCCCCTTCCCCCCCTTTTTTCTTTCTTTTTTTGTGCCCTCTTCTCACCTCCTCGGCTGG